>JAHEBM010000063.1 GCA_024642245.1 Haliea sp.
ACCGCGGGAATGTCCAGTACATCCATTCCCGGGTTGCCCAGGGTTTCCGCAAACACCAGTCGGGTATTGTCCCGTATCGCCGCGCGAAAAGCCCCGGGATCCCGGCCGTCGACAAAGGTCGTCTCGATACCGAAGCGGGGCAGGGTATACGCCAGCATATTGTGGCTGCCCCCGTACAGGGCGCTGGCAGCCACGATATGGGAACCCGCGCCCATCAGGGTGGCGATTGCCAGGTGCAACGCTGCCTGTCCGCTGGCGGTCGCAATCGCACCCACGCCGCCTTCGAGCGCCGCGATGCGCTCTTCCAGCACGGCATTGGTGGGATTGCTGAGGCGGGAGTAAACATGCCCCGCCCGCTCTATATTGAACAGGGAAGCGGCGTAGTCGGAGTCGGGAAAGACAAAGGAGGCCGTCTGGTAGATGGGGGTCGCCCTGGCGCCTGTGGTGGGATCCGGTTGTGCGCCCGCGTGCAGCGCGAGTGTATCCAGGCCCGGGAATTTGGGTCCAGCCATGGTTATCTCCTGTGTCGTATAGCTCTTACTCGAAAAGCGGGTCGCTGATTATATGCTGAACCCGCCCAGCTTGGTCTCCAGGTATTCCTCGATGCCCTCGCGGGCTCCCTCGCGGCCGAGGCCACTTTCTTTCATGCCGCCAAACGGCGCAGCGGCGCTGGTGGGGTTGATGTCATTGATCCCCACGATGCCGAATTGCAGGCCCTCGAATGTGCGCATGGCACGTGAGAGGTTCTGCGTGTAGACATAGGACGCAAGGCCGTAGTGGGTGTCGTTGGCCATGGCCAGTACATCGTCCTCGGCGTCAAAGGGTATGACCGGCGCTACCGGTCCAAACGTCTCCTCCCGGTAGATAAGCATGTCGGGGCTGACATCGCCCAGCAGGGTCGGCGCATAAAAGAAGCCGCGGTCCAGGCCCTCCTCGAGCAGTCGTTTGCCGCCGCTGTGCAGGGTCGCCCCACGACTGATGGCGTCCCGTACCTGTCGATCCACCTTGTCCAGTGCCTGCTGGCTGATCAGCGGGCCGATGCTGCTGCCCGGGTCCATGCCGTCCCCCGCGCGCATCGCTGCAATACGCTCGTTCAGTGTTGTCATGAACGGCTCGACGATTGCCCGCTGTACAAATATCCGGTTGGGGCTGATGCAGGCCTGGCCGGTGTTCAGGAACTTCACCAGGGACACGCCCTTGGCCGCGTGCACTGGGTCTGCGTCGTCAAATACGATAAAAGGAGCGTGCCCGCCCAGCTCCATCGATACACGCTTGAGCTGTGGCGCGGCGTCCCGCGCTATTTTCCTGCCCACCGCGGTGGAGCCGGTGAAGGTGATTTTCCTGACCCGTGGGTTGGTGCAGAACTCGTCGCCGATGGGCGCCGGGTCTGAGGTTGTCACGAGGTTGGCGGCACCTGCCGGCAGGCCCGCATCGTGGAGGATTTCAAATACCGCCATCGCGCACAGGGGTGTGGCCTCTGCGGGTTTGAGCACTACAGTACAACCGGCCGCAAGGGCGGGTGCAAGCTTGCGGGTGAGCATGGAGATCGGGTAGTTCCAGGGGGTGATGGCCGCCACCACCCCGACGGGGGATTTCTGCACCAGGAAGCGCTGGTCGCTGCGAGCCGACGGGATGATCTCGCCGTAAACGCGCTTGGCTTCCTCCGCGAACCACAACAGGAAGTCCGCCGCGTACCTGACCTCGTTCAAGGCGGCTTTCAGCGGCTTGCCCTGCTCCCGTGTCATCAACTCAGCGAGCGTGCCGCTGCGCTCGCGCATCAGCTGGTAAGCGCGGTACAACATCGCGGAGCGCTCGTAGGCCGTCAGGGCCGACCAGGCGGGCAGGGCCCGGGTGGCGGCATCGATGGCGGCGCTGGCATCTGCGCGCTGGCCGTCAACCGCCTCGCCTATTTGCTGCCCGTTGGCGGGATTGAAAACCGCGAATTTCCGGGAGGACTGAATCCACTCGCCGTTGATATACATACTGGTCTCCTGCAGCTTCGGGTGTATAGCCGGTGGGCCGGGTCAGTTGTTGTGGCCGGTAATTTACAGGGGAACCCCCGCAACGTGAAGTGTATTGCGGTAACAGGTATTCGCCGGGAGGGACCGGTTTGGATTCCGGGGTGGGTTACACAATGGAATTAGCGGCGCTCGTCATTCGTCGGCAGTCCTGATAACCCGCGACACCGTTTTTCCCGCAAATAGATTGCCGGGACCCCGGTGCAGGTTGATAACTAAGGATCAGCGACCTCCTTGAATTCAAAGCACCGCTGTTTTTCGCCGAGCCTGTTTTCGAAGGACCCGGAGCCGTCGCTGTCGGTGGACACCAGTCCCGACAGCGCCAGTCCCAGCAAGCGAACGCCTTGCGTTACGGGGACCAGTGCTTGTAGCAGTGACAGGGCGATGGCTGCAAATTCGCTTTTGTCCGCGATGGTGTGACCACAACTGTGCGCCCGGGTAACCTGGCGGAAATCCTGGTATTTCAGTTTCAGGGTCACGGTGCGCCCGCGCGCGCGATTTTTCTCGATGCGATCCCACACCAGCTCGACGATGCGCTCCAGGGCCTGTTCCAGCTGCGTGGTGTGCAACAGGTCCTGCGCATAGGTGCGCTCGGCGCCTACGGATTTGCGAATACGGTCGGGCCTGACCGGGCGGTGGTCAATGCCGCGGGATGCGCGATAAAGATAAGTGGCCAGTTTCCCGAAATTCTCGCTCAGGAATGCCATATCCTGTTCGCGCAGGTCGGCCCCCAGGTGCAGCCCCAGCCTGGCCATGCGCTCGGCCGTTTTTGGCCCCACACCGTAAAACCGGCGCACCGGCAGGCCGGCGACAAAATCGGGCCCCTGCTGGGGCCGGATGACGAACAGGCCGTCCGGCTTGTTCTGGTCCGAGGCAATCTTGGCCAGGAATTTGTTGTAGCTCACGCCGGCACTCGCGGTGAGTTGGGTTTCAGCCCGGATTTCTGCGCGTATCAGCTCGGCAATCCTGACCGCGCTGCCTATCGCACGCTTGTCGGCGCTTACATCCAGGTAGGCCTCATCCAGCGACAGCGGTTCCACCAGGTCGCTGTAGCGCTCAAATACGGCGTGGATCTGGCGCGACACGGCGCGGTATTGCTCGAACCGCGGTGGTACAAATACCAGGTCGGGACAGAGTCGTTTCGCCGTCACCGACGGCATGGCCGAGCGCACGCCAAACCGGCGCGCCTCGTAACTGGCCGCCGCTACCACGCCACGCGCGGCGCTGCCGCCCACGGCCACCGGTTTCCCCCGCAGCCCGGGCTGGTCGCGCTGTTCCACGCTGGCAAAAAAGGCATCCATGTCGATATGGATGATTTTTCGCGGGGCCTGGACCGGAGAGTCCGTCATGGCTATGACGAATAACCTGGTGAGTCAGGTCAGGTTTCCTGTGCCTCCCGTTCCCGGTAGGAATCAATCGCCGGGCAGGCGCAGAACAGGTGCCTGTCGCCGTAGACGTTGTCCACCCGGTTGACCGGGGCCCAGTACTTGTAGCGGCGCAGGGAGTCCACCGGGTAGGCGGCCAGCTCGCGCGAGTAGGGGTGTTCCCAGCTGGTTTCGGTCACGTCCGCCAGCGTGTGGGGGGCATTGGCCAGGGGATTGTCCTTCGCATCCAGGCGCCCTTCCTGCACCGCGCTGATCTCCTCGCGGATGGCGATCATGGCATCGCAGAAGCGGTCCAGTTCCTCCAGGGATTCCGACTCGGTGGGTTCAACCATCAGCGTGCCGGCCACCGGGAATGACATGGTGGGGGCGTGAAAGCCGTAGTCGATCAGGCGCTTGGCAACGTCTTCCTCGGTAACGCCGCTGGCTTCCTTGATGGGGCGGATATCGAGGATGCATTCGTGGGCCACGTTGCCGCTGGTGCCCGTGTAGAGAATGGGGTAGTGATCCTTCAGGCGATGGGCAATGTAGTTGGCATTGAGGATAGCCACACTGGTGGCCAGGGCCAGGCCCTCGCCGCCCATCAGGGCGATGTAGGTCCAGGAGATGGGCAGGATGGAGGCGCTGCCGTAGGGCGCGGCGGAAACCACGTCATTGCCCGCATCCACGCCCGGCACCGGGTTTACCGGGTGGCTGGGCAGGAAGGGCTGCAGGTGGGCGCCAACGCCGATAGGTCCCATGCCCGGGCCGCCACCGCCGTGGGGTATGCAGAAGGTCTTGTGCAGGTTGAGATGGGACACATCGGCCCCGAATTTTCCCGGTGCGGCAATGCCGACCAGCGCATTCAGGTTCGCACCGTCCACGTAGACCTGCCCCCCGTGCGCGTGCACGATGTCGCACAGCTCGATGATCGATTCCTCGAACACCCCGTGGGTGGACGGGTAGGTGACCATGATGCAGGCCAGGTCATCGCGATGGCGGCCGGCCTTCGTCCTGAGGTCGTCCAGGTCGACGTTGCCGCGCGAGTCGCATTCCACAATCACGACCTCCATGCCCGCGAGCGCCGCGCTGGCCGGGTTGGTGCCGTGGGCGGAGGAGGGTATCAGGCAGACATTGCGCTGGTGGTCACCGCGGCTCTGGTGGTAGCGCCGGATGGCCAGCAGCCCGGCATACTCACCCTGGGAGCCGGCGTTGGGTTGCATGGAAATCGCGTCGTACCCGGTGCACTCCAGCAGCATATGATCCAGTTCCGCCAGCATGGCCCGGTAGCCGGCGGTCTGGTCAGCGGGGGCGAAAGGATGCAGGCCGGCGAATTCCGGCCAGGTGACCGGCAGCATTTCGGTGGTGGCGTTGAGCTTCATGGTGCAGCTGCCCAGCGGAATCATCGCGCGGTTGAGCGCGATGTCCTTGTCTTCCAGGTAGCGCATATAGCGCAGCATCGCGGTTTCCGAATGGTAGTCGTTGAACAGCGGGTGTTGCAGGTAGTCCACCTCGCGCAGTAACTCCGCGGGAATACCCGCGTGGTGTTCGAGGTCGGCAGCGACAGCGTCCAGGTCCGGGCCGGCCTCGCCGCTGAAGACCGACCACAGTGCCGCAACATCCTCGGCTGTGGTGGTTTCGTCCAGGGAAATACCGAGGCGGTCGGCGCCGATGATGCGCAGGTTCATGCCCCGGGCGAGGGCGCGCTCGACGATGGCGGCCTGCCGGTTGCCGACGGTGTAGGTCAGGGTGTCAAAGTAGCGCTTGTTGTCAGCAGTGAAGCCGGCACGCTGCAAGCCCGTGGCCAGCAGTCCGGTGAGGTACTGTATGCGCTCGGCGATCCGCCGCAGCCCGGCGGGGCCGTGATACATGGCATAAAAGGTGGCCATGATGGCCAGCAGCGCCTGGGCGGTGCAGATATTGCTGGTGGCCTTCTCGCGGCGGATATGCTGCTCCCTCGTCTGCATGGCCATGCGCAGGGCCTGGTTGCCGCGGCGGTCGATCGAGACCCCGATGATACGGCCCGGGGTCGATCGCTTGTAGGCATCCCGGGTGGCAAAGTAGGCGGCATGGGGACCACCGAAGCCCATGGGAACACCGAAACGCTGGGTGTTGCCCACCACCACGTCCGCCCCAAGCGAACCCGGGGACTTCACCAGCAGCAGGGCCATGATATCCGCCGCCACGGTCACCAGTGTATTTGCCTCGTGGGCTTTATCGACCAACCCTGAGATGTCCTCCAGGTGACCGTGTGTGCCGGGATACTGCAGCAGCAGGCCGAAGGCCTCGGTGTTGCCCAGCAGGTCGGCGGGCTGGCCCACGACCACTTCGATGTCCAGCGCTTCGGCGCGGGTCTTTACCACGGCGATCGTCTGGGGATGGCAATCGGCGGCCACCAGGAAGGTGTTGCTGCGGTTGCGCTTGTTGACCCGGTGCAGCAGGGTCATGGCCTCGGCGGCCGCGGTTCCCTCGTCCAGCATGGAGGCGTTGGCCAGGTCCATGCCGGTGAGGTCGAGGATCATTTGCTGGAACGTCAGCAGCGCCTCCAGTCTGCCCTGGGAGATTTCCGGCTGGTAGGGCGTGTAGGCGGTATACCAGCCCGGGTTCTCCAGCACGTTGCGCTGGATGACGCCGGGTGTCCAGGTGTCGTAGTAACCGGTGCCAATAAAGGATTTGTTTATCACGTTGCGCGCCGCCAGTGCGCGCAGCCGGGCCAACGTGGCCTGCTCGGATTGCGCACCGGGCAGGTCCATGGGTTGTTGCCGCCGTATCGCTGCAGGCACGGTGTCGTCGATCAGGGCATCCAGGCTGTCGTAGCCTATCGCCCTGGCCATCTCGGTCTGTTGCCTGGCGGTGGGGCCGATATGGCGTTGGATGAAGTCCTGGTGGTTTTCCAGGTCAGACAGCGACGGGTGAGTCATAGGCACTCCGGGTGCGGCTGAATTACTTGATGCGGGCGAGTTTTTGAGGGCGCGATAGTAGCAGTTGGGCAACGGCCCCGGCAACAAAAGGCCACCCGGTCCCCGCGCCGCCGCCATCGCGTGTCGAGGCGCCCGCAGCCGGGGCGATAGCGCTGCCCGACTTGCCAGCGGGTACGCTTACGCGGTTCACTGTCACCTTTTTTCAGCCAGGAGGCATTGCATCGTGCCAGAGATCGTCGCGCCGGAATCAGTGGGTATCAACAGTGAACAGCTTGCCCGGGTGGGTGAGCACTTGCGCAAGCGGTACGTGGAGCCGGGCAAGATACCCGGCAGCATCGCGCTGGTGGCGCGCCACGGCCAGGTTTGTTACCTGGATGTGGCCGGCTGGCGGGATGTCGAACGCGGCACACCCATGACCACTGACACGATTGTGCGTATCTATTCCATGAGCAAGCCGGTCACCTCGGTGGCCCTGATGACCTTGTACGAGCGCGGCCTGTTCTCCCTGGATGATCCCGTCCACCGCTATATCCCGCAGTGGCGTAAATTGCGCGTGCGCAAGGCCGGCGCCCACCCGCTGTTCCTGACGGAACCCTGTGATCGTCCCATGACCATCCGCGACCTGCTTATGCACACATCGGGGCTCACCTATGACTTCATGAATGCCAGTAATGTCGACGCGGCCTATCGCGAGATGAGCGTGGGCCTGCCCCGCCGCGGTTACACCCTGCAACAGATGATCGACCAGCTGGCGCAACTGCCGCTGGAGTTCTCGCCGGGCCAGCGCTGGAACTACTCGCTGGCCACCGACGTGCTGGGCTACCTGATCGAGACAATCAGTGGCCAGAGCCTGCCCGACTTCATGCGCGAGGCGCTGTTCGAACCCCTGGGCATGGTCGACACCAGCTTCGAGATTCCCGCTGACAAGGTGGCGCGCCTGGCGTCCTGCTACGAGCGCAACCTGCACAAGGAAGTCGTGCTCCAGGATGACGGCCAGGACAGCCATTTTGCCAGCCGTACCTTCTGGTCCGGGGGCGGCGGGCTGCTCTCGACGGTGACTGACTATTTTCGCTTCTGCCAGATGCTGCTCAACGGCGGCAGCCTCGATGGCCGGCGGGTGATCGGCTCCCGGACGCTGCAGTTCATGACCCGCAATCACCTGCCTGGCGGCGTGGATATGTCGCAGTTCGCCACGGGCAGTTTCAGCGAAACGGTGTACGAGGGGGTTGGCTTCGGCCTGGGTTTTGCCAACAAGGTGGATCCGGTGCGCAACGGCTTCCCGGGCTCCGTGGGCAGTTATTTCTGGGGCGGGCTGGCCAGCACCGTGTTCTGGGTGGATCCGGTGGAGGACCTTGTCGTGGTGTTCCTGACCCAGTTGATCCCCTCCAGTACCTATAACTTCCGGGGACAACTGGAGAGCATTATCTACGGCGCCCTGGACAAGGGCTGAGCCGGACCGTCGCGGTAATTTTTGTTATTAATGAGAATATATCTCATTCATTATTGTTTATGAGAATCATTACTATTAAGATCCCCTTTTCCAAACTGCACCAGATTGTGACGGGGGATAGCAATGATGAGAAAACTGACAGCGGGCCTGGTGTTCGGCCTGTGCACCACGGCGGCGGTAGCGGCCACGCCAAGCCCGGAGGAGATGTGGGCTATTATCCAGCAGCAGCAGGCAGAGATAGCGCGGCTCAAGGAACAGGTTGCTTCCGCAGACGAGGAAATCCGGCAAACCGGCGTCAGGGTGGACGCCACCGCCAGCATGGTGGAGGAGGGGATCGCCCAGGGCGCTTCCTCACAGGGCTCCAGCTGGACGCAAAAAACCCGGATCGGCAACTACGGCGAAATGCACTACAGCAACCTGGATAACCAGAACGGCAGCGGCGGCCAGGGCGACAAGGACGAGCTGGACTTCCACCGGTTCGTGTTTTTCCTTGGCCATGACTTCAGCGACACCACCCGCATGTTTGCCGAGGTGGAACTGGAGCACTCCATTGCCGGGGATGGCGCCGATGGCGAGGTAGAACTGGAGCAGGCGTATATCGAGCACGACCTGGGCAGCGCCACCCGGATGAAAGCCGGCCTTTTCCTGCTGCCGGTGGGTCTTCTCAACCAGACCCATGAGCCCGACACGTTTTACGGTGTCGAGCGCAACAACGTGGAAAAAAATATCATTCCCACCACCTGGTGGGAGGGCGGCCTTTCCCTGGCGGGAGAAATCGCGCCGGGCCTGAGTTACGAGACTGCCTTTACTTCCGGGCTCAAGCTGGACGCCGGCGAGGGCCAGTGGATGATCCGCGACGGGCGCCAGAAAGTATCGGAGGCCGACGCCTCGGATCCTGCCTACACCGCCAACCTGAAGTACACCGGGATAACCGGCCTGGAGCTGGGCGCCACGGTGCAGTACCAGCAGGATCTGTACCAGGGCGAGTATGGCCAGGATGTGGATGCATGGCTGTATGAGGCTCACCTGGCCTACCGCAATGGGCCCTTCGGCCTGCGGGCCCTGGCCGCGACCTGGGAAATTGACGATGCCATCAACGCCGTCAAGTCCGGCGCGGATACCCAGGAGGGCTGGTATGTGGAGCCGTCCTGGATGCTGCTGCGCGATCTCGGTATTTTCGCGCGCTACAGCCAGTGGGATAATCAGGCTGGCGGTGCCGGCGACAGCCAGTACAGCGAGTGGGACCTGGGCTTCAATTACTGGCTTGAGGAGCACGTGGTACTCAAGCTGGACTACCAGTTCCAGGATGCGCCCGCCAACCAGAAAGAACTGGATGGTCTCAACCTGGGGGTCGGTTGGAGCTTTTGACTCGGATAAGCGGGGGAGCATGTGACAAGGCATAGGGCCGCTTGGGGCTTCGGGCTTGCTGTCACCCTCGTGGTGACAGCATTTTCTGTGGTGGCCGAGGATTACCTGTCGCGCGACGATTTCCTGCAACTTGCCTTCGGCGATGGCCAGCCCGAGATGCACACCCTGTGGCTGACCCAGGAGACGAAGGCCGCGGCCAGGGAGGCTGTTGGCTGGCTGCCCGCCGCGCTGCGCCTGCGCTACTGGCAGGCGGGGGAGCGCACCGCCTGGATTCTCGAGGATATCGGCAAGGAGAAACCGATTACCCTGGGGGTTGCTGTCCTGGGTGGGCAGATCGAGCGGGTCGAGGTGCTCGCCTTTCGGGAGAGTCGCGGCTGGGAAATACGCTACCCGTTCTTCACCGATCAGTTCGGTGGCCTGACCCTGGCAGGGGACGGTCACCTGTCTGAACCGATCGATGGCATCACCGGCGCCACCCTGTCGGTGCGCGCGGTAGAGCGGGTGGCGAGGCTGGCCCTGTGGCTGGACTCGCAGGTGCGCGGCTGATGCGCCGTCGCCCGCGACTGGTTGGCCTGCTGTGGCGCTGGCACCGCCGGCTGGGTGTGCTGGCGGCCCTGTTCGCGCTGGTGCTTGCCGTTACCGGCATTGTGCTGAATCACTCCCCCGAACTGGGGCTGGATCGCCGCTTCGTCGACTGGCCCTGGCTGAGCCGGGTCTATGGCGATGGCTCGGCTGAGCTCACCGCGTACCCGGTGGGCTCGCACTGGTTATCCCGCACTGCCAATGGCCTTGTCTATTTCGATGACGTGGAGGTGGCACCCTGTGCCGGCCAGCTGGTGGGCGCCACGCGATTGGGGGAAATGTACGTCGCTGCCTGTACCCGGCAACTGCTGCTGGTCACCGCCAGTGGAGAACTGGTTGAGGCGGCCGACGCCGGCACCGGCTTGCCCGGGCCGCTGGTGGCTGTCGGCAGGGTGGATGAGGGCCTGGTGGTGCAGGCGGCGGGCGACTGGTGGCTTGCCGACCTGGACCGGATGGATTTCAGCCGGGCCGCACCGGCAGGGGCGCTTGTCCGGCAGCTTGCCCCGGGGGAGCTGCCCCGGGACCTGCTCAGCCGCATCCCCGCCGCGCAGGCCTGGCTCAGCTGGGAACGACTTCTGTTGGACCTGCACAGTGGGCGGCTGCTGGGCCGTCCCGGTGTGTTGGTGGTGGACGCTGTCGGCTTATTGCTTGGGGTCCTTGCCCTGAGCGGACTGGGGATGTGGTTCCTGCACCGCCGGTCTAGGCGGGTGCGTAACTGATAGCAGTGACGTAATACACCCGCTCCCCGGCGGGGCTGCTCACCGTGATTTCATCGTCCAGTTGCTTGCCCAGCAGTGAGCGCGCCATGGGGGAATCCATACTCAGCTTGCCCGCCGCGAGATCGAATTCATCCGGCCCCACGATGCGCCAGTGCTGCTCCTGTCCCGCCTCGTCCTCGAGCGTAACCCGGGCACCGAAGTAGATCTTGCCGGTGTCACCCGGCACCTGGTCGATGACTTTGAGCTCATCCAGGCGTTTGTTGAGAAAACGCACCCGCGAGTCGATCTCGCGCAAACGGCGCTTGCCGTAGATATAGTCGCCATTTTCCGAGCGGTCGCCATTTTTCGCGGCCTCGTGCACGGCACTGGTCACCTGCGGTCGCTCGATTTTCCACAACTGGTGCAACTCCGCGCGCAGGCGCTGTTCCCCCTCGGGTGTGATGTAGGTGGAGCCGCGGCGCCTGGGTGGTCTGTATCTGCTCATGGGGTGCTATTGTAGCGGCGGCGGGGGAGCACCATAATCCCCCTCGAGCAAATAACCCGACGGGCTGCACAGGCGACAGTGCTGCCAAACACAGGACTGGATGATGGTGGTAAATGCAGGATTTCGACGCCTACTGGGCGCGGTGGCGATGATGGCCATGGGTGCACCCCTGGTGCAGGGGTCGTGCCTCCAGTACAGCGGCGCCCTCGAACAGGGCGGCTTTATCTGGGGCAGGGTGGCGCCCGGCAGCACCGTCACCCTCGGGGGCCAGGCACTGGACGTGCTGCCCGACGGCACGACCTTTGCCGGCTTCGGCCGGGATGCAAAAAGCCAGGTGGAGCTGGTGGTGGCAGGCCCGCAGCCCTGCAGCGAGACGCTGCAGGTGGCCCGCAGGGAGTACCAGGTACAACGGGTGGAAGGCGTACCGCAGGCGACGGTAACCCCGCCCCCCGAGATGCTGGCGCGCATCCAGCGCGAGGCCACACTGGTCGCCAATGCCAGGGCGCCCAGCCTCCAGCGCCCCCAGCTGGTGGAGACCGTGCTGGAGCGGTTTGTGTGGCCGGCCCAGGGGCCCATATCCGGGGTTTACGGCAGCCAGCGCTTTTATAATGGTAAGCCGAGCAATCCCCACTTCGGCGTGGACGTTGCCGTGCCGACCGGTACCCCCGTGTACGCTCCCGCCCCGGGTGTGGTAACCCTGGCGGAGCCGGACCTGTATTTTTCCGGCGGCACGGTGATCCTCGATCACGGCTACCGCCTGTCGTCCACCTTCCTGCACATGAGCAAGGTGGCGGTGAAGGTGGGTGATGAACTGCGCGCGGGTGAGCTCATCGGCGCTGTCGGCTCCACCGGGCGGGCCACCGGTCCCCACCTGGACTGGCGCATGAACTGGCGCGAGGAGCGTATTGACCCGCAATTGCTGGCCCCGCCCATGCCCAAGCCCAAACCCATGCCCAAGCCCTGAAAAATCCGTATAATACCGTCCCTCTTCAGCCCTGTGAGTCGGTGATGATAGACAAGAAATTGCTCAGTATCCTGGTGTGCCCGGTTACCAAGGCGCCGCTGGAATACGACGCGGAAAAAGACGAGCTTGTTTGCAAGGCCAGCGGCCTGGCCTACCCGGTGCGCGACGGCATTCCGGTTATGCTGGAAAGCGAGGCCCGGGTGCTCAGCGCAGACGAGAAACTGGGGTAGTCACCATGTCGGACACTATTTTTGGCAAGATCATCGCCGGCGACATACCCAGCGAGTTCCTCTACGAGGACGATCACTGTATCGCCATCAACGATGTCAACCCACAGGCGCCGGTACACGTGCTGGTGATTCCCAAGCGCGGTATCCCGCGCCTGGTGGATGCGCAGGACAGTGACCAGGCATTGCTGGGTCACCTGCTGCTGGCGGCGGGCAGGGTGGCTGAACAGCTGGGTGTCGCGGAAGCGTTTCGCCTGGTGATCAATAACGGCTCCGGCGCAGGCCAGACCGTATTTCACCTGCACCTGCACATCATCGCAGGCAGGACCTTTGCCGAAGGGCACATGGCGGGCTAGGGCGATACGCCGGCCATCATCTTACAACCGAGAACGCTTATGAAGACCGTAGAGATACGCGAGGCCTTCCTGGCCTATTTTGAAGAGCAGGGCCACACGCGCGTGCCCAGCAGTTCGCTGGTGCCGGGCGACGACCCCACCCTGCTGTTTACCAACGCGGGCATGAACCAGTTCAAGGACACCTTCCTGGGCACGGATCCCCGTCCCTATGTCAGGGCGGCCAGCAGCCAGCGCTGCGTGCGTGCCGGTGGCAAGCACAACGACCTGGAAAACGTCGGCTATACCGCGCGTCACCATACCTTCTTCGAGATGCTGGGCAATTTCAGTTTCGGTGATTACTTCAAGCGCGAGGCGATACAGTTTGCCTGGTCCTTTCTCACCGAGCGCCTGCAGCTCCCCGCGGAAAAGTTGTGGGTCACCGTGCATATCTCGGACGATGAGGCCGCGGACATCTGGGTAAACGAAATCGGCGTCAGTCCCGATCGCCTGTCGCGCCTGGACGAGGATAATTTCTGGCAGATGGGTGATACCGGTCCCTGCGGCCCCTGCTCCGAACTGTTTTACGATCACGGCCCGGACGTGCCCGGTGGTCCGCCCGGCAGCGCCGACGACGATCTTGACCGCTATGTCGAGATATGGAACCTGGTGTTCATGCAGTTCAACCGGGACCCGTCCGGCGAACTGCACCCGCTGCCCAAGCCCTCCGTCGACACGGGTATGGGGCTGGAGCGAATCGCGGCTGTCATGCAGGGCGTGCACAGCAATTACGAGATAGACCTGTTCCAGGCGCTGATAAAGGCCGCGGCACGGATACTGGGAGTCGAGGACCTTGAGCACAGCTCACTGCGGGTCATAGCCGACCACATCCGCTCCTGTACCTTCCTGGTTGTCGATGGCGTCATGCCCGGTAACGAGGGTCGCGGCTACGTGCTGCGCCGCATCATTCGCCGCGCGATCCGCCACGGTAACAAGCTGGGCGCCACCTCTCCTTTCTTTCACCAGCTGGTGGGTACCCTGGCGGCGCAGATGGGCGATGCCTACCCGGAGCTGGCCAGGCACCAGCAGCAGGTCGAGAAAGCCTTGCTGGCCGAGGAAGAGCAGTTCGCCAAGACCCTGGACAACGGTATGCAGATACTGGATGAGGCGCTGGCCGGGCTGGGTGGCAGCGAGATCCCCGGGGAGTTGGTGTTCAAGCTGTACGATACCTATGGCTTTCCCACCGACCTCACCAACGACATTGCCCGGGAACGCGGCCTCAGTCTCGACATGGCGGGCTATGACGTAGCCATGGCGGCCCAGCGCTCGCGCTCGCAGGAGAGTGGCAGCTTCAAGGTGGACTACAGTTCGGTCCTCACCCTGGATGGCAGCACGGAGTTTACCGGCTACGACAAGCTCACGGACAGCGGTAAGGTGACCGTGCTGCTGCGGGCTGGCGAACAGGTTTCTTCGCTGGGTGTGGACGACAGCGGCGTGGTAGTGCTGGACAGGACGCCCTTCTACGGCGAGTCCGGCGGCCAGGTCGGCGATTGCGGTTATCTCACTGCCGCCGGTGTGAAGCTGGAGGTGACGGATACCACCAAGTCCTCCGGCCATCACCTGCACCATGTAAAAGTGCTCGAGGGCCAGGTAAAGACGGGCGACAGCCTGCAAGCGGTGGTGGATGCGCAGGTGCGCCAGAGCACGCGCCTGAACCACTCGGCTACCCACCTGCTTCACGCCGCGCTGCGCAAGGTGCTGGGAAGCCACGTTGCGCAGAAGGGCTCGCTCGTTGATTCCCAGCGACTGCGCTTCGACTTCTCCCATCCCCAGGGCATCAGCGCCGGGGAGTTGAAGGAGATAGAAAACCTGGTGAATGAGCAGGTTCGCGCCAACACCGCGGTCAGTACCCGTGTGATGTCCATGGAGGATGCAGTGGCAGCGGGTGCCATGGCCCTGTTCGGCGAGAAATATGGTGACGAGGTGCGTGTACTCGCGATGGGACGGGATGATTTCTCGGTGGAACTGTGCGGCGGTACGCACGCTTCTCGCACCGGTGATATCGGCCTGCTGCGCATCGTGAGTGAATCCGGTGTCGCCTCCGGTGTGCGCCGGATTGAAGGCGTGACAGGCAGCGGGGCACTGGCGCTTATCGATCGCGGTGAGCAGCGCCTGGCCGCGCTGTGCGAAGTGGTCAAGGGTAACAGCGACAACGTGGTGGACAAGGTTGCCGCGTTGCGCACGGAAAACCGGGAGCTGGAAAAGGAAATTGCCCGGCTCAAGCAGAAACTGGCCACCTCCGCGGGCGGCGACCTGACCGCCGGTGCGGTGGAAGTGGCGGGCATCCGGGTACTGGCGGCCACCGTGGAGGGCGCGGATGCAAAATCCCTGCGCGATACCCTCGATCAGTGCAAGAACAAGCTGGGCAGCGGCGTCATCCTGCTGGCGGCGGTCACCGATGACAAGGTCGCGCTGGCCGCCGGTGTCACCGCCGACCTGACCGGCCGGGTCAAAGCCGGCGACCTCATGCGTGAAGTCGCCGAGCGTCTCGGCGGCAAGGGGGGCGGCCGTCCGGACATGGCCCAGGGCGGCGGTACCGATGTTGCCGCGCTTCCCGGGGTGCTCAAGGATGTGCCCGACTGGGTGGCGTCCGCGCTGCAATGACAACCGTCTATTGACGCTTGCGCCAGGGCGGGCTGTTTAATTAGTGTCCACTTTAGTGTTTAATAGCGCGCTTTTTCAGGGGGAGCTTGCCGCGACTCATGCAGGGGCGCGGCGCAGGCAGTCATGGGTCTGATCGTTCAAAAATTCGGCGGCACCTCGGTAGGCTCCATCCAGCGAATCGGCCAGGTGGCCGACAAGGTGGCCAGGTTCCGGGCCGAGGGACACGACGTGGTTGTCGTGGTCTCTGCCATGAGCGGCGAGACCAACCGGCTGATTGCGCTGGCCGAGGAGGTGCAGGAACGGCCTGAGCCCAGGGAGATGGACGTGCTGATCTCCACCGGCGAGCAGGTGACCACCGCGCTGCTGAGCATGGCCCTGCACAAGCGGGGGGTGAAAGCCAAATCCTACACCGGCAGCCAGGTGCGCATTCTTACCGACGACTCCCACACCAAGGCCCGTATCCGGGAAATCGACAACGAGCGCCTGCACGCCGGCCTGGAGGCGGGTTTTGTGCTGGTGGTAGCCGGTTTCCAGGGCGTGGACGAGCACGGCAATATCACGACCCTGGGCCGGGGCGGTTCCGACACCACGGCGGTGGCGCTGGCGGCAGCCCTGAAGGCGGACGAGTGCCAGATTTATACTGATGTGGACGGAGTCTACACGACGGACCCCCGGGTGGTTGACGGTGCCCGCAGGCTGGACCGGATCACCTTCGAGGAAATGCTGGAAATGGCCAGTATGGGCTCCAAGGTCCTGCAGATACGCGCGGTGGAGTTTGCCGGCAAGTACCAGGTTCCGCTGCGGGTACTACACAGTTTTGAGGAAGGCCCTGGCACGCTCATTACACTGGAGGATGCGAATCAGATGGAAACGCCAACAATTGCCGGAATCGCCTTCAACCGGGACGAGGCCAAGCTGACGATCCTGGGTGTTCCCGACATGCCCGGGGTGGCCTACAAGATTCTCGGTCCCATCGGGGAGGCGAACATCGAAGTCGATGTTATCGTGCAGAACTCGGCTGATGACAATACGACCGACTTCAGTTTTACCGTGAGCCGCAGCGACCTGGCCCGTGCGAAGGAAGTGCTGCAGGGCGTGGCAAACGAGATCAAGGCGCGGGAAGTGCGTGGCGACAGCAAAATAGCCAAGGTGTCAGTGGTGGGTGTGGGTATGCGCTCGCATGCCGGGGTTGCCAGCCAGATGTTCGGCGCGCTGGCCGAGGTGGGTATCAATATCCAGATGATTACGACGTCTGAAATCAAGATATCAGTGATTATCGAGGAGAAGTTCCTGGAACTTGCGGTGCGCTCTCTGCATTCATCTTTTGGCCTGGAAAGGGAACCAAAGGAGGAAGGGACTGCCTAAGGGGCCGGGGCTGAGACGCCGTGGAAGCAGGCTGCGCTTACTTTCGTTGCATTTTAGCGGATTTGAACTAAAACTAGACTGGCCAATCGATAAGCACCTGAGGGTGTATGCGCCTGGTTTCTCACAAGTTATTGCCCGCCGTGAAACATACCGGGCAGCGACCATACTGGAGATAGTTGGTAATGTTGATTTTGACTCGCAGGGTTGGAGAGTCGCTCATGGTCGGCGACGATATCACTGTGACCGTGCTGGGTGTAAAAGGCAACCAGGTCCGTATCGGCGTCAACGCGCCCCGGGATGTCGCCGTGCACCGCGAGGAGATTTTCAATCGCATCCAGGAAGACGAGGACGCTCCCCCCCCGAAAGAGGACTAATCATCCCCTGTCTGCATGTTGTAGGACTTTGATTTTGCACTGGTTGTGGTATTATCCCGCGCCTTGAACGAGGAGCGATGAATCGCCTGGGGTGAACCCCTGTTTGGGCGCATGCCCGAATGACCTCGACACGAGTTTAATCCGGAGAGCTGGCCGAGTGGCTGAAGGCGCACCCCTGCTAAGGGTGTATAGGCTTATACCCTATCGAGGGTTCGAATCCCTCGCTCTCCGCCATATAAAAAAGGGGCCCCTGTTTCGGGG
The DNA here is from genome assembly GCA_024642245.1 of Haliea sp. Classification (GTDB taxonomy): domain Bacteria; phylum Pseudomonadota; class Gammaproteobacteria; order Pseudomonadales; family Halieaceae; genus JARRPM01. The sequence continues at coordinate 17,091 of JAHEBM010000063.1, forward strand.
CCCCTTTTTTATAGGGTGAAGATCGCGGTGTGGACGAACCCTCCGGTTCGACAAACTTGCCTTAGAGGCAAGTTTGGACGAGGAGCGAAGCGACGAAGCCCGTAGGGTCAGAACAGCCCTAAGGCTGTTCTGATCAATCCCTCGCCCGGAACTTCAAAGCTGAGCCGAGTGCCGGCGCAAAGCGCCCTGTCGATGCCACAAACAATCCCTCGCTCTCCGCCACATATCTAATTGATTTTAAAGAGAAATTTTGTTTTTCCTCCTGTCCATGGCGAAACCCTAATTCAAGCCGCCATCGGAAGTTGAAACAAACCACGGCAGTGCTTCTTCCATCGATATTCATTGATGTCGACAATTTTTCTGTCTGCTGAACCGATTGGAGTGGAGCCTTCCCGCCCGGAATGAACCCGGCACTCGTTGAAATAGCACTGATAATCACGGAGCTTGTTTTCCAGGTCAGTCGCTGTCCAAAAGAAGGTGTGATCCAGTAGCTCACGCCGAATGCTGCCAATCAGTCTTTCTACAAACGGATGAGACATCGGCACATGTGGAACTGATTTGATTTCTTCAATATCAAGCACGCGCAAGTTGGCTTTCCACCGATGATATTGAAACAAAGGATCGTTATCTGAGCTGATATATTTCGGCCATCCTTTTTCAAATGTAGCATCACTGAACATACGGCAGAGTGCTGGACCATCCACATTCCCGGCGTGAACTGCGAAGGCAATGATCCTGCGGGTGTACTGATCCATAACAACCATCACCCAGTGACTTTTCAGCAATATCGACACGCAGCGAAATAGATCCACACTCCATAGGCTGTCTTTGGCATGACCGATCACGGTAAGCCAGGATGGCCCGTGGATACTGGGATCTGGCTTGTAGTGGGTTGCGAGAATTCTGCGTATAACATCCTTATCGAGTTCCAGGCCAAACGCCAAATTGATTTGCTGTGCAATGCGGGGACAACCGTATCGTGGATTGCGACGTTTCATTTCGACGATGGCATCAATGACCTCCCTGGATGGTCCTTTTGGTCCAGGCTTGCGGCCCCCACTTGGTGAATACAGTTGCCGGTATTTCCGTTTCTTCAGGGCGTTATGGAATGAGAGTAGGGTGGAAGGCTTGATGATTATTGCTGCTCTAACAATACGCTTGGGATTCAGAAATAACGACCAGAAACCGAGTAAAGCACGATCCCGGGTTGACAGATTCGGTGCTCGTTCTCTGGCCCTGCTGTGGATTATCAACTGCTGCTTCAAAAGCAGATTCTCGGCAATAACAGTTCGGCTACCACCGGGCCGTATCAGCGTAGCAAGGGTGGTGAGCAGGTGAAACAGCAGGTATATAACATCTCTCATGCTGTCCGAGGGTAATATTTGCTGGAGCAAGCAGCAACAGGCAACACTCTGATATTATTGGGAAATTACTATTTCGCCACCCACACGACAGCATATCGGCTTGACTCCAACATCCGTGGTGTCGAAGTCACGTACCATGAAGCAAGTCAGTATAGGCCTGGAACATCTAAACCAGGCTGGGTATTGTGTCCCGTCTTCAAGCCATA
>JAHEBM010000012.1:0-27216 GCA_024642245.1 Haliea sp.
GCAGTTCTTCCTCGGAGACATCCAGTGCCAGCTCAACCCACTCGTAATGGGCAAGTTCGTTGATAAATACCGGATCGACATCCCGGTGCTCATGCTCCTCGAACAGGAACTGGAGAAACTCCTGCCCGATCTCCAGGAAATAGGGCGTGTGACAGGGATGGCGGTCAATGAAGACGCGGACCAGCGCATGCCAGTGTTCGTCCTCATACAGGCTGCGCAAAACCGGGAACCCGGTGCTGATGAAGCTTTCGATATTGGTGTAAACCAGGCGTTGGTAGATATCCAGGCGGCGCTGTTCCACGCCCGCAGGGGCAGGTGCACACGCCGGGTTGCGCAGATAGCGCGCCATAGCGAGTTGGCTGTCCTTCATCGCGGAGCCGGTCATGCCCGTGCCCTCGCCTGCGGGCGACGCGCTGATGCCTGCTGGAGCTGGCGTACCCGCCCCACTTCCTGCAACAGATCCGCCAGTGGCGGCAGGTTGAAATCGCGTTCCAGCAAGGTAGGCACGGGGCCAAGCCGCTGGTAGACCTGGGCCAGGAGCGCCCAAACCGGGTCGATCACGTCAGCGCCGTGGGTATCGACCTTGAGGTCCGGCGCCTCATCGTAATGGCCTGCCACATGGATGTAGCGGGTCCGTTCCAGCGGTAGTGCGTCCAGGAAATCAACCGGGTCATACCGGTGGTTTATGCTGTTGACATAAATATTGTTGACGTCCAGTAGCAGGTCGCAACCGCTTTGTGCCAATACCTCGCAAATGAAAGCCGCCTCGCTCATCTCCGCGTGGGGTTGGGCATAATATGACGCATTTTCCAGGGCGATTGGCTGTTCCAGGATGTCCTGGACCTGGCGCACGCGGCCGGCGACATATTCCGCCGCTTCCCCGGTAAACGGGATAGGCAGCAGGTCGTACAGATGCCCCTGCGCCGCACAGTAGCTCAGGTGCTCGCTGTACAGGGGTGCGCCTATCTCTGACATCAGTCTTTTCACCGCACGCACCAGGTCGGTGTCGATCGGGTCCGGGCCGCCGATATCGAGGGACAGGCCATGCAAAACGATCGGGTGCCGTTGGGCCAGCTCGCGAAACTGCCTGCCAAACCGACCCCCTACCCCGATCCAGTTCTCGGGCGCCACTTCCATAAAATCAACAGAAGCGGGGTTCATGGACTGCAGCGGTCCCAGCAGGGCCCGCCGCAAACCGAGACCCGCTCCTGCCAGGTCCCGGGTGACCTCAGGCATTAGCTGCCGCCACACTTGCCCTCACCGGCTTTCTTGTCGCCACAGCTGCCTTCTTTGGCTTTGGCCTTGGCCTTGTCACCGCAGCTTCCTTCCTTGGCCTTTTCCCCGCAACTGCCTTCTTTTGCCTTGTCGCCACAGCTGCCCTCGGCGGCTTTCTTGTCGCCGCAGCTACCTTCGTTGGCGGCTTTCTTCTCGCCACACTTGCCTTCGCCGCACTTACCCTCGGCGTCCTTGTCAAAATTGGGCAAGTCGTAGCCACTGCTCAGCTGCTGGGCCGAAAACGGGTTGACGGCGGCCGTTGCCAGCGGCGCAACGGAGCTTGCCAGGAACGCGGCACCCAGTGCTGCCGCCAGGGGTTTCTTGAATTGAGCCATAATAAATTCCCTATGTATGATGAAGTCGTTTTTGTCGTAACCCGAAGTACCCGCAAGGACATGCTGTTGCCGGACAAATCTGGTTCAGGTTATGACCCGGAATCGCCCGGGAAGTTTCACCCCGGTGCCCAAGTATAGACGCAATTCCAGCGGCGCTTCAGTGGGGATTCTCATCCAGCCAGTTCACCACAAGCCGCCACTGCTCCTCCAGTCGCTTGGCGGATACCGCCTGCCGGGTACCCAGGCTCTGGGCAAACAGGGAAACCCTGAACTCCTCCAGCAACCAGCGATATTGCACCGCCTCGGCACTGAGCAACAACACGCCGGGCCGGGCGTCAACCAGCTGCCACAGGCGGCTCGACAATGCCTGCAGCAGCTGTGTATTCGCCTGGTCCTTGGCATACTGCCCCGAGAGGCGCTCTATGCGCGTGCGCAGCGCCTTTAGGTAGCGCGGCAGCTGGGCCAGCCATGGCCCCGGGGTGTCACGCAGGAAACCCGCTGCCAACAAGCGCAGCAGCTGGTCATCGATATCACGGCGGGTATCCGTCCAGCGCCCCGGCGCCAATCCGGCCAGGCCCTGACGAACCTCCGCCAGTACCCGCAGGCTGTTAAGAACAATCGCTTCGAGTTCGCCGCCAAGGCTGATTACCCCGGCCCCGCCTCTTCCCAGCATGTCCTCAAACTCCTCCTGGCTAAAAGGCGGGGTTGCATCAACGCCCATCGCCTGCGCGTAACTGGCGTCCACCAGGTCTTCCAGCAGCGCGGTGCGCTCGAGCCCACTGGCAGCCAGCACCAGGTTGAATTCATTGCCTCGCAGTAATTGCTTGCGCAGGTATTTCACCTGCTGGGCACTGTGCAGGCGCAGCAAGCGCAGTACACCCAGCCTGTGCCTGAGGCGCGCCTCCAGGGGGTAATCGCACAGGACGATTGCCACCTCGTCGCCCCTGTCCTCGAGCGCCGGGTAAGATACGATATCCAGCCCCGCCTGGCGGAAACGCCATTCGCGCGGCAGTTGACCAAAATCCCACCGCACGATTCCGCTGCGGGCCGGTGAATCGTCGCGCCCGGCACCCGTGCTGCGCCCGCTGTCGCTGCGAAACCGCGTCACCAGCTCCGCGAGGTTGCGGCCCTGGGCCAGCAGCCGGCCATCTGCGTCAACCACCCGGACATTCATGCGGTAGTAATCATCGAGCCTGTCGAGGTCCCAGTCACCCGGTTCCAGAGTGATGCCGCTGCGACCACCCAGCTTTTGCGCCAGTGCCTGCAACAGGTCGACATCGTCCGGTACCATCCCGGCAAGGGCGCGATCCACGTGGTCTGGCACCGGAACCAGTTGCTTGCGCTTGGCCTTGGGGAGGCCCTTCACCAGCTGTATACATTTCTCACGCAGCAGGCCGGGCACCAGCCAATCAAAGCGGTAACGGGGCACCCGGTTGAGCAGGGCGACCGGTACGGTCACCGAGACACCGTCCGTCTCGCCCCCGGGTTCGAATAAGTAACTCAACCTGAACCGCATATCCTCGCAATCCAGGTGATCGGGAAACTGGTCGCCAAGGTGCGCCCCGGGATCCCGGGCCAGGAGGTCCTCCCGTTTCATCCGCAGTTGGTTTGCGGCATCGGGCTGGCGCTTCAACCAGCCCTGCAAGCGACCCGCCGTATAGATGTCGTCGGGGAGGCGCGCATCGTAGAACTCAAACAACACCTGCTCATCTACCAGAATGTCACGCCGCCTGGTGCGCGACTCGAGTTCCTCGAGCTCGCGCACCAGGCGCTGGTTGTGTTTCAGGAACGCAGGGAAGGGACGCATGTTGCACCCCACCAGGGCGTCGCGAATCATCAGCTCCCTGGCCTCCGCCGGGGCGACCGGCCCGTAATGCACCGAACGCTTGTCCGCGAGAGTAAGCCCATACAGGGTGATCCGCTCGTACGCCATGACACGACCACTGCGCGGCTGCCAGCGCGGTTGGTAATAGTGCCGGTGGAGCAGCCCCGGATTAATGTCCAGCGCCCATTCGGGATCGATCGTCCCGACCTCGCGGGCGTACACGTTTGAGGTTTCGACCACTTCGGCGGCCACCAGCCACCTGGGTGGCTTGCGGGCCAGGGACGAGCCAGGGAATATCTGCAGCTTGCGATTGCGGCTCCCAAGATACTCCCTGCCCTCCTGTAACTGGGCGATATTGCCCAGCAGACCGGACAAAAGCGCTTTGTGCACCCCTTCGTAGTTTTCCTCCGGCGGCAGGTTCGGCCGGGGGTGGAGCTTCTGCGTGCGGCAGGCAATGCTGAGCTGGGTGTGCACATCCCGCCACTCGCGCATTCGCATATAGGCGAGAAACTCCCGCTTGCAGAGCTTCGCCAGCTGGTTGCCACTCAGGGCCTGGCGCTGGTCTTCATAATAGGACCACAGCTTGAGCCAGGCCATGAAATCCGAGCGCGGATGACGAAATCGGGCATGGGCCTGGTCGGCCTGCTGCTGCTTGTCGGCGGGTCGCTCGCGCGGATCCTGTATCGCCAGCGCGCTGGTGATCACCAGCACTTCTTCCAGGCAACCCTGGTCGGCAGCAGCCAGCACCATACGCGCAAGGCGGGGGTCTACCGGTAAATTCGCCATACGCCTGCCCACGGCGGTCAGCCCACCCGCGGGCGTCACTGCACCTAACTCCTCCAGCAACTTGTAGCCGTCGCGCACCAAACGCGGGTCGGGGGGATTGATAAAGGGAAAATCCTCCACCTCGCCCAGGTCCAGGACAAGCATCTGCAATACCACGGCTGCCAGGTTGGTGCGCATGATCTCCGGGTCGGTAAACTCCGGTCTGCCATTGAAATCGGACTCGCTGTAAAGGCGTATACACACACCGGCAGCAACGCGGCCGCAGCGTCCCTTGCGCTGGTTTGCGCTGGCCTGGGACACCGGTTCAATGGGCAAACGCTGCACTTTTGTACGGAAGCTGTAGCGACTGATACGCGCCACACCCGGATCGATCACGTAGCGGATACCCGGCACGGTCAGGGACGTCTCCGCCACGTTGGTTGCCAATACCACCCGGATACCCCGGCGCGAGGAGGTATCGAAGACACGGTTCTGCTCCGCCTGGCTCAGGCGGGCATAGAGCGGGAGCACATCCAGTGAGGGATTGCGCCGCAGCTGCCGGGCAAGCTCCCGTATGTCCCGCTCACCCGGCAGGAAAACCAGCACGTCGCCGCGGGGACCGAAACGGCCGGCATCGACGTCCTCGACGATCGAGGCGACCCGCGCGGCGGAACCCTCATCCGTATCGCTTTCCACCGGGTCGAGATAATGCGTTTCCACCGGGTAGGTGCGGCCCGACACCTCAATGATCGGCGCGCCGTCGAAATGCCGGGAAAAACTTTCGACGTCTATGGTCGCCGAGGTAATCAACAGCTTGAGGTCAGGCCGCTTTGGCAGCAAACGCTTCAGGTAACCCAGCAGGAAATCGATATTCAGGCTGCGCTCGTGGGCCTCGTCGATAATGATGGTGTCATAGTTACGCAACAGCCGGTCCCGCTGTATTTCCGCCAGCAGGATCCCGTCCGTCATAAGCTTGACGGCGCTGGCAGCGGACACCTTGTCGGTAAATCGCACCTGGTAGCCCACCAGGTCGCCCAGGTTGGTATTGAGTTCCTGTGCTATGCGCTGCGCCACTGTTCGTGCCGCCAGGCGTCGGGGCTGGGTGTGGCCAATAAGTTTTTCCCGACCCCGCCCCAGCGCAAGGCAGATCTTGGGCAATTGGGTGGTCTTGCCCGAGCCGGTCTCACCCGCGATGATCACGACCTGGTGGTCGCTTATTGCGCGCGCAATATCCTCGCGCCGCTCCGTAATCGGCAACTCCTCGGGAAAGGTAATGTCCTCGATGCGAATATCCCGCACCACGGCATCCTGTGGCTGTGAGTTCGGGGAGTCTGAGCCGCTCCCGCCAGCATTTTGCATAGTACCGCTCTGTACCGGGGATCTATCCGGTGCTCAATAAAAAATGGGTTACACTCCCCGCTATTGTAAGCGCAGGAGGCCCGCGATATGTCAAAGCTTGGTAATTTTACTTACGAGGAGATCACGACCGGACAAACGGCGAGCTACTCCAAACAGGTTGAAGAACGGGATATCCAGTTATTTGCCGCAGTATCGGGCGATGTGAACCCGGTGCACCTGGATGCCGAATTCGCGGCCGGGACGATCTTTGGTGAGCGCATCGCCCACGGTATGCTGACAGGCGCGATAATTTCCGCCGCCCTGGCCATGGAGCTACCCGGGCCCGGCACCATCTACCTCAGCCAGACCCTGCGCTTTCGCCAACCGGTCAAAATCGGCGACACAATCACCATCGCACTGGAAGTCACCGACAAGCAGGACCGGCGCAAGGTTGTCACGATTGACTGCAAAGCCAGCAACGCCGCCGGAAAGCTGGTGGCCACCGGCACCGCCGAGGTGATACCACCCGCGCAAAAACTGTCGATCGACAGGCCTTCCTTGCCCGGCGTACGCATCGAGCCGTGACGACCGGATGCAGGCCCTCAGCCCGGCTTGGCCTCGCCATCCTGGCGGGTAAACTGCGCGGGATCCAGGTACATCAGACGCAGCGTCACCGCGGCGGCCTCCCCTTCAACATCAGCTCCGAGCACCATCACATTGGGCCGGTCGTCCTCCACGGTGACAGCGGTGATGCCAAACATCACCGACGAGGGGCCGTGTTCGACGTTGAAGACCGTGATCTCCTTTTTCTCCTGCAGGGCCCGGCTGAGATTTCCCACAAGCGTCGTCAGGCTGGCCTTGAAAGCCCCGAAGTTGAGGTGGCCCTTGAATTCACTGTGATCCAGCAGAATCCTGAAACGCACCGTTGAATTGTCCTCCATTTTTACCGCGGTCATGGGCATAACGCGGCCCTGCTCGATTTCCCGGTACATTTGCTTCGCCCGGGTTCGCCCGGCGCCTATAAACTGCCGGTGCAGAAGATTGACGGCTATTACCAGGAACTTGTCCTTGGGAATGGTTTGTTGACGGTTCTGGGCCATAAAAATCTCTGGAAATGCGCTGTTTTGGGGCTGGGGCGCCAAGTCTAACGCCAGATGTGATTTATGTCGCTATTTCTCCTAATCCTGCTGGCCGGGCGATCAACCCCTCTGGTACCCTTTTTTGCACATACATTGGAGAATATTGAATCATGGCTGGGTTGTTTGCGGTCAACGCATACCCGCTTGGACGGCTGTGCCGCTCGCTCACGCGAGGGGTATGGCTTGCCTTGGCCCTGATTCTGCTCGCGCCTGCGACGTACGGGCAGGCCGACGACCCCGAAATTGAACTCCAGGCACTCGCAACAGAGCGCACCATGCTGAGCACGGAACTCGATCAATACAAAAGTACCGTGAAATTATTGCAAACCGACGGATCCCCACCCGAGCAAAGCAGCAACCCGGCCGTGCGCAAACTCGCCCTGGAAATGGTCAAGATCAAGGAGCGGTTGATCGCTGTCACCGAGCGGGAGCTGATCCTGTTGCAGGAGCAAATCACCAGAACACAGCAACTGGCGGAGGCATCCGCGCAGGATAGCGCCACAGAAGTGCCCATGGAAGGTAAGCCGTTGCGGGTCACGACCCGGGACTACTCGATGGTCAATGAGCGTGAGCATGTAGAGCGCTTGCACATCCTGCTGGCAAATTACTACGCTGAATTACAGGAAGCCGCCCGTACCCTGCCCAGCGAAGAGGAAATGGCGGACCGGGCGGCCGCCCAGCTCGACGCCGAGCGCCTGGCACGGATACCGTTCAGCGCAGATAAAATCCGGCTCAACGGCGCGGAAGGGAGCACTGCCCTCAGCCAGATCACCCGCCGCCTGACCGACCCGAATATTCCCGAGAGCCGACGCGACATCGCGCCCATCTGTGGCGTTCGAACCCAGCTGTTCGGCGCCCTCATTGCCAGTGAAAGGCGCAGCCTGAAGCCGGTTGGCAAGAATAATTATGTGGCCAGGATCCGCCTGCAGCCGGGTGAAACCACCTTGCGGATCAAGGAGGATCGCTGGGAGATACAACTGCCCCAGCACGTGAACGCCACTGACTTCCTGATCACCCTATACCTTCCACCCGATGGCCCCCCGGAACTGCACCTGTTCACCATTGATGACCTGCTGGCGGAACAACAGCCACATATTCCCGCCTGGCTGCCCGAGGATATGAAACTCACATCGCGCTCTGGATGAAGCGGGAAAACACGCTTTGGCGGCCGGCAACGGCCGCCAGTCTCGACTGGACAGAAGGCGGCGAACCCCGGTCTTCGCACTTTGGCGATGTCTACTATTCCCGCGACAATGGCCGCCAGGAGAGCCAGTACGTTTTCCTCCAGGGCAATGGCCTGCCGCAGCGCTGGCAAAACTGGCCCGCTGGACGTTTCTGCATTGCCGAAACCGGGTTTGGTACCGGCCTCAATTTCCTCCTGACCTGGCAGGCCTGGCTCGCGACACCGGCGCCACGCCCCGATTTGCATTATGTCTCGATCGAAAAATACCCGCTGCGACAGCAGGAACTGGCCCGGGCCCTCGCCGCATGGCCTGAGCTTGCACCCCTGGCCAAGGTGTTGCTCAGGCACTATCCCGGGCTCGTTCCAGGCCAGCACAGGCTGTTGCTGGAGCAGGGACAGGTAACCCTGGATCTGTGGTGGGAAGATATCGCCGACGCCCTTGGGGATCTTGCCAGTCCCGGCCGTCCGTTGGTGGATGCCTGGTACCTGGACGGCTTCGCCCCTGCACGCAACGAAGCCATGTGGGAGGAAGGCGTGCTGCAGAGCGTTGGCGCCCTGAGTCGACCGGGCGCGACGTTCTCTACCTTCACCGCGGCGGGCCAGGTGCGCAGGCAACTGGCCGCGGCGGGGTTCTCGGTGGAGAGGGTCGCGGGCTACGGGCGCAAGCGCGAGTGCCTGCGGGGTCGCATGGCCCAGCCGCCCCTGTGCGGCCAGTTGCGGGACAGCGACACGCCCTGGGATATTCCCGCCACAACTCCCGGGCGACCGCAACAGGCAATTGTCGTGGGGGCCGGACTTGCCGGTTGCTCCGCCGCCTGGGCGCTCGCCAGGCGAGGGGTAGAGGTCTTCCTGTTGGAGCACGGCACACTCGCCGCAGGCGGCTCTGGCAACAACCAGGGTATTCTTTACACGCGCCTCTCGCGCAGGCATTCCGCACTGACCGATTTCAGTCTGCAGAGTTATCGCTTCAGCACCGAACTCTACGGTGACATGTTCGCCAGCGGAAGACTGCGCAGGGGAATCGATGGCGCCCTCTGCGGCAGCTTTCACCAGAGTGACAATGCGGACGAGATGGCCGCGCTGGCAGGCGTTCTACCGGCCGTACCGGAACTCGCGCAGGTGCTTGACCCGCTCCAGGCCAGTGCCATCGTGGGCATCCAACAGCCGGCTGCGGGCTACTGGTTTCCCCGCTCGGGCTGGCTGCACCCGGCGGCCCTGTGCCGGGTCCTGGCCGCACACCCCAACATCCACCTGCTGGAAAACTGCGGCAGGATCACTCTGGAACCCATGGCCAGTGGGTGGCGCGCCAGCAATGACTCGGGGCAGGCCTGGCAGGCTGACTGCGCGGTTGTCGCCACAGGTACGGCAAGTTCGGACGCGACTTCGCTGGACTGGCTGCCGCTGCAGATTATCCGCGGGCAGACCACAGAATTGGCCTCTCATACAAAACTTGGGGAACTACGCGCAGCGCTGTGCCACGAGGGCTATGTCGCACCGGCCCGCGACGGCAGCCATTGCATCGGCGCCAGCTTCAACCTGGAGGACACAGGCCCGGACCTGCAAGCTGCCGATCATCGCGACAACCTGGAAAAGCTGGCCCGCGCCGTACCGGCTTGGCGGGAAATCCTGGCCGGGCTGGACCCTGCGGGCCTGGCAGGTCGCGTGGGCTATCGCTGCGCGAGCCCCGACTATCTGCCCATGGTGGGTCCGGTCCCCGACCGCCAGGCTTTCATGCAGCAATTCGCCGGTCTGCGCCAAAATGCCCGGCAGCCTATTCCCGCCAGGGGCAGCTATCTCCCGGGGTTGTTCCTCAGCACGGCTCATGGCTCCCGCGGGCTGACCTCCGCCCCCCTGGCCGCCGAATTGCTCGCCAGCCAGGCCTGTGGCGAGCCGCCGCCCCTGAGCCGCGAACTCGTTCGCGCCCTGGCCCCTGCCCGGTTTATAATCCGCGACCTCAGCCGCAACCGGATCTAGCCATGGCCCGCTCAATTTTCCTGTTACTGCTACTCACCCTGGCGGCCGCCACCGCTTCCGGGGCCCAGCAGTACGGCTACAAGGTGATCGACAAGAAACCCCAGAGCAGGGATATTTTCGTCCAGGGCCTGCAAATTCTCGAGGACAAGCTCTATGTCAGCGGCGGGGGCTATGGCACATCGCGCCTGCTGCGCTACAACTTCGGCAGCGGCGAACTCGAAGTCGAACGCAAGGTGGATCCCCGGCTCTGGGCCGAGGGACTGACCGTATTCCGCGACCGCCTTTACCTGCTCACCTGGAAATCGCGCAACCTGTTCGTCTACAGCAAAGACAAGCTGGAAGGCCTTGCACGCATGCAGATCCCCGGTGAGGGTTGGGGCCTCACCAATGACGGTGAACAACTGATTTACAGTGACGGCAGCGATCGCCTGCTTTACCTGTCTGTGGATGAGCACCGAATCACCCGCGTCCTGCAGGTTACAGAAAATGGCATGCCGGTCGTGCGCCTCAACGAGCTGGAATGGATAGACGGTCGCATCTGGGCCAATATCTGGCAGACCGACCGTATCGTCATCATCAATCCCGCCGATGGCAAGGTAGAGGCAAGCATCAACCTGCAGGGCCTGCTGCCGCTGATGGAGCGGCGTACGGATACGGACGTACTCAATGGCATTGCACGCAACCCGGCGGACGGGGGCATCTGGGTTACAGGCAAGAACTGGCCCTGGATGTACCGAATAGAGCTGGTTCCTTCACCCGACGCACAACCGGCCGCTGATTCACGCTAGAATAACGCCCTTTTTCGCCAACCAATTTCCCCAGGTAAATTCAATGAGTAATGGCAGCACCGCGCAGCCCCAGGTCCACCCCGCTTTTACAGCGATCCGCCAGCAGACCATAGAGTCACTCAATATCCGTGTGGAACAGTACGAGCACAAGCGCACTGGCGCAGTGCACTACCACCTTGCCTCGGATAACACCGAAAACGTATTCCTGGTGGCCGTGCGCACGGTACCGGAGGATTCTACCGGGGTGGCGCACATCCTCGAGCACACCGCCCTGTGCGGCAGCCAGCGCTACCCGGTACGGGATCCCTTCTTCATGATGCTGCGGCGCTCCCTCAACACGTTTATGAATGCCTTCACCAGCTCGGACTGGACTGCCTACCCCTTCGCCAGCCAGAACCGCAAGGACTTCGACAACCTGCTGGATGTCTACCTCGATGCGGTGTTCTTTTCACGCCTGGATCCGCTGGACTTTGCCCAGGAAGGTCACCGCGTTGAATTCGCCAGTCCCGATGATCCCGCCAGCGACCTGGTCTTCAAGGGCGTGGTCTTCAACGAGATGAAAGGTGCCATGAGTTCGGTGAGCAGCGTACTGTGGAACACGCTTTGCGAGCACTTGTTTCCAGGTACAACGTATCACTACAACAGCGGCGGCGATCCCGAACATATTCCCGACCTGAGCTATGAGCAGCTCAAGGCGTTTTATCGCAGCCACTACCACCCCAGTAATGCGATCTTCATGACCTTTGGCAACATCCCCGCCGGGGAACACCAGTCGGTCTTCGAGGCGCGCGCACTGGGACAATTCGAAAGACTCGAGCAGCGTATCCAGGTCACAGCGGAGAGACGACTGCCTGCACCCATTCGCGTCGAGGGCAGCTACGCCTACGACGAGAAGGGTCCAACGACAAGGAAAACCCACATCGTGCTGGGTTGGCTGCTAGGCGAGAGCAGCAATCTCGAGCAGTTACTCGAGGCCCAGTTGCTCTCCAGCGTATTGCTGGACAACAGCGCATCGCCGTTGCAGCACGCGCTGGAAACAACAAAGCTGGGGCAGTCGCCCTCCCCCCTGTGCGGGCTGGAGGACGGCATGCGCGAGATGGTTTTTTGCTGCGGCATCGAGGGCAGTGATCCCGTGCATGCCGATGCCGTGGAGGAAATGGTGCTGGCAGTGCTGGAGCGGGTGGCACGCGAAGGGGTTGCTCACGATCGCCTTGAGGCAGTCTTGCACCAGCTCGAGCTACACCAGCGCGAAATCAGCGGTGACGGTTACCCTTATGGCCTGCAGCTGATTCTGCAGGCGCTGGGCTGCGCCACCCATTACAGCGACCCCATTGCCGTGCTGGACCTTGAGCCGGTCATCGTAAACCTGCGCGAGCGCATCCAGGACCCGGATTATATCTGCCAATTGGCCCGGCGCCTGCTGCTGGACAACACCCACCGCGTCACCATGGTGATGCAGCCCGATACCGGCCTGTCTGCCCGCCGCGCTGCCATAGAGGCTGCCCGCCTGGCCGACATCAAGAAAGGCATGAACGAGCAGGACCGTACCCGCACGGTGCAGCTGGCGGCCGATCTCGTGCAACGGCAGCAGCGCATCGACGACGAAAGCATCCTGCCAAAAGTCGAACTGGCCGACGTGCCCGCCAGCCTGCCGGAACTGACCTACGCCGAACGCGAAATTCACGGAATAAGCACCACTACCTACGGCCAGGGTACCAACGGCCTGGTCTACCAGCAGGTCGTGGCCCCGCTGCCGGGTATCGCGCCAACGGACCTGCAACTGCTGCCCCTGTATACACAGTTCATGACCGAACTGGGCCTGGGTGAGGATGATTACCTCGAGGCACAGCATCGCCAGTCCGCCACGGTTGGCGCAATCAACGCGTTCACCTCGATGCGCGCAGCGGTGGATGATGAACAGGCGGTGAATGCCCACCTCGTGCTGTCTTCCAAGGCACTGCTGCGCAACGCCGGGGAACAGGCCCGCCTGATGCGCGATACACTGGACTCCGTGCGCTTCGATGAAACGACGCGAATTCGCGAACTGATCAGCCAGCAGCGTGCGCGCCGGGAGCAGTCGATCACCGGCAACGGCCACGGCCTGGCGATGGCCGCGGCCAGTGCCGGCATGAGTCCCCTGTCGAGGCTGAATCATGAATTGTCAGGCATGGCGGGCATCCGCAGCCTGCGGGCGCTGGATGACAGTCTCCAGGATGAGCAGGCCCTGGAGCAGCTCGCAAGGCAAATGACAGGCCTGCATGAACAGGTACTGGCAATGCCCCGACAACTGCTGGTGGTTGCAGAGGATCACAGGACTGACGAGGTGGCTGCGATTGCCGGGAAAATCCTCGGTGCCGGGCATACACAAGGCGCCACAGGACATTTTGCCCTCCCCCCCTGTCGCGAGAAGCGTGCCGAGCTCTGGGTAACCAATACCCAGGTGAACTTCTGCGCACGCGCCTATCCCACGGTGCCGGTACAGCACCCTGATGCCGCCGCTCTCACCGTTCTTGGCGGCTTCCTGCGCAACGGTTTCCTGCACAGGACCATTCGGGAACAGGGCGGCGCCTACGGCGGCGGCGCATCCCAGGACTCAGGCATCGCCGCCTTTCGCTTCTACTCCTACCGCGATCCCAGGCTGGCGGAAACCCTCCAGGATTTCGACGGCGCCGTTGCCTGGATGCTGGCCAGCAAGCACGAGTACCGGGCTCTGGAAGAAGCAATTCTCGGAGTCATCGGCAGCCTGGACAAGCCCAGCTCGCCCGCCGGCGAGGCCAAGCAGCATTTCCACAACCGACTGTTCGGTCGCAGCCACGAGCAACGCGAGCATTTTCGCCAGCAGGTATTGGCCGTAAGCCTGGAGGATTTAAGCCGCGTGGCGGAGAAATACCTGCGCCCGGAGTTAGCCAGCACCGCAGTGATAACCAACAGCAGCCAGCTCGATGCAACGGCGGCCCTGCGGGAGGAACTTGGCCTCAGGGTTGAAGAGCTGTAAACGCGCGGCCCCGGAGATACCGGCGGGACCGAAACGCGCTCAGCGATAGGGTGTCCCGTCCTTGTGCACGGCGATCCTGCCCTGCTCCGTATGGAACCAGGCCAGGTCGTCGTCCGGGTAAAAAGCCGTGTCGCCAGGGATCCGGGCACCCATGACAATCAGCTGTGCCTGCGCAGCGCTGCGATTGATAAAATGGTGCCCGTTGCGTTCACCGGCCTTGAAGCCCACGCACATGCCAACCCCAAGGCTTGCCTCGCCTTCATCCGTCACCAGTATGACTTCGCCGGCGATCACGTAAACGAACTCGTCGCCCAGCGTGTGCCAGTGCCGAAGGGCGGACTGGTCTCCCGGATTCAGTATTTCCAGGTTTACACCGAACTGGGTCAGGCCGAACGGTTCACCCATCGGGTGCCAGCTTGCCGCACCTATACGGGTGATGAACGGCTCAGGGTATGACGAACCGGATTCGGCGGCTATGGACTGTGCTGCCAGCGGTACAATTTTTTTCATATTTACTCCTTCAGGGGAGTCAGCTGCTTGAACGAATACGCCCGCCAATACGCCCGATAAGGCGTCATCCCGGCAAACAGCGATGCTGCCGGGCAAGGCCAAATCGGCGCTTGTCCGGCAGGAACAGCCGAGCCTGTACAGTTTACTCGGGTGGTGTTGCGGGTGCCTGGCGCCATTTACCGCGGTGCTCGCCCCGCTTTGCCATCATGCCGTCCAGCTGGGTCCGCTGCTTGTCATCCAGCACCTTGTATACCTGGGCAAACGTATCGGTTGCCTGATACACCATGCGCCCGGTGAGCTGGCCGATCTCGTCGGCGAGCTTGCGGGCCCTGGCCGCGTCAAATTCACCCTTCATCGCCATCATTTGCGCGCGCAGTTCCTGCATACGCTTCCGGTCGGCGGCGCTAGTCTCCCTGGCTGTCGTCATCAGGGTTTCCACTTTCGCCTTCTGTTCGGAACTCAGGTCCAGCCGCTCGCTCATTTGGGCAAACATCCGATTGGGATCACCACCCATGCCATCCTGGGGTTCCATGGCCCAGGCCGCCAACGACATTGCACCGGCGCCTGCCAGGGCAACACCACACAGCCAGTTTTTCAATTTACCGTTCATTTTTTTCTCCTTGATAAGTCAACTTGAGCGTCACAAAGTCTATCCTGCGACATTCGGGATCAAGTGTAAGGGACGGGCCTGTTAAATAAGCCGCCCGTTGGGTAAAGATTTGTTAAGAACCGCCTCGTAGAGTTAAGCGCGGGTGACAAGCCCCGCGGTCTTCTACACACTATAGCGCCAGGCACGCCAGGAACGAAAGCCAGTGACAGCCAAGGTATTGATCATAGATGACGATCGCGAACTGTGCGGGCTGCTGGTCGAGTTTCTCGAACTTGAGGGATTTGTCACCCGCACCATCCACGACGGACGCGCCGCCGTGGATTTATGCCGCGTCAGCAGCTTCGATGCCATAGTGCTGGATATTATGCTGCCGGGAATCCAGGGGCTGGAGGTACTGCGGATATTGCGCACGTTTACCTCGACACCGATCCTGATGCTGACCGCCAGGGGCGAGGACACCGACCGTATCGTAGGGCTTGAAATGGGTGCCGATGACTACCTGCCAAAGCCCTGCAACCCACGAGAGCTTGCGGCCCGTTTGCGGGCGATCCTGCGACGTGCACGCGCGGAGGAAGGCAGTTTGCCAGGAGGTGCTGCCGAACGGGTGGTGGGACAGACCCGACTCAACAGTGCCGAGCGCAGCGCCAGCCACGCTGGCACCGACCTGCAGTTGACCTCCGCAGAATTCAATGTGCTGCAGGTTTTGCTGGAGCAGGCTGGCACGGTGGTCGAAAAGGATTCCCTGAGCCGGCAGGCACTCGGCCGCCCGCTTGCCGCGTACGATCGCAGCATTGACGTCCACATCAGCAAGCTGCGCAGGAAACTCGCCTCGCTCGGTGGCGAAAACCTGATCGTCAGCGTGCGCGGCAGTGGCTACCAGTTCACTGTCAGTACAGGAAAACAGGCACCGTGAGATTGCGACTGCAACTGTTCGGCAAGATATTTATCGGTTTCTGGCTGGCCATGGTAGCCGTGCTCGCCAGCTGGCTGGTTTCCAGTCAGTATTTCGACACCAACCCGGTTCGGGGTGTAATCGAGCATCGCCCGAAGGGTCCGCCTCAGCGCTTCGTGTTGAATATGATCTACGAACTGCAGAATCTCGAGCAATCCGCTATACCCGGGCTCATCGATCGGGCCAGCACAGAGCACGATGTTGATATCTACCTGCTCGATCGTGTGGGTAAAGACTTTCTCGCACGTGAAGTGCCCGCCACGGTGCTACAGCTTGCACAGCGATTACAGGGTGCGCGTCGGCGCGCTTATGAAACGGGTAACGGCCAGCACATGCTTGCGCACGAGCTTTACCGCCCGGACCGGGGTGTGCTGCGGGCGGTGTTCGTATTCCGACCACCCCGGCACCTTCTGCTCGGGCTGCTGGGCAGCAGCCTGTGGCTGCGCGCAGGCCTGGCGGTACTGGTCAGTGGCCTTGTCTGCTACCTGCTGTCGCGATTGATGACACGCCGGATCGGGCAACTGCAGGTGGCATCGCGGAGGCTGGCGACCGGCGACCTGGACACGCGCCTGCAAGTGCGCCGCCAGGGAGGTGATGAAACCGATGAACTGGCCCGTGGCTTCAACAGCATGGCCCAACAGTTGCAGGAGCGCATCCAGGCACAGAAGCGCCTGCTGGGCGACGTTTCACACGAATTGCGTTCACCCCTGGCGCGGCTGCGGGTAGCCCTCGCGCTCGCCGAGAAAAAACCGGAGAAAACCCCTGACTATCTGCAACGTATCGAGCGGGAAGTCAGCCGGCTGGAGGAATTGATTGGGCAATTACTGGCCTCACAGCCAAGCGAGGGCGAACTCGATAGCCACATCGCACTGCTGCCCCTGCTGGAACAGCTGTGCAGCGACGCCAACTTCGAGGGAAACGCCCAGGGAAAGCGCGTGGTGTTCCGGCCTGCAGTCCGGGACGCCACGGTGGCAAGCGCGGGCGACCTGCTGCACAAGTGCTTTGAGAACATATTGCGCAATGCCCTGAGGCATACCAGGGAGAATTCGGAAATAGCCGTGCACCTGGACCAGGTCGGGGATACAGCCCGGGTCAGCATCACCGATTGCGGTGGCGGAGTTCCCGCAGCGGAACTGGACAGGATTTTCGAGGCTTTCTACCGAACCGACACCACGCGCACCCGGGATACCGGCGGGCACGGATTGGGTCTTGCCATAGCAAGGCGTGCCGTGCTGCGACATGGCGGGGAGATTCAGGCCAGGAACACCGGCTCGGGACTTGCCGTAACAATCACCCTGCCGCTGCTTTCATAGGCAGCTGAGCGGCAACATTGACCCGCTCACCGACACCGCTCCGGCGGGACCCGCCCCCGCTGAGCCGTCCCACGCTGTCAGCTGCCACACCCACAATGAAAGACCACTCATGTATTGGGGGTAAAATTTGAGTAGACTGTTGCCCTCAGTGGAGCGACAGACATGAAAAGGCACTACCGCTTACCGCCGCTGGTCAGGGATGCTGCGGGCAACACGCGACGGGCGGGTTTTGAATTTGAGTTCGGCAATCTCCCTATCGTCCATACCGCCCGTGCGCTGCAAAGGTGCCTGGGAGGCGAGTTGGACATCAGGAGCCCCTTTGAAACTGTCTTGCGCGGTTCCACACTGGGCAAACTCAAGATAGAGCGGGATGCCGACATCCTGAAGTCGACCCGCTACCGTCGATGGCTGGAATCCCTCGGGGTGAAGTTTTCACCCGGCAGTCTCGCCCACGACATCGAAACGAATATCGACAATGCCAGCCGGGGCCTGATTCCCTGCGAAGTCGTCACCGAGCCCATCCCCTTCGAGCAGCTGGGTAAACTCGATACGCTCATAGAGACCCTCAATTCGCTTGGCGCAGAGGGCACCCAGGATTCGTTCATCTACGCCTTCGGATTGCATATCAACCCGTCGATTCCGGATAACTCCTGCACAACGCTAAAGCGCTATATCCAGTCATTCCTGCTGCTGTACACCTGGATCATCGACTCTTCCGAGATCGATATCACCCGGCGTTTCCTCACCAAATATATCGATCCTTTTCCCCAGGACTACATGGAACTCGCACTGAACAATGCCTATGACCCCGATATATCCGGCCTGATCGGTGATTACCTCGAGCATAACCCCACCCGAAACCGGGCACTGGACATGCTGCCAATACTGGTCGAGCTGGACAGCGAACGCGTACTGCGTGCCGTCAGCGATGACGAGCGCAAACTGATCGGAGGCCGACCGGCTTTTCACTATCGCCTGCCCGACTGCAAGATCAACGAAGCGGGCTGGAGCGCCGCTGCCGCCTGGAACCGCTGGGTATATGTCGAGACGCTTGCCGCTGATGCCGCACTGCTGGAAGAACTGATCGACGCCTGGCGTGAAAGTAACAGCACATTCTCCCTGGCGCCCAGGGCCACCTGGGCGATACGGCTGACCACGCTCCTGAGCCAGAAATTTTTCGAGCGCTGATAGCCCCATGGATACAGGACCAATCATCGGGGTCACCGGGCCGGATCGTGGCGGATACATTGCCTGGCGAATGACCGCATTGGCCATCCAGCGCTGCCACGCAAAAGCTGTTCGCATCACGCCCTCGCGCCCATTGGGCAAATTACGCCTCGACGGGGTCGTGATCGGAGGCGGCACCGACGTCGACCCATTTCACTATGGCCAGGAGAGCGAACCGGAAGCCCGGCAGGCCATGCTGCACAGTACAGTGCTGGACTGGCTGGTGGGACTCGTACTGGGGGTGTTCAGGGCCGTTTTTGCCACCTGGTCCAACCAGGACTACGACCCCCGGCGGGATCACCTGGAAAAGGACATTATTCAGCATGCGCTGGACAAGAAAATACCGGTGCTGGGAATTTGCCGCGGCGCGCAGCTGATGAACGTGGTACTGGGGGGTTCGCTACACCAGGCTATCGGGCACTTTTACACTGAGGAAACCAGTAATATCCGCAGCATACTGCCCCGCAAGACAATCGCTATCGCAGCTGACAGCCACCTGCACTCTATCCTGGAATCCCGCTCCTGCTCCGTCAACGCCCTGCACAACCAGTCCATTGCCGCCCTGGGCGAGGATATCGCTGTCAGCGCGGCGGAGTCCAACGGCGTGGTGCAGGCCATCGAAAAGCGCGACCACCCGTTTTTCATCGGCGTGCAATGGCACCCGGAATACATGCCACAAAGTGACCTACAACAGGGACTCTTTCGCGGGCTCGTTCGCTGTGCCGCAAGGTGTGCGTACCGTGCCGCCTGACAGCCACGCCGGCACAGCCAGTTAGCCGGCTGCAATGGAAGCCTACCTGGGACTTTTTTTTACCGCCTTCCTGGCTGCGACAGTGGTGCCGGCCTACTCCGAGATCATGCTGGCCGGCCTGGCCCAGGCGGGCTATTCCCCGCTGTCGCTCTGGCTCTGGGCTTCGGCCGGAAACACCCTTGGCTCCGCCCTCAACTGGGTGCTGGGTCGCTATCTGCTGCATTTCCAGGATCGCAAATGGTTTCCGTTCAAGCCGCAAAGCCTCGGGATGTCGCAGCGCTGGTTCCAGAAATACGGTGTCTGGTCCCTGTTGCTGGCCTGGATGCCGGTGGGTGGTGACGCGCTGACGTTTATCGCCGGCATTATGCGCGTGCGTTTTGCCGTGTTCATTACGCTTACGGCTATCGGCAAGGCGACCCGCTACGCCATTTTGCTGGGTTTTCTGGGGTTTTTTACCTGAGGGCCAGCGCAAGGCGAATGAGCTTGAAGCGCATGCGTCAAAGCCGGAGGCCCCGCTGGGCTGAAGTGCGCCGTCTGAAAACTCAAGTGGCAGCCGCAATTGATCGACACGCTGGAATATTGCGCTAGGATATTTTCCGCCCGGGGGAATCTGCCAGATCGCCCGCCATGGACTGGATCTGCTGCATAAAGTGCCACGGGGCCAGCAGCGGCTCCAGTTCGGTCGCGGACACCGGCTTGCTGAACAGGTAGCCCTGTATCACATGCGCGCCATTGGAGGTGAGAAAGTGATACTGTTCATGGGTTTCCACCCCTTCTGCCACCAGTCGCAGATTCATGCTGCGGGCCATCGCGATGATCGCGATGACAAGACTGGCATCGTTGTCGCTCTTGTCGAACTCGATGACAAAGCTGCGATCGATTTTCAACTCATCCAGGGGAAAACGACTGAGGTAACTCAGGGATGAATAGCCGGTACCGAAGTCGTCGATAGAGAGACTGACGCCCATTTCCTTGAGATCGGCCAGTGCCTGTATGGTTGCACTGGCATCGTCCATCACCACCCCCTCGGTAAGCTCCAGCTCGAGCTTTCCCGGCGCCAGTGCGGTCTCCTGCAACACCTGCTTTACGCTGCGTATGAAGGCCGCGTTGAACTGGAGAGCCGATACGTTTACTGCCACCTTCGGCAACTTCAGCCCCTGCGCCTCGAACGCTTTCATCTGCCGGCAGGCTTCCCGCAGCACCCAGTCTCCCAGCGCGCCGATAAAGCCCATCTCTTCCATCAGGGGGATGAACCTGAACGGCGGCACCATACCCTTTTCCGGGTGCTGCCACCGCACCAGCGCCTCGACCCCAACCACGGTACCGTTGCGGGTATCGACCTGGGGCTGGTAGTGCAGGACAAACTCCTCGCGTTCAAATGCTCGGCGGATATCGGCTTCCAGTTGCAGCCGGTCAACGCTCGCGGCGTCCATGTCCTTGCTGTAGAAGAGACAGTTGTTCTTGCCTACAGACTTCGCGTGGTACATCGCGGTATCCGCAGCCTTCAGCAGGCCATCGACATCTGTAGCGTCCGCTGGGGCCATGGCAATGCCGATACTGGGCGTAACCACGACCTCATGCCCCTCGATGACCATGGGCTGGCACAGTGCATCCAGCAAGCGGTGCGCGACCATGCCAGCAGATTCCGCGGAATCCACCTGGTTAAGCACAACGGTGAATTCGTCACCGCCCAGGCGCGAGACATCAATCCTGGGGCCCGACTCCACGTAGTGCGCCACCACGTCGCTGTCACGAACACAGCCGGAAAGCCGCAAGCCAACTTCCCGCAATAACAGGTCGCCCGCACTGTGCCCCAGCGAATCGTTGATCCGCTTGAAGTTGTCCAGATCCAGGAACAACAGGGCCAGGGACTCACCGTTGCGTTTGGCGAGACGCAGCAGCAGATCGAGTTGTTCGGTAAAGAGCCGGCGGTTCGGCAATGCGGTCAGGCTGTCGTAATAGGCCATCTGCCGCAAACGGTCCTTGGTCTCGGTGACCTCCAGTACCGCCTTGTTGAGCTCCTCGTTACGCCGGGTCAATTGCGAGGTGCGCTCTTCCACCTTCATGCTCAGCAGCTGGTGATCGACATCCATCCGGGTCTTGTAGCTACTCAAGCCGGCAATAATGCCATTGAGAATAGTGGCGATTTCCCTGACCTCACCGCTACCCTCGACCGGCACCGTATTCTTCAGCAATTTACCGGAAGCGATCTCATCCGCCACCTCGGCCATCCTGGAAAGGGGCGCGGTGATACGGCGGGTAATCGCCAGGGACAGGTAACTGGAGAGCAGCACAAGCAGCAGGCTGACCAGACCGGTGGGTATGACGACCGGAGCGGTGCCCGCCGCAAGCGCCCTCAGGCTGACAGCTACCTGCAGATAGCCGATAACATGCAGGCTGGCCACCGCATCAGGCTTCATTACCGCGGCGCCGAAGTCCGCAGGGCTAAGATTTTGTACCAGTGGATTAAGAGCCGAAAAGACCGGCATGGTCAGTTGAATCAGCCTGCCCCCGTCCAGCAACGCACTGCCCAGGCCCCGGCCGCCCTGCCGGCCCGCCTTATCGAGCACCACGTCACCTGCCTCGGTGGCGCTGACGTCCCGGCGCATAAGGCTGAACCGGGGCAGCTCTGGCACAGGGGCACCAGAGCGGCCTCTTTGCAACAAATTGTCGCCGCTGGAATCGTAAAGTACCACGTAGGAGACAGAAGGCGGCTCCAGGAATCGGTCGAGAGACCTGTCCAGCCTGGCCATATTGCGAAAGTAGATATCTGCCTGGAGTTCGGGCAATCCGGCCGCGAGCGCGACTGTTCGATCCACCACAAGGTCCCGCTGGACCCGGTATTCACGCACGGCGGTAAAGGTGGTGGCCATCACACCAAGAAATACGGTAATAACCAGCACGAGCACATTGATTTTACCCGCAATGGTCATGTCCCGAATTCGCGTCCCGCTGCCTTGTCGATGTGCGTCCAAACCTAACACGACAATGTTTACCAACGCAATCCGCTGCCATTGCGCCGGCATTGCCGGCTTATAAAGCCGCGCTCCGGGAAAGCCGGCAATCAGCGCACGGGGCGAGCTGCCACCCGGACAGGGCGGCAGCCTTCGCCTTGAGCCTCAGCTATCGGCCGGACGGCGGGGCTCACCCTTGGCACCACAGACCATGCGCACGGTGCGCTGGCAGGTATCCAGCCAGGGGGTATGGGTGTCTGTCTTCAGGGCACGCACGTACCCGCCTTCATGGCGGCACGCGATGCTGGTCTTGTTCGGGGTCCAGTCACCCTCTTTCGGGCGCGGCTTGCGGGAGCAGTAATACCAGATGCCCCGCTTGTCCTGCATCACGTAGTTTGCCTCGGGTGGCAGGAATACTTTCTTGCCTTCGATTACGGCGAAGACCTCTAGCTGGTCGCCGGGGTTTATATCCACAACTGCTGTAGGGGTGATTGTCAACATGGCCTGCTCTCCGATCCGTTGGGTGCAAACTCTTATTCGCTGCACCGGTCTGGGGGGCTCGGCCTGGCTGCCGTCTCGCTCCCCTCCTTGGGTCACCACCGTGTGGCGACGATTCAGTTATAGGATGGGAGACTGGCCACAGCAACGGCTGTACTGCCATATTTTTTGTTTTTTTAATTATATTGCTATTTTGTGTCCTTTTTTTTGCATAAAAGGCATTTAGTTCGGATTATTTAGTGATTGATTGCCATTATTTTATTCTTTTATCCTTGAATTAACTTGATATAGGGGGGGAGCTTGCGCCCCGGCTTGAGCCTGTTGAGGAACTCAGGCTCCCCGGGCTGCACCAGTTCCGCAGCCTGCTCCACCGAGAGCATAAGCATATGCAGCGACAGGGCGGCCCGACCCTCCCGACTGGCCACCTGGCCGGAAAGCGCCGCTATCTCCTGCTCCGGGAGGTATCCGAGCATGACGGCATTCACCAGGAAGTCCCTGATGATCTGCCTGTTGACCTGGTCCTGGAGATAAGACTGGTAGCCCTGGTCACCAAAGACCTGGCGCAGGGTGTCCACCTGCCCCGCAGACAACTCGCCGCTTGAGAACGGTAGCTCCTCACCGAAGGCGCCATCGAGATTCTCCATCAGCCGATCCAGTTGCAACTGTTCCAAATTTTGTCTCCATCAGTCCTATGAGTGCCGCGCCTTTCAGTGCGCAACAACGTCGCCAGTGCCTATAGCCCGCTGCAGTGCGAGTAAATCAGGCACCTGGTACAGGTTGCCATTCATGCGAAAGGCCGCCGTGGCGTAATCCAGTGCTGCCTCAGGCATATCCTCTATCTCGCTATCGACCAGGTGGCTTACGCCAAGACCGCCCCCCCGCACGGCAACGCCGAAGTAAGGACAGGCTTCGCCACGCTGCCCCAGTATGATCGCCACCAGGCCACTGCCGCCACGCTGGTCACGCCAGGGCACGTTATCCCCGGCACCGAAATCGATCACGGGTACGGCTTCCCCCCGCCACTCGATCTGCGCAGGCGGCTCGTCCTGCGTTGTGGAGAGGGTAACAAT
Source organism: Haliea sp. (assembly GCA_024642245.1). Taxonomy (GTDB): domain Bacteria; phylum Pseudomonadota; class Gammaproteobacteria; order Pseudomonadales; family Halieaceae; genus JARRPM01. The sequence continues at coordinate 23,503 of JAHEBM010000012.1, forward strand.
CTCACCCAGGCAGCGCTGTGGTACCGCCCAGGAACGCCCGGATGAACAGGGCAGCAGCACGCAGCAGACACCAGTTTTTTCGCTCATCGCAGGGCCTCAGGACAGCTGTAAGCGCTGGCCGGTCAATTCGTTGATCTGGCCAACGAGCATGCGGAAATTGAAGGGCTTGCCCATATAGCCATTGCAACCGGCGGCCTGCGCCATGGCGCGGTGTTTCAGCCCGGTGCGGGATGTAATCATGATGACGGGTATGTGGCTGTAGCGAACCGACTTGCGTATTTCCCGCAGCGCCTGGATCCCATCCTTCACCGGCATCTCGACGTCCATCAGGATAATATCGGGCAGGCGTTCCGTCGTATTGAGCAGGTCAATTGCCACACCACCGTTTTCCGCTGTCATGGTCTCGACACCGACGGTCTCAAGCTGGCTTGTCGCTACCATGCGCTGCGTCCGGGAGTCGTCCACCACCATCACCAGCATTGCCTCGTCCCGTGCGGCGCCCACGTGTAGAGTGGACTCATCGTCGGCGCCCACACTGGCTACCAGCAAATTCAGGTCCAGGGCAACAATCGCCTCCCCCGAAGCGGTGGTCGCCGCCCCGGCAACGCCGGGTACAGAGGAAAACTGGGTACCAAGCGAGCGAATCACCAGTTCCAGCGCCTCCTCCACATCGTCCACGGCGATGGCCATGTAGCGGTCCGGGGAACCCGCTATGATCACCGGCACGCTGGTTTTCCAGGTTTTTGCATCGAGGGAATGACCGTTGTGGCACAAGGTGGCCAGGTAGGCCGGCTCACACTCCATTCCAGAGAGGCTCAATCGCGTGCTGTTATGCACCGCTGCGAAGAAGTCCGCTACAGGAACCTGCTCCACGGCGATCAGGCCACCCAGGGGAATCGCATATGACTGCTCGCCCGCACTGACCAGCAGCGCACCATTGACGGTGATGGACGAGGGGACACGGATGTGAAATGACGTTCCGCGCCCGGGCACCGACTCTATCTGGATATCGCCACCCATCTCCTGCAACTCGGACAACACGATATCCATGCCCACGCCTCGGCCGGAAATCTGGCTCACCGTACTGGCGGTTGAAAAGCCCTTGTGGAAGATCAGGCGCAGGGCCTCGGCATCGCTCAGCGCGTGCACATCCACGTCCAGGCCTTTCCTGATAGCGGATTCGCGCATTTTATCGGGATCGATCCCGCGGCCGTCGTCAGCAAGGGTGATCACCGCGTCCGCCCCGGCCTTGCGGATATCTATAGTAACCAGGCCATCGAGCGGCTTACCTGCTGCCGTTCGCTCGTCTGCAGACTCGATACCGTGGTCGAGGGCATTGCGCACCATGTGGTCCAGAATGGTCTGGCAACGCGCGTAATCATCGCGATCCAGGGTGCCGAGTTCATTGAGCACCTGGAACGAAACTGTCTTGTTCAGGTCCACGCTCACCGTCCTTACCAGCCGGCGCAGGCCGGGGATGAGACGCGATACAGGCACCACGCGGGCAGCCCGGATAGACGAACCTATTGACGATATAACACCGGTCTGCTGCTTCAGCAGCGCCTCTACCTGTGTGTTCTGGCGGGTAGCGAAATCTACCAGGTCGGCGAGGTCTTCCACGCCCTCGCGAAGTATATTCGCGGCCTCTTGCAACTCTGAGTACTGATCCATTTCCAGTGCGTCCATCGGGCTGCCGGGCTGCACACCCCTCGCCGCGACACTGCGCAGGGCGCGATCGGCTATGCCGGCGATATGCGCCCTGACCGAAGCCAACCGGGTCTGCATCTCAATCGAGGCGCGCTTGCCGCGAGTGACGCTCTGTGCCGTGCGCACGCTGAGCTGCTGGGCCTGGTTACTCAGGTTGAGCAGGTCATCGAGCTTTTCCGACGTGATGCGAACCGACTGCTGCGCGGCGAGGACCCTGGCGCCATCGTCTGCGATTTTCTTCGACAGTTGCTTCGCCCTGGCCTCGTCGGCCCCGGATACGGGCTCGGAAGACACCACGGGTGCCTGTATCGGCGCCTCCGCAGGTGTGATTTCCACGTCTTGCCCGCTCACAGGCAACTGGCCGGCCAGCTGCGGCAGGACATTGCTTATATCAGCCCGGGACTCCTGGATATGGTCCAGGCCTCGCACACAGGCATCCAGCCAGGCGTTTACAGTGCGGAAGTAATCACCCTCCATTTCCGCCTGTGGTCTCGGCAGCGCCCCCAGCAGTGTCTCAAAATTGTGTACCAGCGTGCCGTAGAACTGCAGCCCTACACCCTTGGCAATGCCTTTTACGGTGTGCAGGATACGGCTGACCACGGCGTAAGCCGCTTCTGACGCCACGTCGTGCTCCCACGCGGCAACAGCGTCCTCAAGCTTCTCGAGCTCGGAAGAGCCCTCTTCGATAAACGCTTCAAGGAAATCCGGGAATATTTCCCCACCGCCAAGGCTCGCCTCGGAGAACGTGATTCCCGCGGGTATACAGGAAAATTCAAGCTCTTCGGGAGCCACGGACTCTTGCAACCCGACCGGCGCCACGGCCTCGGGCACCGCTTGCTCCACTTCTGCAGCGGGTGAGAATTCCTCTACATCAACACCGCAAATGTCGTCCGTCTCAAACGTCGCGACCGCCAGGCTGTCAAACAACTCGTCTATTTCAGCCTGGGGAGTACACTCCTGCTGCCCCCCGCCGATGCCAAGTTCCTCTGCGAAAACGTCTTCCCCAAAACCTTCGAAGCATTCCTCCACACTATTGCTGGAAGCCTCGGCCTGCATTGCATCCAACACGACAGGCTGTTCCTCAAGTCCGAACTGGTCCATCTCAGCAAAGATATCGTCTATGTCGGTATCACCTGGCTGCCACTCGCCGGGTGAGCTGACTGCAAACGCATCCGCGCCGGCTTGCTCATCGCCAAAAAACGCAAAGCCATCGGGATCATAGGGCTGAGCCGCTTCTTCATGGTTTTCCACAGTGACTTGTGTATCTTCCGCTGCGGCAACCCCACCCAAAACAAAATCGTCCTCGAAAAGCTGGTTACATCGCAGCCCGGTACCCACATGCACCAGGCGCAGCTGTATCGCGTCCACATCGACCTGGCGCAACTGCTGCAAGGACATCAGCGGTGCCGTACACACAGCAATCGCCGGCTGGTAGCCATCGGCAGATAACTGCTCGGCCGTGGACGGGTCGGTTGCGATCATCAACTGGGCCTGCACCGAATCCGCGGCCAGGCCCAGGCTGGCCAAGCGCTCGTTGATCACTATGGACAACTCCGCCATCAGCCGGGGAATCATCGGTGTCACTTTCGCCACCGTCTGTGAGACAAAACCGGGAAGCTTGCAAAAGTCCTCGTGGTAATCAATAGCGTCCGCCGGTGTACCGTCGTAGGCGATCTCTCCCTCAAGCGGCACCAGTGCCAGCTCATGGATCTCCTGCTCAGCTTCTGACGCTGCGTTCAGGTCGTTCGTGTTGGTGTCCGTGTCCGCGCCGAATACCTCATTGGCCACTGTTGCCGCGGCTACACCGCTGACCAGCCTCAGTACGGGCGCTTCGCTCAATACCAATGGTGCGTCTTCGGGTGCTTCCAGGGGTAGCGGTCCGCACACCAGGGAGCCGGCAGATACCGTGGAATCGTCCTGCGAATCCTCCCGGGGCGTGGCTTCTGCCGCTTTGCCCGTCAACTCTGTCGGCTTGACGCGTTTGATAACAAGGAACTTCTCACCCAT
>JAHEBM010000012.1:27316-67917 GCA_024642245.1 Haliea sp.
CCAGGGAGCCGGCAGATACCGTGGAATCGTCCTGCGAATCCTCCCGGGGCGTGGCTTCTGCCGCTTTGCCCGTCAACTCTGTCGGCTTGACGCGTTTGATAACAAGGAACTTCTCACCCATATCATCGTCATCGGCCAGGCCGAGGATATCAATACCCTCGGCGACCTGCCTGCTTTGGCCGGGCTTATCCAACTGGGACGTTCTCGAGTAGTCGATAGCCATGGGTTCTGCAGCCGCGTCCTTGCGCAGGGCACTTTTGCTGGTCGATGATCCCGAGCTGTTGGCGTAAATATCACTACTTTGGGTATCGGAAGAAATGACAATCTCTTCATCGACGTAATTCGCCAGGTCATCGGCGCCAGCGGCGCCCCTGGTCATGGGGCGACGGGCCACCTCCAGCTCATATTCCGTAAGCCCGGCGTCGACCTGCTGCGACTGGTCAACCGCAAACAGGCGCTCCTCCGGCTCGGACAGGTCCATATCGAGTAACCAGCTCAACGTATCGTCTTGTAACTCGTCCATGGCCTCAGGTCCTTTTTTACCTGCAGAAGTTTCTCTGTTTTTATCCGTTTGCACGTTTTACCTCCACCATCCTGATTGGCCGTCGACCGCCCCGGGCCTACTGGCTAAGCATCCCCGGCGCTGAAACCGCGCTGACAAGGTTGGGCAAGCCCTGTGACGACGAGTTCGCAACCGGCATCTGCCTGGTAAACGCCCCCGGGCGAGACCTGGCCATGGCAAAACAGCGATTCGTCAACTGCCGCACGCCCGCAACATCGAGCTCCCCGGCATTACGATAAGAGGCAACCAGTGATGGCAGCGCCTCTATAACGTCGTTCACCAATGACTGCAACTTGGCATCCGCAGCAAGGTCGCCATCCAGAACCCGGTCCAGCATGTCCTGTGCGGCCCAACCCAATTCACCGAGAATATTAGCGCCAACAGCACGACCGTTCCCCTTAAAAGTGTGGAAATGTCGTCTTATATCCCGCAGAGCCTGGTTTGCCTGCGGGTCGGGGGCCCACGCCTCCAACAATTGTGCCAACTCGATCACAATTTCGTCTGACTCCTCGATAAACACTTCGCGAAACTCCGGTGAAATCTCCGAGTCCTGCACTACATTCGCAGACTCTACCCGAACCGGATTGGCAACATCCGCGCCTGTCGAGACCTGCCCGAGCCAGGTATCCAGATCGGCCGCACGCTGCTCTGCGCGTTCGATCATATGTGAGGTATCATCAAGGGGGTCGCTCAATGAGCGCTGCAAGCGCAACTCTATCAGCGCGAAGGCATCGGCAAAGCAGCGGAAAGCATCGTCCTCGCGCACGCTGCCGGCCTTGCTGGCTGCCTTCAGCCACTGGTGGCACCGAGCAATCACCTCGCCTTCACGCTCCATGCCGGCAAAAGCAAGGGCGCCGGAAATGTGATCCAACAATTGCAGGGACATCTCTATTGCCTTGCGATCAGGCAAGTCTTCCAGTTCATCGAGATACTCCCTGGACAGGCGGTAGAGGAGATCGAGGTCCACTTCTCCGTTGTCGGCATCCGCGACCGCCTGCCGCAACTCTTCATGCCCGCTATCGGTCTTGTTCAGGTGGCGGTTGAGCGCCACCGTCAGGCGCATCAGGCTCTCTTCATCAAAAGGCTTTCTGGCAAGAGCGCTGGCAAGCGCCTTGCGACGAAGAATCTGGTGCAGGTAGTTCTCAACACGGCCCATATGGGCAAACGTGGCCGTGACCACACTCTCGCGCAATTCGTACTCCTTGCAGGAGAAAGAACTGGAAAGCCCGTGCTCGAGTTTATGCTCGATATCCAGCTTGACATCCACAATGCCACGGATGATGTCGTTCACTGCCTGTTCATGCTGTCCAGCCGAAGACCTGTAAAGGCCGCGGTAAAGTTCGCCCAGCTTGACTCTCACACGACGCAGAGAGTCCGCATGTCCCACTTGTCCTGCAGCATCCAGGCGGTACTCTGCCGCCTCGATACCGTCTATAGCGGTCGTATCCTGCTCCGATTCAGGCGACTCCCCCGCCCTGTGCAAGTCGTGGGCATTGATGAAATCGATTACCTTATCAAGCTTGGCCATGGCGCCGGTCAGGGCAGTAACGACCGCGTCGATATGTACCAGGCCACGACTGGCTTCATCCAGCGTGTGGTCTTCTATGCCGAAGACTTTGCGTATCTGGGCTATATGTACTGGCTTGGACTTGCACGAGGCAATGTAAAACAGCATGTGTTGGAGCTTTTCGGCGTAATCGACCGAGGCATCCAGCTCAGCGCCGTTTTCCCTTGCGTACTTGATCAGGAAGGCACCGGTTTTGAATATCTGGGCAATACACTCGTCCGGTACGATCAGGCCACCTGCGATACCCTCGCAAAGACCCACCATTGTAAACCAGAAGCGCTCGGCCTCTGTCCCGGCAAAGAGCTGCTGCATTTTGCGCGCCACGCGAGCGACGGTTTTCATGCTCTCGCCGACCTTGCTTCGACGCAGCGCCATCTTCGCCATTTCCAGGTACAGCGCCAGCATTACATTGGCGCGACTTTTGATTTCCTCATCGGAGGCCGGGGTGGCGCCGCTGGTAATGCCGGCGTCCGACGGCACCTCCAGATAAAAGAAAAAGGCCGGTGGGCGCGGGCGCTCACCCAGCCAACGGCGCAAGTCATTGACATGCTGCTCCAGGCCCTGGCCGGTATCCTGGCGAGCGCTCTGGGTGTGGGCCAGGTAGGCGGGCAGCAACTTCAGTGCCTGCATAAGCCCACCCATGGTGAGTTTTCGGCGCTCGCCGGACACCTTGTCCTTGTAAAGGAAATTCAGGCTGCGCTCCATTTCCAGCGTCAGCATTTCGCCTTTCTTCATACCGAGCGCACGCAAAGTGGACGTAATCTGGTGTACAGCCCACATACAGTGCAGTAATGGCTTTTTCTCGGCTGGATTGTTGCTGTACTCAACCAGCGCGGACTCGGCGTTTTCCGCCTGAGCGTTCATCAACCCGACCACCCACTTGAGGGCGACGATATCCGGTTTGCTAGCCACTAGATTAACCTCCAATTTTTGTCCAAGCACACACGTGGGACCAAATCCGCCATCACACCCTTGCCCTGGCTGGCCCCGTGTTTTCGAGGGCGCTCATATCCTCTTCACGGTATACCCTCGGGGCAGCCCCGATCGGTTCCAGCGCTTCCAATGCGGCCTTTTCCGCCGCGGCGGCCTCGGGGCTCGCATCTGCCTTGAATTTGCCAAGGCTTTCAGCGGCGTCACGCATGGTTCTTTGCAGTCTTGCAACACCAAGTCGGGTGGCGTCACTGAACTTACCGATATCCTGGTTTCGCTCGCGTATCTGTGCCATCGAGCTATTCATATGCAGTGCGCTCACCGCCGACTGCCCTGCGGCGTCATCGACAGAGCGTATAATCGAGCTGATTGCAGCGGAGCCGGAGTTGATTTCCTCCAGCGAGCTGTCGAGTCGGTCGATATACTCCAGGATCGTGACGACCGTTCCTACCGTATTCTCCATGCTCGAGAGATTCTCTGCTGACATGTTCTGTAACATGCGTACTTCGGAGATAATCTTGCGGCCCTCATCGCCGGCTTCCCTTAGCAGGTCTGCAATCGCCTCGGCGATGCCCAGGAATGGCCGGCCGTACTCCCCGGCCTTTTCCGCTTCAATTCTGGTATTGATCGCCACTACAGAGATCTTTGTATTCAATGCCTGGATATATTCCGCTGCCGCCGTGACCGACTGGATAAGCTCGCCCTGGCGTTTTGCGGACTTCGAGGTCTCCTGCACCGATTCGCGTACATCAACTGAGGCCTTGGACATATCCTTGGTGAGTCCGTAACCCTGAGCTACCTGCTGGCAGTTGCGATCAGAGGTTCGGGCCGCCTCGGCTGTCGATGCCTTGATTCCTTCACTGGTGCGAACCATTTCTGTCGCCGCGGTAATGGATTCACCTACGGAACGCGTGAGCTCCTTGCCCTTCTCCACCAGTGCCCGGGCAGAAATGCCTATTTTGTTAATCTCTTCGACTGATAGTTCAAAAGGGGCACGGATATTCTGGACTAATTGTCGTTGCTGCCTGGCTGAGGAATTGATCCTGGTGGCAATATCCTTAATCGCGGCAGTCTCTTCGGAAACACTCACCGTCAGGTTTCCGGCAGCAATCTCCTGCAGAGCGAGGTCCACGCGCTTAACGCCTTCCTTGAGCTGGAGCGCGCGTCTGTACTGCAGGCCAACCTGTACAAGCAAGGCCAGCAGCGCAAGCGCAAGCAAGCCAGCGAGCAGGTAGCTCCCGGCGCCACTTTGCCCTTCACCCGATGGTAGTTTCTCTGTCGCTGACTTCAGCGCAGCCAGGGCCTCGGCCAGTGCCTGATCGGATGTAAGAATCACTTCCCTGGCGACAGCCGCTTCCCGCAACTGGTCGGCAGATTCGGCAATTTCTTCCACTGAGGTGGAAATGCCCGAAAACCTGCGGAATGCTGACCTGAGCGCCTCTATCGCGCTGGCATCCGTCACTTTCCTGATTTCCTGCTTATCATCACCGCGTGTCAGGGCTTCGATATTGCGCACCAGTTCCGCCGTATCGGCGCGCAGCTCCGCCGGGGCGTCGGGGTTGGCGGCACTACCCACCAGAATCCTGTTCACGTTCCGATTGATGCGCTCGTTAAGCACCAGGTTTTTAAGCGCGGCCGATGTGGTGGCCGAACCATACTTGCTGTCACGGACAATATCCGCCACCGCCAGGAAGTCGCGCTGCATGGGCTCCATACCCTGCTCGTACTCAGCGGCCACCTCCCGAACGAACGCCATCCTGGATGCCGATTCGGCAAGTGCCTGTGCGGCGCGCTTTACGGGCTGCCATGCCACGTCAAGCTGGCTCAATTGGTCTGCCAGCAGGGTCGAGTCGATGCGGCCCTTCTCTTCATCGAACAACTCAACCCGCTCGGCAAGCGCCCCGAATGCGGATTCGCTACCGCCAGCGCTTTGTAGTGCACTGGCCTCTATTTGCGAGGCCAGCACACGCATTTCATCTACAGCCATGCGGCTTCCGGCATCGATACCCGCAATCTGCGGGCCGCCGGCCGCACTGCACAACGCGCTCGCAAAACACGCCACGGCACCGAAAATGAGTCCCCTCACGGTAGTTGTAACCGCCATATCTTTATCGTTCATCGCTTATACCCTCATTTGAAATCCGACCCGGTGCCGCCGCATCAGACAACTCGCTGTCAGCTACCAGTTTTTCAATATCAAGAACTGCCAGGAACCGTCCACCGTCGTGGAACCCTCCCAGGCAAAAACGCGCAAAATCCTCATCGACGGACGCAGTCATGTCGCGTTCATGGAGCGGGAATTTCATGTCCCGCTCCACGTCGCTCAGGGTAATTCCAAAGTAGAAACCGGGCCGGCGGATCACCATGCAGAAATCGCGGACACGGCCCGCGTAAGGGCGGCCGCGAAAAAGGACATCGCCACTGATGATCGGCAGCAACCCGCCCATATAGGCTGCCACGCCCATCACCCATGCCTTGGTACCTGGAATCGCCGTAACCGCAGGCGTCTCCACTATCTCGGCTATTTCACCTTCCCCGATCAACAAGTGCACCCCGGCTATCCCCAGTGAGGTACCCATCCAGGTCATGGGAGGGCTCGCCAGGGCGGGTGAAGCAACGCCATTTTCGGCATATGACTGCTCCAGCACGGCCACTGCATGGCTCGCGTTAGTGGCCACGGATCAGGCAGCCTTCCGCTTGCTCGTGTGCTTGTGTATCAGCTGCCGCAGTACCCGCTCCGGCGGTATTTTCGTGACATGGGCGGTAGCGCCGCGAGCCTGCCCCTTGGCGATGTCAAATATGCCGTCCGAGGAAGACAACATGACCACCGGCGTATTGCGGGTGTCTTCCGCATTACGAATAAGGGTACAGGTCTGGTAGCCGTCCAGTTCCGGCATGGTGATGTCGAGAAAGATCAGATCCGGCTTGAAACGCCTGAGCATACCCAGCGCTTTATAGCCGTCTTCCGCACATTCGACTTCACAACCCATGCCCTTGAGGGTATGGGACATCATCATGCGAATTGTCTTGGCATCGTCCACGATAGCGATCTTGACGCCCGCTATATCAAATTCTTCATTTTGTTCAGTCATTGTCGTCCCCAGCTCCAGGTCCACTCGTGTGTTGCACAACACAACACAGGTTGCGACCACAGTATTTGCGGGGCAGCGGGAAACCATCAAGGAAAAACTGGAGTTTTCTGGAGAAACTGGACTTTTCCGGGAAAGAACCGGAATGCAACGATAATACCTGGCGATCTGCCGGATTACCGACTCGCCAAATCGCCCCGATGCCTTTAGTTCCGCGGCTTTCGGGCGTACTTAGCCGGCCGGGAACATATAGTTTCTGAAGGGCTCAAGATGGCCCGGCTGGAAGTCCTGCAACTCGTAAATATTGAATTTCTGCATCAGCGTAAGGCAGCGCTGGAATACCTTGTCGGCATCGTAGGCAGACGGCGGGATGGCATACTCCGCCGTCAATTGAGCGAAAATCATGGAGGCGATTTCCCGCCGGGTCTTGTCCTCCCTGTACATGCTGTTGCTAATGGGCGAGGACACAATAGGTGAACCGTAGACCAGAAAGGCCTCCCAGCGCCGCACATCCTGGCTGTCTTCCAACTGGGCCACAAGAAATTTGACCATATTGTGCAGATCAAGCCGCGAGGGAAGTACGTCCTTCTGCAACCAGTTGCGCACATCCGACTCACGCCATGCGCTGTTGATACCCATGACACCCAGCACCCGCCCCTCGGTTTGGGCTGGAACCGTTCCCGCCAGGTCCCACAGCATATTGAGCCGCGCCGAGAAGCCCAGACACAAGGGCAGCTGGCTATCCGCCAGCCTCTGGTACTCCTGTGCGTACACCTGCACCGATTTCTTTTCACCCAGCGAGCTGCCGTCGCCCCCCGCATCGGTCGACTCTTTACCTGGTTTTGCTGGTTTTACTGCCATAGCCATGGTGTCCCGGTTAATGTGCCTGAATTTCCTGCAGGCGTTTCTGGTAGGTCGGTGTGGATACACCCATTATCCTGGCCCTGTCGGCAACACTGATACCGCCGCACTGGCTGACGACGTGATGCAAAAGCGTGGCCTGTACAAGTTGCTGGGGAGGTTCATCCATCGCCGCCGCTTCTCTTATCCACTGCCTGATGAGGCGCTGGGGCGTTTGCCACAGGGAGCTTGAACTGCGTTCATGGTCCCTGGACAATACCTTGGGCATCCAGCGTCCGATGTTGCGCGGCTTGGTCTGGAGGAAATCAGCGGCCGCACGCATGTTATCCCGATAACGCTCGCAGACTGCCAGTATGACCTCATCGTCCAGCCATGCCCCGAGTGGTTTGATCGTATCGAGCTCCAGGAGAGCGTGCAGCGCCTCACCCAGGGCCACCCCGAGTTCCTCCAGGGTGGTCGGGGCGTAGGCCTCCTCCTCCTGGGGTGCCTCGATCAGCACCTGGAGGTATGCGCGCTTCTGTGGCTGCTCGCTGCGCCCCGCAGGCGACAGACCCTTGAACATGCCCAGGTCAACGGGGGTGAGCCACTCCTTATCGGTTTTGTCCAACGCTGCGACAATGCACTGGCGCATTTCGCTGATATTCCCCGGCCAGTCGTGCTGCAGCATGGCCTGCTCCGCATCCGGCGTGAACCCGCTTACCCTGCGGTCGCGGCGCGAGGCTTCCTGGGTGAGTATCTTGTGCGCCCAACGCAACACGGCTCGCTTGCGATCCTTGATCGGCGGAACCCGGATGGGGTAGGCGGCAAAAACGCTGGCAAGCCTCTCGTTGAGCCCGCCATAGCGTACGAGATGTTCGAGGCTGTCGGGGAACAGCGCGATAATGCGTGCCGCAGGCAGGTAGCGGGGCGGGCTGGTATCAGCCAGGATGCGACTACTGATTTGCCTTGCGAGCTTGAGTTGGGCGTCGGGGTTCATCAGGTGTGGCGATTTGAATACCAGGGTCTTCCCACGCGACCGTTCCAGCTCCCGCGCCACCCGGTTGAGGGCATCCTTGCGTCCGCGAAATTCCCTGCAATCGATCGCCACCATTTTATCCATCGCGGCACCGGATTCCTGGTGAATCACCTTGGCGACATACAACTTGCCTGTCCCCCGAGGGCCGATTATCGCCACCGGTATATCGAGCCGCGACAGAAAGACCGCCTGGTCGATTGCGCCCTCCATGTTATCCCCTACGTAGCCGTCGATACGGTCTTCTGCCTGTCGCGTGGCCACCGGCTGCACGCGGGGCGGCTCCCCGACGGCCTCGCGCCATTCGGTCATGGTGGCTATCTGCCTGGACAGCAGGTGCAATGACGATGTATCGGGTGCAAATCGATACTCCCTGGCGGTATCGTCGTACTGGAGTACCATAAAGCCCAGGACTCTCTCGTACAGGCGCAATGGAAGCACCGTGCAGGACGATTTGGCCTGCTCAACGCGGTGCTGGGATTGCAACTGTCCGGTACCGGTTTTACGTGCCAGCTGGCTCAGCGTGCGGGGCAGCTGCTTCTCACTTACCGTATGCGAATCGTCGGCGGCCGCATGCGCCATTCCGCCGCAGACATACTCGTAACTGTCGTCAAAGCGACGACGGTAAATCCCCACCGCATCCACGGCGCGCTGCTGCAGGGTAAGTGCAAGCACTTTGGCCAGATAATCATCAGCATGGTGCGGGTCCGGCTCCAGCGCGGCAAGCGCGGACAGAAAGGCCAGCGACGGCTGAGCGGCCGGCCCCTGGCCAAGAATACCCTCTGCGCCGGCGACATTTACGCCCAGCCATTGCTCGTCCCACTCACCGGCTGTGGCAATCATGTCGCCGGAGCTGGCACGCTGAAGGCGCAGCAGGGCATTGTTGGCGGCGACCAGCGTCGCGAGCGAACTCGCTTCGTGCCCGCACTGCGCGAGGCCAACACGAATACGGTCTTCCTTGCCGATGAAGGATGTCAAATGAGAGAGCAGTGCCCGGGCGATATCCCGGCCCTGGTCCAGGGTAAGATCTCGCAACACCACCGGGATGGTGGCACCGGCCGGCAATCCCACATCCTCCGAGCAAGGAACGATCTGTTGCAAACCAAAGCGGATATCGACCATGCGCCGGGCTGTGTCGTCGCTCGCCCGGGGCGGACCCTCCGCCGGGCTATCCAGCCCCAGTACCGCCACCACATCGTTGGGTCCTACCGGCTGCTGGAAAACGCTATCGCTATCGCAGCCCAACTGGAACAGTAGCAGGACAAGCACCTCCCTGCCCTGCTGTAGCTGCGAAAACACGTATCCACCGGCCACCATTTCGCCCCGCTTTGGGGGATACAGCAGCATCGGCGGCAGCATTGTGCGAACACCGCTTCGGACAGCCCGGGTAAGTGGTAACTCCGGGGAGGGGGAGATACCCAGCACGTCCCACCAGCTTCGCCCTGCCAGCTGCGCCTGCGGCTGGCCCAGCATGGACGTGGCGGCGGCGTTACAGTCGCGGATTGACTCGCTCTGCCGATCCACGAACAAAACCGCGGCTCCGGTTATCCCGGGGAATTGATCTTCATCAGCCATCCTGTTATCTACCAAGCGTATTCTCCAGCCGAGGGTCCCCATTATCCGGCGCTCAGGCGTGTTTTGCCACCACTGCCAAATTTACCTTGTGCTTTACGCACAATAATCATATATAAGTTTCGGGGAGAATCTTACCTTGCCAGCCCGCCAGGTAGTCACTCCAGCCGATTTAAGCTTTACGTATCCGGATTCTCGCAAACGCTGCCATGACAGGTGTAATTCATCAACTAGCACGCATCGTTCAAACCGTTGCCATGGCGGACCAGCCCATCGACCAGGTGAACCTGGTCGTTGAGTCGATCAGCAGCGGCATGGCCGTTGACGTATGCAGTCTTTACCTGGCCAACACGGAAGGTGAAATGCTGTTGCTGGCCTCCAGGGGACTGGCCGCCGGCTCGGTGCGCAGGGTAAAGATACCGGCGGGAAAGGGCCTGGTCGGCCTGGTGGCATCGAGCCGCCACCCGGTTAACCTTGCCAACGCGGAATCGCACCCCTCCTTCTATTACGTGGCCGAAACCCAGGAGGAACACTTCCACAGCTTCTGCGGTGTGCCGCTGGTCCACACCGGAAAAGTGATTGGCGTACTCGTGGTCCAGGGACGGGACGTCCGGCAATTCAGTGACGAGGAACAGGGTTTCCTGGTGACGCTGGCGGCCCACCTGGCACTGCTGTTGGCCAACAGTCCCCTGGCCACCGGCGAGGTCGCCAACCGCAACGGACGGGTTTCGGGTATCCGGGGGGCACCGGGAATTGGAATTGGCTACTGCCGCCTGTGCGATCACGGTGAACTTTACGCGGTTGCCAATGCCCCGTGCGATAACGTATCGAAGTCCCTGGACGACTGGCACGCGTTACTCGCCGCAGTCCGCCTGGAAGTCCAGACGGAACAGGCGGCCATAGCCGGCAAGCTATCGGACGGTGTTGCGAGCATTTTTTCCGCCTATACCATGCTCCTGTCTGACCCGAGCTTCATTGGCCACGTGGAGAAAAACATCCGGGACGGCAACTGGCTACCCGGTGCCCTGCGCCATGCAACACAGCATTTCGCCGAGTTGTTCCGTGCCATGGACGACCCCTATCTGCAGGCCCGGCATGAAGACATACACCACCTGGGCAACAAACTCTACAACTCCTGGCGCGGCATCCAGGGTGCTGATCTGCCGGCGGACAGGCGAATCGTACTGGTAGGCAACCAGGTGAGCGTGTCGGAAATCGCCGCTGTGCCCGCGGGAATGCTCGAAGGTATCGTTTGCCTGGAGGGGTCAAGCCTGTCACACACCGCGGTAATCGCCAATGCGCTGGGGGTACCCGCGGTTATGGGCACCGGGCCTATCCGCCACCTTGCAAATGACTCCCTGTTAGTCGTGGACGGCAATAACGCCCAGGTCATGCTCAATCCCGATGCGACAGTGCTCGCCGAATACCAGAAACTGGAAGATGACCAGCGTTTCCTGATGAAGCGGCTCGAGCAGATTCGCGAGGCCCCGGCGATCACCCTGGACGGCACCGAACTAACGCTATATACCAATACCGGCCTGCTGGCGGATATTTCACCGGGACTGGTGAACGGCGCCCAGGGGGTGGGACTGTATCGCACAGAGATCCCCTTCATGATCCGCAACAGCTTTCCATCCGAAGATGAACAGGTTGCGGTATACCAGCAGGTATTGGCGGCCTACGAGGGCAAGCCAGTGCACATGCGCACCCTGGACATCGGTGGCGACAAGCAACTGCCCTACTTCCCGGTGGAAAACGAGGAAAATCCGGCCCTGGGGTGGCGCGGCATACGCTTTACCCTGGACAACAGCCAGTTACTGATGACCCAGGTGAGGGCCATGATCCGGGCCGGCGAAGACCTGGACAATCTGCGCATATTGCTGCCGATGATAAGCTCTACCGGGGAACTGGACGACTTCTGCGAATTGCTGACGGACGCGGTAGCGCAGCTGCAGGCCGAGGGCTACCGTGTAAAACGCCCTGCGCTGGGAGTCATGGTGGAAGTACCGGCCGCCATCTCACAAATACCCTTCTGGGCGGAAAAAATTGATTTCATCTCCATAGGCTCGAATGACCTCAGCCAGTACCTGCTCGCACTTGATCGCAACAATCCCAGGGTTGCCGCCCGCTACGATCACGTTCATCCCGCCGTTCTGCTGGAAATACAGCGCATACTGCAGATGGCTCGGCTTCACCGGATACCGGTCAGCCTGTGTGGCGAAATGGCGTCAGACCCGGTTGCCGTGGTGCTCCTGATGGGGCTTGGGCTACGCACCCTGAGCATGAGCGCCACGAAGATTCCGCGTATCAAGTGGCTTATTCGCAGCCTGCGCCTCGATACCGCTGAACAATTGAGCGAGGGCGCGATGACTTGCATGTACCCGGCCGACATCCGCCTGCGTGTTGAAGCGGCACTACAGGAGGCGGGACTGGAAGACCTCTTCAATCGCAATACCCGGGGCACACCGGCCTGAGCGAGCACGGCGTGAAGCCACCCACGTGGCATTTTGCATGCCGGTAGGGCCTCGCCGCCTACTGTGGCCGTGTGGATAAAACCTGCCGGGCCATGGTCTCCAGCAAGCGAAAAGCCTGTTGCGGATCGGTCTTTTTCAAATTGAGCAGGTCCATCTCCGCGCCCTCCCCAACCTCTATCTCCTCGACACCGGCTGCAAGGCCCTCTGCGATCAGCGCCGCACAACGCGCCACGTCCATTCCACCGGCAATATCCGCGTCTTTTTGTCCGGTCGCTTTCCCGCCACCGCCCAGCGCATTGATGGAAACATTGGTATTGATAAAGCCCGGTATCACGGTGCTGACGCGGATTCCCAGGTGCGCTACTTCCGTACGCAGGGAGTCGAAAAAACCCATCACGGCGTGTTTCGCCGCGCAGTAGCCGGTGCGATCGGGAACACCCACCTTGCCGGCGACACTGGAAGTGACCACCAGCCTGCCGGAACCCTGCCGCACCATCACCGGCAGTACCTGCTTGGTCAGTGCTATCTGGCCGAACACGTCGACTTCAAACAGCTTGCGGTACACCGCCATATCGGTATCCAGGCAAAACGAGCGCTGGGAGATACCGGCATTGTTGATCAGCATATCAACGCGAGAAAACTCCGATAGCACCGACTCCACGGCTGCGGGCATCGCGTCATAGTCGACGATATCCAGTGGCAGCACCAAAAGCTTCTCCGGCGCGGCCCCGTTCCGGACACACCGGTCCTGCACACGCTCCAGCTCCTGCCGGCGCCGCGCCGAGAGCACCACGCGGGCGCCGCGTCGGGATAACTCCAGGGCAAGCGCCTCTCCTATGCCGGAGGACGCGCCTGTAATCCAGACTACCGCATCGCTGAATGTGTCCTGTGCCTGGCTTTCACTGTCGCTCATTGGTTCCTCCCAAGGACCTTGTTGCTAACGGTTTTCGTAACGGTTCAGGTCAAATAGCCCGGCTTCGACCGGCTGGTCCTGTCGATAGTATTCGTACAGGCCGTCGCTGACCTTCCAGAAACCCGGGTCGGTGCGTCGAACGCCATAGTCCGCGACCAGGCGGGCGTAGTCCTCTTCGCTGGCCAGGGCCTTGATAGCGAAGACAAACCCGGCAAGCTGGTTTTCACGTACCTGGAAAAACATATTCGGGTAGGAACCGATAAGCCCCCTTGCTACTGTGAGGGTATCCTCAACCGGCAGCCTGCGCTTGTCCTCCTGAAAGAGCTGGGTGTTATTCAGGTAGGCGCTGTTATGGATGATGGTGTAGACCCCCTGGGAGCCGACGGCGTCAGGCACGTGCACAAAAGACACCTCGGGCATAAAGCTGAAAGGTTTGCCGCTGAGCGCCTGCAGGCTGGAGAGAACCGCGTGCACCGGCAGGTAACGCGTTTTTCCCGAATCCGGAAGCCTTGGCGCGAGATCCCGGAAAAACTCCTGAACCGGGTTGGCGGTGCTGTACCGGATCGCCGAGTCAGGCCGTATATAGGCCTTTTTACCCAGTACATATTCCTTGGCATCGGGACTGGCCTCCCGGTACCAGAAATCACGCAGATCCTTTCTTTTGTTTTCGGGCATAAACACCAGGAAGTTGTACTCACCTTCCATGCGCAGAAAATCCATGTAAAGACGGGTCTCGAGCTGGTGCGCCACATTACCGTAGACATCAAACCCGGCCACCAGCAGGTAATGGATGCGTTCCAGCAGGGAATAGGTAATCACCCAGGCCGTTTTCGGAGTCTGGCCGACCAGTCCCTTTACCACCGAGGCGCTGTCGTTGTGCCGGAAGATTGTCAGCGCGGCATTGTCATTGGTGCCGTCACCATCCCAGATCAGATCCACATTGACCGGCGTGTTGCCGTCATTGAGCACCTGGTCAAGCAATCGCGACTTTGCCTTCAGGAACTTCCGTTGTCCGCGCGCATACTCGCGCCAGCTCACCAGGGTGCTGAGCAGGCCACCTTCGGCAACAGGCAGGCGCATGTTCGCACTCTCACGGGCCAGGAACTCTGCATTCTGCGCCGGATCAATCACGTCCGGTTCGGCGAAAACGACCCAGAAATGGTCATCTATCACATTGAGGGCCACCTGCCCCCGGCACACAGGCCCCTTGATATAGGCCATGATGGTGAACTGCGCCTCATCGAGCATGAATTTGTAGCGTGCTTCCACCGGCAACTCGCGGAAGGCAACAAACGGGTTGGACGCGACCCCGGTCTTGTAGCCGGGCAGCGCGGTGACATCGTAAGCGGGCGCGAAAAACAGGGTATTCCAACGCTCCATACGTGCGCTACCGAGGGCGTAAGGCATATGACGCTTGTCCAGTATGCTGGTCTTGAGTGCCTGCAAACGGTAGAAGAAACCGCCCTTGCCGGGCGAATCGTAAGGCCTTCTGGTCGCGATAATATCAACCTCCTCACCCGGAGGTGTCCGCGACCTGACCAGCTTGAAAAAACGAGGCGGACCCTCGAGTTCCGCGAAATAAATATCGGCTGTGAACAAGTGCTCATAGATATAGCGCGCGACCAGCTGCTCTTTCAGTCCACGGCGATTAAAAAACGTTTCCCACAGGGCAACAGCTGCGCTTTCCTCGGGGCTAAAGCCGGGTCGTGACACGCCCGGTGCGCCCTCGCGAAGCCACTCCACCAGGCTCTGCTGCTCGGCGTCGGACAGCCCCGGGAAACCGTAAGGCATGCCCCACAGGGGGTAGTCCCTGGCAAATGTGTCGAACTCTTCGGGTTTCGGACATTGCTGCTGCCGGTCGAGACTGAAATCAAAACTCTCCGGCAGGATTGCCGCCTCGGGCAGGGGGTGTTGTTGTTTCAGTGCCAGCATGCGCAGCAGCACACCATTTTCCGCGTCGCTGTCATCCAGTACCGGGTAGAAGCCTTTTTTCCGCCACTGGCTGGTGGTCTTCGCATCCTCAAACAACCGCGTCAGGTTCGCTGTAAGCAGGCGGGTTCCGTCGTACACCTTGTCTTTACTGGCCCCCCGCTCCAGCCCTTCCCTGGCGTCGAGCTTCAACTGGCAGGGTGCATCGTAGCAACCGTGGCAGACCATACAACGCTGTTCGAGCGTCAATTTGATCTGTGGGGGATAGTCAATGTCGGCGGAGGCGGCCGCTGTTCCCGCCAGACAGGCAAAAGCCCAGCAGGCGGACAGGATTCGAATGTTCAACATCGCCCAATTCTGGGACTGGCCAGGAAGTAAAGCAAGCCGGGAATCCCCAGGGCAGGCGTGTCAGGCACGTCTGGGTACCGACCTCACCGGTCGCCTATCAACGCCAGGCGCAACTCGGGCTGGCTGGTATGGGTGGATAGCCAGATATCGAGAAAAGACTGGCCAAAGGCTGGATCCTCGATCTGCCCGAGGCGCTGGCCGTTATATAAAAAAGTGCTCTGGCCGCGCTCGTCCAGCACCAGTGCCAATACATCGTTTTCCCTGATATCCGGCCACAGGCCGGACAGGGCTGAAAGCCATTGGGCCTGGCCGGGCGGGGTATGCGGCAGGCGCTGCCACTCCCTGCGTGTTTGCTCCACGAGGTCACCGGCCTCGATATCGCGAAGGTACTGAAGTTCCAGCCGCAGCGGCCGCTGGCCTTCCCGGTAGCGGCCATCCGCGCTGTACAGGCGGGAGTCATAGACAGGCCAGAGCAACACCTGCAGGCGCGCCTGCCCGACAAGTTTCAGGTCCTGCGCACTTGCCTGCACTACCAGGCAGAACAGCAACAGTCCCGCAGCAATCCGCATCATCCCAACCTGCGCTCAAAATCGCGCTGCAACACGGCGGTCAGCCGGAACATCATCGGCAGTACCAGCCCCCATGTCATTGCCACAACCAGCAGCGTCACCCCGAGCGGGTAGCCGAACTGGACTCCACCCAGACGCTGGCCTGCCCAGTAGTTGAGAGGAAAGGCTATTGCCCCGCACAGGGCTGACAATAGAGGACGCGACAGCAGCCAACCCAGGCTACGCCCGAGCACCGCGGAAAACGCGAACCACAGGCCGCACAGCCACAGTGGTACCAGCACACCACCGGCAAACTGGTACACGCCGGTGACGCTTAGCAGGGCGTCGGTGGCGATCCCCACGCTGCCAACCAATACAAACTGCTGCAGTTCCCGACGATAACGACCCACCAGGCACAGGTGCAAGGCCAGCAGGCACAGGACAAGCGGCAGGAAACTGTCGCGCCCCATTACCGCGGCAAACCAAACCGACTGGAACCACAGGGCGTTGAACCAGAGGGTTTCCGGCATTCGCTTATCCAGAATGCCCTGGGGGGCTGTAGGGATGTTCGTCGTCACGGTGCTGTAGATAGCCACTTCTGAGAGATTTCACTGGACTATACGTTGAGCTGTCCTGTCCGGATCAGCGCCGGCGAGACTCGAACTATTCAAACAGGTAAAACTATTCGACACCCACCTGCAGTTCCAGCCCGCTACCGGCCTGCATGACCAGCCGGCGCTCATTTGTGAGCGTGTAGCCCGCCTCCTGCACCCGGGTCAGGAATCCTGCCCAGAGATCGGCGAGTGACCCGCCCTTGCCATCGTGGACCAGATAGGCGCATTTGAATTCGCCGGCCGCCCGGTACTTGTATTTACCACCACGGGGGACTCCCCTGACCGGGAAACCCAGTTGCAGCTCACCCTGCGCCCCTTCGCCCAGGGCAATAACCTGCAACGGACCGTCTATAGTGCCGCCGGATTTTACCAGTACGACTCCCATCGCCAGCGCCAGTTTCCTGGCATCGAGAGTCAGTTGTGCCAGGGGTTTGTCATATTCGGTGTAGAAGAAATTAAGTTTGGGTACCGTTTTCGTCGCCACGGCAAGCGCCGGCGACTCTACCCGCCCGGGCGCGGTAACGGCCTGCGCGGCAGCTACCCCGTTTGCCTCCGCTGAGAAGGCGTCAGCGGCGACCTGTTTATCCCCGGCTCCATGACAGACACTGGCCACACCGCGTAGTTCTGAATCGGTGGGAGGATCAGCTTTCATGTACTGCAGCCATTGCCCCGCCTGCGCACCGGCACCTCCGACAAGCGTTGCGTTGATAAACGAGCGACGGGCCGACGGCGCATCGCCCAGCTTCAACTGGCTGATACCCAGGAACAGGTTGGCGCGCCCGACATACTTATCCTGCAAAGGCGCTTTGCATGCCCCCAGCATGGTCTGGTACATCGGCTGCCACGCTTCCTGTTCCATCTGCAGCTGCGCCAGGTAGAGATAAAGCTCGATATCGCCGCTGAGTCGGGCCGCCTGGACAAGGGCGGCAAGCGCTCGATCCTGCTCGCGCGCCTGTAGCCAGAACTGGAATAACTTACGGTAATTAAGCCCATTCGCCGCAACTGTCTTGCTGGACAGCGCATCCTGCAGAAGCTCTGCCGCGCCAAAGGGATTGCCGTTGACTGCCTGCAAGTCAGCCAGCAACCGGATGTCCTGTTCGCGAAACGGCACGGACTTCTCCCGGGCCAGGGTCAACTGGTCCAGGGCTTGCTTGCGCTTGCCCTGTTGCAAAAAAACCGAAGCCAGCTGGTGCCAGTTTTCCGGGTTGTCGGGCTCAGCGTCCAGTAGCTGGCGCAACAGGTGCTCACACTGGGCATAGGCGCCAGCCTGGTAATAAAGCGCCAGTGCCTGTCGCTGTTGTACAACGGTCAATACAAGACCCTGTTCGCGAACAGGGTCCAGCGCTGCGACAACCTGGACGAGCTTGCCCAGACGGTAATACGCCTGTGCCAGCAGAAGATAATCTGTCGCTTCAGGTACGAGCTTGATACGCAGGGCGCGCTCCAGCGCTGCCGCCGCGTCGGCGTAATTTTCACTGAGCAGGTAGACCTGCGCCAGCTCGCGCAACATCTCGCGATTGGCTACGTCCGACAGTCCGCCCGCGGCCAGCGCGGTCTGGTAATATTCAATAGCCTTGTCGTACTCGCGCTGCTCGACAAAATGTCGCGCAAGGTGGCGGCCTGCGCTGGAGCGCGCATAGGGCTCTGCGATGGAATTGATCTGCCGCTCCAGTTCGTCGACGGACAAACCGGCACCCTGGCTGCTATCGCCGGCCGTGTCTATGCGTATCTTGCTGCGGTACTGGCCTTCCTGGCCCAGCACGGGCAGCGACAGTCCCAGTGCAAGTAAAAGGCAGGCCCGCGTTAACATACCGCGGCAAGGTGTTATCCGCTCAATCGACATTGGGCATATTCTGCGGGTAGTTTTCCCAGGACACATCGACCTTCTGGGTGAGGACAACGCTGCCGGTGGCGCCCCCGTAAAAATTGACGCGGTATTTCCAATCGGATACAGCGGCGACGACCTTCTCCTCAAACACGCCCCGGGGATTGGCGTCCATCACCCGCACATCGCGGGTCGAGCCATCCCCTGCAACCCTGAACGCAACCAGCACCCAGCCACTGATCTTATTCTGGTATGCCACATCCGGGACATTGGGGCGACGCGTGTCGTAGGGAATGACCTCGATAAAACCCTGGGCGTCCTCGCCCTCACCGCCGGCAAGATTTACCGCGCCGGTGCCACGCCCCACAGGGCCACTCCAACGATCCCCGACAGACTGTATTTTGATATCCCCCATAGCGAAATCCAGCGCCGGGATCTCAAGGTTGAGTGACGGCTCCGGAGTGGGAGCAGCAATCTCAAGCGAGTCCATGGACGGTTGTTCCACGGGCTCCTCGGGTTCCACCTCCTCGGGCTCGGGTTCATCCTCCTCCGGCTCCTCATGCAAAATTTCTACCATGCTGTGCACTGGCAGCACCAGCTCCTGCTGTTCTCTGCTCTTAATCAGGCTTTGCATGAACAGAAACACCATGGTGGTGATCAGCAAACCCCCCAGCAGGGCGAGAAAAAAACGCATCGGCTATCGCTCGCTCACCGGGCCTTTTTATCGGCGGCGATCGCTATTGCCTCGATACCGGCAAGGCGCACCTGGTCCATGACATCAACCAGCATGCGGGTTGATGCCTCCTCGTCTGACTGGATGATGACCGATCCCTCCGGGTTATCGGCGTGCATACGCGCAACTATTGCCCGCACCGAACGCGGATCGACGGGTCGCCGATCGATCCAGACCTCGCCACCGGCGGTGATGGCAATAAAGATATTCGCATTCTCCTGCTGCGACGCACTCTCTGCCGACGGTGTGCTCACTGTCACCCCCGACTCCTTTACAAAAGACGTGGTGACAATAAAGAAAATGAGCATGATGAACACGATGTCCAGCATCGGTGTCATATCAAGTTCAGTCTCTTCGGGCGTGGGCAGGTGGCGTCGTGCAGGCATGGCTTCAGCGTCCTTCGCGTGGTGCGGCCGTGGGCTCGTGCAGGGTCAGGCGATCGACCAGTCGGCCCGTTTCGATATCGGCGACCTGGCGCAGGCGCACCGTAAAATAGATGCCGGTCAGCGCCACGATTAATCCGGCCATGGTAGGTATAGTTGCCCGGTACACTCCCCGGGCCATGGCCTGGGCGTCGTCGTTACCGCTGACGGCGATGACTTCGAACACCCCGATCATACCCACTACCGTCCCCAACAGACCCAGCAGGGGGCACATAGCAACCAGCACCTTGATCAGGGGTAGCACCGAATGCAGCTGCATGTTCACTTCCGAAACCAATGCCTCGCGAATTTTCTTTGCGCGCCAGGATCGGCAGTCGGCCCGTGCATTCCACTGGCTGATCACCCCCTGGGCCCGACGTGGCCAGACGATGCGCAGGAACCAGATTCGCTCGATAATCAGCAGCCAGAGCAATGTGCAAGCTGCGAATATCACCCAAAGAACCGGGCCGCCCTGGTCGATAAAATCCTGGATCGCGTGGTACACGCTGAACAGCCCGGGCGGCATGTCGTCAGCCCCCTGACTGCAGGTCGGCGTTGCGGGCGAGCACGCCAGCGCACTGCTCGTCCAGCCGCTGAATCATCGAGCGGGACAAGGCGTTTATCAGGCTGTGTCCAAACAGCAAGGGGATAGCGACCACCAGCCCCAGCACCGTGGTTACCAGCGCCTGGGAAATACCGCCCGCCATAAGTTTGGGGTCGCCCGTACCGAACAGGCTGATGGCCTGGAAGGTGAGAATCATGCCGGTGACCGTGCCCAGCAGGCCAAGCAGCGGTGACGTGGCAGCCAGCAACTTGATCAGCCCGTTGCCCCGCTCCAGAGCGGGAATTTCGGCCAGCACCGCCTCGTCCAATTTCAGTTGCAGCAGCTCCTCTTCATCCAGCGACACACCCTCGACCGCGCACAGCACCCTCCCCAGGGGGTTGCTGAGAGAAGGCTTGCCGACGTTGCGCATCTGGGCCTGCATACGCAGGTATACCGTTGCAAGATAGAGCGTACGCCACAGGGTGAGCAACAGGCCAAACGCACCCAGGAAGAGAATAATCAAGCCTATCGAACCACCCTGCTCTATACGCTCACGCAAACTGGGCGTATACGCCAGCATTCCCAGCAGGCTACCCCGGCTGGGATCAACCGTAACAGGCGCCACGCCCGAAGTCTGTGCAGCAAACTCCTGCGCCGCTTCGCGCAGCCTGGTGGATGGCTGGCGTGACAGCAGTAGTAACTCACCGGTCTCCGGCACATAACGCAGGAAATCCGCGCCGGCATACACAGAGAAGGTCCCGACGCGAAGCACCTCGCGCTGCTGTGCCGAGCCGTCAACGGCCACTACCGGCGCGTCAAACCTGGCGATTTTGCCGGACTCCGTCATTTCCTGCTGTAACAACAGCCAAAGGGATTCTATCTGGCCTATCGTGGGCTGGGCGTCACCCGCGGCAAGGGTTCCCAGCGTCTCGATGCGCTGTGGAAACTGCGCCGATATCATCGACTCACGCATGACGGCAGAAAAGTCCCCGGCGAACTCGTGAAAGGTGCTGGCCAGGTCGCCGACTTCCTGTACAAGCGTCTTCAACTGCTTCTGCAGCGCCGCTATTTCCTTCTCGTTATTTTCCGTGACCGCCACCAGGGGCTGGTTCTGCCTTTGCCTTTTATCAAAGTCGCGCCTGGCCTGGGCGATCAATTCCTTCTGGCGCGTATTGTCCCGCAAAAACTCGCGTTCCCTCTGGTCGTTGCGCGCTCGCTGTCGCTGCTGTTCCTGTCTGACGGAATCGAGAAGCTGGTCCAGGCTGGTAATCTGCTGCGTACCAGTCGATTCCTGGCCATAGCTGGGTGCGCCCAGCGCCAGTGCCAGCAAAAAGCCCACGAGCAAACGGCTCATGACTCACCCCCAACGACCGGCAGCGGCAAATAAAGCAGCTGTGGCGCTGTGAGGTTCTGAGCCACGCGCAGGGCCTGAACAAGCCCTCGACCGTAACGTTCATCAAGCGGCGCCCAGTTTTGCTCCTTCGCATTCCAGTAACCGCTGCTGGAGCCATCCAGCGACTGAAAATACAGGGCCACGCGTCCAATCCGGAGGTATTCAACCGAAAGCTCCTCTCCCTCAAGCTGCAGTGGGCCGCGCCATGACTCGATATTGCCGCCGTAGTCCTGCTCCAGTTGGTAGGCCTCCAGCAATATTCGGAATTTTGCGGACACGGATAAATCCGGCCGGCGCAGGCGCTCCTTGAGATCGAATACCGCGGCGATGCGATCCTCCTGGTGGAATGGCAGGTCAAGCACGACAAATTTCTCAAGCGAATCAGCCATGCTTCGCATCAACGGCACAATCCGTTGCTGGGTAACCCTCGCCTGGACTATCTGTTCCCGCAGGGCTGCTATCTGCTGTGCCTGGCTCTGCTCCAGTTCCTGCAGTTCACGGGTATAGGCAGCCTCGTATTCAGAGCCATCGATCAGCTTGCGATACTCTTCGAGCAGGTTGCGCGTCTCTCGGGACAAGTCGTCGATCTTCTGCTGCGAGGATGCCGCGCTGCTATTGGTTGCAGTAACCACATCAAGGCTATCCTTCACACTGGCCGCACGGGCGCCTGAATGAACGAGCAACACCACCAGTGCGCTCAAAAACAAAGATCCTGCCGTTTTATCCAAGCGACGCATAATAAGGAAATTCCCTGTTATTTTCTCCAGTCTTCACGACAGGATATCAGCTTGCAACGCGACCCCGCCAGTGCTGAGCGCACCTAGTAAGCCAACTTCCTGGCAGCCCGCAACTGGGCCAAAGACGGCAGGCCATGCCTCGCCCGGAAATCGTCGACAACCTGCAAAATCTCGCCATATAGAAAGGCATGGGCAATCGAGTTATTGACCCGCTGGTGATTCACCATGACATACTTGAGCGAAACCTGCTCCCCTTGCGGCAGTTGCAGCGCAATCAACTCACCCCAGATATCCGCCTGCTCCATAAACAGCGGTGGGGCTGGAAGCAAATAGTCGGAGGAGCGCACCACCTGGATTGCCGTCAGCAACTGGTCGGTGACCAGTTCAGGCACGGCTGTAGCCATGTGCCGCATGAATGCTGATTCTGCGGATGTGTGAAAATGGATATCCCTGAGCCCATCGACAAGCAACTGGACATGCGGATACGTCATGACCTCCTGCCAGGTAAATGTCTTGCCTTCCAGCGGGTGTCCCTTGCGGGCCAGCAGCAGCGGCGGCGCATAGCCCAGGGTGGTCAGGCGCAGATCCTGTGGGTAGCGATGCAGTTCTGCCTGCAGCACGAAATCCAGTTTTCCGGTGTTGAGCTGTTCGAATGCGCCATCGACACGGGACAGGGCGCTCAGCCGGATATGCGGGGCACTCCCGGCCAGGCGCTCGATCAGCCGGGGTATCACCCACAGGCCCATATGCCCCTGCACGAGGAGGCTGAAATGCCCGACATAAGTGAGTGGGTCAAAGGTGAGGGGGGCGAGCATCTCCTGCACGGCCAACAAGACCTGCGGTAACTGGCTCGCCAACTGCACTGCCCGCGGGGTTGGCACCATGCCCGCACCCTTGCGGATAAAAAGCGGGTCGTCGAAAAGCTGTCGCAGCCTGCCGAGCGTCTTGCTCATTGCGGATTGGGTCACAAACAGCCGGTCTGCCGCCCTGGAGACGTTACCCTCCTCGAGCAGCGCTTCCAGCGCTACCAGCAGGTTCAGGTCGAGGCGACCCAGATCACGTATATCCACCGATTTACCGTCCTGTATTATGAACCAAATTCATATTACAGGTGAATTCATGCCATTTGAAGAATCAGGTGGCCGCCCCTATTTTCGTTTTCAGGCGGACAGGAGGCTGTCCGACACAAACGTAAAGAGGTACACATCATGGCACTTATCCTTTCATTGTACGCATCGGTACTGGCTCTGGCGGTATGGCAGGACAAGCACGGCCTGGACCAAACAGGCTGCGCTGACAAGCACTGAACACATGGAAACCCGGTACCGCCAGCCAGTCGGGGGCTGACCTATTATTTCCCCGAGATCCGCGTATGCAGCGTGGCGGCCCAGGAGCCGAATAACTTCACCACTGTCACCGGCGCCGTTCTCGACATCGACACGGAGATGATCGAGCGGGTATCTCGTATCACTGCCAGCAGCCTGCCGTTCGCGTCGTCGTAAAGGCGAAATTCGGCGGATATTTCTACCGCATCCTGGGTGGAGCCGGGGGGCTGCAATTCCCCCCCGATAGTCGTAGCCGTTGGCCTACCGGGTGCGATACGGGTCAATCTTGCGGCGATACGAACAACGCCCTGCCCGCTGGCCACCCGCGGGTAGCCGGAAAATGCCCTGTTCATGGCGCGACCCCACTCGGCCGTAAGACCGGCTTCCTTTTCAGGTGTCATTTGCCAGTCCCGCCGGAGGGTTCCCGCTACCGCGGTGCGAGGAATGTCGATGTCAGCGACCCCCAGGGGTTCTACGATCACCTCCCGGTAAGAGGCCAGGCCGGCATCACGGCGCACGAAGGCCTGCGCGAAACCCGAACCCCGCACCGGGTAGAGTTCTTCGGCGGAGAATTCACTACTGGCCTCTTGCTCAATGCCTGGCGCGCATGCAGTGACCAGCACCGCAATGCATATAAGAAATAAACTGTGGCGCATCCACTTTCTCCGTTTGTGGTGGGCAATACCCGGCACGCTCCGGTCGGATTATATCCACCGGCTGTTATCCCACGCTGCGCCGCAACGCCTGCCCTTGACTCACTCAACAAGAAAAAAGGCCACAGGTCTTCACCCATGGCCTCTGGCACTGCAATGCCGCGTAGCGGATCAGTTCGCCATCAGGCGGTAGTATCCACTTTCGCTGGCTTGAGCAGGAACGATGCAAGAGCCGGCATGAGAATCAGCGCACCAAACATATTCCACAGGAACATAAAGGTCAGCAGGATACCCATATCGGCCTGGAACTTGATCGGCGACATGGCCCAGGTAACCACACCTGCCGCCAGTGTGACGCCAATCAGCGCTACCACGCGTCCGGTAAAATTCAGGGTTTCGTAGTAAGCGGTGGTCAGGTCCTTGCCCTCGCGCTGCTTGGCCAATATGACCGTGAGCACATACAGGGCATAGTCCACACCGATACCGACACCCAGTGCGATTACCGGCAGGGTCGCCACCTTTACCCCGATACCCAGCCACACCATCAGGGCCTCGCACAGAATTGAGGTCATCATCAATGGCAACACGGCACAGATCACACCGGGGACGGAGCGGAAGGTAAGCATACATAACAGGATCACCGCGCCGTAAACATAGTACAGCATCTCCTTGTTGGCTTTCTTGACCACAATGTTGGTCGCTGCCTCAAAGCCCGAACTCCCCGCAGCACCCAGGAATTCGGCCTTGGCGCTCGGCCATTCCTCATTGAACAACTCAAGGGCATCCACTACCCCGGTGAGCGTGGCCGCCTTGTGGTCAGCCAGGTAGACAATCAACGGCCACAGCGAGCAACCGGGATCCACGTAGTCGAGGTTTACCAGCTCCGTGACAGCATAGTTGATCGTGTCCTGGTTGCGGAACAACACCATCCACTTCGGGTAGCCCTCGTTGATGCCCGCCATGATTTCCCGGGTACGCACGTTCAGGCCGCGCACGTCTTCGACGCCCTTCACCTGGCGCAAACGCCACTCCAGTTCGTTGGCAAGACTCAGGCTTTCGTAGTCCACACACTGGTCCATAGGCGTTTTTACGATGACGGCAAACACGTCGGTACTAACCGAGTAGCTCTTGATCATGTAGGCAACATCGGTGTTGTAGCGCGAATGCGCACGCAGTTCAGGGGCACCGGGATCGAGGTCGCCGATCTGCAGGTCTTCCGATACAAAATAGCCGCCGATAGACATCAGAATTGAAATCACAATAGCGATAGCGGCCGGAGTGCGGTGGGTGAAGATCAGGAGGAAACGCCACAACCAGTGCATATCCTCGATCTCTTTCACCGGCACCGAAGCCCGTTCCGCACAGACTTTGCCCACCCCGGTGTAAGACAGGGTGACAGGGATAAGTATCAGGTTGGTGAAAATCAGTACCAGGACGCCAATACTCGCGGTGATGGCAAGATCCTGGATCACCTGGATCTGGATAATCATCAGCACTGCGAATCCCACGCCATCGGACAGCAGGGCGGTCACACCCGCCAGGAACAAGCGCCTGAACGTGTAGCGAGCGGCGATGTAGCGGTGCGTGCCCCTGCCGATATCCTGGATGATGCCGTTCAACTTCTGCGCCCCGTGACTGACACCGATAGCAAAAACAAGGAAAGGCACCAGGATAGAGAAGGGATCCAGCTCGTAGCCCAGGGTAGCCAGGATGCCCATCTGCCAGGAAACAGCAACCAGCGTACAGCCGACTACCATCAGGGTTGAACGAAGACAGCGGGTGTACCAATAAAGCAGAATAATCGTGATGACTACCGCAATACCGAAAAACGCCATAACGGCAAAGAGTCCGTCAATCAGGTCGCCGATCAATTTCGCGAAGCCGATAATATGAATCGACCTGTTCGGGTCACCGTCCGTAAAGCGGTCGCGAATCTCCTCCAGCTTATTGCCGAGATCGGCATAGTCGAGGCGCTCGCCCGTTTCAGGATTGATATCCAGCAGCGGAACAATGATTGCAGCGGATTTCTCATCATTGGCGACCAGGTCACCAATGATGCCCGCGCGCTGTATATTGACCTTCACTTCCTCGATAGATCGCTCTGATCCGTTGTAGTCACCTGGAATAACCGGCCCACCCTCGAAACCCTGCTCCGTCACCACCCGCCAGCGGGTGTTCGGCGTCCAGATTGACTTCATCCCGTTGCGATCGACACCCGGCATAAAGAACAGTTCGTCGTTTACATCCGAGACAAACTTCATGTTCTCCGCGGTAAATATTGTGCCGTCCTTGACCGCCACAATAACCCGGAGGTTATTGCCAAGTCCCTTCAGGCCCCCGGCATTCGCCTGGTAGTTGAGGACGTACTGGTGAGCTTTGGGCAGCATTTTCTCAAAGCCGGCCTGCAGCTGGACCTTGGTGGCCTGGAAGCCCAGGATCAGGGTCGTGATCAGGCACAGGACCATGACGATCGGGCGATTGTTGAACACCAGTCTCTCCAGGAATGTCCCGGACTGAAAATCAAACTTATGAAGGTCTGCTATGACGGGCAGATCAGATTCTTGTGCATGGGCCATCAGTGATTCTCCAAGAATTCTTTGTTATTACTGTTCGAGAGTAGCCGTCTTGATGCCTCTGGGGCCTGCTATCAACAGCGTGCTCCCGGCTCCGTCGATCACGTCAAATATGGGCCCGGCCGTCCCTGAGGCAGAGCTCATGGTAAAACTCACTCCGTTATCCCTGCTCACAAGAATTTCACCGCCTACACCACCCGCGACCAGCCTGCCATCCGCAAGGCGCCTCTCTGCGACGATTGCACTCGTCGGCGGTTTGTCAACGACCTCCCAGGTTGCACCCTCATCCGCGGTGCGAAACATTCTGCCCCGAAGACCACCGATGACAATGGCGCCGTCTGCCGCGTCTATCGTGGTAAAAAAGCTGCCTTCCCACGGCACGGATTGTACCCTTTGCGCTTGTTCACCTGCGGCATCCCCCAACAGCAACAAGCCAGCCTCTCCACTGAGAAAGAAGCGTCCTGGCTCAGGCAGTGGTGCAAAATCGAAAATGTGGTTGAAATTTTCATTGTCGACAGTGTGCAAGCGATGTTCCCAGGTCTTGCCACCATCGTAGGTCACCATCATCATGCCGTAGGCGCCAGCCGCGTGGCCGCGCTTGTCATCGTGCATCTTCACAACGAAAAACGGTTTGTCGGCACCCTGCTCGATAGCAAACTCCATTTCCCCTACGAGGTACGAGTAAGTTTCGTTGTCAGGGTTTTCCTCTGCTAGCTTGGTGTAAAACGCCAGGCCCTCCTTGCCGTAGCGAAGTCCGTCGTACTGCAGTTCCCATGTTTTTCCCCCGTCCGCAGTGTGCAGGATGACACCCTCGTGGCCGACGGCCCAGCCCTGGTCGGCATTGGCAAAATCCAGGTCCAGAATAGTGGAGCGCACCGGCACCGCGCCCTGGGTCCAGGTCGCCCCGTTGTCGTCAGAAAAGATGATATGGCCGCGGGAGCCAGCCGCGTAATACCGATTACCGAACTTCTTGATGACAAAGATCGGGGCCTTGCTTGCCATGGCGGACGGTGCAGATGGCAGGGTCAGGACATCGTAAGTTTTGGCGTAGGCCAAGGTGCAGGGTAGTAACAATGCGCCCAGCATTACGCCGAGCAGTGCTTTTCTTATTGCCATGATACTGCTTCCACTTTTGGTTCTGATGTAAATAAAAAGGGCGCGGCCTAAGCCGCGCCCTTCTCCAGGCCAGGCCAGACGCAGCCGCGCGCCATACCCAACTAGTTATAGACCAAATATACCCACTGTGGTGGCTATTTTATCAAGTCTTCTAGAAAGTCCTCTTGATAGTCAGTGAGACGGTGTCCTTGTCCACCAGGCCGCCGGCGGTACCGTTGGCTACCGGGCCGAAATAGTCGACATAGGAAGCCGCCAGGCTCCAGGTCTGGTCGACAATGAAATCAAGACCGATACTGGCACTGCCAAGTTCTTCCTGCGTGACCGAAGACTGGGGAGGCTGTTCACCATCGATGCCATAAGACACGCTGAACGGCACGTCCATATCCCAGCCGGGGAACACCTGGAACCAGGTCGGCTTGAACTTCACGGCGATCTGGGTGGTAACACGGCCCTTGCTGATGGCAGGATGGGCAAACGCTTCATTCTCCTTGAAATCATCCAGCCAGCTCGAGGTCAGTTCCACGGCGTAGGTACCACCGTCCCACAGTCCCCAGTCGGGGCTCAGGAAACCGATACCATTGACAACCACGCCCCAGATGTCGCCAGTCGGCCCGGGGAAGTTATCGGGGTCCGGCGAATAATCCGCGGGGGTTGAACCAGGTGCCCGACCAATGAAGGAGGGAAGGAAATCCGGGTTCAGGCCGGTGTTTTGCCTGTAGACGATATCCATACCGAAGCTGATTTCAAACATCTCCTTGGACAGGGACAGGCCGAACGTCTCTACATCCTTTTTGTAGACCCAGCCCCATTCGCCGATGACGTTCGCATTGGAGCCGCCCTCGTCCCAGGGCTTGCGGTATTGGGCCACCACATCGGGGTCGAGACCGCCCCTGGACCCATAAACACCGCTCAGCAGTCGGTCGGAACCCTTGATATACACCAGCTGGGTTTCCAGGTTCCAGGCATCGATGGTGTATCCCACATTGAAACCAAATTCCCCGGAATCCTCTATTTTGTCATCCCTGATCCTGAAACCTGTCCTGGGCGTTGTCGCGCTGCCCGCGGCCAGCACGGCAAGCTGGGAATTCTGGGTCAGCACCTCGTTCGGGCTCCAGAAAGTGCCTGTTTCGGGAAAACGGTGTACCAGGTGCTCAAACTCGTAGTAGGCGCTCAACTCGAAGTTGTCCGTCATCTGGAACACGGTCGAGATCTTGTTCGCCGGCAGGAACAGTTCCTTTACTTCGGTGCCCGGCACCGCCAGACCCTTGCTCTGGTCGATCGCGGCCATCGAGCCGGCGATACCGGTGATAGCGCCGTTGCCGAACAAGCTCTGGCCCCAGTAGATGGTGTGTCGGCCCGCCCTGACGCCCAGGGCCATATCACCGATGTTCCAGTTGCCAAAAACGAAAGCGTCCAGCAACTCGCCACCGAGCAGGCTCAGGTCTTCCGCATCGCTGCTGTATTCACCGGGCTTGTAGTCCAGTCCGGCCCAGGAATAGTCATAGGCCAGCCCCGTTACGGGCAGGGTGCCACTTTTCGGGTTGTCGCTGTCCTCGTAAGCGGCGTCGTACCAGCCGGCGGCGCTGACCCGGAAACCCCAGTTATCCTTCCAGATGACGTCCATCTCGCTCAGCACGTCGACCCGGGCGCTGTTGATGCCCCCGTTCTTGCGGTTCACCGAGTAATCGGCGTCGTCAAACAGGCGCGCGTTGGCGAAATTGCTGGGATCGACCATGCGAGCCTTGGCCGAGTCGACACGGGCCGCGACGTTGCCCTTCAGGGTGTTGTCCCAACGGATACTCCAGTCTTCCCCCGTGTCGAACTGAAATGCGCCGGCCTGCGAGCTGACGGCAGCAAGTACGGACAATGCGAGCACTTTTTTCTTCATGAGACTTTCCCTCTGAGCATTTTAGTATAGTTAGTTTTGAACTTTTACCAGGCGGTCCGCCGCCCTTATCATCGCTGCGATGGCCGCCGCCGCCGCAATCCTGTTTTATCCTCGCCACACGATAAATACCCTAGCGGCATTTAGCCATGCATTTTAAAGATTTAGCCAACTCTTACCAAAGATTACGCAGCCCGGCTACGCAACCGGCACCGCTGATCACCCTCCCCACCGCCCGGGCATAACCGGATCAGGCGACAAGGACGGAACACGGGCCAACGAGTGTCTTGTGGACGGTCTCTGGTTGTTGCAGCGGGTCGGGTACCACGCGAATCCCTTATTCGTTATGGCGCCATAATACCACTTAACTATAACGGAACAAGAAGCCAGGCCTATTGATTTGAAACAAATTTCGTGAGGAGTCGGGGGCGCAAACCGGGCTCAGGCGGCACGTCCGGCCTGCTTTGCGGTGATATGCCCCGCCGCACACAGCCAGCCGATGGCGTCCCGGAAAGAGTCCTCAACCGGCCGGAATTTGAGCCCCAGGTCACGCTCCGTCCCCCGACTGTCCATCTGCACCCAGTGGGTTGCGTAGGCTATGCCCTCCGCCGTCAGGGGCAGGTCCAGCCGGATATGGCCGCCAATGCGGTCGCAGACACTGCCCGCAAGCCGCATCAGGCGGGCGTTGAGTCGCAATTGCAGTGGCTTGCGGCCCGTGACCT
The DNA here is from genome assembly GCA_024642245.1 of Haliea sp. GTDB lineage: Bacteria > Pseudomonadota > Gammaproteobacteria > Pseudomonadales > Halieaceae > JARRPM01. The sequence goes on from JAHEBM010000012.1 coordinate 57,664, forward strand.
CCTCCAGCAGCGCGCCCAACTCGACCCAGGGCACATAGTGACCACCGAGGATGTAGCGGCCTGCCGGGCCGTACCCCTCCAGCAGGCGCAGGTGGGCCAGGGCGACATCGCGCACATCCACGTATTGGGTGCCGGAGGGCATCAGCGGCACAAACTGCCGCAGGTAGGTGCGCAAGCCCACATGGGCCTCGGTCAGCCCGGGGTCATCCGGCCCTATCACGGTTGCCGGGTAGGTCACGCTCACCGGCTCACCGGCGGCCATCAATTGCCGCACATACCGCTCACAGGCCACCTTGGAGCGCCCGTAGCCGGTGGCCCCCGTGCCGGGAGGCGAGTTCTCGTCGAGCACGCCGGCTGACGGGTTATACAGCGCGGTGACACTGGAGACATGAATGACCCGGCCCACCCCCTGCTCCAGTGCCGCCCCGATAACCGTGGCCGTGCCATCGACGTTGGTCCGGTAGACCGCCTCGGCATCCGCTGCGTGGGTCGAGACCATGGCTGCCGAATGCACCAGCGCATCACAGCCCTTTAATGCCCGGCGCACCTGCCGCGCATCGGTAATGTCACCCAGGGTGAAATGCCGGATTCGCCCGCGCCCGAACAGCTGCGCCATTTTCTCCTCGCTGCGCACCAGCAGGCTCACTTCATGCCCTGCCCCAAGCAGTGCCATGGCCGTATGGTAACCAACAAAGCCGGTGGCACCGGTAATCATGACCCGCACGGGATATTCCTCATGTTAAAAGCCGCTGTCTCGGGGCCGCCCCTAACCCAGCAGCGCCTGGCCGCCATCCACGCCGATACTCTGTCCATTTATATAGCCTGCCGCGTCACTGCACAACATGACGACAAAAGCACCAATATCCCGCTCACAGTCACCCACCCGCCGCATGGGAAGCGTATCGAGGAACTCCGCCGCCTCCTCGGGTTTGTGCTCAATCCACCAGGCCATGCCGGGCGAGCCGGCCAGTGGCAGAATGGCATTGGTGCGTATCCCCTCCCCGCCCCACTCACAAGCCGCGGCCCGCGTGAGTGAGCGTATTGCCTCCTTGGTCGCGGCGTAGCCCCCGAACCCGGTCATATCCCAGCGCTTGCCCGAGGAACTGGCCAGGTTGACGATGCACCCACCCCCCTTCAAGTGGGGATAGCACAGTTTCATGGTACGAAATACCGCCAGGGGGCCGGACTCCCAACCGGCGGCGAAGCTCTCCTCGCTCAGCTCATGCAAGGTGCCCAGCGGGACCTCCTGGGCATTGTTTACCAGAATGTTGAGCCCACCAAAGTGTGATACCACAGCCGCAACGCATTGTTCCAGGGAGGCCGCGGACCGGACATCGCAGACCATGGGCATGGCGGTCCCGCCGCGCCGGCTTATGATGTCACAGGTCGCCGCCAGCTTGGCCTCGGTGCGACCGGTCACTGCTACCCTGGCGCCGGCGGCCGCCAACGCCAGGGCAATCCCCTGGCCCACTCCCTGCCCCGCGCCCGTAACCAACGCCACTTTTCCTTCCAGTACCATTTTCCAATCTCCCTGCCGAGTATCACGTATTTTCCCGAATCGGGAGTATCGCCGAAAATGGCAGGCGCACGCCCTGCACACGGGACAAATAGTCATGCCACCGGCCAGGAAGAGCCCGATAAGCAGCAATCGCACGCGGGCAGGTGCGACATCGCCGTGTGCAAGCCAAGTATCTATTTCACTCGGCCAGACGAATAGTCTATTCTTGCGGCAATACCCGCTTAAACAGACCAGCACGAGAACTCCAGGAGTCGTCCCCATGCGCAGAATGCCGCTCACAGATGCTTTTTTCCTCCTTTCGGAATCGCGCCGCACTCCCATGCATGTGGGCGGCCTGAACCTGTTTACCCTACCCAAGGACGTCGACGACGCGTCATTCCTTGCCAACCTGGGAAATATCCTGCGCTATGACGGCGAACTGAGGCGCCCCTTTGGCGAAAAACTGAAAATGGGGGCCATGGGGGTCGCCGGTAATGTCTTCTGGGAAGAAGAGGATGAGATGGACATGGAATACCATGTGCGCCATTCCGCCCTGCCCAAGCCGGGTCGTTACCGGGAGCTGTTCGCGCTGGTGTCACGCCTGCACAGCACCCTGCTGGACCGTTCCCGGCCCCTGTGGGAAATGCACCTGATCGAGGGCCTGCAAAACCGCCAGTTTGCGACCTACTTCAAGTCTCACCACTGCGCTATCGACGGTGTGGGCGCCATGCACATGATGATGAGCATGTACTCCACCAACGCCCATTCCAAGGTCAAGATCTCACCTTTTTCACGCGAGGCCTATGACAACTACAAAAAACTGCTGGAAGGCGACAAGGGCAAGCGGGTAAGCCCCAAGGAGTCCGAGGTCACCGCGGTGGTGGAGGCGCTGAGGAACCAGTTGGGAGGCACCGTCAATGTAGCTCGTGCATTGCGCGAATCGGCCAATGTCTGGCTGGGCCGCAACAAGTCCATGTCCGTACCCTTCCATCAAATACCGCGCTCGTCCGTGAGCACGCATATCACTGGCGCCCGTCGCTTCGTCGCCCAGTCCTGGCCATTCGAGCGCGTGCGCGCCATGGGGCGAGCTTACGACGGCACCCTGAACGACGCCGTCATGGCCATGTGCGCCGGCGCGCTGCGCAAACACCTGCAGGAGCAACGCGACCTGCCGAAAATTTCCCTCAAGGCCATGGCGCCGGTATCGGTGCGCGCCGCCGGCGACGTGGATTCCGCCAATGCGGTAGGCATGGTAATAGCCGACCTGGCCACTAACGTGCGGGATCCTGCCAAGCGCTTCCGCCAGATCAAGGAATCCATGGATGCTTCCAAGGCGCAGCTACAGCAGATGTCCGCGGGAGAGATCCAGGCCTACACCGCGGTCAGCCAGGCGCCCCTGTTGCTGACCACGCTGACCGGCCTGGCCAGTCGGTTTCCGGCCTTCAGCACGGTTATTTCCAACGTGCCGGGCCCCCGGGAGAAGCGCTACTGGAACGGCGCCCGCCTCGATGGTATGTACCCGGTGTCCATCCCGATGGACGGCTCGGCGGTCAACTTTACCCTGGTAAGCAATAACGACAGCCTCGATTTCGGCATCGTTGCCTGCCGGAAATCGGTGCCCCAGGTACAGCGGCTGATCGACTACATGGAGGAATCCCTGGTGGAACTGGAGGATGCCGCGGGACTGCACCGGCGCAAGTCGCCCGCCAGGGCGCCCTCCGCGCGCAAGGCCTCCGCCGGGACGAAGACCGCCCCCCGACTGAAAGCCAAGGCCAGCGGGCAGGCAAAGGCCCGGCCGAAACAAGCCAAAGCGAAATCGTAGGCTGGGGGCTCAATGCCCGGCAGCGCAAATCATTCCCGGAGGGTACAGTGTTGGTAAAATGGGTTCCGTTGCTGGCAGCGGTTGTGCTGCTGTCCGCATGTTCCAATCGCATCGAGCAGGCGCAGGAGCTGCTCAAATCCCGCGTGTCGGAAAAATCGGCAATGGAGTTCCAGAACCTCGAGGCCTTTCCCGACGGCGCGGTCTGCGGCGAGTTTCGCCTGACGGACCCGATGAGGGGAAGCCGGCATTTTCGCCGTTTTATAAGCTACGGCAACGCCGCGGACGACAGGCCTTCAAACCAGGACTGGGAAATATTGTGCAGCAAGGATGCTGCGGCTGCCCTCCTGAAGACCCTGGGCATAGGCCCACTGGAAGACCCGCAAAACCAGTTGACCACCATTTCCGGTAACCTCAGGGAAATCCAGTCGGCACTGGCGCAGTACGAGGCCGATAACTATTCCCTGCCCTCCTCGGAGCAGGGCCTGGCAGCGCTGGTGGCACCCACCGACACGCCCCCGCTACCGTTGAAATTCAAACCCGGCGGCTATATTGCCATCCTGCCCAAGGACCCCTGGGGCCAGCCCTACCTGTATGAGCGCTCCGCACTGGGGGGCGTGGCTCAGGAGTACCGCCTCTATACCCTCGGGGCCGACAGCGCCCCCGGCGGCAGCGGCAAAAATGCAGACATTGGCCTGGAACACCTGAAGTACCTGCTACACCTCGGGTTATAAGCACCGCGCGCACCGCCCGCCTCGCCGACTGAAGCGCAGCGGCGATCGCGGATTTCCGTGCGGGGTTTAGCTATTTGCTCAGGTAACGAGGCAATCAGGATTTGCAACCCGTTACATTCCTCGCCTGCGTGTCCCACAATGGCAACCCTGTCTTTCACCAACCGCACACAGATAACGCGAGTAACGTTTATGAGTGAACGAATTCCCATGTCCATACCGTTTGGCTGGTTCCAGGTAGCCTACTCCCACGACCTGGCGGTCGCTACCTCCATGCCGCTGCGCTACTTTGATACCGACCTTGTGCTGTTCCGCACCGAGAAGGGTGAAGCCCGGGTTCTCGACGCTTACTGCCCACATATGGGCGCGCACCTGGGTTACGGTATTCGCGACCAGGCCGGTGGCGGCGCATCTGTGGTCGGGGATTCCATCGTGTGCCCTTTCCACGGCTGGGCATACAATGGTGATGGCCAGTGCACCGACATCCCCTACGCCAACCGACTCCCCCCCAAAATTGCCAAGGGCGAGCAGGTGATACGACCCTGGCACGTGCGGGAACTGAACCAGGTGATCTACGTGTGGTACCACCCTGCGGGGCTGGCACCCCAGTTCGAACCGGAAACCATCCCTGAGGCCGATGCGGCCAACGAGGAATGGGGCGAACCCAAGTTGCACGGGTGGGACATCAACACCCACCTGCAGGAAATCGGCGAAAATGCAGTGGACCCGGCGCATTTCCTCTATGTGCATGGCACCCAGAATATCCCCACCCCCGAAGTGATGGAATTCGACGGTGTCTACCGAAGAGGCAAACTGGTCAGCAAGCTGGCGACCCCCAGGGGAGAAATCGTCGGGATTATCGCCAATAACAGCACCGGACCCGGTCAGGCCACCGTGCGCTTCAGTGGAATTTGCGAAACCGTGCTGATGGCCAACCTGACTCCGGTAGACAAGGAGAACTCCCGTGCTTTTTATGCCTTTATCCAGAAGAAGGTGGACGGCAAGGAGCCGGTGGGAGGGGTTGCCGATGCTATCGTGAGGGATATCTGCAAGCAAATGGCCGAGGACCAGATTATCTGGTCCCGCAAAAAATATTTCGAAAAGCCGATGCTGTGCGACAACGACGGCCCCTTTGCCAAGTTCCGCAAATGGTACGGCCAGTTTTACGCCGACACCGCCAGTAGCTAAAAAGGAAATATCCGCGGTATCAGGATGAGAGCGGTCGCCGAATAGGCTATGGACAGCGGCAGTCCAACGCGAAAGTAATCGCGTAGTTCGTAGCCCCCGAGGTTCTGCACCATCAGGTTGGTATTGTAGCCATACGGCGTCAGGAAGCTCGCGCTGGCGCCATAGGCTACCGTCATTACAAAAGGCATGGGGCTGATGCCATAGCTCTCGGCCAGGCCGTAGGCTATGGGAAAACTCAGGGCCGCAGCGGCGTTATTCGTCATCACCTCGGTCAGCAGAAGCGTGCCAAAGTAGATGCCGACCAGCGCCGAATAGGGTCCCATGTGTTCCAGGCCGTCATGGAGCACATCGGCCAGTACCGCAACCAGCCCGGAATTGGTGAGCGCCTGGGACAGGGTCAGCGCCGAGGCAATGATAATCCACAACTCAAACGGAAATCGTCGTCGCAACTCTGATCCTCGAACCACCCCAAGGGCCAGCATGCAGACCAGCAGGAAAGTGACGCCCTTGATAAGGGGTATCAGCTCCATCGAGGCAAGCGCGATCACCAGCATCAATACACCGGTAATGAAATAATCCTGGAACGGCGTGGTCTTGATCTTGCCTACAGAGTCATTGATGACCAGGAAATTCTTGTCCAGGTTCTTACGCTCATTGAAGTCGGGCCCCACCGCCAGCATCATATTGTCACCGGCCTGAATGGTGATGTTACCCAGCTTGCCCGACAGGCGCTTTCCGCCCCTGCGCATACCCACGACTGCGGCATCGAACAGGGAGCGAAAACCGCTGTCCTTGACCGTCTTGCCCTCGATGGTGGCGCCGGGCATGACGATGACCTCCGTCATGTTGGTTCGCAGCAGGCCCTCCTCCACGGCAAAAAGCCTGAGGCCATCGAAAGCTTCAAGGGCATCGACCTGCTTTATGTCACCGGAGAAGATCAGCTTGTCGCCGGGCTCGATATATTCCTGCGGCGCCACCGGCGAGATCAGGTGACTGCCGCGCACTATCTCGACCAGGAACAGGTCCTCAAGTTCACGCAGTCCGTTTTCCAGAATGCTCTTGCCCACAAGACCTGAAGCGTCATCTACCTCAACCTCGATCAGGTATTCGTTGATATCGATCTGGCCAGTGCTACCCGTGGGCAGCAGGCGGGAGCTGCCCAGGATAACGAGCAGGCCGGTCACAGTAACGGCAAGACCTACCCAGAGAAAATCGCCAAACGCCAGCCCCTGCCCGGTGGCATCCTCCAGGAAACTGCTGACAATCAGGTTGGTCGATGTGCCTATGAGGGTCACCGTACCTCCAAGAATCGCGGTGTAGGACAGCGGCAACAACAACTTCGATGCGGGGTGATGGCGATTGTTGCGTACGGTATGGGCCAGGGTGGCCACCACCGCGGTATTGTTGACGAAGGCGGAAAACAGCGCGGTAAAAAAACCCATTCGCAACAGGCTCACCGGGTAATTTTGCGATATCAACTTACCGGACAGGCGCGTCAGCCAGGACAGCTTTTCCAGGCCGATCGACACGAGCAGCAAGAGGATAAGTGTGACCAAGCCGGAATTGGTTGCCTTGGACAATACCTCGGCGGTGTCGACAAGGCCCATGAAGTAGGCCAGCAGCATGGCGGATGCGAAAACCCAGACGGCAGACCAGGAGGTCATTATGAGGCTGGTCACCAGGGCGAAAAACAGCCCGGCAACAAGCAATTGATCCAACATAGCCCTAACCCGTTATCGCCGATCGCAGGCATGAAGGATACGCGCTAGCGGTGCTCCGGGACAACTGCCGTGGGACACGGGGGCCGGATCGGCTAAACTGAAGAACCTGATAATCTCGTGATGACGCGGTGAGCGAAGCCATGGCCAGATCCGGTATGCAAAGAAAGCTGCTGACAATCACACTGGTAGTACTGGTGGCACTGGTCCTTGGCTACCTTTATCGGGAGTCGCTCAAGGAGCTGGCATTTGCCATGCTCACCGAAAACATGTTCGTCCAGGACGACACCGATGAGTTCGACCCGGGTCCGGCACTGGGCTCGCATTTTCCGGGTTTGCGCGCGACCTACCAGGGTCGGGACATCATGCTGATAGAGGAGTTCGCTGGTAAAAACGGCACCCTGTTCATCGCCAGTCGATCCCTGGACTGGTGCCCCTATTGCATGCGCCAGATGATCCAGCTGCAACAATACCGACAGGAATTCGAAGCGGCCGGCATCGGTTTGGTGGCAATCACCTATGACGCCCCCCCGCTACAGCAAGCCTTTATCGATAAGTTCGGGATCGAATTCCCTGTCCTGTCAGACGTGGACGGGCTCAGCTTTAAAACGCTGGGCATCCTGAACGAGAACTACCAGCCGGGCGATTTCCAGTACGGTATACCCCACCCGGGCATGATGCTTATCAACCCGGCAGGCGAAGTGGTGGGCAAGTTATTCCTGGAAGCGTACAGCTCACGGGTGGACTCCGCTGCAGCCCTGGCTTTTGCAAAGACAGCGCTCGGGGTCGATTGATATCGCCGGGGGAGCGGCGACGCTAAGGGCGAAGTACCGCTAGTGCACGTGGCCGTGATCGACTTCCTGCTCGGTAGCGGGCCTCACCCCGACCACCTGGACGTCAAAATTCAATTGCTGCCCCGCCAGGGGATGATTCGCATCCACGGTGACCCGGTCGCCTTCGATAGAGGTCACCACGATACGTTGTGCGCCACCGTCAGGGCCACGAGCCTCGAAGGCCATGCCGACATCGACGGACTCCACACCCTGGAACGCCGAACGATCAACAACCTGGACAAGATTGGGGTCCAGTTCACCGTAGGCATCGGCTGCCTCGACGGTCACTTGCACAGTATCGCCCGGCACCTTGCCAACCAGTGCCCGCTCAAGCCCCGGGATGATGTTGCCGGCGCCGTGAAGATAATTCAACGGCTCAGCGCCCTCCGATGTGTCCAGCACCTGGCCATCTGCCCCGGTCAGCGTGTAATGCATGCTGACCACCAGGTTGTTTCCTATCAACAAGGACATCCCGCAGCCACCGCCTAGCCGGCTTTCTGCTTGTTGCCAAGCTTGATCTGCTTGTTGACCGCCATGGTCGGCTGCCCGCTGACACCGGACTGGATAAAGTCGATCTTGTTGCCCGACTTGAGGAAAAGCCTGGTCTGTTCTTCGATGGATTCAGAGGTTTCAACTGCTGCAGGTTGCTTTTTCTTTGCCGCCGCTCGCGTGGGTTTGCGTGCCATAATCAAGCCTTATCCTTTAAGGGAAAACCGGCCATTATACAGGAATACTGCGGAAAATACAGCAGTTTCCTGTTCCGTCCCTGTCATTGCGCGTCATGTGCAGGACCCAAGGCGCCCCTAAGCAGCAACAAGGATCAGGTGTCGAGCCGGAAAATACACAGGGAGAACGCCATCGTTACCGCGGCCAGGCCCGCCTGCCGCAGGCGCGCCCGCCCAATCCCCTGACCGCGATGTGCGAACGGGGTCATGCTGATGATATCCGCCAGTTCCCTGGCATCGGGAGCCAGCTCATACTGCAGCTGCACCTGCTGCGATAGTGCCATGCCCGGGATATTCACCCGCGCCGGTGCATGCTCCCTGGGCTCTTCATACAAGGCCTCACGCACCTGCCAGAGGTGGCGCGGACCGGGGCTTACCTCCAGGTAGCAGTGACCGGGTTTCAGTACGCGCATGACCTCGGCGTCCTCAGACGGGGCAAAAATCCGCACCACCGCGTCCAGCGAGTCCTCCGGCAGCGGCAGCTGGTAGGTACTGGCCACCGCAAAACACGCCTCTTTGCTCTGCTTCGCCGCCAGCCTGATGGCCGCCCGGGAAATATCGATACCGTATACCGCACTGTCCGGCAGGGCGCGCAGCAGTGCCCTGGTATAAAAGCCCTCCCCACAGCCGAGATCGAGCACGGTGCCGACCTGCCCGGTTGTCGCAAGTTGCTGGCACACCGCCTCCGCCAGTGGCCCATACAAATTGGCGTCGTGCACACGGCGCCGGGCCGCTACCATATCGGCACTGTCGCCAGGATCGTGCGTTCGCTTGCGATTGGCGCTCAGCAGGTTGACGTAGCCCTCGCGGGCCAGGTCAAAAGCATGCCCACGGGCACAGGTTATCGACCCGCCATCGGGGCTGGCCTGCAGCGGCAGGCGACAATGCGGACAGGCCCACATACCCTATTTACCCGACTTTCAATGATGTGCTGATTGTACCTCATCCCGGGAGAGGTCATTCGCCCGGTAATGATTAGCAGGGACTGTGCGGATCTGGGGTATACTGCACCGCCATGACGCCCCAAGACATCCTGCAAAGGGTATTCGGATACCCCTCCTTCCGCACGCCCCAGGGCGAGATCATCCAGGCCGTTGTGGACGGCGGCGATGCGCTGGTGCTCATGCCCACTGGGGGCGGCAAATCCCTTTGCTACCAGATTCCCGCGCTCGTGCGACCCGGTTGCGGGGTCGTTATCTCCCCGCTGATCGCCCTGATGCAGGACCAGGTAAGCGCCCTGCGCCAGCTGGGTGTCCGGGCCAGCTTCCTGAACTCCACCCTCGATCCCGCCTCGGCACGCCAGACAGAGGCACAGTTATTGGCGGGCGAACTGGACCTGCTCTACATTGCCCCGGAGAGACTGACCCAGGAACGGTGCCTGGACCTGCTGGAACGCGCCACCGTCAGCCTGTTTGCCATAGACGAGGCCCACTGCGTGTCGCAATGGGGACATGATTTTCGCGCCGATTACCTGCAGCTGAGCCTGCTGCACCAGCGGTTCCCGGACATTCCGCGCATCGCCCTCACCGCAACGGCGGATGCGCGCACCCGGCAGGAAATTATCGACAGGCTGGACCTGGGCGGGGCGCACAAATTCAGCGCCGGCTTCGATCGACCCAACATCCGCTACCATATCGCCCTGAAGCAGAACGCCAGGCAGCAACTGCTGGACTTCCTGCGGCAGGAACATGCGGGTGACGCCGGCATCGTCTACTGCATGTCCCGCAAAAAAACCGAGGATA
>JAHEBM010000013.1 GCA_024642245.1 Haliea sp.
TATTAGGGTTATCCCCTGCTATCAAGACTCACATGGAGCGCCGTAACAAGGGCGGAATATCCGGGTGCGACTCACCCTCCTCCCCCAGTTCCGCCACCAGCTTGTGCAGTGCAGGGCCCAGCCGGGGCTTGACCTCCTCAGGGCGCAGCTGCTCGCCGCATTCATTACAGGTGAGCATGGGGCGGGTGCGTTTGCCGCATTTGAGGTGTACATATTCCAGTGGCGCGCCCTCCCCCTTGTCCATCCATTCATCCCCCCAGCGGGCCAGGCTCATCAGCACGGGATAGAGACCCAGGCCCTTGCGGGTGAGCCGGTACTCGTAACGCACGGGTCGGTCATGGTATGGGACCTTGACCAGCACCCCCTGGTCCACCAGCTTGCCCAGCCGCTCTGACAAGCGGTGCCGGGTAATACCCAGGTTGGACTGGAACTGGTCGAATCGACGCGTACCCAGGAAAGCGTCCCGTATAATCAACATGGTCCAGCGCTCGCCCACGATGGACAGCGCCCTGGCAACTGAACACACCTGTTTGTCTATATCGTCCCAGCGCATAGAGGTCCCTGGTAATAATTGCATCGACAACTGAAAAAACGTGCGGAAAATGTAGCACACTCATTCTGATTTGGAACCGTCCTTTTTAAGACCCGCGCCCTTCGCCGGCCACGGTGTATACGGCCATAAAGGCAAAAAAAAGGGCGGGAATAACCCCGCCCTCTTCATGTGCGGGCAGCAAGCTACCCGCACTCAAACCACGCGAACTCAGCCAAACTGGTTCATGGTGTTGTCCTTACCGCCGGCCTTGAGGGCCGCTTCACCGGCAAAGTACTCCTTGTGGTCGTCACCCATATCGGACCCGGCCATGTTCTGGTGCTTGACGCAGGCGATACCCTGGCGAATCTCCTGGCGCTGCACACCCTTGACGTAGCCCAGCATGCCCTGCTCGCCAAAGTATTCCTTGGCCAGGTTGTCGGTGGACAATGCCGCGGTGTGGTAGGTTGGCAGCGTGATCAGGTGATGAAAAATACCCGCCTCGCGAGAGGAATCGGCCTGGAAGGTGCGAATCCAGTTGTCTGCCTCGACTGCCAGTTCGGTAGTGTCGTAATCCACACTCATCAGCTTGTCGCGCTCATAAGCGGACACGTCCTTACCTTCCTTGTTCCACGCATCAAATACCTGCTGGCGGAAATTCAGGGTCCAGTTGAAGGACGGTGAATTGTTGTAGACCAGCTTGGCATTGGGAATCACTTCGCGAATGCGCTTGACCATACCGCCGATCTGCCCGATGTGCGGTTTCTCGGTTTCGATCCACAGCAGGTCGGCGCCGTTCTGCAGGCTCGTGATGCTGTCGAGAACGCAGCGGTCTTCCCCGGTACCCTTGCGGAACTGGTACAGGTTGGAAGGCAGGCGCTTCGGGCGCACCAGCTTGCCATGGTAGTTGATGATCACGTCGCCGTGGTTCATCTCGGACGGCTCCAGTTCCTCGAGGTCGAGGAAGCTGTTGTACTGGTCGCCAAGGTCGCCCACCTGGTGGGTGACGGCAATCTGCTTGGTGAGACCCGCGCCCAGTGAATCGGTACGTGCAACGATCACGCCGTCGTCCACGCCCAGCTCCAGGAACGCGTACCGCACCGCGCGAATCTTGGCCAGGAAATCCTCGTGGGGAACAGTCACCTTGCCATCCTGGTGGCCACACTGCTTCTCGTCGGACACCTGGTTCTCGATCTGGATCGCGCAGGCACCGGCCTCGATCATTTTCTTGGCCAGCAGATAGGTGGCCTCGGCGTTGCCAAAGCCGGCATCGATGTCAGCAATGATAGGTACGACGTGGGTCTGGAACCCGTCGATTTGCTTCTGCACCGCCTTCGCGGCGACATCGTCACCGGACTGGCGCGCGGCATCCAGCTGGCGATACAGGCCGCCCAGTTCACGGGCATCCGCCTGGCGCAGGAACGTATACAACTCCTCGATCAGGCCGGGGACCGTGGTCTTTTCGTGCATGGACTGGTCGGGCAGAGGGCCAAACTCGGACCGCAGGGCTGCGATCATCCAGCCGGACAGGTACAGGTAGCGCTTGTCGGTGCTGTTGAAATGCTTCTTGATGGATATCAGCTTCTGCTGGCCGATAAATCCGTGCCAGCAACCCAGGGACTGGGTGTACTTGCTGCTGTCCGCATCATAGTCAGCCATGTCCTTGCGCATGATACCCGCGGTATAGCGCGCGATATCGAGACCGGTCTTGAAGCGGTTCTGCGCCTTCATGCGCGCGGCATACTCGGGGTTGATATCGTCCCATGTGCCACCCTGTTGGGCGCGCAGCTTGGCGATAGCATCAATATCTTGCTGGAATTGTGACATGGTGGGACCTCGCAGTGCTCATTGGTGAGAGGTCGGTATAGTAGTCACACAGGCAACATAACTGAAATAAATGATAAATATTTTTACTATTCAGGCGGTGAATTAAGGGTGGCCGCGTGCAAACACCTCAATTACCGAGCACAGCGGCCTTGAGCTGCGCCTTGAGCACCTTGTTGGTCGCGGTACGCGGGAAAGCCTGCGTGGTAAAAAACACCCGGGTAGGCACCTTGTAAGCCGCCAGTGTGGAGCGGGCGTGTTCCAGCAGCGCTTCCTCGGTCAGGGTCTGCGCCGGGTCCAGGTGCACTATCACGCCGACTTCCTCACCCAGGCGCTCATGCGGCAGGCCGATCACCGCCACTTCCCTGATCGCCGGCAGGGTCATCAGCTGGTTTTCGATTTCCGCGGGGTAAATATTTTCGCCACCCCGGATGATCATATCCTTGGCCCGGTCCGCTAAATACAGAAAGCCCTCCTCGTCCAGGTACCCGATGTCACCGGTCTTGAGCCAGCCTTGCCGGATTTCCTCGGCATTGGCGTCCGGCCGCTGCCAGTACTCGCGGATATTACAGGGGCTGCGAACCCATATTTCCCCGGTTTCTCCGGGGTCAAGCGCGGCACCGGCCTCGTTGCAGATCTTGAGCTCCACAATGGGGTGCGGCAGTCCGGCGCTGCCAGGCTTCGCCGCGAAGGCCTTGCCCGTGAGCGAAGTGCCCTGCGCATTGGTCTCGGTCATTCCCCAACCGGTCCCGCTGAAATTGCCAGGCATTTTTTCCTCCATCAGCCCGCTAACCCGCGCCGGGGTGGCGGCGCCACCGATGCCGATGGAAAACAGGCTGCTGGTGTCCGTCTGGTCAAAAGCGGGAGACTCGAGCAAATCCAGCACCATGGACGGGGCCGCGGCCACTGCGGTCACTCTCTCCTGCTCGATATACCGCAGGGCCTGGTCCACATCCCACTTGTACATCATGACGATGCGGCGGCCGCCGCGCAGGCTGGTGAGAAACTGCGCATGGCAGCCACTGACATGGAACAAGGGTACCGCGAGCAGCGAGGTGGGCGCATACCCGCGCTCGAGCATGGCGCCGATCGTCTCGCTGTTACACATGGCTGCCGCGGCAGCAGCGAATTCAAAATTATAAAGTGCCTGGCAGATAGCCGAATGGGTGGAAGCCGCCCCCTTGGGTGCCCCACTGGTACCGGAGGTGTACATGATCATGGCCAGGTCACTGCCGTCAATGACCGCCGGCTGCGGCGCCATGCCGCTAAAGGGGGCAACAAATGCCGCCATGCCCCTGGCATCATCCGCCTGCGCGGGCCGCGCTATGACAGCGTCAATGCCTTTTTCGGCAAGCCAATCGGCAATACCGTCAAAGCGCGCCTGGTCACAAAACACCAGCCGTACGCCCGCGTCCCCAAGCGCATGGATGACATCGGCCGGGCGTCCCCAACTGTTAACAGGCACGATCGCGGCACCCGTGGTGACCGCGGCAATATACACCGTCATCCACTCGGGATAGTTGCGCATGGCGAGTCCGACACGGTCGCCAGGGCCGATGCCGCGAGCCTGCAGGGCTACCGCAATCGCGTCGGCCTCCGCCATAAGCTGCGCGAAACTGCGGCGCTCGCCCTCGTACACCAGAAATTCAGCATCGCCGTGCTGGCGCGCCACTGCCAGCGCCTCTACCAGCGTGGATGGCGCCTGCTTGTACCGGCGCAGACCATCGCCCCCGACAACGATCTCCCAGGGCGCACCCGGCGCTGTCAGCTGTGCCTCGACGGCTGCGAATTCCTGCTTGAATTGTGACATCCAGCCTCTCCTGTCAGAAAAAAGGGGCTATTGTAAGGATCTCAGGCCGACCTTTCACCGCATTCCCGGCACTTTGCCGGCCTAAAGAGCGCCCGGTTTGCATCTGCAAACTGCCGGGCGACTTCAGCGCAAGGGCAACGTCAGCTCCACGCCGAAATGGTCGGAGGGACTGGTCATGGTCGGCGAGTCCTCGGGCTGGAGCTCAGACGGGGGAATCGTTGCCTCTATGGAAATCGGGTCATCGAATACCCGCTGGGCGAGTATGGGGCGGGTCGTTACCAGGTTTTTGACAAAGATGTGATCGAGCAGCTTGTTCTCGACGATTGCATTGTTTTCCGCCTGGAGAATCAGGTTTTCACTGTCGCAAAATGTGCAGGGAAGCTGGTCAGCCGCCGGATCGGCAAAGCCAGCTGCCGTCCACAGCGCACAATTCTCGGGAAATTCGGGATCAACGCCGTTACTGGCATTGGCCAGGCCACAGTTGAAGTCCCCGGCGAAGAGAATCGGCTTTTTGCCCGCCTTGTTGTTGGCAAAGGCGATCATTTGTTGCTGCATCCAGCGGTTTTCGCCTTCCCAGGAGCCGTGCTTGCCTGAACCGGGATAGGGTATTGTACCTTCCAGGTTGGCCGTCGGGTGGGTGCAGCCCACGAGGTGGGTTTGCTTGTTGACTTCAATTTCCGCGTACAAAGCCCCCCGGTGATTGCTGCTCGAGTCATTGATGAAATCCTGGAACTCGCGATTTTTCAGCTCATGTTTCGATGCGAGCATAAGGCCTAGCGAACCATCATAGGCAAACAGGCCGGTGGGTTTCGTCACCGTATCTACCATGATCTCCACTGTAATATTGGGTATTCCCACGGTGCCGATCACGCCATCAAAACAGGCCGGAGGCAGGCCGGCCAGGGGCGCGCCGCACTGGACGGATGCACAGGCAACCAGGGCGGCACCTGAAAGGCCGGCACACTGCGTATTACCGCAGTTGGCAAAATCCGCGATTTCCTCGTTACTGCAGGCAGGGGCACCTGAGAAAACCTGCTCGGGCGGCACGGTGTAAATGTAGGGGTAGTTGTCCTTCAGTGCCGCGGCTATACCGTCGACATAGTCCGGAAGCCACACCTCCTGCAGGCAAATCACATCGCTGTCGTGGCTCGCCAGAAGCTCCTTGTCCGCAGCCAGGCGCTCTTGTGTGAAGGCAACAAAATTCAAGGCGAAACCCATATTGAAACTGGTAATGCGCAGGGGATCCGTCTTGTCGCCGTTATTGTTACCGCCGCCCCCGGAGCAGGCTGACAACAGGCACAGCGCCGCGGTAAACGCCAGGGTCTTTGGTAAACGGGATAGGGTGCTGATTATTTTCATGGGCTGCCTCGTCACTTGGCCGGAATCCGTCTGCGCTGATCGTACTTTCGCTCGGGCGAGCATAGCACGGCAGCCCCCCCGGGATGGAATACTCTCCCGCAAGTCGCCTCCGGCCCGGCCTGGCGCTCACCGGGCTCGCGGCTTTTTGTTGTACAAACCCCGTGTTTGACCTCTATAGTCATTACGGACAAGCGCTGACGCGTCCTGGAGACTGCTACCATGATAAAAATACACGTCCCCCACGCCCTGTTGTTGCTTTGCCTGCTCCTGAGCGGCTGTGACGGCGACAATAACAACAAAAAGGATGCGGTCGTGCCCCCGCCGGAGCCACCGCCGCCTACAGCCGTTGCCCGGGAAGCCACCCAGCCATCGGATCTCCTGCAGGGCCCGCTGGCCCGTTCGGCCACCGGTGATTTTGTGCTTGAGAACGAACTGCTCAGGGTGATCATCCAGAAGCCAGGACGCAACTGGTTCGGCATAGGGACCTATGGCGGCAACATTATCGACGTTAGCCGCAAGCAGGCAGACGGCAGTTTCCTGCCTGATCACATGGAAGAATTTGTTACCGGCATCAATATTGAGAACACCCCGAACTACACCAAGGTGGAGGTCACCAAGCCAGGAGCGCCGGGCGAGGCAGCCCAGGTCTGCGCCCGGGGACCTGACGACCTGCTGGATTTCATCAACGGCAGCTCCACTATCCGGGGCTTCGGCCTGAACTTCCCCGCCAGCGCCGATGATCGCGACCTGCCGCTGGAAATCGAAACCTGCTACAGCCTGGCCGAAAACCAGCCCTATGTGACTATTGATACCCGCCTCATAAACTCCAGTAATGAGGACGTGGGCATCTGGTGGGTGGAGTACCTCAACGGCTCCGGCGAAGTGGAAGCCTTCCAGCCCAGTATCGGTTTCGGTGAGCCGCTGTTTACCGCCAGCTGTCCCGCCACCAGCGCCGTGGCCTGCGAAGATGGCCAGTGCGACCAGTGCAACTACCTGGCCTACACTGGCCACGATGGCGCCGCCGGTGTGTCCTATGGCTTTATTCACTCGGTCGAGGGTACGACCAGCATCTCCACCAGCGGCGTCAACGTGCTGATCCTGGGCGAGGCAATCCTCTCGATAGCGGGGGGCGCACCGCCCAACTTCGTGGTTCCGGCAGACGGTGAAATGAGCCTGCGCAGGTACTTCGCGGTGGGGGATGGCACGGCCAGCAGCATCGCTGACATTCGCAACCAGATCGATGGCATTTACACCGGCCAGCTCAACGGCAAGGTAACCAGCGCGGGCCAGCCGGTGGCCAACGCCAGTATCGCGGTCTACCAGACGGTGAATGCCAAGGCCAGCCCGCCGATACTGTTTATGGCCGGGCACTCACGCACGGACGCCAATGGCAACTACAGCATGAGCCTGCCGCCGGACGATTACGAAGTGCTGGCCAATGCCGAGGGTTACCTGTTCGCGGGTGACTCGCCTGCACAGCTGACCATTACCAGGGACGAAACCAGCCAGCTGGATTTTGACCTGCCCGCCCCCGGTTACCTGCGGGTTGGCGTAACCGCCACCGCGCTCGATGGGGGCAGCGGACCGGTACCGGCAAAAGTCCAGGTCGTGGGTTTCGATCCCAGCCCGGCGCCCGGCAACAACGTACTTGGCGCCCGCACCGGGGTGGTCGATGACAATTCCGACGCACTGTCCTACGGTATTACGCTGGTCGATTTCATCGATCGCAGCGGCCTGGGCGAACGCCTGACCCTGGAGCCGGGAAACTACCAGTTGGTGGTGTCCCGCGGGCCCCGCTACTCCGCTTTTCGACAGGACATTACCATCACCAGCGGCCAGACCCTCGAGGTACAGGCTGAACTGGCCCAGGTGATAGACACCGGGAGTTACATTTACGGCGACTTCCACGTGCACTCGATCGACAGCCCGGACGCCGAGGTTACCCGCACCGAGCGTGTTGCGACCTACCTGGCCGAGGGCATGGATTTCTTCACCCCCTCAGACCACGACATGCGTGTGGATTTCACCGGCACACTTGCGGACATGGATGTAAGCGACCTGATCGGCACCGCGCCCAGCGGTGAGGTCACCCCCTTTGACTACGGCCATGTCAACAGTTGGCCGGTGACCGTGGACAGCAGCAGGATTGGCGGCGGCACCGTGGACTGGGGCCGGGCGGCGCCTGCAGGCATGGATTTTCCCGAATACGCAAGTTACGTGCTGTCACCCAAAGAAATTTTTGCCGAAGCGCTGTCTGATCCGAAGGGCAACCTGGTACAGATCAACCACATAGCCTCGCACTTTGGCTCTTCCGGCCTGGGTATCGACACCGGTAGAACTCCCCCGCAATCCACCGTGGACGTGACCCAGCGGCGCCTTGACCCGGCGCTGGCCAACGCCTTCGATGACGGCTTCCAGGCACTGGAAATCTGGATCGGCACGGACGGGCGCGGGGGAATATTCAGGGAATTCCTGGGACAGAATGCCGGGGACTGGTTCAACCTGATCAATCAGGGCATTGTCCGCACCGGTGTGGCGGATTCAGACACCCACGTGCGCCGCACGACCTATATATCCGCCCGCAGCCAGATCCCCAGCAGCGTGACCGACCCGGGGGAGCTCTCCGCCCACGCGGAAGCGCTGGCTGCAACCGTCGTGGCAGGCAAGCTCATCGGCACCAACGCGCCGTTTGTGACCATCGAGGCGAGCGGAAAGCACAATGGACAGTCCGGGGTTGCGGACCTGTCACTGGCGGGGTCCACCACCCTGGCGATCGATCCCTCGACCGATGTCACGGTCACGGTACGTATCGCCACCGCCGAGTGGGCACAGGTCGACAGCGTGGACTTCTACATCAACAACCAGCCCGAGCTGAGCAGCCTGCCCGGGCAGTCAGCCCGCTATGGCGTATGCCCTGACCGGACGGTAAGCCGCGGAGACGCCGGTTGGAGCCAGACCGAGGTGATCGTCGATAAAGATATTCCCGGGGCCAGCCGCACCGAAATCGAGGTACGCCTGACCCTTCCCGATGTCGACGCTGACAGCTGGGTGGTGGCGATTGCCCACGGCACGGACGGCGTATCCAGGCCGCTGTTCCCGATCCTGCCCGAGGACCTTGATCGCGAGAGCAACACGTCCCTGGCGGATCTCACAGACGGCAACCTCGACCAGGGAGGCATGCTGGCCTACGCCTTCACCAACCCACTGTTTATCGATGTGAATGACGACGGCTGGACACCACCGGGCGTCGCCAACGCCAGCTGCTCTGCACCGCCCGGTTAACGAGCGGGCGCGGACAGGCTGGTCTCCATATTCGCCGCGATGGCGGCGGCGACCTGGCGTGCCCGCTTCGCCCCCTCGCCGGCAAAACCGTCATCCAGGGTCGCGTTGAACAAGTCCAACCAGCGCTGGAAATCCCCTGCCCGCAGCGTCTGCTTACCGTGCAACTGGCGATGAATATTCATGGTATGGCGCCGGTAAGCCCGCTCCCCGAGCAGCAGCTTGCACCAATAGTCCTTGATATGTGGAAGATGCACCGCGAGGTCGATTGCCGCGACATCCAGGAAAATGGGCGCCAGGTGTTGGTCGGTGAGCACCCGGGCATAGAAACGATCGACAAATTGCTCGATGTGCTCGCGGGTATCCAGATCGGGTTTATGTGCAACGGCAGTCACTGTTATCACACCAGGCTGGTTTGACACTGGCCAATATACCCCGGGCACAGGTTCGGGGAGCATGAGCGGGCTTATTTGTTCTTGTTCTTCTTGTCCTTCTTTTTCACGTGCGCCATCAACCGGCGCTTGCGCTGCACCTGTCGCCCGGTGAGCTTGTTACGCTTGTCCGCGAAAGGATTCTCGCCGGTCTTGAACTCGATGCGCACGGGCGTACCAACAAGATCCAGCTCACGCCGGAAAACTTTCTCAAGGTAGCGCTGGTAGCTATTGGGCACCTTGCCGGTCTGGTTGCCATGAATGATGATCAGCGGTGGGTTCTGTCCGCCCGCGTGGGCGTAACGCAGCTTGATACGGCGGTTGTCCACCATGGGTGGCGGGTGATCAAACACCGCACCTTCCAGTATTCGCGTGAGCATATTGGTATTTAGCTTGCGGGTCGCGGACTGGTAGGCCGCGTTCACCGACTTGTACAACAGGCCCACACCGGAACCATGCAGGGCAGAGATAAAGTGCGTTTCAGCGTAGGCGGCAAACTGCAGGCGGCGACTCAACTCACTCTTTATCCACTCGCGTTGGTCCGGCTCGATGCCATCCCACTTGTTGACGGCCAGCACCAGTCCGCGCCCCGCGTCGATACAGTGCCCGAGCAGGTGCATGTCCTGATCGACAATACCCTCGTGCCCATCCATGATCAGGATCACCACGTGGGCATCATCGATGGCCTTGAGTGTTTTGACGATGGAAAATTTCTCCACGGTTTCGCGCACATTCTTGCGCTTGCGAACCCCGGCGGTGTCGATCAGCGTGTACTTCTGCCCATCCCGCTCGTAATCGATATAGATGCTGTCACGGGTAGTGCCGGGCTGGTCGAAGACCACCACCCGTTCCTCGCCCAGCAGCCTGTTCACCAGTGTCGATTTGCCTACATTGGGCCGACCCACCACCGCCACCCGGATACTGTCCGTGTATTCCCGGTGCTCGGGCAGTGGCTCTTCATCGGGAAACGCGGCCAGCACGCTCTCGATCATTGAGCGAACACCACGCCCATGACTGGCAGCAATCGCGTAGAGCGATTCTATACCCAGGGCGTAAAAGTCGCTGCTGGCCACCTGCTCGTCCATGCCGTCGATCTTGTTGACGACCAGGTGAAATGCCTTGTTACGCTGGCGCAGGTGCCTGGCAAGCGCCTGGTCCCCCGGGTTCAACCCCTCCCTGGCATCCACTATCATCAGCACCGCATCGGCCTCCTCGATAGCGGTCAGCGACTGCCCCGCCATCTGGGAGTCGATACCGTCCTCGTCACCGCTGATCCCGCCGGTATCGATGACTACAAACCGGCGACTCCCGATGCGCGCCTCACCGTACTTGCGATCACGGGTCAGGCCGGGAAGGTTCGCAACGAGCGCGTCACGACTGCGGGTGAGCTGGTTGAAAAGCGTCGACTTACCCACATTGGGGCGCCCTACCAGGGCGATAACAGGGATCATCAGTCTTTGGACTTGACCTCGTAGGCGATGAGGTCCCCGCTGTTGCCGTAGACGTAGAGCCTGTTGTCCTCACCCAGCATATCGGCCCTGACGCCGTCGTCATCGGCCTCGACACGCCCGGCCATTTCACCGTCCACCTGGGACAGGAAATGCACATAGCCATCGGCATCACCGACCGCGACATAACTGCCGACAGGTGTGGGGCGGGACAGGCCGCGATAGGCCAGCGCCGCTTGCTGCCAGCGTTCGCCCTGACCACTGCGTTGGTAGGCGTACACGGTGCCGTCAGCATCGGCCACATAAACGTTGCCAAAGCCCTGTGAAACACCGGAAAAGGAGGACACATCGTTCTGCCAGAGCTTGCGACCCTCGGTCACATCTATCGCGGCTATCCTGCCCTGGTAACTGGCTACATACAGTTCAGTGCCGAGCAGGGTCATGGTGCCGTCGATATCCACCACCCGTTCGATTTCGGAACGCCCCTGGGAGATCGCTACACGCGCTTCCCAGTTGACGCCACCCGTGGCGATATCAAAGGCCACCACTCGGCCGTTGGCGAAACCGACATAGGCCACATCGCCATTTACGATCGGTGTGCCGCTGCCGCGCAGGGTCAACACCGGCACATTACTGTCATAGGTCCATACCACAGCACCTGTTGCAAAATCCAATCCCTGCAGCTTACCGTCCAGGGTGTGCGCAAGTACGATGCGGCCGTTACTTTGTGGGACCGACATGACCTCCCCGTTCAGTCGCGTGGTCCACAAGACCTCCCCGGTACTCGCATCGACCTTCAGCACATAACCGTCACTGCTCCCCAGCAGCAGGGCATCGCCATAAAAACCGATGCCGCCGGAAACCGGCTTTTCCAGCTCCTCGTCCCAAAGACTCTTTCCACTGTTCTTGTCAAAAGCCTCTATCGTACCGTCGGCTGCACCTGCGTAGATAACGCTGCCATTGATTACCGGCTGTATCTTGTAGAAACCATCACCCTGGCCATTCCCTATACCGTGTGACCACAGCTTCTTGATATTGATGGTCTGCTTGAAGTCGACCAGCTCGGCCGGTTGCTTGGGGTCATCCTCATCATCGAATTCAAACCAGCCCTTGATGGTACTGCAGGCACTCAGGCTGGAAACCAGCGCGGCGGCGATGAGCCAGCGAAATGCACGGGACATGGGCCTATTCCTCCACGCCGGTAGCGGCGCCTTCAGCGGCCCCCGCAGCGTCGGTTACCGCGGCTTTTTCGTCGGTGCCCGCAGCACCGGGTGCGGCGGCTGTCGACACCGTCGCCCGCGCGGGTCGCGGGTTAAGCGCCTGCAATTTCTGCTCAACGGCCACCAGGTCTATCTCGCCGTTGTCACCCCCAGCGAGCGACAATGCCGCTTTATAAGCCTCGCTCGCCTCACCCGTCCTGCCCAGGCCGAGCAGGACATCACCACGGGCGAGTGCATAGGAGGCCTTGTAGGGGCCCTCCCCACCCTGGTCCAGGATGGTCAGCGCCTGCTCCGCTTCGCCACTGGCAGCGAGCACCCTGGCCAGCCGCAACTGTGCAATCCTGGCCACATCACTCCCCTTGGCGGCCTTGCCCAGTGCCCAGCGCAGTTCTGCCTGGGCTTCGGCCAGGTCATTGCGACCGACGGCGACCCTTGCCAGCTGCAGTGAGGCGAACTGGGCGTAGGTCGTATTGCTGTAATCGGTTTTCAACTGGCCAGCCAGCTGCAGGGCAATATCCTGCTGTTCCGGCGACAGGGCCGGAGCGTTGAACGCCTGCAGCATGCGCTGGTAGAGGTCGGAGGCTCCCTCCGCCTTACCCGCACTGTAGTTTTTCCAGCCCTGGTAGCCAAAGCCCAGCCCGAGAGCCAGGATGATCGCTACCAGCATGGAGCGCCCGTTCTCTTTCCACCAGCGGCGCAGTGCTTCAACCTGTTCTTCTTCTGTACGATATGCTTCCACGTCTGACTATTCCTCTTGCCTGATTTGATCAGCAAACACTGTGCGCAGTGTTGCTTCCAGTTGTTCCCTGGGTACAGATAGCTGCCCCGATTTCTCTCCCGGCTCCGCGGCCTCTCGCAGTGGCTTTACCGTCACCGTTTGCGCCCGGACTTCGTCCTCGCCCCAGATCAGGGCGACTCTCGCCCCGCTCTTGTCGGCCTTTTTCAACTGGCTCTTGAAACTGCCGCCGCCGGTGTGCTGGACGATTACCAGGTCATCCAGGTGATCGCGCAGGGATTCTACCGCGGCCAGGGCCTCCCGGTGCGCGGCATCACCCACCGCCACCGCGTAAACATCCGCCGCGGACTGCCCTGCGGACTCCACCGCGCCTGTTTCCAGCATCAGCAGCACCAGCCGCTCCATGCCCATGGCAAAACCCACCGCCGGGGTGGCCTTGCCACCGAGTTGTTCCACCAGGTTGTCGTAACGGCCACCGGCACACACTGTACCCTGTGCACCCAGGCGATCCGTCACCCACTCGAACACGGTTTTATTGTAATAGTCCAGGCCGCGCACCAGCCGCGGATTGACCACGTAGGGCAGTCCTGCAGCCTGCAACAGGTCACACAGGCGGGAAAAATCGCTGCGCGCCTCATCGTCCAGGTAATCGGCCAGCGCAGGCGCGCCGTCCAGGATAGCCTGGGTCTGGGGGCTTTTGCTGTCCAGTATGCGCAGCGGGTTACTGTGCAGCCGGCGTTGGCTGTCCTCGTCCAGTGCATCCCGGTGGGACTCCAGGTACGCTACCAGGGCCGAGCGGTACGCCCTGCGCGCCGAGCTGCTGCCGATCGAGTTGACCTGCAGCTGGACGGCGTCGACAAGCCCCAGTTGCCGCCACAGACGGGCCGACAGCAGGATCAGCTCGGCGTCCATATCCACGCTGGCCACGCCAAAAGCTTCAACGCCTATCTGGTGGAACTGGCGCTGCCGCCCTTTCTGCGGGCGCTCATAGCGAAACATCGGGCCGGCGTACCACAATCGTTGGGGGCCGCCGAGGAGGCCCTGCTGGATAGCGGCGCGAACACAACCGGCGGTACCTTCGGGCCGCAGGGTAAGGCTCTCCCCGTTGCGATCGTCGAAGCTGTACATTTCCTTTTCAACGATATCAGTGACTTCCCCGATAGAGCGCTTGAACAGATCGGTTTGTTCGACCACGGGCAGGCGTATTTCGCCGTAGCCGTAACTGGCCAACAGGCGGCTTACCGTCCGTTCGAGGTAACGCCAGTGGGGGGTCTCGTCCGGCAGGATGTCGTTCATCCCGCGGACAGCTCTTATATTGCTCACGCGCTCTCCGGTGATCGCATTTTCTTCAGGTGGACGATTTCAGGATGAGCCTTTCATCCAGGGCGGCCTGTTCCTGCTCGAGAAACGCCGCTCTTTCGCGGATCACCCGCTCCAGGTGATCGATGAAATCACTGTTACTGACCTTGTGATCAGGCTCACCGGCCACGTATATCAGGTTGTTAGGACTGGCCCCGGTCAGGCCCACATCGGCTTCGCGTGCTTCGCCCGGGCCGTTCACGATACAGCCAATGACCGCGACATCCATGGGTGTGCGAATATCCTCGAGGCGCTGCTCAAGCATGTTCATGGTGCCAATGACATCGAAGTTCTGCCGCGAGCAGCTGGGGCACGCGATAAAATTGATGCCGTTTGTGCGCAATTTCAAACTCTTGAGTATCTCGAATCCGACCTTCACCTCTTCCACAGGATCTGCCGCCAGCGAGATGCGGATGGTATCCCCTATGCCGTCCATCAACAGCATGCCAAGGCCCACGGCCGACTTCACGGTACCGCCGCGCAGGCCGCCCGCTTCCGTGATGCCCAGGTGCAGGGGCTGGTCTATTTCCCGCGCGAGCAGGCGATAGGCCTCTACCGCCATGAACACCTCGGATGCTTTCACACTGACCTTGAAATCCGGGTAGTTGAACTTTTCCAGGATAGCCACATGCCGCATGGCGGACTCTACCAGGGCGGCGGCAGTGGGCTCGCCGTACTTGCGCTGCAACTCCTTGCCCAGGGAGCCCGCATTGACGCCAATGCGGATGGGAATACCCTTGTCCCTGGCGCTGTCGATCACGGCCCGAACCTTGGCGTCACTACCGATATTTCCCGGGTTGATGCGCAGGCAATCGACCCCGTACTCGGCAACCTTGAGGGCGATTTTGTGATCAAAATGAATATCGGCCACCAGCGGCACCTCGACCTGCGCGCGTATCTCGCGAAACGCCTCGGCCGCTTCCATGCTGGGCACGGATATGCGCACGATATCGGCGCCTGCGTCCGCTATGGCGCGCACCTGTGCCACGGTGGCCGCCACGTCACAGGTCTCGGTATTGGTCATGCTCTGTACACTGATGGGGGCGTCACCACCCACCGGCACATTGCCCACCATGATCTGCCGGCTGGTACGCCGCTTGATCGGGCTCTGTGTTTTCATCTTTCACCTGTCGTGGGATAGGCGCCAGCCGGGTCTGCCATCGGCCCCGCAGGCGCCGGTGACTGCGGTACTGCCTCCGGGACCGCTCGCCACCACCAGATCACCGCTATCAGCAGGCCGAGCAGCAACAGGCCGACAAACACGCCCAGGCCGGTGTGCTGCAGTTGCGGCGGGGTCCGCGCCTTGCGTGGCTCCGGCGTCACTTCACTGGCCCGCAGCTGGTCAAATGCGTCGAGCAGGCGTTTCTCGTCCACGCCCACCAGTTTGCCATAGGCCTTCACATAGCCCCGGGCAAAAGCGGGGTGGCGCAGGGTCTGGTAGTCATCGCGCTCGATAATAGCGGGATAGCCCGGCATCAGGTGCAGCCGGTCCGCCACTTCCCGCTCGGACAGATCGAGTTTCTCCCGTGCCGCTTTCAGCAGTGTTCCGGGGGTTAAAAAGGCATCCACCTGTGGGCTGACAGCTTCGCTCACGGGGCCTGGATCCGTTTGTACGCTTCGTACTCAATGGAATCCGGGTACAGGTTACTCAAAGCCAGCGCATAGCTGCTCTCGTCATTCAGATTGCCCGATTCCCGGGCCAGGCGGATCCCGAGCCACAACCCGCGCGCCGATTGCTGTCGCACCACGGTGCGATAAGTGCCGTAGTATTTCCTGGCGTTGCGGTAATCGCCAACGTCAAAACGCAGCTGTGACATTTCCAGCAAGGCTATGGAATTGGTCCGGTCCATTGCCAGGGCGCGCACGAAGGCCTCTTCGGCACCCTCGGTGTCAAACAATTGCACACGGCACAGGCCAAGATTGACAAACGCCAGTGGCCGCCCGGAGTAGAGGCTGTCCTTTACCACCCGTTCGAGCTGTTTCTCCGCTTCCTTGTAACGCTGCTGGGCAAACAGGAATGCAGCGAAATTATTGCGGGCCCGCGGGAAGTCCGGGTCGATCTTGAGCGCCATCTCGAAGTTTTCCTCGGCGAGCTCGTACTCCCCGGTACTTTGGTAAACCAGGGCGAAAGCTTCGTAGACATAGGCATTTTTCGGGTCGATCTCATAGGCCAGCTTGAGATTGCGCTTGGCGGCCTCCCAGTTGCCCTCACCGATATATTGCCGCGCCAGCTCCACCCGCTGCTGCAACGCCTTTTCCGGCGACGCCTCTTCAGTGAATACGCTTTCAGTGGTCGAAATGCACCCGGCCAGCAAGGCCAGAAGCGCAATTGCGCCGATATATCTCAATTTTGCCTTGATAAGCACCTGTACCCTACCTCACCTGTATAGCCTGAATTTCCGCTGCCGCGCGATGCCGTTCGCTGCGCCGGGTCCGGTCGACGACCTGGCCGACCAGTTGCCCGCAGGCGGCGTCGATATCGTCACCCCGGGTGGTACGCACCGTTACCACAAAACCCGCATCGACCAGCACCTGCCAGAAACGGCTCACCGCGTTACCGCTGGGCCGCTCGTACCCGGACTGTGGAAATGCGTTGAACGGGATCAGGTTGATCTTACAGGGAAAATCCCTCAGCAGCACAACCAGTTCCCGGGCGTGCTCGGGCTGGTCGTTGACACCGGCAATCAGGGTGTACTCAACGGTGACCACCCGCTTGTTGTCACGCTGCGCATCGATATAGTTGCGAGCACTGGCAAGCAGCATGGCGATCGGGTACTTGCGGTTGATCGGTACCAGCTGGCTGCGCAGCGCATCATTGGGCGCGTGCAGGGAAATCGCCAGGGACACTTCGCTCACAGCCGCGAGCTTATCCAGCGCTGGCACTACACCCGATGTGCTCAGCGTCACCCGTCGCTTGGACAATCCGTAGGCCAGGTCTTCCAGCATCAGGTCCATGGCCGCGACCACATTGTCAAAATTGAGCAGGGGTTCGCCCATGCCCATCATCACCACATTGGTAACAACCCGGCTGGCGCCGGGGCGGAAAGCGTCATAGGAGTTAATGGCGAGCCATACCTGCCCGATGATCTCCGCCGCAGTCAGGTCGCGCTGGAAGCCCTGCTTGCCGGTGGAGCAAAAACTGCAATCCAGGCTACAGCCCACCTGCGAGGACACACACAGGGTTGCCCGCCCCCCCTCCGGGATCAGCACCGACTCCACCAGCCCGCCCCCATCGACCCGGATAACCCACTTGCGGGTGCCATCGCTGGAATCGTGTTCACTGACGATCTCGGGGGGACGAACCTCCGCAATAAGCTGCAGCTTGTCCCGCAGAGCCTTGCCCAGGTTTGTCATTTCACCGATATCAAGCACGCCCGCGTGATGTATCCACTTCAGCACCTGCTGCGCGCGAAACTTTTTCTCCCCGATGTCGAGGAAAAACTGCTCCATCTGGCGCAGGGACAAGCCCAGCAGGTTAACCCTGGGCTGCCCGGAAGTGCTGATCGCAGGAGTGCTCATTGCAGCTGGAGCGACTAGCGCTCGCAGATCTCGCTGGCGGCAAAGAAATAGGCGATTTCCCGCGCGGCTGAGGCAGTCGAGTCAGAGCCGTGTACGGCATTGGCGTCGATAGAGCTGGCGAAGTCGGCGCGAATGGTTCCCGCGGCGGCTTCCTTGGGGTTGGTTGCGCCCATCAGGTCACGGTTCTTGGCAACCGCACCCTCACCCTCGAGCACCTGCACCACCACCGGCCCGGACGTCATGAACTCGATCAGGTCAGGAAAAAACGGGCGCTGCGCGTGCTCCGCGTAAAAGCCGCCGGCCACCTCATTACTCAGGCGCAGCATCTTGGAAGCGACAATACGCAGGCCGTTGCTCTCGAAGCGGGAGTAAATCTTGCCAACAATGTTCTTGCCAACTGCGTCCGGTTTGATAATGGAAAGCGTGCGTTCTACCGCCATGGGTGGTCTCCTTGTAAGATTTTTTGCGGGTATGCGCGGGTGTCGTGGCCACCGATCGACGGGCTGGCCCTGCCCCGAGCGCCAAAAGCCGCGCAATTATACGGACTTTGGCCCCGGGTTTCACCCAGTATTGGATCTGTGCGGAAGTTTGTTTTGCTTTTAAATCAGGGGCTTGGAAAAGAACGGCAGAAATAGTGGAATTTTACGTCGGCCGCGGCGCCCGATTCAGGCCCTCCCCCCGATATGCGCGGCCCACTGCGCGGATGATTCCCGCAATTTCTGTACCGCGTGCCGCAGTTGCGCCGCCGCCGCGTCCACGTCTTCTACCGTGGTGAAGCGGCCAAAACTGAAGCGCAGGGAGCTGTGGGCAAGCTCATCGGGCAGGCCGATGGCGCGCAGAACGTAGGAGGGCTCCAGACTTGCCGACGTGCAGGCGGAACCGGTCGAAAGAGCCAGGTCCTTGAGCGACATGAGCAGGGCCTCGCCCTCGACGAAACCCACGCTGATATTGAGCGCTCCCGGCAGGCGCTGCTGCGGGTCACCGTTCACGCGCACTTCCCCCAGGTCGCTTACGGCATCCCAGAAGCGCCGCCGCAGGGACACCAGTCGAGCGCCCTCCTCGGACAGGCAGGCCATGGCCAGCTGTGCCGCCTCACCCATGCCGACGATCTGGTGCGTGGCCAGGGTTCCCGAGCGCATACCTCGTTCATGCCCTCCCCCGTGCATCTGGGCCTCTATCTGCACCCGCGGCTGGCGCCTCACATAGAGCGCGCCCATGCCCTTGGGCCCATAAAATTTATGCGCCGACAGCGACATGAGGTCCACGTCCAGCTGCCCCAGGTCAATCGGCAACTTGCCTGCGCTCTGCGCGGCATCGCAATGCAGGAGCACCCCCGCTGCACGGGTCACCCGGCCAATCGCCGCAATATCATTGACGGTGCCCAGCTCATTATTGGCGTGCATGATACTCACCAGAATGGTGTCATCGCGCAGGGCAGCAGATACCGCCGCGGGCGTCACCAGGCCGTCCGGGCCGGGTGCCAGGTAGGTGATATCAAAGCCTTCACTTGCCAGCTGCTGGCAACTGTCCAGTACGGCTTTATGCTCGATGGACGAGGTGACGATATGCCGCCCACGCGCGCGATGAAAATGTGCCACCCCCTTGATCGCAAGATTGTCCGACTCGGTCGCCCCGGATGTCCAGACGACCTCGCGGGGATCACAATTGATCAGGTCCGCGACCTGGCGACGGGCGTGCTCGACGGCCTCCTCGGCCCGCCAGCCGTAAATATGGGAGCGCGAGGCGGGATTGCCGAAATTGCCCTCCAGGGACAGGCACCGCACCATTTTCTCCACCACGCGCGGATCCACCGGGGTGGTTGCCAGGTAATCGAGGTAAATGGGTTTGTTCATGAATATTCACTCCTTACAGCTGCGGCAGGGCAGATACCGGGTGCCGGCTCGATCATCGCGGGCAGTATGCAATACCGGGGTGGGCCCCGCTAGCGCGGCTTGTCCCGCCCCCTTTGCACCCACTTCTGGGTTTCGGTGAGTATCCCCCGCAGTATATTCAACTCCATTTCGTCCAGCCGGACCCGGCCGTAGAGCCGCCGCAGGCGCGCCATCAACTGCCGGGGCGCCGCGGGATCGAGGAACTCGATATCCGACAGTGCCTGCTCCAGGTGCACGTAAAAGCGCTCGAGGTTTTCCACCGTGGCAAAGGGCGTATCCCACTGCTCATCCTCACTCACGGGCAGGGCCGGCTGCACCAGCAGCATCCGCAGCTCGTAACACACGATCTGCACCGCCATTGCAAGATTGAGGGAACTGTAGGCATCGGAGGTGGGTATATTGAGGTGCAGGTTACACAACTGCAGCTCTTCATTGGTGAGACCGCGATCCTCGCGGCCGAACATGACAGCTACCTGCTCCTTCGCGGATACCGTGTCGATACGTTTTGCACACTGCCGCGGATCCAGCAGGGGCCAGGGTATACGGCGTTCACGGGCACTGGTGCCCACCACGAACTGGCAGTCGGCAATGGCCTCCTCGACGGTGGGCACGATCACTGCCGTTTCGAGCAGGTCCGCGGCGGAGGCCGCGCGCCACACGGCCTGTTCGTCGGGGAATTTGACGGGGGCAACCAGGTACAGGCGCGACAGGCCCATGTTTTTCATCGCCCGCGCCACTCCGCCGATATTGCCCGGATGGGTCGTGTTAACCAGTACGATGCGAATGTTCTCGAAATTCATAATTGCCGGATTGCCTGCAAAAAGGCGCGCGATTATAGCAGCAACGCCATGACCCGGTAAGGCTGCCTCGGGCCGGGGGGCGTTCACCGGCAGTGCCGCACAGACCGTGTGGCGTGCTCGCAGCGCCATGACATTCTGGGCAATACCCACTCAAAGCGACCTTACTGACCCGGAACGATGCTGCTATAATCGCGCGCCCTAAGATACCCAGCCAGGACAAAACCATGGAACCGATGATCAACATAGCGCTACGCGCCGCCCGCAAGGCAGGCGAAAATATCGTGCGCGCCTCTGATGATCTCGAACGCTTTGAGGTAATCGCCAAGGGTATCAACAACTTTGTCTCGGAAGTGGATATCAACGCCGAGAAAGAAATCATCTACCACCTGCAGAAAGCCTACCCGGAGCACGCCATCCTGGGCGAGGAAACCGGCCTGACCGGCGCCGAGGACGCGCCGTATCGCTGGGTCATCGACCCGCTGGACGGCACCACCAACTTCCTGCGCGGCATACCCCATTACGCGGTCTCCATCGCGTGCCTGTACAAGGGCAAGCTGGAACACGCCGTGATTGTCGACCCGGTACGGCGCGAGGAGTTCACGGCCTCCCGCGGGCGAGGCGCGCAGCTGAACGGCCGCAGGATTCGCGTGAGCAATCGGCCCAGCCTGGAAGGCGCACTGCTGGGAACAGGCATTCCCTTCAAGGACCATTGCGACGACCAGCTGGCCGGCTACAGCAAGACCATCGAGATCCTCGCCGGGCAGTGCGCCGGTATCCGCCGCGCGGGGGCAGCATCCCTGGACCTCGCCTATGTGGCGGCCGGGCGCCTGGACGCATTCTGGGAAATCGGGCTTGCACCCTGGGACATTGCGGCCGGCGCGCTGCTGATACGCGAGGCCGGTGGCCTCGTCGCGGACATCGACAGTTCCGAGAATTTCCTCGAATCGGGCAACATCGTGTGTGGCAGCCCGAAGTGCTTCAAGGCCGTGCTGCAGACGGTAAAACCCCTGCTGCGCTAATCAGTCGGGCAGCATATCGTCGTAGGGCGACGCCAGGTCAAGGCTCACGACGTTGCCGGCGATGCTGATCCTGTCACCGGTGTACTGCACGTCAGTATCGCCGAGCACCCCGTGATCGAATTTGTAAACCGGGTCTATGCTCCCGGCGATCATACCGTCGTCATAGGCCTGCTGGCGCTCGCGCACCGCTTCATTGGCACCCTGCCAGGCCCGCCACTCCGCCTTTGAGTAGCGCCGCTGCAGCATTTGCGCGGTAACCATGGGGCTCAGCAGTGTGGCCGAGGCATTGTTTCCGCCGAAGCCCTTGGAATTGATAATCGCATAATGCTGCCGCGCGCGGTCGACTTCCCGGTGCGACCGGCTGAACCCGAGCTGGTCCTGGCTGACATCCCCGGCAATACCGTCAATGGTGGTGATGCCCGGCAATAAGCCGTGGTGCCAGATGCCCAGCGTTGCGGCCAGCTGGTCCCCGGCGGCGGAGCCGATGGAGTGGCCCACGTAGCTCTTTACCGCCACCACGGGCCAGTCCTCGATGCCGAAGGCCCTGGCCGTCTGGCTCAGGATCTGGGACTCTGTCACACGATTCTGCGGCGTGCCGGTGCCGTGGGCCTGGACCAGCCCACCGCTGCGCAGCGCCTGCTCACCCACCAGTGCCCGGGCCGATGCGACGGCCTTCGCCATGGTCAGGTAGTTACCCACGCCGGGGCCGGAGATGGATTTCTTGTACCCGTCCGCGTTGACGAAAACATCCGTGGCCGCCCCGAACATCGTCGCGCCCAGCTGCAGCGCCAGTTCGTCGTCAAACAGCACCACCATCTGGGCTGACTCGGCAATGGTAAAGCCGCAGTTTTCCGCAAAGGGACGGCAGGCGCGCCGGTGATCGGGCTCCTTGCCCTCCGCGATGCCGTCCAACTGGCACAAGCCCCTGTCAGTCGCCAGGGCACCCATCGCGCTGTAGCCTTCCATTATCTCCGGTGTAACGGGCGCTTCCGAGGTGCCGACAAACACGACCCGGGCACGACCGGTACGAATATCCTCGATACCGTTGCGCAGGTTATACAAAAAGGAGGCGCAGGCACCGAGGCTGGCCCCCGTGCCGCCCAGGCTGCCCAGCACGTAGGCATTGACGAAATCGGCGGGCATCTCGGCGAAACCCAGGGGACAGAACTTGGAGCTGATGCGCTGGCCCAGGTAGCGCGCCTTCAGCATGCCGCCGGTTCCGGCACCGTCCAACTGCCCCATGGCGCTGCCGGCATACACGCTCATCTGGTCGATACCCACCTGGCGCCGCACGGTATCCCAGTCCAGGCCAATGCTGCCAAGGGCATCCGAGGCGGCATAGACAGACATCTGCAGCCCACGGGGATGATTGCGCGAGGGATACAGCTTGCCCGGATCGAAACCCGTCGGCAGCTGACCGGCGGCCTTGACGTCAAATTCCCGGTGGGTCGGCAGCAGGAAGTCCTGCTGGCCAACAATCTGCACATTGACGTGGGTCACCGTTGCCGGGGTTACCTTCCACTCCTTGGGGATAACCGAGGGAAGGTGCTTACGGGCAATATCAAAGCTAACCGGGTGGCCGTTGCTCTCGGTCGGAAAGCGCTGGTTCCAGGCCACCGAGTCCACATCAAAGTGATTCAGCTCGATGCGACGAACCAGGGTGTGGTCAAGAATATACTGCTCTTTCGGCTGCCCTGCGGACAGTGCGTAAGGCCCCATCAGGGCTGCCAGCGATGCCAGGGTACGCTGGCGCTGCTGCTGCTCCAGCGCGGAATACACCATGCGCGCATAGCCGTGATGCCCGGAGGCACGCCCCGCGCCACTCACGCCGCCAAACCCTACAATAACCGGTAACCGCTGCCTGCCCATTGCCTGTATCCCACCCCACCTGAACTGCAGACAGTGTACGGTGCACCATTGCGGATGAGTATGGTATTTAAG
This sequence comes from Haliea sp., assembly GCA_024642245.1. Taxonomy (GTDB): domain Bacteria; phylum Pseudomonadota; class Gammaproteobacteria; order Pseudomonadales; family Halieaceae; genus JARRPM01. Next base: position 23,167 of record JAHEBM010000013.1, read on the forward strand.
CCATATTTTGTGGTATTTTGGTCACTTTCTGGCCGGATACCAATAGCGCTGTGTACACTGCCGCCACCCTGCTCTATCCCCACGCGCTGGCTACCAGCGTCACGCTGCCGATGGAGATCCTGCAAGCAGCAAGCCAGATGGCCAGCGTCAGGGCCCGCTCGGGGCCGCAGGTACAAATGTTGCTGGCCGCGCCGCAGAACCAGCCGATCACACTGTCCAGCGGGCTGACGCTGGTACCTGATACCAGCTACGAGGCACTGCCGGCCCTGGATTTGCTGCTACTGCCAGCAATCTGGCGCAATCCCCTGCCCACCATCAGGTCGATGGAGGGCTGGCTGGATACCCTGCGGCGACTGGCCGCGGCCGGTACGCGGATCTGCAGTGTCGGAACGGGGAGTTGCCTGTTGGCGGAGGCGGGGCTACTCACGGGCCAGCCGGCAACCACTCACTGGAATTATTTCGAGCAATTTGCCCGCCGCTACCCCGCCGTCCAATTGAAAACCCGGCACCTGATCACCCAAAGTGGCAATATCTATTGCGTTGGCAGCGTAAATTCCATCGCCGACCTGATGGTACATATCACCGAGGAATGGTTTGGCAGCCGCATTGCCAGGGCGGTGGAGAACCAGTTTTCGCCGGAGATACGTCGCAGTTTTCGCGCGGCGGCCTACCAGGGTGAGGCAGACAGCTCCCACCACGACGAAACGGTTGTCGAGGCCCAGCAGTGGTTGCAGGAGCGCCTGGGCGGGACCGTTGCCATGGGTGAACTGGCGGCTTACCTGGACCTGACCCCGCGCACACTCAACCGGCGCTTCCGCCGCGCAACCGGCATGAGTCCCCGTGCCTACCTGCAGGGCCAGCGCATCAACCACGCAAGGGAGCTGCTCAAGCACAGCAACCTCAGCATCGCTGAGATCGCATGGCAGCTTGGCTTGCAGGATGCCAGCTATTTTTCCCAGCTGTTTCGCCAGCATTGCGGGATGAGCCCACTGAACTACAGGTCAGCCGTTCGCGGCAAACTCTTCGATCCCGCCCGGCCTTGAGTAAAGGCCACCCCTGTGGCTAAATGGCGCCCCGGTTTTTGCAAGCCTTTCCCGGCAATCGCCCGGTCCGGGGCGAACCACTTATGACACGAAACGGAAGAAAACCATGAGCTCTAACCCTATCGTCATCGTCGATGGCGCACGCACACCCATGGGCGGACTGCTCGGCAGCCTGTCCGCGGTCACAGCACCCGAGCTTGCCGGCACGGCAATTGCCGCCGCCATATCCCGCAGCCGCATCGACGCGGCTGACGTTGACGAGGTCTTCATGGGCTGCGTCCTGCCCGCCGGCCTCAAGCAGTGCCCGGCGCGACAGGCGGCCATTGGCGCAGGTATTCCGAAATCCGCGGGGGCGGTCACCGTCAATAAAGCCTGTGGCAGTGGCATGCAGGCCACCATCTTCGCCTACGACAGCATTGTTGCCGGTACCAACAAGATCGTGGTGGCCGGTGGCATGGAAAGTATGAGCAATGCCCCGCACCTGTTACAGGGTGCCCGCGGCGGCATGGGCTCGGGACATAAGTCTACCTATGACCACATGTTCACCGATGGCCTGGAGGACGCCTACACCGGCCGGGCCATGGGCAGTTTTGCCCAGGAAACCGCCGATAGTCGCGGCATTACCCGCGAACAGATGGACGCCTTTGCCATCGAGTCCCTGAGCCGGGCCAAGAAAGCCATAGATTCCGGCGCCCTGGTCAAGGAAATCGCCCCGGTAACAGTCACGACGCGCAAGGGTGCCACGGTGGTATCCGACGACGAGCAGCCGCACAAGGCCGTCGTGGACAAGATTCCCGGACTTCGTCCCGCGTTCAGCCAGGACGGTACGATTACTGCCGCCAATTCAAGCTCGATCTCGGATGGTGCGAGCGCCCTCGTGCTCATGGCCGAAGAGGAGGCGAAAGCGCGGGGCCTGAAGCCCATGGCGCGTATCGTCGGCCACGCCCGCCACAGCCAGGAGCCCTCGGAGTTTACCATCGCCCCCATCGGCGCCATCCGCAAACTGTTTGAAAAGACCGGCTGGACCGCCAAGAAAGTCGACCTGTTCGAAATCAACGAAGCGTTCGCCATGGTCACCATGATGGCAATCGATGAACTCGGGCTGGACCACAAGAAGGTCAACATCCACGGTGGTGCCTGCGCACAGGGTCATCCTATTGGTTCAACCGGCTCGCGCATCATCGTTACCCTGATGTATGCCCTGAAAAAATACGGCAAGAAGCGCGGTGTTGCCGCGCTGTGCATCGGTGGCGGCGAAGCCACGGCGGTTGCCATCGAGCTGATCTGATACCGGGCGGGGCAACAAAGAGCCCGCCCCCTTATTTCTTCCGAGGTAACCTGCATGGCCCTGAGTAGCGTCCCCGATATTCTCGACGATATTCGCGACGGAAAAATGGTCATCCTGATGGATGATGAAGACCGTGAAAACGAGGGTGACCTCATTATTGCTGCCGAGGCCGTCACACCGGAGATCATCACATTCTTCTCCACCGAGGCCTGCGGCCTTATCTGCATGCCGATCACGGATGAGCGCGCCCGCCAGCTGCAACTGCCGTTGATGGTGCGGGACAACCGTTCCCAGCATGAAACGAATTTCACCGTTTCCATCGATGCGGCCGAGCGCAAGGGTCCGGGGATCAGCTCGGTGCAGCGTTCCCATACCGTACTCACGGCCGTGGCTGCCAACGCGACCCCCGCCGACATCTCCCAACCGGGACACATTTTCCCGCTGGTCGCCAAGCCCGGCGGCGTCTTGCGCCGAGCCGGGCATACTGAAGCCGGGGTGGACCTGGCGCGTATGGCGGGTTTTGAACCGGCTGCCCTGATCGTTGAAATCATGAACGAGGACGGCACCATGGCACGTCGTCCCCAGCTCGAAGAGTTCGCCACCAGGCACCAGCTGCGCATGGGCACCATTGCCGATTTGATCCAGTACCGGGCCCTGCACGAGCAGTCCGTGGAACTGCGCAGCAGCAAGCTGGTACCCACCGAGTTTGGGGAGTTCGAGCTACACACCTTCCTGGACCTGGTGGACGACACCGTGCACTACGCCCTGACCATGGGACAGATCAGCGAAGACCGTGAAACCCTGGTGCGGGTACAAACGATCAATACCCTGCGGGATTTGCTGGGCACACAGATCTCTGGAGCCGAGCCCGGCTGGTCTTACCGCCGGGCGATGCAGCATATCGCCGAGCAGGGAGCCGGCGCCGTCGTATTGATCGGCCAGCACAGCAGCGCGGAGCAAAGCCTTGCGGAAGTGCTCGCCTTCCCCGACGCCCCGGGCGTCGCCGGTCCCACCAGCTCCGAGGGCATCCAGAATTACCGGGTAATCGGTACCGGGTCCCAGATACTGAAGCGCCTCGGCATAGGCAAAATGCGCCTGATGTCGGCGCCAGTGCACTTCAATGCCCTGTCGGGCTTCAACCTGGAAGTCACGGATTTCGTCCAGCCCTGAAACAACACCGGGACACCGGTGCCGGGCTTAAAGCTTGCTGAAATCCGGCGCCCGCTTTTCCATAAAGGCCGTAATCGCCTCGATGTTTTCCGGCGATCCTGCCTGGCGCATCATGCCCGCCTGCTCTGTCCTGATCGCGGTGTCTATGGCGGGGAGGTGGTGAATCCGCAGGCTGCGCTTGATCTCCCTCAGGGCGTTTACCGGCCACTGGGCAATTTCCCTTGCCTTGCCCAGGGCGTGCTCATACAGGTCCGCATCGGCCAGAACCGCTGCCGCGATTCCGCAACTGAGTGCCTTGTCGGCATCTACCCACTCGGCGGTGTAGAACAGTTCGGCGGCGCGCTGTGCGCCGATGTTGGCCTGCAGCATGTAACTGCTGCCCCACTCCGGCACCAGGCCCAGGCTGGCAAAGGGGAGGCGCAGGCGCAGGCTTTCACCCACATACACGATATCCGCATGAAACAGGACGGTAGCGCCCCCGCCCACGGCCACGCCCTGGGCAGCCGCCACCAGTGGCTTGTCAAATTCGACGACAGCCCTGGCAGCGGATTCAAAGGGATGCTCCTGGCCAGGTATCACCTCGGTAAAGCTGCTGAGGTCCACGCCAGAGCAGAAATGCTCCCCCGCACCACACAATAATACGCAGCGTACAGAGTCATCCGCTGCAGCCGCGCTGAAGGCTTCCCGCAGAGCGATCCACATGCCGGTGTTTATCGCGTTCTTTTTTTCCGGGCGGTTCAGCGTCAGCACCAGCACGCCGTCGTGATGTTGTGCAAGCAGCTGCTCGTTCATGGCATCACCCACTAGGAATGAAAGTGCACGCAGTCTGCGAGCGCCGCACGGTTCGTCGTGCAGCTGTTGACCGGCGCATCGGGATCGGGCACGCCAAAGGAAATGCCGAACAGTAATTTGTTATTCTTTTCTACACCCAGTGTCTCGCGGATAAAGTCCGCCTCGAAACTCAGGGCGGTCTGGGGGCAGCTGCCGAGGCCGTGGGCGGTCATGGCCAGCATCAGGTTCTGGGCGTACATGCCCAGGTCCGCCGCCTCGCGCAAGCCGAAGGGCTCCGGCAGGAAAAGCAGGGCCACGTGGGGCGCGTCGAAGAAAGTAAAATTGCGCATGAACTGCTCATGGCGACGGGCCTTGTCTTCGCGTGCAATGCCCACGGAATCGTACAGTGCCTGGGCGGATCCGTACTGGCGCTCCTTGTAGACCCCCTGGTAGACACCGTCATAGGGGAAGTCGAGACTGATGTCTCCTGCCATAAAGCGTTGGGACAAGCCTTCGCGCAGAACCTGCACCGTAGCGCCGGAAGCGACATGAGTCAGCCAGGGCTGTGTATTGCAATTGCTGGGCGCGCGCTGGGCAATTGCAAACACATGCTCCAGTGTCGCAGTCGGCACGGGTTCAGGCAGGTAAGCGCGCAGCGAGCGCCGCTTGAGCACAATCTCATCAAAACTACCGGCTTGCCCAGACATGGCATTACTCGCGGAAAAAAGGGCGTCCATTATGCTCAGCCTCCCGTGCGTTTACCAGCCGCAGGCTTATTTACCGGTGAAAACCGCCGGCCGCTTTTCCTTGAAGGCCCGCATCCCCTCCTTCGCATCGGCCGATGCAAAAACAGGTCCCGCCAGTTCGTCCGATGCCAGTATGGCCGCGTCCTCCGGCATGCACTCCTGGTGCTCGCGCAAAGAACGCGTCACTGCACGCACCGACAGGGGGGCGTTGGCGCAAATCCTTGCCGCGTACTCCCGCGCTGCTGCCAGCGTCTGTCCGGCCGGAACGACCTTGTTGATAAGACCTATTTCCAGGGCACGCTCGGCCGTTATATGCTCCGCGCACAACAGCATCTCGGCGGCAATACAGTAGGGAATCTGCCGCCGCAGGCGCACCGTGGAGCCCGACATGGGATACAGGCCCCGCGCCACCTCGGTGACACCGAAAATCGCGTTGTCCGCCGCGACCCGTATATCGGTGCCCTGCAGAATCTCGGTGCCCCCTGCCAGGGCATAGCCTTCCACCGCGAGAATCAGGGGCTTGTTGGGACGGTTATCCCGCAACAGTGCCTGCCAGTGCACGTTCGGCACCCGGCCCATCACCTCCATGAATTCCTCGGTGGAACGCTGCTGCCCTTCCGCCCCGGCCTTGAGGTCCATGCCCGCGCAAAAGGTGTCACCATTGGCCGTCAGGATCGCGCAGTACAGTTCATCGTCATGTTCCAGTCGCTGCCAGGCCTTGTACATCCCCAACAGCATTTCCGGGCTGAACGCATTCTTCGCCGCCGGGCGGTTCAAGGTCACGATCAGCACGTGACCGTCCTGTTCGACAATGCAGTTCTCAGTACTTATATCGAGTTCTTCCATAATTTCACTCACTGTATTCAGGCAGTTCGACGCTGCGGGCGCAGGCTCAGGACACGCGATGCTCACCGGCCAGCGCGATCTCAAGGGCTTTCGGATAAGCCGGCTTGCCGCTGGGAGCCCGCGGCACCTCGGCAACGACATGCAGCTCGCGCGGCACCTTGTATCCTGCGATGTGCTTGCGGGCATCTTCCTGCACCGATGCCAGGCTCAACTGCGCCCCGCCACGGACCGCAACAACCGCGGCCACCCTGCTTCCAAAACGCTCGTCGGGAGTGGCCACCACCAGGCAGTCCAGTATGTCAGGGTGTGCTTTCAGTGCCTGCTCCACCTCTTCCGGGAACACTTTCTCGCCACCGGTGTTGATACAGTTGGAACCCCGGCCAAACACCGTAATACTGTTGTCCTCTTCCAGGCGCGCCTCATCACCCAGCAACAACCATCGCTTGCCGTCTACCTCAACGATGGTTTTTGCTGTTTTCACCGGATCGTTGTAGTAACCCACGGGGATGTAACCGCTGCGGGCAAAAATGCCCATTTCCCCGGGCAAAACGTGGCGGTGAGGCTCACCCTTCATGTCGGACACCACCGACATGAATTCGCTCTTGCTGACATTCCCCAGGCCCTGGCCTTTCTTGCCACCACCGTCCATACCCATATTGCCGCTCTCGGACGAGCCGAAGGAATTGGTGATGAACACATTGGGAAAGTGCCTGCGAAAATCGTCCTGCTTGCTGATGGAAAAAACCGCGCCGCCGGAGCCCACGCTGAAAATAGAACTCAGGTCCCAGCGCCCGGGGTTGGCCTCCAGCGCTTCCAGCAGGGGCACCGCCATGGCGTCTCCCACGATGGTTATGGCGTTCACCTTTTCGCGGGCGACGATATCCCAGATTTCCTCGCCAACCAGGGAGTGCGCAGGGTTCAGCACCACGGTGTTGCCCGCGAGCAACTGGATGCAGGCGTACCACCAGCAGGCGCCGTGCATGAGTGGCGCCAGCGCCATGCCGACAATGGGAAAGTCGCCCACGCGATCGGCAATTTGCTCTGGCGCAGTGATCGCCCCGTCCGGGTGAAACCACCCGCCGCCGCCCATGGCGGCAAAAAACACGGCCTTGTGCGGCCACATCACGCCCTTGGGCATGCCGGTCGTGCCGCCGGTATAGAGAATAAACAGGTCATTGTCCGAGCGGTCGGGGAAATCCCGTGCCTTGCTCTGTCCGGCCAGGGCATCCTCGTATTCCATCGAGGCGATGACGGAGGGGTCACAGTCGCTGCCATCCGACACATGGACAAAGGTGTGCAGCCCGGGGGATCCGCCCCGGACCAGGGCGATGTGGGGGCAGAACTCCTGGTTGTGGATACAGGCCACCATGTCGGCGTTGGTAAAGATGTACAGCAGCTCGTCCTCGACGTAACGGTAATTCACGTTGATTGGCACTGCCCGCAGCTTGAAGCAGGCGAGCATGGCCTCGAGATACTCATTGCAGTTGTACAGGTAGAGACCGACATGGTCACCGGCACCTACGCCCTGGCCTGCAAGGTAATGCGCAAGCTGGTTAGCCCTTTGCTCCAGTGCACCGTAGGTCGCCCGGCGTTCGCCACAGACCAGGGCGTCCCTGCCGGGCACCTTGTCCGCGACCATCTCGTACATGTCGGCAATATTGAAGTGTTTGGTCACTGCTGTTACCCCCTTACGGTTTATTCGCGCCGACTACCCACATGGCAAAGAACTGGGCGCCCCCGCCATAGGCGTGGCCCAGCGCCAGCTTCGCTCCCTCCACCTGGTGGGCACCGGCGTCACCGCGCACCTGGCGGGCGGCCTCGGCGAAGCGGATCATACCCGAGGCGCCGATAGGGTTTGACGACAGCACGCCCCCGGAGCAGTTCCACGGTATGTCGCCACCTTCATCAAGCGATGTGGCGCCGGCCATGGTGAGCTTCCAGCCCTCGCCCTGCGGCGCAAAGCCGAGGTTTTCCAACCACATCGGCTCATACCAGCTGAAGGGTACGTAGACCTCGGCGCAATCGAGATCCCGTCGCGGATCCGTAATTCCCGCCTGGCGATAGACGTCGGCGGCGCAGTCACGTCCTGCCTGCGGGTTCACCTCCTCCCGCCCGGCATACATGGTGGGCTCCGAGCGCATGGCCACGCCACGAATCCAGGCCGGTGCCTTGGGGGATTGGCCCACCAGGTCCTCCGCTGCAATCACCATGGCGCAGGCCCCATCCGACGAGGGACAGGCCTCGAGAAAGCGTATGGGGTCCCACAACATCATGGAATCCTCGACTTCCTTCGCCGTGATATTGGGCAGCCGCAGATGTGCCAGCGGGTTGCGGGCGCCGTGCAGGCGATCTTTTACCGCCACCTTGATGCCGACATCGTAAGGCGCACCAGAGCGACGCATGTATTCGCGAATAATCGGCGCGAAATAGCCGCCGGCGCCGGCGTTGAGGTGCGCGGAAAACGGCTGCGGCGTAGACAGCGCCCACATGGCATTGGACTCCGACTGCTTCTCGTAGGTGACTGTCAGCACGCGCTTGAACATACCGCTTTGCACATGGGACGCCGCGACCAGCGCGGTAGAGCCGCCCACCGAACCTGCGGTATGCACCCGCAGCATGGGCTTGCCATTACAGCCCAGCGCATCGCTCAGGTAGATCTCGGGCATCACCACACCCTCAAACATATCCGGCGCCTTGCCGATGATCACCGCTTCGATATCGTCCCAGCCCAGGCCGGCGTCCTCGAGGGCGTTGACGGCCGCCTCCCTGACAAGGCCGGCAATCGACACGTCGCCGCGCCGGGTTTTGTAGTGGGTCTGGCCGATGCCAACCACCGCTGCGAGTTTAGCCATCAGGCGCTCTCCAGTACTGCGACAAGGTTGTGTTGAAGACAGGGGCCGGAAGTGGCATGTGCGACACCGCGGCCAATTTCACCCGCGGCAATACGCCGGAATACCTCGCCAACCCGCGACAGGCCGGAGGCCATCATGAGATTCCCGGCCATGACACCGCCACTGGGATTAACCCGCGTTTCGTCGCCAAGGCCCAGGGCACGGCTGAGGATGATCTCCTGGTGACTGAAAGGCGCGTAGATTTCTGCCACCTCGACAACTCCCCCCAGGGCACCCGCGGCTTCCGCCGCCTGCCGGGTCGACACCGAGTCCGTGAGGTTCCGCATACCCAGGTTATGGGTCTCGATGCGATGGTCGATGCCGGTAATGCGGGCATAGGGAACGCCCCACTGCCGCGCCTTTTCCACCGTACAGACAATCATCGCCGCGGCGCCATCCGCCACCGGTGCGCAATCGGATGGACGCAGGGGTGATACAAAATACTCCTCGGCCAGGAGCGCCTCCAGCGAGGTCTCCGAGTGCAATTGCGCGTGGGGGTTGTCCAGCGCGTTCCTGCGCGCGCGCACCACCACTTCGGCCATGCTGTGCTGGGTCACCAGCCCCTGCTCCAACAGCAGGCGCGCCTGCATGGCGGCCAGCGAAACGCTGTCAACCCATAGCGGGGCAAGATAGTAGGGATCCAGCTGCTGCGACAAGACAATCGGCAGCTCCCCGGAAGAGGCCTTGGCAAAACCATACACCAGGGCAGACTCGGCGTGGCCCATGCGAATCTTCAGCATGGCCTCATACAGGGCCCAGGCCGCGTCCATCTCCACGTGGGACTCCTTGATCGGGGGCACCGCGCCGAGCGCATCGACACCCGACACAAACGCAAACGCAGCGCCCTGCAGATAATCGCAACTGCCGGAACAGACAAAATCCACGTCCTGGGCGTTATTCAGGCCCACCTGCGCAAACACCGCCTGCAGCTGGGGCATGATCAGTTCAACTTCGTTGGCCGCGCCGGCTTGCGCAAGACAATCGGACTGGCTAAAGGCAACAACCGCTATTTCCTTCATGCCCTCATCCCTCCAAACCGGTTATCGGCAGCTTGCCTATCTTGTCCACGGGAACGTCGGGCTCATCGATGGGCTTGAAATAACGTATGTTGTCCATCGCGTAGGTCCATTCATCTGCGGGCTTCCAGACGGCCTGCACCCGCTGGCCAATGTGTACATCGGCGTTCTCGCATTCGCTCATCAGGTGAATAAAGGAAATATTGGCGCCATCGAGCACCAGGTTGGCTACCACGAACGGTGGCTTGATCGGGTTGTTGGGAATGGGAATAGCCACCACGGTGAAGGACTGCACGGTCGCCTTGTCCGGCAGTACCACTTCCTCCTGTGTCGGCACCCCGCAAGCGGGGCAGGAACCACGGGGCGGGATATAGACATTGGCACAGCGCGGGCAGCGCTGGCCGGTCAAAACGCCCTGTTTTATGCGAGTAAGGAAACGGGCCGGCGCACTGCCGGCGGTAAAATGATAGTGGAGGTAAATGGGTGTCTCGATACGATCCACCGGTTCAAGCTCCCCGGCATCTTCGCCAGTGGCAGGAGCCGGGCTGGCCCCTGCCTTGCCCACCAATTCAAAGCAGCGGATATCCGTAATAAAGCCCCGGGGCTCGTCAGCCCACACCGCCCTCACCCGGGCGCCAGTGGCCAATTCATCCGGCGATGCGGCCGCGATACAGTGAATCATGGGGATATCCGCCCCGTCGAGCCGGATCATTGCCCAGGCAAAGGGCCGCTGCATCGGGTGCGCGGCCCGGGGTTGGGCGACCCAGCACCAGCTGACGATCTCACCTTCCTGCCCCACCTCGACAAAGTCGTCCAGGGCTGCTGCCGTGTGCGGGTCGTACTCCGCCGGCGGCACGATAACCCGGCCATCGCTGGCGCGTACCCCGAAAATTCTGCGCTGTCGCAATCCCGTGAGGAATCGGCCCACGACGGGCCCCGTGGAGCGGGTATAGGTAAAGCCAAGCTCGAAGGGCTGGCTGAGAACATCGGGCTGTACCATGGTGTCCGGGTTCCTGTAGTGGGTTGCTGGTACCGGGCGGCCGCCTGGATCTGCAGGCTGCCCCGGTCAGCGCAGGGTCTCCACGCTGTTGCAGGGAGTATCGGCCACCCGCAGGCATCCCTCAATGACCCAAAGCATCATGTGCCAGTGACTTTTCTGATCAAGCCTACCGTAATGCCGCGAGCGCCAGGTCCTGCAAGCATCGCGAGGTTCCCTTACTTGAACCAGTCGCCTGGCAATTCCCGGACACTGCTGCCGGGGCGGGTAAAATGGTTGATAATGCCAGGCTGTCGTCGCCCGCCAGGGCATCGTAGCGCCACCCCCCCATCACTGCAGCAGGAGCACACCATGACAGTCGCCGCCATCGGGTATTTACGAATCGAGTCAACCGACAGTGCTGCACTGATGGGCTTCTGCACCGGTGTACTGGGATTGATGGAATCGCCACTGGAAGACAGCCAGGGCGCACGCTTCCTGCGCATGGATGATCACCCCTTCAGGTTTATGGTAGAAGCCGGCGCCCGGGACAGGCTGCTCGCCATCGGGCTGGAGTCACGCACCGCCGCGCAGTGGCAGGACACCTGCGACACCCTGGCCGCCGCGGGGCACAGCGTCAAAAAGGGTTCGGAGGCAGAAGCCGCGCGTCGCTGCGTCAGCGGTTTTGCCTGCGTGCAGGACCCGGCGGGAAATACCGTGGAACTCTACCACGGCCGCAAACTGGATTACCGCCCCTTCGTTTCCCCGGTCGGGGTACCCGGCTTTGTCACCGGCAACCAGCACATCGGTGACATGGGGTTTGGCCACGCGGTCATTCCGGCGCCACCCAGCCAGGAGACCACGGCGTTTTATACGGACCTTCTCGGCCTGGGGGTCTGCGACGTACTTCACCTGAGCACGCCCCCGTCACGGGTTATTTTCATGCACGCTGACAATCCCAGGCAGCATTCACTGGCGCTGTACGACCAGCCTCACCCGGTCGGTGTCGTGCATGTGATGGTTGAAGTGGAATCCCTTGACCAGGTCGGACTGGCCCTGGACCGCGCGAAGCGCGCGGGTCACCCGGTCATTGCCAGCCTGGGAAGGCACGTCAACGACAATATGTGCTCATTCTATGTACTGGCACCCGGAGGCATCGCTTTCGAATACGGCTATGACGGCCTGTTGGTCAACGACTGGGCACGCTATACGCCAACGGTGTCTACCGAGGGCGACCTGTGGGGGCACGAATACCACTTTCCCGGGGTCAACGACCCGGCTTGAGCGCCTCGTCCCCGGGGCCGCAGGACGGCGCGCGTCAGCGCACCTCGACCCTGACAGGAATCCAGCGATTGAGAATATACTGGAGCGTCCCGTTGGACTTCATCACCGACAGTGCCCGGTTGAGTTCGGCCGCCAGCGCCGTGTCTTCCGGGCGCACCGCCCAGGCGAGCATTTCCTCTGTCATCGGGGAATAGAGGCTGATCAGGTCCTCGTTGTCTCCCGAGGTGGCCAGCTGCCAGCTGGTCGGCGCATCGTGTATATAAAGGTCTATCTGGTCGCTACGCAGACCGGTGAACGCCGCGGCGGAGTCGTCGTAAAACGAGATCTTCGCTTCTGTCAGCTCGCGCTCGGCAAAGGCGGCACCGGTGGTTCCAGCTTCCACCCCCACCCTGACGCCCGGTCGATAAACCGCCCAGGGCTGGGCAAAACGGGCAATCTTGTCTCGATGCATTATGGCCATCTGGCCCACCAGCATGTAGGAGTCGGAGAAAAGCACCTGTGCACTGCGCTCGGCAGTGACACTCAGACCTGACATCACCACGTCGACCTCACCGGCCAGCAGCGCCGGCAGCAGCTTCTCGAAGGGCATATTCAGCAGGGACACCTTGCGACCGATAATTTCACCCAACGCCAGGGCGTTATCCGCCTCGATACCGATTATCCTGCCCTCCTGCTGAAACACCAGGGGCGGGTAATCCGCACTGACCCCCACGCGCAATACGTCCGCTGCCGTTGCGACACTCGCACCAAGCAAAAGCAACACCGCCAACAAATATTTCCTGGTCATTCGTCCGCTTTCTCCTTCGAGGTTGGTTTTCCCGCTGCAGGGACAGGCCAGGATCCTGCGAGGGCCGGGACTCTGCGCGCGCCCGAGTTTACGATTTCGCCGTGGCAATAGAAAGCCCCGCCGGGGCGCGGGCGATGCAGGCGCAAGCGCTTCTCATGTTATGCTGCCCGTCATAGGGTAACCACCACAGGCCCGGCATGCCGAAATCAACAACCAGGGACATGATCGAACTGGATCCACACGCGCTCGTTGGCAAGGGCCTGCACCGGGAATGTTTTGTACACCCCGAGGATCCCACGCGCTGCATCAAGGTTGTGGTATCAGGTTCGGGAAATGAGAACCACCGGGAGGAGGCGTATTACGCAGCCCTCGCTCGCAAGGGGGTTTCATGGGACATGCTCCCGCGGTTTCACGGACTGGTGCGAACGAGCCTGGGCGAAGGTGCCGTATTCGACCTGATCCGGGACCACGATGATCGCATTTCGCTTACGCTGGGACACTACCTGGCTTCCCGGCAACTGACGGAACTCTACGACGTGGCCCTGCGCAAGGCACTGTTCGACTTGAAAAACTACCTGCTCGAGCACTGCATCATCACCATGACACTGAAAACCAAGAATATCCTTTTTCAACTGGTAACGCCCGAGGCCGGCAAGCTGGTGATCGTGGACAATATCGGCAACTCCGACTTTATTCCCCTGGCCAACTACAGCAAGCGCCTGGCGCGATGGAAAATTTCACGCAAGTGGCGGCGATTTGAACGCAGCCTGCGCCGCGATTACGCGAGCAACAAGGCCCTGGACACCGTCCTGGGCTGACGTTCCTGTGCAGCTGTCCTGAACTGCCAGTGACCGACCCGGCCCCGGTCACACAGCGATACACACCACCTGTAAAAAAATAAATGTTGACAACTGGCGTTTTGGGTTTATAGTTGCGCCAGCTTGGAAGAGCGACTGTTATTTATTTTCCCCATTTCGAAGTTCCGCTGTAATACCTCGTCCTGTAGTCTTTAAATAAAAAGCCCTGGTTCAAGCACAAATGCCTTTTGTACAAGGGCGTGATTTTTTTTAAATATATATAGGATACAACAATGGCTAACACAGTTACCGGTACCGTGAAGTGGTTTAACGAATCAAAGGGTTTCGGCTTTATCGCCCAGGAAAACGGCCCCGACGTTTTTGCTCACTTCAGCGCAATTTCCGGTTCCGGCTTCAAAACCCTGGCTGAAGGCCAGCGCGTAGAATTTACTGTTACTGCAGGCCAGAAAGGCCCGCAAGCAGAAAATATCGTCGCTATCTAAGTCCGCTGGCGTTGCCGGGCAAGCCTGCCCGGCAACGTTTACGCACTCAGGCAGCACTGAAAAGCCGGTACCCAAAAGTACCGGCTTTTTTATTGCTCCGAAGGACCGATACACCCGCCAGGCGTCGCGGCCCGGTCAGTTCACGACCTGTTCGACCTTCACTGCAGCATCCCCGGCCTCTTTGTTGGCAAAAATGGCGCGGTCGATAACAAAGGAATGGATGTTGTCAGACTGCTCCTTGCTGAGTACCCCACCGAAACCCACCATCCCGTTCTGCCAATGCATGCCACCAAGCACGATGGCATCCCACATGGCGTGCTTCTCTGGCGTCAGCGCCCGCAGGTCGGGCGTACTGCCACCGCTGACCGCGCCATCGCCATGGCAGAAAGTACAGTAGGTCATAAATTCCTTGAAGCCGGCTGCGACCTGCTCGGCCGAGGCGGTGAGCTCGGGCGGATCGATCACCAGGGGCTTGTCCACCGCCGGGGGCAACGAGGCCTGCCCCCCTACCCTGAACACCAGCAAACGGCTGCGGTTGGCGATAGCACCGGCTTTCAAGGCCTCGCCGCCCACCAGGGCCATTGAACCGCCCCAGCCTGCCACCACGGCAATGTATTGCACACCACCGAGACGGAAGCTTATCGGTGGCGCCACCACGCCCGTCTGGGCATCAAAAGACCAGAGTCGTTCCCCGGTATCGGCCCTGTAGGCTACAAACTGGCCGCCGGCGTTGCCCTGGAACACAAGATTGCCGGCGGTGGACAGGAGGCCACCATTCCACGGCCCGGCATGCTCGACCCGCCAGCGCGGCTTCCCGGCCACCGGGTCCCAGGCGATAATCGCGCCTTTAACGGTATCCAGCACAGCCTGCCTGGCTACCGGATCATCGGGAAGGGCTGCGATACGGCTGTCCGTGCCGGTATTCCAGTAGCCCGGGCGGTACTGAAATTCCTCGTCAGTGACATATACCCACGGCGCATCCTGTGCGGGGATATAGACCAGACCGGTATCGGGGCTATAACTCATGGGGTGCCAATTGTGCCCCCCGATCGGGCCGGGCAGATGCAGGTCGGTAGCGCCATCCAGGTAACGCGCGCCTGCCACTTCCACCGGCCGGCCGGTCTCGAGATCAACATGTGTCGCCCAGGTCACGGTAGCATAGGCCTCGGCTGACAGAAGCTCTCCCGTCTGACGGTCGAGCACATAAAAGAAGCCGTTTTTGGGCGCCTGCATAATCACCTTGCGCGTGCCGGCGCCCAGGTCAATGTCGGCGAGAATCATGTGCTGGGTTGCCGTGTAATCCCAGGTCTCCCCGGGCGTGGTCTGGTAGTGCCACACATAGCTGCCATCATCCGGGTTGAGGGCGACAATGGAGGACAGGTACAGATTGTCCCCGCCTGCCGGACTGCGGATCTGCTGGTTCCAGGGCGCGCCGTTACCGACGCCGATGTACAGCAGGTTCAGCTCGGGGTCATAGGCCATGGAATCCCAGACCGTGCCGCCGCCACCCAGTTTCCACCATTCCCCACCACCCCAGGTGTCGGCAGCTCGCTTGAGCGCCTCGTTTTCAAAGCCGTCCTGCGGATTTCCGGGGATGGTATAGAAACGCCAGGCCATTTCACCCGAATCCAGGTTGTAGGCGCTTACGTAGCCACGTACCCCGAACTCGGCGCCGCCATTGCCAATAATGACATTGCCCTTGATAACCCGCGGCGCACCGGTAATCGTGTAGGGCCATTCCGGATCAGTGGTTTGCACTTGCCAGCGCACGGACCCGTCCGCCGCATTCAGGCTCACGAGGCGGCCATCGAGGGTGCCGAAATACAAGCGCCCTTTATCAAACGCCAAACCGCGGTTGACCACGTCACAGCAGCCATGCACAGCCCAGCTCCTGGGTACCTGGGGGTCATAGAACCACAGGAGCTGACCTGTGGCTGCGTCGTTTGCAAACACCATGCTCCAGGAGCCGGTGGTGTAAATGACACCGTCGATCACCAATGGAGTCGCCTCCAGGCCCCTGGCTGTGGGATAGTCGAAATACCACGCGAGCCCGAGTTTTCCCACATTCGCATCGGTGATGTCAGCCAGTGGGCTGAAGCGCGTTTCCGAGTCATTCAGGCCGTGCCTGGGCCATTGGACATCAGGCAGCCCGGCGGCCGCGGATACCGCCGGGGAGTCGGCAGGGGCAGTCTGGGACGGTGGCTCGTCGCGGGAACACCCCGCGACAAGGCCCACCAGTGCAATGAGAAAAAGAAACCGCTTGCAGCACGCTGTCATTATGGTGATCCTGTCGTGATTCTGGCCTGGATTTTAGTTATAGACGCTGATTCTTGCCCAAATAGCTGTCGACCTCCAGTAAAAACTCGATAGCTCAAGTATTCGCGCCAGGAGGCAGCAGTAACTAAATGCGGCATCGAACCGCTCCCCGGGGGTTCGGCAGACTTGTACCGACAGCCCTTGCGATGGCATATTCCAAGCTCCATCTTTTCCGGAGACCCACTGTGAGAAAATTACCTGGCGTCGGCCTGGCCGCCTGTCTTCTGGCGGCAACCCTGGTCGGCTGCGCCCAGTACGAAAACAAACGCGGCGTGGAAGTGACCTGGCAGGATACCGTCACCAGTCACCTTATCCCGGGAAAAAGCACCCGCAAGGAAGTGCTCAGGTTACTGGGCCCGCCGTCCCAGGTGATTGCGCTCGAGGAGGAGACCGTTCTGTACTACCTGTTCGAGCGCTCCGAGGGCAATGGCCTGATACTGATACTCTACAACAGGATGCAGATCGACACACATTACGAACGGGCAATCCTGTTCTTCGACGAGAACGACATTCTCACCGATTTCGCGACGAAAACAGATGAGCCGACCCAGGGCTAGGCGTTCGTTGCTGGGCGGTGTCGCGCTGGCGCTGCTGCTCTCGGCCTGCACACAGTGGCGTTACGAGCTCGGTACCCGGCTGTCGCCGGAAGCCCTGCCGGATGCCGGCCATTCCTTATCACTCGCCCGGGTTCTGGATATACTCGGCCCACCCCACAGAATTTCCGCCGCGGGTGCGGGCTATGTGCTGGCCTGGGAGTACTGGAAAATCCGCGAGGACAGCATCGGGCTGAGCCTGGGAGTACTGGGCACCGACCTGCTCTCCATGGACTGGGGTGACGCCCATATGCATGGCGAGTTCCTGCTGGTGACATTCAACCGTGACCACCAGGTCACCAGCAGCACCTTTGCCCGCTGGAGCAACGATGCGGGAGGTGGCCAGGCCATCCAGCCGATGCTGGGACTGGTTTCGCTGGTGGATGTTGGAGACATGGTCGACCATATGCCCCATCACCAGTGGGGCGGAGCGCTGCTGCAGCCGCTGCCGCAGGCTATCAACACACCCTCACGCCCGGATACGGGCCAGAGCGGAATCCAGCGCCGCGGCACACCGACCGGCACCGGCCAACAGAGCCTGGAGTAATCAGTCCCGTCCTGGAGCCCGGCCCGACGCGGGCGCTACCACATCAGGTCGTCGGGGATCTGGTAGGCTGCGTAGGGATCATCTTCATCCACGGCTAGCGGCACATTCGTGTTCAGCAATACCACTGTGCTTTCATCCCGCTGCATGATTTTCCGGGCAGCGGCCGCGGGCACCAGTTCGTACGCTTCACCCAGCCTCGCAATTGCCACACGGCCACGGCTGAGCTCAGTCTGCAATTGTGTTGTCACGTGGATTTTCTTGATTTTCTTGCCATCAGTGAACTGGTATGGGGTGTTACCGGCAGCACGGTCGATCCGATTCATTTTTATCAGCTGCACGATCTGGGCCTGTATGGCCTTTTTCTCATTCAGTGCCTGCTGCTGCCGGTTGAGCTCCCTGTCGCGCTCGACTTTTTCAGCCAGGGTTCGCCTGGCCTGCTCCCGGGTTTCATCGACGCGCTCGTGGCCCTTGGGCTGGCTTTTGGCTTCCTTGCGTTTTTCCTTGCCAATTTTTTTCGCCTTCTTGGGATCGACGATACCCGCCTTCAGGAGCTGGTCTTGCAGGGATGCCATGGTACTTGCCTGTTTTACTGGGGAACAGCACGCGATTATCGTTAATACGCCGGCCACTGGCAAACGCCGCTGCGTTGCCTGTTTACCCGCGGGCCTTCGATGCTATCCTTTGCACCCGGGCGACCACACCCTGCCTGCACTACCTGGAGCATACCTTGAACAAGAAAAAAATATTTGGCGCCGGCCTCGCGGTCGCCGCCCTGGCCGTAGCAGTCATCCAGTTCGTTCCGGCCCCGCCCTTACTGATACCCGCACAAATGCCGCAGGAGCAGCGCGCCACCCATCGCCTGATCAACTTCGAACGCATCCCCAATTTTCGTGACCTGGGTGGCTACCAGACCACTGAGGGCCGCCGCGTAAAGTGGGGCAGACTTTACCGGGCCGGGAGCTTCGCCGAGGCGTCCCCCGCGGACCTGGCAGGCGTGCAGGCACTGGGACTGGTCACCTTCATCGACTTCCGCTCCCGCCTCGAGAAAGCCGAGGAACCCGACCGCCTGCCCTCCCCTGCAGGATTCACGGTGGTGGACATACCCGTGCTGGACGAGGGCAACAAGGCGCTGGTGGGGGACATCATGGAGCGGATCGAGAGTGGCAATTTCGAAGGCTTCGATCCCAACCAGGCGATGATCACGGCCAACCGTGAATTTGCAGAGAAGTTCACGCCGCAGTTCCGGACATACATTCACGCCGTACTGGATGCCGAAGGCGCCCCGGTGCTCTGGCACTGTACTGCCGGCAAGGACCGCACCGGCTTTGCCTCTGCCATATTGCTGCGCATCCTGGGCGTACCCCAGGACACCGTCATGCGGGATTACATGGCGAGCAAGGAACCCAGCCTCGCATCGAGAAAAAACCAGCTGCGGATGATAAGGCTGTTCAAGGGCGAGGAGGCCGCCAACAATGTGGCAGTCATGATGGGCGTGGAACCGGACTGGCTGGAAGCGGGCTTTGCCCAGATCGATGCAACCTGGGGCAGCTTTGACAACTATGTCGCCAATGGCCTCGCGCTGGGTCCCGGGGATATCCAGCGCTTGCGGGACAATTTGCTGGAGTAGCGCCGGCGCTACGCGCTCACCGACTTTTGCCAGAACAGCGCCTTGCCCAGGGCAGGGTCCAACTGGTAGTCGTCGAAGCCGAATTTGCGATAGGCACCCCTGGCGGCCTCGTTGCCCTCGAGCACCTCCAGGGTCAGCTTGGCGCAGCCCCTTTCCCTTGCCACCGCCTCCACCTCGGAGAGCATGTACTGGCTCAGGCCCAGGCCGCGGAATTCGTCGGCAATGGCAAAATCATGGATGTTCAGCAGTTTTTTACAGCTGAACGTGGAAAATCCCTCAAAACAGTTGACCAGACCGGCCGGCCGCCCGTCCACGTAGCACAGCAGGCTCACCGCGTGCGGCAGTGCGGCAAGGCTTGCCGGCAGGTCGCGTTGCACCTCGGGTGCCAGGGGGGCGCCGCCACCCATCGGGTCGCGGGCGTACCGGTCCAATAAAAGCACGATGTCGGCCGCCTGCCGTGGATCAAGGTAGTTCGCCCGCTCGATGTCTATCTTCATGGTAATACCGCGATAGTTGTTCTGTTGATTACGGGCCCGCGCCCTAAAAGATCGAGCAGATCTCCCCGGTCTTGTATACCGCCTTACCGGGCTGCCACGATCCATCGGCCATATAGGCGCCGCTATCGGCGCTACTGACCACCGCCGTGCCATCCGGCGCCGGGCGCACCTGGAAAGAAAGCAGCAAGTCGCTGGGATATTCTATACGAAGCAGCGCAGGCGGACAGCTGTCGCTGTAGTTGGAGCGGGTGCCACTGAGCACAAAAACCTCCACGCCCGGCACATAACTGCCACTTAATTCGTAGGTGACATGGCACTCACCCGGACCACTGTCATATGCATTGGAGTAGTTGTAGATCGTTTCGGTACCGGAGGCCCGGCCGGTGATATCGTCGAAGGCAAGCTCGCCCACCGTATAGCGGGTGGATGCAGACCAGGCCTCACTGTCCTGCGCCGCGCAATTGCGAAAACCACTGGCGGGCCCCGCGCTTGCCAGAACAAGCAGGCTCAAAAGAATAACAGCCTTTTTTGCACACATACGGTTGCATCCCGGGACAGCTACGCCAGCGCGCTTACCCTGGCCACTAGTTTAACAGCGCGTGTTGGATATCGGCCGCCAGTGAGTCGCGAACGTCCCGCGGCAGGCGAAAGGGTTCGATCGTGTAAGCCGGATGATCCACTCCTGCAGAAATACCCGCTCCCTGGCTCAGCGCGGCCATCATTACCGGGCTAAGCTCGAATCGCAGGAAATGCACAGAGGACGTCTTGACCTCGTTCTGGCGTGAAATATCCTCATCCGCAATGGGATAGACCCGCTCGCAGTCTTCTACCTGCATCCAGACCTTGTCCTCGATGCCGATCAACTCGGCCAGGCGCGCTGCGCGCTCTACCGGGTCGGTATACTCCACCATAAAGGTGGCTTTCCAGTTGTGGCCATCGGGTATCAACGGATTATAGGATTCCAGTTCCTCGTTGATGCCGCTGGCCTCAAAAACCTTCTCTATGCGCAGCATTTCCTGAATCTGGTACTTGATGGTCAGGGAATCCTCAAAATACAGCCGGGCATGCTCCCCAAGGGGGACCTGTCGGGTTTTTTTATGTGCCATAACCTGCTGCCGGAAGGCGGGGCGAATTTCAGCGTACTCCTCCAGGGACCACAGGTCAGCGCGGGACAACTCGGGCATTACATATTCCTCGATATTACAGGCCGTAGGCCATTCGCAGCAGTGTCATGGGATGTTCTGCGGCACTGACTTTTTCCGACAGGTGAGCGATCTGGGTACCGGCCATGGGACAGTCACTCATGAAGTGGTCGGGAGACTGCTGGTCAATTTTACGCACCACCGGCCGGGCTATCTTGACCGACTTTTCCCTTGTCTCCTTTTTGACGGCATAGGTGCCGTCGTGGCCGGAGCACCGTTCGTGTGCGGTCACCTGGGTACCAGGTACCAGGTTGAGCACATCGCGGGTCTTCAGCCCGATGTTCTGCACCCGCTGGTGGCAAGCCACCTGGTAGGCGATATCCCCCATGGCGTTGGGAAATTCCGTCTTGAGTGCGCCGCCTTTATGACGCAACCAGAGATATTCGAAAGGGTCGAAGAAAGCGGCCTGCACTTTCCTGACCTGCTCGTCGTCGGGGTACAGGAGCGGAAGCTCCTGCTTGTACATCAGCACGCAGGAGGGTATTGGGGCCGTCAGGTCGTAACCTTGCTCCACCAGTGCAGCCAGCACCGGGATATTGGCTTCCTTGAGCCTGTTTACCGCGTCCAGGTCACCCAGCTCAAGCTTGGGCATACCGCAACACTGCTCCTTGGGGACCACGTCGATGTGAATGCCGTTGTGCTGGAAAACCTTGACGAAATCCTCGCCGATTTCCGGGCTGTTGTAGTTGCCGTAGCAGGTCGCATACAGGGCCAGTTTCCCCGTGGTGGCGCCGACAGGCGTCGCCGGGATGTCACGGATTAGCGGCTTGACCCGCTTGCGCAGTGTTTTGCTATGGAACCGTGGCACCGGGGCTTCATGGTGGATGCCGGCCGTGGATTCCAGAACCTTGCGGAAACCGGCGTTGCTGTTGAAGGCATTGACCGTCACATCCACCAGCGGAATAGAGGTCAATTTGAATACCGTATCGGTACTGGTTAACACCCGGTCACGGAGCTTCGCGCCCTCTTCCTTGAACTTGATGGCCTTGGCCCGCAACATGAGGTGGGGAAAATCCACATTCCATTCATGGGGCGGTACGTAGGGACACTTGGTCATGTAACACAGGTCACACAGGTAGCACTGGTCCACCACCTTGATGTAGTCGGCCTTTGCCACGCCATCCACCTCCATGGTGGAAGACTCGTCGACCAGGTCGAACAGGGTGGGGAATGAATCGCACAGGCTGACACAGCGGCGGCAACCGTGACAGATATCGTAGACCCGCTCCAGTTCCTGTTCCAGGTCCGCCTTGTCCCAGTATTTCTCGGACTTCCACTCAATCGGATGGCGTGTGGGCGCCTCCAGGCTTCCTTCTCTCACAGGACATCCCCCGTCGGTTCGAAAAAATTCAGGGGTCGACGGGCAAGGCCCGCCGACCGTGGCGGGTACTAGCTATCGAGACTGTCCAGCGCTTTCTGGAAGCGATTGGCGTGGCTGCGTTCTGCCTTGGCCAGCGTCTCCATCCAGTCAGCTATCTCGTCAAAACCCTCGTCCCTGGCGGTTTTCGCCATGCCGGGGTACATGTCGGTGTACTCGTGGGTCTCCCCCGCGATTGCCGCTTTCAGGTTGTCGCCAGTAGCACCGATGGGTAGGCCGGTAGCCGGGTCACCGGTTTCCTCCAGGTACTCCAGGTGGCCGTGGGCATGCCCGGTTTCACCTTCGGCGGTGGAGCGAAAAACAGCCGCCACATCGTTGTAGCCTTCGACATCGGCCTTGGCAGCGAAATACAGGTAACGACGGTTGGCCTGGGACTCGCCCGCGAAGGCGTCTTTCAGGTTCTGTTCGGTTTGACTGCCTTTCAATGACATATTGTTTCTCCTTGAGAATGGTTATCATCACCACAGAAGATGTGGAGATGCATAAAATAGTACAGACTGATACGCATGGCCATACTGAATAGACTACCGCATTGATATGAATCAGCCCACAGATTCCATTGTCATGCCAGAATCCGGTCTTCTGGACCCGCCTGCCGGGGCGAAAATGCCCTGGCTGCCACAGGAATCAGCGTATGAAAACCTGCATCCCGGTCGGGAGGCCCCGCATGAGCCTCACGCCAGCCACCGCCAGCTAGTGGCCTGATCATGCTCGGGCGCATTTTCCTCCCCTCCATCTTCCTGGTGCTGTCCTACGGCTTCTGGGTCAGCACGAGCTTCAAGGATATCGCCGCCGGGGTCGCGCTGTTCCTGTTCGGTATGCTGTGCATGGAGCAGGGCTTCAAGGCCTACAACGGTGGGGCCCTGCAGCGTATCCTCACCGCCAGCACCGACAGGCTGTGGAAGAGCCTGGCGTTCGGTATTGTCAGTACCACCCTGATGCAGTCCTCCTCGCTGGTGTCTGTCATCACCATATCCTTCCTCAGTGCCGAACTGATCGGTTTGCGCCAGGGCCTGGGTATTATCTTCGGCGCTAACCTGGGTACGACCACAGGCGCCTGGCTGGTGGCGGGTTTCGGCCTGAAAGTTAACCTCTCGGCCTACGCCATGCCCATACTGGTGTTTGGCGTGCTATTGCTGATGCAGGCGTCAAAAAAATTGAAGGGCTTTGGCTGGGTACTGGTCGGCATTGGCTTCCTCTTCCTGGGCATACACTTCATGAAGGAGGGCTTCTCCGACTTTTCCAACCAGATCGACCTGACACAGTACGCCATGACAGGTGTCGCCGGCCTGCTCGTGTTCACGCTCGTCGGCGTGGTTGCCACAGTCATCATGCAGTCCAGTCACGCCACCCTCACCCTGATCATTACTGCCCTCGCCGCGGGCCAGATCAGTTACGAAAATGCACTGGCCCTGGCCATCGGTGCGAATGTGGGTACCACAATCACGGCGATTCTTGGCGCCATTGGTGCCAACGCCGCCGGCAAGCGACTCGCGGCGGGACACCTGATATTCAACGTTGCCACCGGCCTGGTGGCCCTGGTTTTCATACAGCTCCTGCTGGCCAGCGTCGACAGCCTGGGCGACTGGCTGGGCATCGCCAGCGACAACCACACGCTCAAGCTGGCACTGTTTCACACCCTTTTCAACCTGCTGGGCATTGCGCTGATGCTGCCTTTCCTCAACCGCCTGGTAAATGGGCTGGAGGGCGTACTGGCAGAAGACGAAACCCGGCGTGACCGTCCGCGCTTTCTCAGCGATGCTTCCCTCTCGCTGCCCCAGGTTGCACTGCAGGCGGTGACGAAAGAAACCAAGCACCTGTTCAGCAATGCTTTCACCCTCATCGCCCACGGTGTCAACCTGCACAGGGACAGCATCACCAGCGCTGCAGACCTGCAACCGGTGGCGGACGCTCCCGGCAAACTGATAGAGCTGGACCTGGATGACCAGTACGAGCGGATGATCAAGGACATCTACAGCGCCAATATCGAGTTTTTGAGTCGGGCCCAGGCCGCCGCCCCGGCCGAGTATGGCGACGCCTATAATGCGCTCCGGCACGCCAATATGGACGTGGTGGCCGCAATCAAAGCGGTCAAACACCTGCGAAAAAACCTGCTGCACTATATGCAAAGCCCCAACCCGAAAATTCGCCGCGAGTACAACGGGTTCCGGGTACGGATCGGCGAGGTATTGCGTTCACTGGCGGTATTGCGAGAGACCGATGACAGTGTGGTGGCCCTGCTATCCCTGGACAGGATCCGGGTCGAGTTCCTGGGTGATGAAAACGCGGCAGCATCGATCGCCGATACCCTCATTCGCGAGCATGCAATCACCTCCCAAATGGCCACCTCGCTCATCAACGACGGTGCCTACGTCAGGGAAGTTATCCAGCGCTTACTGGACATGAACGAACAACTGCACCGGGCGGGACTGGCCTATGGTGATCCGGTACATGACGAACTCGCTCTCAAGGCCGAGGAAATTGCCAATATCGCCAGGCATGCCGGTTCGGTGCGCTAAGGTGACCAGCCCGGGACTCAATTATGACTAACTCGAAGCTCTTCGATAAATTGCGTGGCCTGATTGAAGATCAGGGTAATACGGATAAAAAACACATCAAGAAAATACGCAAGGTCCTGCGCAAACTCAAGGAGCGGCAACGCGAGCTGAAGGAGCAACTGGATGCCGCGCAAAATCCCCAGGAGCTGCGCAAGATCGAGCAGGAAATCGAGGTGATCAAGCTCCAGCGAAGCAAGGGGGCGGCTGTCTACAAACAGCTGAAAAAGGACAGGAAAAAAAGAAAAGAGGGGGAAACCCGGGGCCCACTGCAAGTGGACCCGGGTGATGCTTCAGGGGTGGCTAATTAGTTGTTAAATGGCGGCTGGCAGCGAAGCCGCTATAGCCCCGGCCAGGCGTTGCAGCAGGCTTTCCTCGGCCTTTACCAGCGGTGCATAACCGTCCCCCGCCAGGGCCTCTTGCTCCGAAAAGCTGTAGGTCTTGCGCGCCTCCCCCGAGATCACATCCCAATAGGCCACAAGAATAGCCGATCCACTGCCGTCGCCGTGTAACTGGTCAACCGTAACATCGACGCGGACCCTGGTGGACATCGTGGCGCTGGCGGCGATGCCCCGGCCGCTGTCACTGGACAGCTGTGTGGCCAGGTAGCGACGCAGGCTCACCTGGAGCGGCTCTGCCCAGACGTGATTCCTGGCGGCATGGACCTTGCCGTCACCCCTGGCCAGTACAAGTCCCGGCTGGTCGATATAACTCGCCACCGTGATAGTACCCAGGGCTATGCCACTGTCGACGATCGGCACGCCGCTCCCGGTGGCCACCTGCGATCGCAGCAGGTAGGTCTGGGGACCGGATGGCTGGCTGGAGCAGGCGGCCAGCAGCAGGGCCGCTAAAAGGCTGAGGAATCTCATTGGGGACGGGCCTCCGGTATGGGGTCAGCGGGATAATCCGCGGGGAAAACCAGGGAATTGGGTTTTTCACTGAGCGTGCGAGTCAGCTCCTCGAGGTTACCAAGGGTGCGGTTCAATTCAAACACGCTGTTACTCAGTGACTGGCCGACGGCGGAATCCGGCGACAGGTTCGACAACGCCTTACGCACGTCCACCAGCGTCTGGTTGAGTTCATCCGGCAGTGCCCGGGTACCGTCATTGTCGAGTATCACCTGCAGCGAGGCCATTGTGCTCGTAAGTGACGCCAGGGTGCCGTCCAGGGTACCCAGCGCCGTGTTTGCGCTGTCGATCACCGGCTCCAACGGCAGGGAATTGAGTTTATCCAACAAGGTAGAGACCTGCTGTTCCAACCGACCAAGCCCACTGGGGATACTCGGTATGACCTCATATCCACTGAACTCCGCCTGCTCCCCCGCTGGCTGGTCCTTGTAGTAATCCATGCTCAAATATAATTTGCCGGTCAGCAGGCTGCCGGTTTGCAGGCTGACTCGCAGCCCCTTCCCGACCCAGGCGGGAAAATTCTTGCGCATGAATTCAAGCGTTTCGTCGCTGTCGCCGATGCCCAGCCGGCCCGGTTCCAGGTAAAACAGCACGGGAATGGGCGTTCCCTCCCCCACCAGTCTCTCCTGGGCCAATTCCTTGATCAGGATACGCTCGACCTTACCGATCTGGATACCGCGGTACTCCACCGGCGCTCCCGGTTCGAGCCCACGCAATGATTGCTGGAACATGGAGACATAATAGGTCCTGTACCTGAAGGGGTCTTCTGTCAGTTCCCGGTAGGATTTAGCCAGTTTGTATACCGCCCCGGAACTCGCTTTTTCTCCCGGCGGCATGTCTGACAAGTTACCAAACGCGACACCGCCAAGCAGGATTGTCTCCAGCGAACTCGTGGTAACCTGGACGCCGGAAGCGGAAGCGTCGATACTGACGCCACTGGCATTCCAGAACCTGGAGTTCGTGGTAACCAGGTCGTCGTAAGGGGCATCGACAAAGGCGTCATACCTGATCTCTTTCTTATCACTGTCAAAGCTTACCGCTTCGATACGGCCCACCTTGAAGCCGTTATAGACAATGGCATCTCCCGCGCCAATCGAACCGGCCTGCTGGCTGTAGAGCACGAGGCGAACCCCGGGCGCCTCCGCGGGCGTCAGCGGAGGCACCTCCAGACCGATGAAATCGCCCTTTTTACGCTTACCGATACCCGGATCCAGGTGGATATAGGCCCCAGACAAGAGCGTACCGATACCGCTGATGGAACCCGCACCAACACGCGCGCGCACTACCCAGAAGCGGGTGTCCTCGCGCAGCATGTCAGCGGCCGCACTGTCCATCTTGGCCGTGACGACAACCGTGTCCATGGATTCGCTCAGGGAGACGTTTTCCACAAGGCCTATATCGACATCGCGATAACGAATCTTGGTCTTGCCCGACTCCAGGCCTTCAGCAGTCTTGAACTCGACGGTAATTTCCGGGCCCTGGGTCATCTTGGTATGGATAACCATGTACAACCCGACCAGCACGGCCACCACCGGGACAACCCAGATCGGGTTGAAACTCTTGCCGCTGCGTATCGTGGGCTTCATCTCATTCATCGGTATTTTCCTGTTGGTCCCAGATTATCCTGGGGTCGAAACTCTCTGCTGCGATGATTGTAACCATTACCACACCGGCAAAAGCGACCGCGGCTGCGCCGGGAAGAATCACCAGCAGTCCGGTCAGGTGGACCAGTGCAACCAGGATCGACACGACAAAAACATCGACCATAGACCACTTGCCGATAAGTTCCGTGGCCCGGTACATCACGGTACGCTGGCGCGGGCCTGCCGACTTGCCACCGCTCACGCTCCAGCACAGGTAAAACAGGGTTATCAGCTTACCCAGGGGCACCATCACGCTGGCGATAAAGATAATCGCGGCTATCGGCAAGGAGCCCATGTCTATGAGCAGGACCACACCACCGAGAATCGTACTCTCGGTCGAGTTCCCCAGCTGGTCGGTGATCATGATAGGCAGGACATTGGCCGGTATATACAGCACGGCCGCGGTAATCAGCAAGGCGAGGGTACGCTGAATGCTATTGGATTTACGCAGGTGCAGGTCCTCGCCACAGCGAGGACACTGGTGCAGGCTGGCATCGGCCAGATTCAAACAGAGATGGCAGGAGGCCAGGTTGCGCGATGCGGCCGTATCACCGGGCACGGCTCACCCCCGCAAGGCGATCGAGCTCGCTCCAGTACTGGACCCGATCGAGACAGCCCACTGACGAAATAAACAACAGGGCGAAGGCGCCATATCCCCAGAATGATATGCCCATCACAACGGTTGCCATGTGCCCTATTTTCACCAGGCTGACCAGCACACCGATAAAAAATACCTCTACCATCGCCCAGCCCTGCATGTGGAAAACCAGCCGGGTCACCGGAACCATCCACTCATAGAATTTGCCACGCACGATGCAGGTCGACAGGAGCAGTAGTAGCGCCAGTACCACGCCCGGAATACAGATAATGAATCCGGCCACGAGCAGCGCAAGGTCCGGACGCCCCTGGTCGTAAAGCTGCTGCGTGGTTTGCGGCAAGGTCATGACACTCTCGAGGCCACTGGACTCGAAAGACAGGAAGGGAAAACTGCAGCCAATAACCAGGCAAACCAGCCCCGCTATGGCGTAGGACTGCAATTTTACGAAACCGTCGGCACGTACCCGGGTGAGGAATTCCCCGCAGCGGGCGCAGGACGCCTTTTCCCCATTGTGTAAACCGCTGACATCGTACAACAGGTCGCAGGAGGGGCACGCCACCAGGAGGGAATCAGCTTCAGCGTCCAAAATACTACCCCGGAATAGTGGCGATTTTCATGGGGTGCATTATATACACAGTCGGCCGGGCCTGTATCCCAAATGATAGGGGCTGCGGGGTAAGAAAGCGCGCCAGCCCCGCGGGCAGTCAACGCGATAAGCTACGCCAGTGCTAGTGCCTGGTGGCCGCGCTGCCCCATAACTGCTGGAGCCGCTGGTCGCGCCCACAGTTCCACCGGTAATACTTGTAGCGCACGGGGTTCTTCAGGTAATAATCCTGGTGGTACTCCTCCACTGGCCAAAAAGCACCCGCCGACCTGACCTGGGTGTACACCTTGTCGGGCGCGAACCGCGTGGCGACAGCCTCAAGCGAATCTTGTGCCAGGCGGCGCTCCTCCGGCGTCGCGGGGAAAATAGCCGAGCGATAACTGGGCCCCTTGTCGCAAAACTGGCCGGCGGCATCCAGCGGATCGATATTGAGCCAGTACAGGTCCAGGAGCTGCCGGTAGCTTGTGACCTGCGGATCGTACGACACGCGAATTGCCTCGAAGTGGCCCGAATGGTCCCCCTGGTAAGTCGGGTTTGGGCGGGTGCCTCCGGTGAAGCCGGACACAACGTCTGACACACCCTCGCGTCCCTGGAAGGCCGCCTCCATGCACCAGAAACATCCCCCTGCAAACATCGCAGTGGCGGTTGCGCCCACGGCGGCTGGCGCAAGGACCAGCCACAGTAATACCGCCGCTAACGATCGTGCCACCATGCCCCGCCCCTTCCTGAGTGTCTATTCAGTAGACAAGGCAACACTGCACCAGTTCCCCCCGGCTTTTCCTGCACCACCTGTTACGGGCAGGTAGGGTCGGGACGGCAGTCCTTCGAGTTCCCCTCGCACGTGTTGATTTCCAGCACGTACCACAAGTAACAGCGGGAAAAAATGCCGTTGAGAATCAACGCAATGGCAATCAGCACCACGAACCACTCCACCGGGTTTATGGCCACCTGCCCGTAGGCCCAGCCGAACAGCAAGATACCCAGTACCAGGCGCGCCACGCGTTCCACGTTTCCAATATTACGTTCTATCATTTTGATGCCTCGCTGAGATTTAATTTCACGGGTAATACGCACTGCACGCGCCTCTGGATGAGTGTGACAAATTCACGCCCTGGCGAGGGCAGCGGCAATCGCCGGCGAACCACAGGATGACCGCTTGCCGCCGTGCTTCTTTAGACCAAGGTGATCCCCTGACGTGGTCCAGGCGTAACATCACCACATTTCACACAACGGTATCTGCCATGGCCTTGCCAAAACTGCTTGTCGCTGCCCTTTACACCCTGTTACTCGCGGGCTGCGGTTCCGTTTCTGTGCAGGACTACGCTGGCGCCACGCCCGAGCTGGTCCCGGAAACTTTTTTTAACGGGCAGCTGGACGCCCACGGCGTAGTCAAGGATCGCGGAGGCAGGGTAATCCGCAGCTTCAATGCCGATATCAAGGCCTACTGGCGCGATGGCGTCGGCACGTTAGAGGAAGATTTCCTGTTTGACGACGGGGAAAA
Source organism: Haliea sp. (assembly GCA_024642245.1). Lineage (GTDB taxonomy): Bacteria > Pseudomonadota > Gammaproteobacteria > Pseudomonadales > Halieaceae > JARRPM01. The sequence goes on from JAHEBM010000013.1 coordinate 53,254, forward strand.
AAGCCGGCGGGTATGGACGCTGACGCCTGATGGCAAAGGTCGCTACACGGGCACGGCAGGCGATGTAGTGGGCGATGGCAGGATGAGCGTCGCAGGCAACAGCATATTCCTTGACTATGTGCTGCGCATTCCCTACAACGGGAGCACCCTGGATGTCCGTATCGATGACCGCATGTACCTGGTGAACCCCCGGATACTGATAAACGAGTCGCGTATGATAAAGTTCGGCTTCGAGGTCGGACAAATCCTCCTGGTAATCGAAAAGCGCCCGGTAGGCGCCCATCCGGCCAGCCACAACGAGCCCCTGCAACAAACCCTGGAGCCCTGATGCAAGCAATACGACTGAATAATCCCGGCGGACTGGACAAGCTCGAGCAGGTACCCCTGGATCCCACGCCGCCCGGGCCGGGACAGATACAGGTAGCCGTCAAGGCCAGCTCCCTGAACTTCCACGACTATGCCGTCGTGGCAGGTATGATCCCGACATCAGACGGTCGTATTCCATTGTCAGATGGCGCCGGCGAGGTCACTGGTGTGGGCGAAGGTGTCACCGAGTTCGCCGTGGGCGACCGCGTACTGAGCTGCTTCTTCCCACACTGGCTCGACGGTTCACCTGCCTTCGAAAAGCTTGTCGGCGTACCCGGCGATCACGCCGACGGCTTCGCCGCCACGAGCGTGACCATGGCGGCACAGGGCTTTACCCGGATGCCGCAAAACCTGGACTTCGAATCAGCCGCAACACTGAGCTGCGCGGGTCTCACCGCGTGGCGGGCACTTATGGTGGAGACCCACCTCAAGCCCGGTGACTGGGTGCTGGTACAGGGCAGCGGCGGGGTATCCGTCTTTGCACTGCAGCTCGCGCGAATGATGGGCTGCAAGGTGATTGCCACGTCGTCCTCCGACGAAAAGCTCGAGCGACTGGGCGCGCTGGGGGCCCACCACCTGATCAACTATCGATCCGAACCCCGGTGGGGAGAGCGGGCCCTGGCGATCACCGGTGGGCGCGGCGTGGACCTGGTAGTGGAGGTTGGCGGCCCGGGCACCGTGCCACAGTCGGTCAGGGCTCTCGCGTTCGGGGGGTGCATCAGCATGATTGGCGTGCTCACGGGCTACGCGGGCGAAGTACCCACCACCGAACTGTTCCAGAAAAATGGCGCCATCAAGGGCATTACCGTGGGCAGCCGGCGGCACCAGCTGGACATGATTGCCGCGGTGGAGGCGAATGACCTGCGCCCGGTCATCGACAGCAGCTACCCGCTGGCGCAACTGGCAGACGCCTTCCGGCACCAGGAGTCACAGCGCCACTTTGGCAAGATTTGCATATCCGTCTAGCACCCCTCACTCAGCTGGGGGTGTTGGCCGGGGGCTATCGCACAAAGCCGATGATGGATATGAAGTGGCAGATGCTGCCGGCGAGCACAAATATGTGCCAGATGCCGTGGGCGTGTGCCAGACGCCCCATTTTATCCATGACGTAGAAAATCACGCCGCCGGTATATGCCAGCCCCCCCGCCAGCAACCAGTAAAATGCGACGCCCGAAAGCGCTGACCTGAGACTGGCCATATCAAAGGAACAGGCCCAGCCCATGCCCAGGTAGATCACCAGCTGCCCCACTTTTACCGCGCGCCCCTTGAGGAATAACTCGCTGAGGATACCCAGCAGCGCCAGTCCCCAGACCACCGCCATGATAGGTATGCCATTGCCTTGTCGCAGGCAGATCAGCATATAAGGGGTATAGGTACCGGCGATCAACAGGTAGATGGATATGTGGTCAAACAGCTGGAACAGCTTTTTGAGTCCGGGCGGGTGAAAGCTGTGATACAGGGTGGACATGGTATATAGCAGTACCATCGAAACACCAAATACGACGAAACTGCCGAGCACCCAGGTATCGCCCGACTGCAAACCCACCGTCAGCAGCGCACCCAGGCCCACCAGCGCCAGCACGGCACCGACAAGATGGCTTATGCTGTTCAATTTTTCGCCGTAATACATTCAATGGTCCGGTTGCTGGTGAACGGGTGCCAATGGTTACTCCGGTACCGGTTTAATGCAATAAAAATAGCAGCGGGCCCGGCCACAGCCTCCCGGTTCACATGGTATCGGCCCGCTTTTTCACCTATGCTTGGCACCGACTCCACGGCTGGGATGCGTCGGCGGCACATTGGATACGCGCTACCGTGGATAAAAACCCGCTTTCACCTGCTTTACCATCGGCGGCCAAACATCAATCTTGTCAAGGAACTCGAACAATGGGCAAACGCAACACACTGCTACCCGCACTGCTAACGTCACTGGTACTCACCGGCTACCCGATGGCACCGGCACAAGCGGATGGGCTCTACATCGCAGCGGGAGCCTACCGGGCCGACTCCGATGTCGGCGACGACACGACGCCAGCCGGTTTCATCGGCTACACGTTCGTCGATACCAACTTCCTGATGGCCTCTGTCGAGGCCGGCTATTATGACCTGGGCAGTGCCGGCAACAGGAACATGAACCTGGAGGCCAGTGCCATCACCGCCGGTGGCGTGCTGTCACTGCCGCTGGGCCCTATTTTCGAAATCTACGCCAAGGGCGGCGTCGCCTTCCTCGATGCAGAAGCCAAAAGTCCCGGCTTCAACAACAAGCAGAGTGACGAGAAAGCCTATTACGGTGCGGGCGCCAGCCTCGATATTCTCGACACGATCGACATTTATGCGGAGTACGTGGTTTTCGACACCGATTACAACTCTGAAGTCGCCGGCGTCGGCATCAAGCTCTCCTTCTAAACCGCCCTCCCGGGGCCGGTAACCCGGCCCTGTCTCCCCCGGCGGATAAAACCGCTCCCCTGCTATGCCACTTGCCCCGAAACCCGCGAGCCGCGTGGTTCAGGCCAGCGGATCCTCTCCACCAAAATGTATTACATTAATTGACTTTGTATTACATAAAGAATACATTTGCCCGCGATAAACCACAGATCAGCTCGCGTATCCGGAAAGGGACCCTATGACAGACCCAGTGAAAAAGCGCCGTGGCAAACCGCGGCAGACCAAGGATCGGGTATTACAGGCGCGCATTCCCAGGCACCTCGACGAAGAGTTGCGCGAGCATGCGGAACTGCTCGGCCTGTCCGTGTCGACCGTGGTGCGCAACGTGCTGCTCAATACCTTCCAGTTGGTGGAAGGCGTGGTGATAGACAGCACCAAGCTGGCCCGCGCCTTCCACGGACATAAAGGCAGCGCCCCGCAAACGCCCCCGGGCAAACACGAGACAGCAATTGAAGAGCCCGAGGGCGAGGTAATCGGCTGGCAGGAAGCGGTGCTTAACCTGAACGGTACCTGCGACCAGTGCAACTGTATTCTGCACAAGGGTGAGCGCGCGGGCGTGGGTGTTCCGGCCCGAACCCGCCCTGTCCTGCTGTGCCCGCCCTGCCTGGGTGCATTATCAACCGCCGCGCCGGACAAGCGGCAAGGAGACCACACATGAACGCATCGTTCCAAACCCTGCAGGGCGGCACCCGCCTGCTGTTCGACTCGGTTGAAGGTATTACCAATACGGTTGAGCGTATGCACGAGACGATTGCCCGCGCGCCATTGCCTTTCACATCCCAACCGGAACAGCCGACCCGGGCCCACGGCCTGATAGCGGCGGGGGTATACAAGCTGATCAGGGGTATCAATGGCGGCCTGCGCGAGGGCGTGGACAAATCGTTTTCTGCCGTACCGCAGTCACTGCGCCGGGACGGTAATTCCACCGGGGAGACCCGCCTGGTAGCCGCCCTGAACGGCGTATTAGGCGACCACCTGGAAGCGACCGGCAATCCCCTGGCCACTACCATGACGCTCGGGACGATGGGGCGACCGCTGGAGCTCAGCCCGGCCGCGCTGAAGGAGTCCCTGCCCGGGGCCACTCCCCACCTGGTCGTGCTGGTACATGGCCTGAGCCTGTCAGAGCTGAGCTGGAGCCGCAAGGGAAGACCCTGCATCGGCGACCAGCTGCAGGAAGACCTGGGCTACACACCCGTCTACCTGCGCTACAACACTGGACGGCATATCTCCACCAATGGCCAACAGTTTGCCCAGTTGCTGGAAGAGCTCTGCACCGGCTGGCCGGTACCCGTGCAGTCCATATCGCTGCTAGGGCACAGCATGGGCGGCCTGGTGATTCGCAGTGCCTGCTGGTACGCCCAGTGCAACGGTGGCACGTGGCTGCAGCAACTGAAGCGAGTCGTGTGCCTGGGTACCCCCCACCACGGGTCGCCGCTGGAAAAGGCCGGGCATGCCTTCGAGTCCACCATGCGAAAAATTCCCTACGCTGAACCCATGCTGTTTGGGAAGTTGCGCAGTGTCGGCATCAAGGACCTGCGCCATGGCGCACTCCTGGACGAGGACTGGCAGGGGCACCATCCGGATACCCCCAGGCCGGATTCCCGGCAGGTCGTACCGATGGTGCCGGGGGTCGAGTACTACTTCGCCGCAGCCAGCATGGGGCGCAACCAGTTTGATCCTCTGGGCCACCTGCTGGGTGACTTGCTGGTGCGCGCCGACAGCGCCGTGGGCATCCACAGGAACGAATTGCGCAAGCTCAAGATAAAGCCGGAGAACTGCCGGGTTTTCCACGAAAAAAACCACTTTGACCTGCTGGACGACAAGCACGTACACCAGCAGTTGATCGACTGGTTCACCCGCTAGCGTAGTGCTGCCCGGTTGTTGGCGGAGGCCACCAGCACACTGCTAGGACTGTAACAACAGCGCTTCCAGCGCCATCACGTGCGGATCCGGGTCACCGAGTTCACGCAGCGCGTCCGCCAGTGCCAGCACGTAATCGCGATTGCTGCCGCTGGGGCCAAAGGAGCGGGCAATATGGGCCGCCAGCTCGGGCAGGGGCGCAGGGCCCAGGTAGGCGTGGTTGTCCGCCCGGGCCACGTACAGTATGCCCCCTACCCTGCGCTGACTGTCCTGCAGCGTAACGGAGACGGCATGGCGCTCGTAGCCGTTTTTTTCACGATGGTCCAGGTGCTCGAACACCTCGTGCTCTATGCGATACGCCACACCCTTGCAGGTCACGCCGGGAGAGGGAATCAGGGTCACCACCCTGCCCGGCGCCCCGGGGGTGCCGCGGTGATCGTGAGAGCCCTGCCAGAATCTGCGTTCCCATCCCTCGATGGCGGCCACTTCGCGTTCAAGGTAAGGAAAATCAACCTTGTAGATCAGTGACCCGTAACCGAACACCCAGGTGGGGCCATGAAGTTGCTCACTCACCGCGGTAACCGGCCTCAATCAAAGTTGAATTTTCCGCCGGGTTCACCACGATATCCACACCACATTTTCTCTGTGAGTGCGCGGCGGCCCGGGCTCGGGGTCACTCACCTGCTCGACATGCAGTGACTTGTCACGCATCACAACCGCTTTCATGGCAAGCTCTCGCTTACGGATTTCAGCCTGTCAATATAGGAGTTACCCCTTTGACGTGTCAACGAAGCGAGCCTGCCGCAGCAATGGCCATCACCCACCTTTCACGTTCCACGATACGACAGCGCTACCAGGTGTACCCGAACTTGATGTTATAGCTCTCATCGAGATCATCCACACCTTCGCTCGCCCCGCCGTTGTATTTGTAACGCACCTCGGCACCCGCCTTGAGACCGTATATCACCGGCAAGCTGATGCCCAGCGTTGTAGTCACCAGCTGCCGGTCGACGTGGTCATAGTTAACAATGCCGTCCGCATTAACGTATAACTGGGTATCTGGAATGATGTCGCTGATCAGGCGAACTTCCCAGTTGGAACCCCAGAAATCGTCATCGGGCGCCAGGTCAAAATCTTCCTCGACAAACACCACACCCAGCTCTGCATGCAGGGTGAGCAGCTCAGTCTCGAAAAACTGCCGCCCCAGGTAGGGGCCGATGGTAGTACGCAACTTGAGATCAGCAAATTTGTCACGCTCCAGAGCGACCTGGCCGCCGAAGTAGTTATCGGGGTTCTCCACCCGGAACCGATCGTATTTACTACGCAGGGTCGATGTATCTTTATTTTCCACGCCGTCAGCCGAATCGAGTTCCCACAACAGGCGCACGGTGTAGCGGTCCTCCAGGCTGCGCCAGATACTTTCCAGGTCGACATCAAGCTGGTCTGTGTCGGTATTGCCCCTATCAGACAGAACAGCCGAGTTAACCTGCCCGAACCACTTGTAGCCATCACCAATACGCCAGGGCTCCGGGTTCACCAGCTTGATATCCTCCACGTCAAACATCACCGGCTGCTGGTCTGCACCCATTACCAACAGGCGCTGGTCGCGGCTCACGATCTGCTTTTCCCTGAACACCGTGCCGTCGCTCATCATCAGGGTGACCTTGTGGTCGGCCACGATGCGCTCGATATTTGCCTGCTTGATTTTTATCTGGCCGGCAAATGGCGTATCGAACACCACGTCGCTCTGACTCGCGCTGACGAGCGTACCGACAAGTCGCGAGCCATTTTTCATGAGCAGTTCGTCGGCGGCAACCCGGCCGGCCGACAGCAAAAATAAAACGAGAACAAAGGCATATCTGCCCGTCATGAGTTACCTCCGGATATAGCCTGGCCCGGGAGCCTGGCAGGGCTTTTAAATTATTGTGTGACCAGGTTGGTACTGCAGACGCCGAAATTCCCTGCGCCGGACAGGGCATCTTTGCGCCCTATTTCTCAAAGGCCGCCCTTACCTCGGGACTGTAACCCCTGCGCACCAGCGATGCGGGGTAATCATGCCCGGGCGAAATAACGCCCTCTGGCAACTGTGCCGCCGGGGGCCGCAAGGGTGGTCGCGCAATCGGGTGGATCGGCCGGGGCCGTCCGACCGGGATGTATACCGGGTAGGGATAGTACGCGGGATAGGTCCCGTTATAAGCGCCGGGAGCGACATTTTCAGTCGCCCGGGCCTGGCTGTCGACCTGCTGTTGGCGCATCTCGGCCCGGTGCTTCTCCCGCTGCTGCCGGTCCGCCACCATACGATCCGTGGTTTCGCGCATCGCGTCCAGCTGCGCCTGCTCCGTCTGTGTAAGTACCGGCGCACGGGCGTCTATCTCCAGGGTTTCCACAGGTTCATCGCCCTTGGGCGGCGCATCGGAAAAGCTGACAACACCATTCTCGTCGACGGTCTTGTATACGGTAGCCGCCAGCGCGTGGTTGCCCCAGTGCAGCGTCAGCACAAACGCCACTACCGCGGCGCCAGCGGCTAACCGGGCACGGCGCGGGTTCAAATCGATTGTCCGCCGGGGATTCATGGCGAAATTATACGGCAAGCCCGGCAAATCTTCGAATACAGGGCTGTTCGGTGTAAGGGAAGCCTTAACCGTACCATTGCGGGCAAAGCCCTATCACTCATGTGCTTGCCGGAGTATATTAGCGCCCGCTGTTCGCCTGACTGCATTTCCTGTGCATGGAAAAGCCGCTAACGGCGCTTATCCCAATCCAAGCGGAGTATTAATATGCGCGATTCAATTCTGCGGGGGCTGATCTTTGCCTCGGCCGCCCTGGCAGGACCTGCACTGGGGAACCCCTACAGCGGGATCTACCTGTTCGGGGACAGCCTGTACGACAACGGGCAGTTTAACGGGACCCGCTTCACCAACCGGACCGGACCGGACTACCAGAACTCGGCGTTCGGCCCGGTGTCTCCCAACTTCGTGGCAAACGGACTCGGGCTGTCCGAGGCAGCCCCATCGGCCACGGGTGGCACCAACTATGCTGTCGGAGGCAACGAGTCGATACAGACCCTGGCATCCATCACCGCGGCGACGACCTACCAGGCGCCTTATGCGCTTAGCCGGCCCGGCCTGGATCCCAACTTCAATTCGCTTTTTTACAACCTGAAGCAAAAAGGAGAACAACTGGGCAAGAACGCCATATATATCCTGGATGGCGGCGGCAACGATATCGGCAATGGCAAGGTATTTGGCGACGCCTCGGCGGCGGTTGTCGCAAGCAACATGGTTGGCGCGGCAAGCGCACTCAGGGAGCGTGGGGCGAAATATGTGGTCATTACCAATGTACCGGATTTCGGTCTCGCGCCGGCGGGAATTGCTGTCAGCGAGTTTGCCACGACCATGGCCGGCAAGGTGAATAGCGCCATACAACAGCAGGTAGGATCGGAGAATATTCTGATTTTCGACGCCTTCGGGATGATGCAGGAAATTGCCGCCTCACCCTCAGCCTATGGCGTGCCCCTGTCAAGCGCCGAGATGAGCCGCTCATGTTTCAGCTATTCCGTTGGCACCTGCTCAGGTGGTAACGCCGACGCCAAGGTCAGCGGCAGCAATCCGGATCCGGCCCAGTTCTTCTTCAACGACCCCCTGCACCCCACCACTATCGGCCAGCAGATCTCCGCGGATTACCTGCTTTCGGTGTTGACGGCGCCTGGGGAAATCGCCCTGCTGCCGCAAATGGGCATTGACGATATGCAGTCCCAGTGGCGCTCGTCCCACCCTGTTATGCGCGCCAACCGCTGGCTGACATCCACACCCGTGGGCAGCTACACGGTCTGGGGCGGCGCCAGCTGGAACGAGGACAAGCATGAGACGGCCTACGACAACGCCGGCACCAACCAGGCCACGCAGTACAACGTGGGTGTCAACTTCCGCCCGGTGGAGAGCTGGTATATCGGCGCGCAGGTAGGCAGGGCTGATAACGAACTGGATTTCGGGGCCAGCGCGTCGCACTACGAGATGGAGAGTCTGAATTTCACCCTGCTGGGTGGTTTCCACTACGACCGCTGGTTCGCCGAGGGTGCCATCAGCTACAGTGACCTCGACTACAGTGAACTCAAGCGCAGCTTCAGCCTGGGTCCCGTCCTGCGGCGCTCGGAAACAGCGGACACCGGCGGTGAGGCCCTGGGACTTAAAATCAACGCGGGGCTCAACCTGCTGGGCAGCGATGCAAGTTACCGCTTTGGCCCAATCTGGGGCTACGAATACATCAACTCGAAAGTGGATGGTTACGAGGAAAAAGCCGGTAACGTGACAGCCCTGCGGGTAAACGACCTGGAAACCACCAGCGGTATCATCAGCGCGGGACTGTTTGGCGATCTGCAACTGGGCCTGTGTGACTGCGACCTTTACAGCGAACTGACCTACCGAGGCTACGTCGACAACGGTGCCACCAATCCACGCATCGGCCTGGCTTCGATACCTGGCAACTCAGCCAAACTGCCCGGCTATAAACAGGATGACGACAGCATACGCTGGGACATCGGCCTGGCAGCAACGCTTGGACCCGCTACCGGGCTTACCGTCGGTGGGGGCATAACAGACTCGGACAACGGTGACGGCTTCTGGTACGGCGCGGAACTGACCTACACGTTCTAGGATTCCCTGGCAGTCGACCCCGGGGGTCGACTGCCAGGATAAACCCCCTTTACCGATCCCCTCGTGATACAATGCGAACTCCTCCCGCCCATAATTCACACGGACATCAATTATCCTAGTCCAGCTGGCTGCGCCTATTGACACCTGTTTCTCCCGCTGGTCGGCGCTGTCAACCAGGTCCCGGTGGAGTCTTCTTGAAATATTTCCCGCGCTATAAAACAGGCCTTGTCCTTGCCGTGTGCCTATCCGGCGCAGGGTACAGCTATGCACCCGATATCTACTGGCCCATGTGGGCAATCGATACCAGCGGTAATGGCGCGGACGGCGTGTATACCGGGGACATCAACCACGATGGCCTGGTTGACGTGGTCTCAGGCTGGGAACAGTCAGGTGACCTGAGACTGTACCTGAATCCCGGCCCCGGGGCGGTAAGGCAGACAGCAGCATGGGCTGGCATCGACATCAGTGGTGGATTGGCCATTGTGGGTATCGAGGATGCCGCCTTTGCCGACCTTGATCTGGACGGTCGTTACGACACCGTGGTATCGAGCATCGAGGGAAAGACGCAGAGCCTGGACATACACTGGCTGCAGGGCAGCGATATCACCCGGCCCGCCGACTGGCGCGGCGCCAGCCTCGCTCCCGCCAAACACGCGGGGTACATGAAAGCCAGGGCCGCGCAGATCGACGGCGTGAACGGCGCCGATATTGTCGCCGGAACCCGTGAACTGGATGGCAAGACCCCGGGTATCTACTGGTTCAAGGCACCTGCTGGGATACCTCCGGCCAATGTCGACCAGTGGCAGCGGTTTTACGTGGGGCCTGTTGACGTGAAGACCGTGACCCTTGTTATCAAGGACATGGATGGCGACACCTTGCCGGATATTGTCTTTTCCGGCCGCAAGGGCGTCGGCTGGTACCGCAACCCGGGATACGAGGCGCTCACACAATCGCCCGCAAGCGCGGTGTGGGAGCGAATCGTCATTACTGACAAAGGCAGTGAATTTGCCTTCTGCGACCACATTGTTGACGGCATGGAGGACATTATCGTCGCGGCCTCGCACGACTCGGGCATGGTGGCCAAATGGCTCAAGCGCCTGGATGCCACCGGCAGGCACTGGGCCGAGTACCCGATCAGGTCTGACAGCCTCCGCAAGGCAGGCAGCCGCAGCCGCAAATTCGTCATCAAGGGGGTGGCTTGCGGCTATGTGGACGAGGATGATCGCATAGACGTGGTCTTCACCAGCAGTGGCGATGGCCACGGTGTGTTTATGATGACCCCTCGCACGGACATTCCTCGCGGTGAAACCTGGGACCTGATGAACCTCACACCCTATGCCGATTACATGAAGTACGACAATCTGCGGCTGGTAGACATCGATGCGGACGGCGACCTGGATATTCTTACAACGGAAGAAGGTGAGGGGCTTATAAGCCATGGTAAAGGCGTACTGTGGTTGGAAAATCCGCGCGAACCGCATCCCTCGATAGCGGACGGCTCTGCTATCCGTGTAATACCCCGTTGATCTGCAAATACTTTGGCGATATCGTTCTGCAACCGGCAGGCCTTTTCCGGGGCCGGACTATAACGGCCTGATTGCAGGCGCGGGCTTTCCAGTCAAAGAGTGGGGAAATTTATGAAAAATACTACGATATTCGCACTTGGTATCGGGGCCACTTTACTCGCCCTGCCCGTCATGGCACAGGAAATACGCTGTGGCAACAGCCTGATTTCCGGCGACGAGATCCACCCACTGCTGAAGCAGCAGGTGCTGGAAATTTGTGGCGAACCCACACAAAAGGACCAGGATCGCTGGATATACCAGGAGCAGCACAAGATCCTGGTGTTCAACGGCAATGACGAGCTGGATCATATCGAGGACGTCCCCCCCACCGAGTAAGCTGGAGTGCCCTTTCCCGCCGGCGCCGGGTAAGCTCTCGTCCCTGGCCGCCCGGCTGCACCCGCTGAAATTATGGGGCATTGTCGGGGGCGCACCCAAGCCCTTGCAGCTACCCACAAAGGAGTCCCGATCTTGGCAGGCCCGGTAAAGCCCTCTTCCTCCAGACGCAAAGACAAGCGCTGGCACCCCTGGCGCAACCTTCTTATTGCGCTGCTTGCCGTCAGCGCGTTCCAGTACGTGAACGACGGGGCGGTGAGCTGGCCTGCCCTTGTCACCGCGAGGATCGGCGACACCCTGCGCGACTATGCCGGCCGGCCCGAAGCCAGCTGGCGTGAGGCCGCAGACAAACTGGAGGATCTGGGCGCGCAGCGCGAGGGTAACCCGGTACCCGCGTTTGGCCTGACTGGCCGCGTGGTCCGGGTCGCCGATGGCGACACGCTTTCCTTGCTGGATAAAAACAACACCCAGCACAAAATTCGCCTGCACGGAATCGACACCCCCGAGCGGGACCAGCCCTATGGCAAAGCCGCCTGGAAGGCCCTGTCTACCATGGTCGCAGGAAAAACAGTGGGCGTGGTGGTACTGGGCAAGGACAGTTACGGTCGCACGGACGGCACGGTATACCTGGATGAACGCAACATCAACCTTGCAATGGTGGCCGGGGGGCACGCCTGGTGGTACCGCTACTACGCCAAAGACGATCGCCTTCTGGCAGTGACAGAGCAACAGGCCCGTGAACAGAAGCGCGGGCTTTGGGCACAGCCCGACCCCATCCCGCCCTGGGACTGGCGTCGGCAGCAGAGATACTCGAAGCCCTGAGCAACGGCCCGGTCGCTGGGATGTCCTGCCCAGCAGAAGTAGCTGTAATGGCGGGCATGTTTTAAAAATAGATGGATGAACCATCCAAAGGGTGAGCAAAAATTTCGACTCGATCAACCTTGGGTAGCCACAAAAGCCAATAATGACTATGCTTTTCAACAAGTGGAACGTAGAGGGGATTCCAATGCATGTTCGTTATCTCAAGATTATGTTTGCGACAATTACTTCGTTGATGGCATTGACTTATGTTACTCAGAACATGGTCAATGCTGAAGCAGCCCAACAGGCTATCATCTACGTCATGAGCGGAGCGGACCATACGGTCTATGCGAAATCTTTCGGGCCAAAGTTCAGCCATCCCGCCTTGGGGTGGATTGTCGTCGTTATTATTTTTAGCCTGGAGTATGCCGCGGGATTACTGATCGCCAAGGGTGCCTGGGATATGTGGCAGGCAAGACATGCAAATTTTCAGACTTTTGCTGCATCAAAGAAATGGGCACAGATTGGATGCGGTGTTGGAGTGTTAGTCTGGTTTGGACTTTTCGGTGTGATTGGAGCAGCCTTTTTCCAGATGTGGCAGACCACTGTAGGAACAGGTTCTATGAATGGCGCGTTTCAGTATTTTGTTTCCTGCGCGATCACATTGCTGTTTATTAACCAGCCTGATCAATGACCGGGCGCAAAGGTACATTCGGGACGGCGGTTGATCCAATAACCACTGGCGAATTGCACTCGAGCAGAAATTGGTGACGGCAGGCAGTGTTGAAAGCCGACATGCTGAATGGGCTCCCAGCACCTGAGCTAAAGTCTGCTATGTCCTGCGAATTCATGGGGTAGCTGGCAGAATCCTGACAGATGTCCGGAGTGTACTAACTTTGCGACATTGCAGCTATCCTTGTTGGAGGTCTAACAACAAAGAGAAATACCAATGTCTAACAGCTTCTTTCAAGGACACTGTCTGTGTAAGGCAGTCCAATACGCTGTCGACGGCGAACCCCTTTGGTGTGCTCACTGCCACTGTGGCGATTGCCGCCGTCATACGGGGAGCGCGGTGGCGACCTTTGTCGGGGTCGAAAAGGGCCGGTTTACCTTGACTGCTGGCGAGTTCGGCAGGATCGAGTCTTCCCCCGGGGTCTACCGTTCTTTCTGCGCCACGTGCGGCACACCCATGGCGTACGAGAGGGAAGACCTTCCGGGAGAAATCCACCTCTACCTGGGGACACTCGACCACCCCGAAGAGATGTGCCCAACACTGGAAGTGTTCTGCCGCGAGCGGTTGCCCTGGCTTAAACTTAACGTCGATGGGCACAGTTTCGATGGCCTGCCGTGGCCAGACGCAGGATGATGTCGCAAAAGTTGTGGAAGCCGACATGTTGAGGGGGCAGCCAACACCCAGGGCGATGTCGCCTTTGTCCTAAAACTTGCCCTTTGGGCTGTCATGGGCAAAACTTTCCCTTTCGACACGTTCCGGTCATTTGTATGAAAAGCCAGATCCCGTTTTTCAGAGCACTTTGTCCATTGATACAGCTGTTAGGAGGCACTCCGTATGAACGACAGCGAATCGTGCACTGATCTCTCCGGCAGGGTTGCTCCTGTGGTAGATCGAAATCGCTGCGCGGCTCGCCCGCCGCTCCGGTGGGCGTTAGGCGGCTTTATTAACTCACAGTAAAGGACACACAGATTATGTCTAAATTAACCGCAATCGTTACGATTTTGCTCGCGATTCTTTTCGCACCTACATCAAACGCCGATTCCGCGCTAGAAGAACTTGATGCGGCGAACAAAGCATTCGCGAAAGCCCTAATGGCCGGTGACATTGATTACCTGGTCAATGATTACACCGACGATGGTTGCGTCATTGCGC
>JAHEBM010000014.1 GCA_024642245.1 Haliea sp.
TTCCACCAATGACGCCTGTGTGCTGGTAGCCACGGGGGCGGCCGGCAATACACCCCTGGTCGATTCGGAATCCGAGCTCTACCCCGCGCTGCGGGATGCGCTGGAGACAGTTTGCCTGGCCCTCGCGCAGGGCCTGGTGCGGGACGGGGAGGGGGCCAGTAAGTTTGTGACGGTGCAGGTCAATGGCGGGCGGCAGGAGCAGGAGTGCCTGGACGTGGCCTTCACCATTGCGCACTCGCCCCTGGTCAAGACGGCACTATTTGCCAGCGATCCCAACTGGGGGCGGCTGCTGGCGGCCATCGGTCGCGCCGGTGTCGAGGATCTCGATGTCGATAAGGTCGGGGTTTATCTCAACGGGGTACTGATCGCCAGCGAAGGCTGCCGGGCGGCCAGTTATACCGAGGAGCAGGGCATCGCGGCGATGGCCCCGGAGGATATCGTGATCCGCGTGGAACTGAACCGCGGCGAGCATGGTGCTGCCGTCTGGACAACGGATTTCTCCTACGATTACGTTCGTATCAATGCCGAGTACCGCAGTTGAGATGAGCGAGGTCCATGTCGCTGTCGGGGTGGTGCTCGACCAGGAGCGCCGGGTTCTCATCACCCGGCGGGCCAGCGACAGTCACCAGGGCGGCCTCTGGGAGTTTCCCGGAGGTAAGGTCGAGGCGGGAGAGTCGCTGGCTGCAGCGCTGGCGAGGGAGTTGCTCGAGGAACTCGGCATCGAAATCGGCCGCACCAGTCCGTTGCTTGAAGTCCGGCACGATTACGGTGACAAGCGGGTATTGCTTGACGTGCATGTGGTGTGGGAGTTCCAGGGGCAGGCCCTGGGGCTGGAAAGCCAGCCGCTGGCCTGGGTTGAGGCAACGGCCCTGGAGAGCTACCCCTTTCCCGCGGCCAATGTACCCATTATCCGCGCAGTCGGTGTCCTGCTGACGACGCCCGGTCGCAAAAGGGTCTAGCCTGGCGAGGGCTTGGTCGAGGCTTCCGCGCGTTGCAGGAATTCCTTGTGCAGTTCACTGACGACCGAATCCAGTTCCACCAGGGACTTCGAGTTATCGATGACGATGTCGGCCAGCGCGAGCCGCTGTTGCCGCGGCATCTGGGCGGCCATGATGCGACGGATCTGCTCCTCGCTGTTGCCGTCGCGCAGGGTTGCACGCTGTAGTTGGGTCTGTTCGTCCACGTCCACTACCACCACACAATCCACCAGGCCCTTTTGCTGGGTTTCCAGCAGCAATGGCGAGCTGAGTATGCTGTAAGGCGAGTCTGCCGCAGCAAGTTGCCGACTGATTTCCTGGCCGATAAGGGGGTGGGTGAGCCGCTCCAGCCAGTGGCGCTGACCCTCGTTGGCGAATACGCGCTGCCGCAATGCGGCCCTGTCCAGGGTGCCATCGGCAGCCATCACGTCCTGGCCGAAGTGGTCCGCGATGGCGGCCAGCGCGGCACCGCCGGGCTCTACAATAATGCGGGCGGCGATGTCCGCGTCCACAACCGTAATGCCCAGTCGCTGGAAACGTTCGGTGACGGCGGATTTCCCGCTGCCAATGCCGCCGGTGATGCCTACCACGAGGCTCATCAATTCAACCCCGCCGCGCCCAGGTAGCGGCTGGTGATGGCATCACCCCAGATCAGCGAAATCCAGCCTGCGGCCGCCAGGTAGGGGCCAAAGGGGATGGGCACCTCTCGCCCCCGCCCCCGGAGCAGCATCAGTGCAATGCCGCAGACGGCACCCACCAGCGAAGACAGCAGGATGATAAGCGGCAGGGCTTGCCAGCCAAGCCAGGCGCCGAGCGCCGCCAGCAATTTGAAGTCGCCGTAGCCCATGCCGTCTTTCCCGGTAAGGAGCTTGAACAACCAGTACACACTCCACAGCACAAGGTAGCCCAGCATGGCGCCGATAACGGCATCCGCGAGGCTCACGTAGGTGTCTCCCAGGTTGAATAGCAGTCCCAGCCACAACAGCGGCAGGGTGATATCGTCGGGCAGCAGCTTGTGGTCCAGGTCGATCATCGTCAGGACGAGCAGCGCCCAGGTGAAGGTGATCGCCCCCAGCAGGGCCACCGACGGGGGGAAAAAGCAAGCCAGGGAGAGCGTCAGTAGGCCGGTGGCCAGTTCCACGGCAGGATAGCGCAGCGATATGCCCGCGCCGCAGGTTGCGCATTTTCCGCGCAGCAGCAGGTAGCTGAGGACCGGGATGTTGTGCCAGGGCTTGATGCCGGTGCCGCAGTGGGGGCAGTGGGAGTTGGGGGTTGCCAGCGTCAGCCGCGCGGCATCCTTTTCCTGCTCCAGTTCGAGTAATTCACAGCAGTCCCTGCGCCAGCGGGACTCCATCATGAGTGGCAGTCGGTAAATAACGACGTTGAAAAAACTGCCCACGACGAGCCCAAGGCTGAACAGGCAAAGGGGCAACAGCCAATCGACCTGGTTGAAGATATCCAGCATCCGGTGGCTTCGCTACCCTTGCGGGAGGCGCTATATCACCGAGCCAAGCATGAAGATTGGCAGGTACATGGCCACCATGAGGCCACCGACGAGCACACCGAGAATGGCCATAATCATGGGCTCCATCAGTGAGCTCAGGCTGTCCACGGCGTTGTCCACGGCCTCCTCGTAATGGCTGGCCACCTTGTCCAGCATATCATCCAGTGCACCCGACTCCTCGCCGATGGACATCATCTGCAGCAGCATATTGGGGAATATGCCGGTCGCCTTGGTGGAGGAGTACAGGCTCGAACCGCTGGTCACGTCATCCCTGATGCGGCGTATGGCCTTGGCGTAGACCGAGTTGCCCGCGGCGCCAGCCGTTGATTCGAGCGCCTCCACCAACGGCACACCCGCGGCGAAGGTCGTCGCCAGCGTACGTGAAAAGCGGGCGATGACGGAGTCGTGAACGATACCGCCAAATATAGGCAGGCGCAGGGTCAGCCGGTCGAGGAATTCCGCAAAGGGAACCGAGCGCAGTTTCGCCTCCCGGAAGACAAAAATCGCGGCGATGATGATCAGCAGGATGACAAACCACCATTTCTGCACAAAATTTGAAATGGTGAGAACGAACAGGGTAAAGGCGGGCAGGTCGGACCCGAAGCTGCGAAAGGTCTCGGCAAATTGCGGCACAACCTTGACCAGGAGGATGCCGGTGACCACGATGGCGACCACGACAACGGCCGTCGGGTAGGTCAGGGCTTTTTTTATCTTGGCCTTGAGCTGTTCGGTTTTCTCCTTGTAGGTTGCCACCCGGTCGAGCATCACCTCCAGGGTACCGGAGTCCTCGCCCGAGGCCACCAGGGAGCAGAACAGGTCGTCAAACATGCGCGGGTGCTTGGCGAGTGAGGGTGCGAGGCCGCTGCCGGCTGCCACATCATTCCTGATCGTGTTGACCAGTGCCTGCATTTTGGGTTTCTCGGAACCCTCGGCCACAATTTCAAAGCTTTGTACCAGGGGTACGCCGGCCTTGAGCATGGTGGCCATTTGTCGTGTAAATACCGCGATATCGGCAGGCTTGATCGCCTTCCCACCGCTGCCAAACAGCGGCTTGGCTTTTTTCTTCACGTTTTTGGGTTTGATCCCCTGGCGCCGCAGCTGCGCCTTGGCCATGGCCGGGCTGGCAGCCCGAATCTCGCCCTTGCTGTCGCGGCCGGCCTTGTCGATGCCGCTCCAGATAAAAATATCACTGCGCGTTGCACTTGTAGCCATGATGGTATCGCCCCTGTGCCCGGTGTCCCCGGTTCTCTAGATTTTTCTGGTCTAATCTACCGTGATGCGGTTTGCTTCTTCAAGACTGGTCAGCCCCTGCGCCACTTTCTTCAGGGCAGACTTTCTCAGGTCGTTGAAGCCCTCCGCCCGCGCCTGCTCGTGGATCTGTATGGAATTGCCCTCTTCCATGATGATCCGTGCGATCGCGGGAGTGACACGCACCACCTCGTAAATACCGACCCGTCCCTTGTAGCCTTCGTGACACTGTGCGCAGCCCACGGCTTTCTTGATAGTGGCAGTGGCCAGTTGTTCCTCGGTAAAACCCATTTTCAACAGCGCGTCCTGGGGAACGTCATCCAGCGGCGCACTGCACTCCTTGCACAGCCTTCGCGCCAGTCGCTGGGCGATGATCAGGCTGACCGAGGACGCCACGTTGAATGCCGGGACACCCATATTGAGCAGGCGGGTCACGGTTTCGGCGGCGCTGTTGGTGTGCAGTGTCGAAAGCACGAGGTGGCCGGTCTGTGCCGCCTTGATGGCTATTTCCGCTGTCTCCAGGTCCCGGATCTCCCCCACCATGATGATGTCCGGGTCCTGGCGCAGGAATGAGCGCAGGGCCTCGGCAAAATTGAGGCCCACCTTGGCATTGACGTGGACCTGGTTGATCCCCTCCAGGTTGATTTCCACCGGGTCTTCCGCGGTGGAGATATTCCGCTCCGCCGTATTCAGGATATTGAGGCCGGTGTACAGGGAGACGGTTTTACCCGATCCCGTGGGACCCGTCACGAGGATCATGCCCTGGGGTTGGTTCAGGGTCTTCAGGTACATCTCTTTCTGTTCCGGTTCGTATCCCAGGGCGTCGATACCCATTTGCGCACTGGTCGGGTCCAGGATACGCAACACGATTTTTTCCCCGAACAGGGTGGGCAGGGTATTCACCCGGAAGTCGATTGCCCGGTTGCGTGAGAGCTTCATCTGGATACGGCCATCCTGGGGCATGCGCCGTTCCGAGATGTCCATTTGCGACATCACCTTGAGGCGCGCCGACAGGCGCGGGGCCAGGTTCTTTGGCGGTTTTACCACTTCACGCAGGATACCGTCGGTGCGAAAGCGCACCCGGTAGTTCTTTTCATAGGGCTCGAAATGTATATCCGACGCGCCCTGCTTGATGGCGTCGATCAGCACCTTGTTGACGAAGCGCACGATAGGCGTCTCGTCGACGTTTTCATTCCCTGTCGCGCCGTCCTCATCGCCGCCCTCCGCCACGGCAGAGACGTCGATGTCATCCAGGTCCGCGGAATCCAGGTCCGCCAGGCCATCGCCAAGCTGGTCCTGCGCGTCGACCCATTTGCTGATGGCCTTGGTTAGCGCGCGGTCCTCGATCAATATGGCGTCGGTATTGATCCCGGTGTGGAACTTGATCTCGTCGAGGGCGGCCAGGTTGGTGGGGTCGGACACCGCGATAAACAAGCGGTTGCCCCGGCGGAACAGCGGCAGGGCGTGATGCCTGGTGGCCAGGGCGACATCGACCAGCCCCTCCGGTGCGGCGCTGGGGTTGAAGGCGGCTAAATCAAATAGCGGCACACCGAATTCGTGCGAGGCCACTTCTGCCAGGCGCTGGCTGTCGACAGCTTTCTTTTCCACGAGGTATTGGACGAAAGGCATACGCTCGAGGGATGCGTCCTTCTGCGCCTGGGATGCGGCCTGTGCACTGATCAGGCCCTCGGCGACAAGTCGCCCCGCCAGTCCGCTAAGTTGCCCGATTGCCTTTTCGTTCATCCGTGCCCTGCCCCTACCGCCGCTGTGCCGCTTCCCTGCTGCATCAATAATACCCGCAGTTATCTGATCGCCCCGCCAAAGCTTTTTGCGTCGCAAACCGCAATTTTGTCTGAAAGCGCATTTTCATTATCGCAAGAAGTATACCCAGCCAGCGACCCCACTCCTAGTGCTCTGGCAAGGCTAATTGGTCGAATTTAAGTTAATTTTACAGGGCTGCGGCGACCCGGTCCGTCAGCCGGGACAGAACGGGCCGAAGCAATTCCGGTGGCAGAAACAGCAGCTGGTTGTGGCAGGCGCAGATTTTTAAAACCCTGGACCTGTCGTGGCGGTGAGGGGATAGGCGCAAAGCGGACAAAAATTGTCACTATATGGCACCCCGGGGCGCGTGCGGGTCGCGGTGATATCCCCCACATTTTTTTAATTGGACACGAAGGCGCCCCTAACTGGCTGAAATATAAGTAAATAAAATTTTTAGTCTTTTTTAGTTCGGAGTTGGCACGTGGTTTGCAAAATATCCTGTGCAGTCGTTGGTACCGGCCCGTCAGAGGGCTGTGTTACCGATAATCAAGCACACATCCACCATGGGGATAGCAAAATGAACATTCAAAAGAAACAACAGGGTTTTACCCTTATCGAACTGATGATCGTGATCGCGATCGTCGGTATTCTGGCCGCCATCGCGCTGCCGGCATACCAGGACTACACGGTGCGCGCCAAGGTGTCTGAGGCGATGGTCAACCTGGCGGAAGCAAAGACCACAATAGCCGAGTTCTATTCCGCAAATAATTATTTCCCGGAAGATTCGGCCGAAGCGGGCATCAACACAAACCCGAATACCGACATCGTGGCGTCGATCGTGTACTCCTCAGATTTTGGTACCTCGGGTCTGCCGAGTATTGGCGCTTATGTAAAAGCTGAGATTATTCCCAACGGAACCGCCGGCGAAACGTATTCCTTCTACTTGTCCGGCGTTACGAGTGCAGGCAACCGCATTATATGGGTCTGCAAAAAGGGCACATCAGCCTACACTGGCGGCAGCATCGGGGCAGCCGACAACATTATGGAATCGAAGTACCTGCCAGCCAACTGTCGCGGCTAGTACCTGGATTGTCTTGAAGCCCGGCATGTCCGGGCTTTTTTTATTTCCTGAGTCTCGCAGGAAACTGGCGTTGATGGACAGGTAGGTCTTTCCCTCAGTTATGCAAAAACCCAAGATCTCGCCCTTGTATCCGTTGCTTCTGCTGCTGGCCGTATTGACGGCTTACTGGCCCGGTCTTGGCGGTTCCCTTCTTTTTGATGACACGCCAGCGCTTGCCGGCAATGAACTGGTCCAGATAGGCGGGGAGAGCTTTGACCAGTGGCGCGTAGCGGCGCTCAGCTCGAACTCCGGCCCGTTGAAGCGGCCTCTGGCCATGCTCACTTTTGCTGCGAATCATGTCGCCGCCGGTACTTTCTCCGCCTTCGCGCTCAAGGTGACGAATCTCGCTATTCATATTTTCACTGCGGTACTGCTGTATTTTCTTTTTTGCGAGATACTCGCTGTCCTTGATTTTGGCCACGATACCGACACCCGCCGCCAGGTGGCGCTCCTTGCCGCGGCAATCTGGCTGTTGCACCCGCTCAATGTATCCACCGTATTGTACGCCGTGCAGCGCATGGCCCAGTTGGCCGGCCTCTTTGCCGTTGCGGGACTGCTTGTGTTTGTGCGCTACCGGCGGCGATGGGCGCTTTGCAGTCCTCCCGCCGGGGAGCTTTTCGCCGCTGTGCTCTGGTTGCTGCTGCTGACAGTGTTGGCGGCTCTTTCCAAGGAAAATGGCGCGCTCTTGCCCTGGCTGATTGTCGTGCTGGAAGTCTGTATCTTTCGCGGTGCCTGGGCTGGAAGACCGAACCGGTATCTTGCATTGGCGGGATGGGTGCTGCTGATTTTACCCGTGCTCGTCGCGGCCCTGTTCATGTTGCTGAGCCCTGAGACCTTGACCGCGGGATATGCAGGGAGGGAGTTCGACCTGCAACAGCGGGTTATGACCCAGGTTCGCTTATTGTGGCGTTACATCGGTTGGATTTGTATCCCGAATATCAATGACATGGGCTTTCAGCACGACGACATTCCTGTTTCCACCGGGCTGTTCAAGCCGTTCACCACGGCACTGGCGCTGGGGACCTGGGCGCTGACGCTCGGACTGGTGATCGTATTCAGGCGTCGGTACCCGCTACTCCTGCTGGCCGTCCTGTTTTTCCTGGTAGGTCACAGCATGGAGTCCACCGTGTTGCCCCTGGAGATGGTTTACGAGCACCGCAATTACCTGCCGGGAATGATGATCTGCCTGGTCCTTGCGTCGGTTGTTATCTTGTCCACAGCTAACAGTAAGAAAATTGGGCTATGGTACCCCGTCATTGGGGTAATCGCCGTGCTTTGGCTGCTCCTGTTTATCCGCGCCCAGACCTGGTCGGATGAGTTAACCCTGAGTCGCATCAACCTTGCCCAGCATCCGGAGTCTTCACGGTCCAATTATTTTTACGCCAATGCGTTATTGCGCCACTACCGGCGCGGGGAGCAGCTAGGCCTGGATCAATCGGAAAAAAGTGACTCGCTTCTGCTGTCAAGGCACTATTTTGAGCGAATGTACCAGGCCAACAACCGGGACGTGGCAGCCCTGGTAATGTTGTTTTACCTGGACAGTCACTACTTTACCCAGCTGCAGGAACGGGTGGACTGGCTGGGTAAAATTGAAACGCTGGTTGAGACTCGCGTATTGCAGCCATCGGACTGGAACGCCCTGGCGACCTTGTTTGACATTTTTTCGTCTGGCGCGGATGTGGCCAGCGAGTCACGGGTTCTTGGCATACTGGATACATTGTCATCGCGCTACCCCGGATCGGCGAACGTGCTTCGCTATCGTTACCAGTATTTGTCATCCAGAAATTTACCGTCCCGGGAGCTTTTACCAATGCTGCAGCAGGCACAGGAGCTGGCGCCCGGTGCTACCTGGGTGTATTACGCTGCGCTTGGCGAGTCTGCGCGTGGCCAGGATGTTGCCGGCATGTATGACTCTGCCCGCCTTTGGATGCGGCATGACCCGCAGCGATACAGTCTCCACCAGCTGAAATTCCTGTTCGATGATACCCGGCCGCTTACCGGTGCGCCGCATGAATAATCGTTTAAGGTCCTGCGTCGCCGTGGCTGCTGCTGCGCTTGTCCTGCTGCTGGCCGGCTGGGCCTACTGGCCGGGCCAATCGGGCCCTGCGCTGCTTGATGACCTGTCGAGTGTCATGGTGATAGGCGACTTGCATACCCACCCCGAACTCGCCTGGGATTATATTACCGGGGACGCCTCGGGCCCGCTTGGCAGGCCGGTGTCCATCGCGAGTTTTGTGCTGGAGAAGCTGTTTCTCGATGGCAGCCTGGCGACCAGCAAGCAGATCAATATTGCTCTGCACCTGTGCAATGGCGTACTGGTCATCTGGCTTTTCTGGTTGCTGTTTCGCCATATTGAGGTGCCGGGCTATCCGTGGCTGGCGCTTGTGCTCGGCGCGGGCTGGCTGCTTTCCCCACTGTTTGTCAGTACCGTTCTTTACGTGGTGCAGCGCATGGCGATGCTCAGTGCGTCGTTCATGCTGCTGGCCTGCATTGCCTACACCTACTGGCGCTTGCGGCTGGCGCGACAGGCCTTTTCCGCTGCGCTGCTGGCGCCGGTGGCTATCTGTGTCCTGCTGGCGGTATTCGCCAAGGAAAATGCGGTGGTGGTCATACCGGTGCTGTTGTTGCTGGAGGCCCTGTGGTTCCAGTTTGCAGACGCAACCGGGCAGCCGATTCGCTGGTTGCGACGGACAACGCTTTGGTTGATTGCCGCCGGGGCAGCGGGTCTGCTGCTGGTGCTTGTGCTGGATTACCAGGGCCTGGAGCAGGGTTTTACCCATCGCTATTTCACCCTTGGGGAGCGCTTGCTGACCCAGGGCCGTATTGTCTGGGATTACGTGGGCCAGATGTATGCGCCGGATGTCCTGCGCATGGGCCTGTACCACGACGATGTGGTTCTGTCGACGTCACTTTATCAACCGGGCTCCACCTTGTACGCGATAATCGGCTGGCTGGGTGTGCTGGCCTTGTGCACCGCTTTGTCGTTCCGGCGCTGGGGGCGTTACCCGGCTTTCGGGATTGCCTGGTTCCTGGTGGGGCACAGCGTTGAGTCCACGGTACTGCCGCTGGAGCTCTATTTTGAGCACCGCAATTACTTTCCGGGGATTGGCCTGTTTTTGTTGCTGGGGACCCTGTTTGCCGCGGTGGCCAGGCGTTGGCCCCAGACTGCATCGCCACTGCTGGTATACCTTGCCTGCTATGTCCTGTGGTTGGCCAGCCTGACGGGTTCCCAGGTGCAAATCTGGTCCAGCCACCCATTACTTATTCTCAATCACCTCAACGCCCACCCTGATTCTTTCCGGGCTAATTCAGATATGGCCGTACAGATGGCGAATGTGGGGGAATTCGAGGCGGCGCAGGAGTACTCTGCCCGGGCATTCGCGGTGAGCAACAACGTAGAGCGCAGTGGCGATCATGATATTCGCGACCTGGCCCTGGCCTGTATTGCCAACCGGCCTGTGGCACCGCGGCAGATTGAGCGGCTGGGTACGGAAAACCCCGAACGTCCCTTCGGCTCGGTGGTGACTCTGCAGACCATGGTGCACCTGTTGCAGGATAATGCCTGCCCGGAATTTGACAGGGTGGGGTTTGCCAACCGCATGAGGGACATATTCCTGGCACAGGATTCGCCTGCCACGGCCTCTGCCAATATCTATCTCGGCCTGGCCCTGCTTGAGAATGTCATGCAGCGCTGGGGCAATGCGCTGGCGTATATCGACCTGTTCCTGCAGTCATCTCCCGAAAACGCCCAGGGGATGTTGATGAAGCTGCATTTTGCCACGGCATTGGGTAAAGTGAACGTCGCCGCAGCGGTCAGATCCCGGTTAATGCAGTTGCAGGAGCAGGGCAGCTTGACAGTGGGTGAGCAGCAAACACTGTCACTTTATCTGGAGAAATAATAACTTGGACTTTTCCATTGTCATTCCAGCCAAGAATGAAGAAGAGGGCCTGGCGAAATTCCTGCCCTCACTGCGTCAGCGCTACCCGGAAGTCGAAGTGATCGTGGTGAACGACGGCTCCAGCGACGGCACCGTGCAGGTCTGCGAGGCCCACGGGGTCAGGGTGGTTTCCCACCCCTACTCAAAGGGCAACGGCGCCGCGATCAAGACCGGCGCCCGCGCTGCGAAAGGCGAATACATTGTTTTCATGGATGGGGATGGCCAGCACGACCCTGCGGATATCGAGCGCCTGCTCTATCGCGTGGAGGAGGGGTATGACCTGGTGGTAGGGGCCCGCAGCGGCCGGTCGTCCCAGGCTAATATTGCCCGCTGGAGCGCCAACAACTTCTATAACCGACTCGCCGGCTGGATGGTGAATCGGGAGATAGCAGACCTCACCTCCGGTTTTCGCTGTGTTCACCGGCGCAAGTTCCTGGATTTTCTCTACCTGCTGCCGAACGGCTTCAGTTACCCGACGACATCAACCATGGCTTTTTTCCGGGCAGGCTACTCGGTGGGATTTGTGCCTATCGAGGTCTCCCCGCGCATGGGCAGCAGCCATATCAACCTGCTGCGCGACGGGGTGCGATTTTTCCTGATTATTTTCAAGATCGGCACGCTCTATTCGCCCTTGAAGGTGTACTTTCCCATTGCCGCGTTGATATCGGGACTGGGAATGATCAACTACGTTTACTCCGTAATGGCCAGTGGCAGCTTGCGTGTCACGAACATGTCGACCTTGATGATCCTGTCGGGCGTCATCGTGTTCCTGCTGGGCCTGCTGTCCGAGCAGCTCACCAACCTCCAGTACAAGGAGTCCGACGCGGGACAGAAGTAAGCAGGCGAAATCCCGCGCCCGCGGGTCAGTTGCCAGGCCTGGCCTTGGCTTCCTTGCGTCGGGCGTGCAGTACCGGCTCGGTATACCCGCTGGGCTGCTCCCGCCCGAGGAAAACCAGGTCACAGGCGGCCTGGAAGGCGATACTCTCACCAAACGCCGGCGCCATCGCCCGGTAAAGTGGGTCACCGGCGTTCTGCTGGTCCACCACCACTGCCATGCGTTGCAGGGTTTCGGTGACCTGGGTCTCGCTGCACACGCCGTGGCGCAGCCAGTTGGCGATATGCTGGCTCGAAATGCGCAGCGTGGCGCGGTCTTCCATCAAGCCCACGTGGTTGATATCCGGCACCTTGGAGCAACCCACCCCCTGGTCTATCCAGCGCACCACGTAGCCGAGAATACCCTGGGCATTGTTATCCAGCTCCCGCTGGATCTCCTGCGCGCCCAGGCCAGAAGCTCCCTTGAGCGGGATGGTCAGTATGTCGTCGAGCGACGCCCGTGGGCGCTGCGTCAGCTGGGCCTGCCGGGCGGCAACGTCCACCTCGTGGTAGTGCATGGCGTGCAGGGTCGCCGCGGTGGGCGAGGGTACCCATGCGGTGCTGGCACCGGCCATGGGGTGAGCTATTTTGGCTTTCATCATTTCCGCCATCAGGTCCGGCATGGCCCACATGCCCTTGCCGATCTGCGCGCGTCCCAACAGACCGCAATGCAGGCCGATGTCCACGTTCCAGTCTTCATAGGCGCTGATCCAGGGCTCCTGCTTCATCGCACCCTTCGGGGTAATGGCGCCGGCCTCCATGCTGGTATGTATCTCGTCGCCGGTGCGATCGAGGAAGCCGGTATTGATGAAAACCAGTCGCTGACGCGCTACGCGGATACATTCTTTCAGGTTGATCGTGGTTCGCCTCTCCTCGTCCATGATGCCTACCTTCAGGGTGTGGCGTGTCAACCCGAGGGCATCCTCGATCCGGTCGAACAGGGCGCAGGTGAAGGCCACCTCGTCGGGGCCGTGCATCTTGGGCTTGACGATATACACGCTGCCCTTGCGTGAATTGCGGTTGTCGTCGCTGCCTTTGCGAAGATCATGCATGGCGATAAGGGCGGTAAACATACCGTCCATAATGCCTTCGGGGATTTCATCGCCCCGGCTGTCCAGGATGGCGCCGTTCGTCATCAGGTGGCCGACGTTGCGCACGAACATCAGGCTCCTGCCCGGCAGCACGAGGTCACCACCAGCGGCGGCGGTAAAGACCCGGTCGTGATTCAGGTGACGGGTCAGGGACTTGCCGCCTTTTTCGAAAGTGTCGGCCAGATCGCCGCGCATCAGTCCCAGCCAGTTGCGGTAGACGATGGTCTTGTCTTGCGCGTCCACCGCCGCCACCGAATCCTCGCAATCCTGGATGGTGGTCAGTGCCGCTTCCAGCACCAGGTCCTTTACCCCGGCCGCATCGGTGGCACCAATGGGGCTGCCGGGGTCGATCTGGATTTCGACATGCAGTCCGTTGTGGCGCAGTAAAATACTTGTGGGCGAGTCCGGTTCCCCGGTGTAGCCGCAAAATTGCTCCGGGTCGGCGAGAGATCCGATCTGGCCATCCGCGAGCACGACCTGCAGCCTGGCCGCGACCACGCTGTAGGACCTGGCCTGGCCGTGGCTACCGGTAGACAAGGAAAAGTGGCGGTCGAGAAAATCGCGGCCATAGGCAATCACCCTGGCGCCGCGTACCGGGTTATAGGGGCCGGCGCGCTGGGCGCCGTCGTCCTGGGGGACCACATCAGTGCCGTAAAGCGCGTCGTAAAGGCTACCCCAGCGAGCGTTGGCGGCGTTCAGGGCATAGCGTGCATTCATGACGGGAACGACCAGCTGGGGCCCGGCCAGTGTGGCGACCTCCGCGTCAACGTTCTCGGTGCTGATAGAAAAATCGCCGCCCTCTGGCAGCAGGTAGCCAATATCCGCCAGGAATGCCTTGTAGGCAGCGCGGTCGTATCCCTGGCCCGGGTTGGCCCGGTGCCAGGCGTCGATTTTCGCCTGTAGATCCTCGCGGGTTTGCAGCAGGGCGCGATTGCGCGGCCCCAGGTCTTCCACGATGGCTTCCAGCGCCTGCCAGAAATGCGCCGGGTCAACGCCTGTACCCGGGGTGATCTCGTCTTCAAGGAGGGTGCAAAGAACAGGTGCGATCTGCAGGCCGCCGCGCTGGATGCGATCAGTCATCGTGAGAATCCTTCTGGCAATGGGACGGCGAACCGGGGCGCCGCGTAAACAGCAGAGTCTAGGGCGAGGACCTTAATTTAGCTAATTTATCGTTTTTATCATCGGCATTCCGGCTGTGAATATTGATGAGTGCATGGCCTGGCCAGGCCCACATCTCAGGGGGTGGGTGCCTTGTCGTCCAGCTCGCGGGCGGTGTCCGCGATGAGTTTTCGCAGCCAGCGGTTGGCGGGATTGTGCTGCAATAGCGGACTCCAGGCCATTTTCAGCTCCAGCGGGGGGATTTCCAGCGGCGGTTCCCGCAGCACGACCCGCGGGTTGGCGCGCTTGAGCAGGGCGGCCCGGGTGGGCAGGGTGACAATCAGGTCATTCTGCTCGGCCAGGGTCATGGCCGCCTGGTAGTGGCGGGTAAAAACCCGTATCTGGCGCTTTTTTCCCAGCTTGTTCAGCGCCAGGTCAACCCAGCCAAGGCGCTGGACATCATCGGGGTTCACGCCCACCCCGACGCCCATACCGGTCTTGCTCACCCAGACGTGGTTGGCCTTGAGGTAGTTTTCCAGGGTGAAGTCCTCCAGCACCGGGTTTTCAGGGCTCAGTACACAGGTGAAGGTATCGTTCCACAGGTGGATCTGGTGGAAGGACTGGGGCATGGAATCGAAGCGATTGATCACCATGTCCACTTTGCCGCGCTCCACATCCAGGAAGCTGACATCGCTTGGTGTCATGATATCCAGGGTCAGGCCGGGGGCGAGGGTGCGCAGTTTGCCCAGAACCCCGGGAAACAAGGTGGATTCCGCGTAATCGCTGGCCATGATGCGAAATACCCGCTGAGCGTTCCTGGCATCGAACTCCGAGCGCGGCTGCACCGCCCGATCGATCTTGCTCAGTACCTCGCGCACAATCGGCTCCAGTTCCAGAGCGCGCTCTGTCGGGGTCATACCCTCGCTGGTCCGGACCAGCAGGGGATCATCGAACAACTCCCGCAGGCGCCGCAGCCCGTTGCTCATAGCCGGCTGGGACAGGTTGAGCTGGTTGGCGGCCTGGGTGACGTTGCGCTCGCGCAGCAGTGCATCCAGGTAAACCAGCAGATTCAGGTCGACACGATTGATGTTCAAGGCCGGCTCCGTATTCACTCGGCGAATGGTGAGAATATTACCTATTGATCAGGGAAATTATACCCCGCTGACTGATATAGTGCCGCCTAATTATTGGTACGTTCGGAGGCCAGCGCTACACTGGCATTGCCAACGACCTTGATAGCGGGGACCCCGCGGACCCGGGGATAGGACCTATGACGACAATCTCTACGCCCGACCTGACAGACGCCCATCCTGATGCGGCCGCCATAGAGCTGCAGTTCCACAACTTTGGCTCCATCAGGCAATTTGGCGGGCCGGCGGTGACGATCAAGTGCCATGAAGACAATTCCCTGGTGAAACAGTGCGTTGGCGAGCCCGGACAGGGGCGCGTGATCGTCGTGGATGGCGGTGGTTCACTGCGCCGAGCACTGCTGGGCGATATGCTGGCCCAAGAGGCCGCGGCCAACGGCTGGGCCGGCCTGGTGATCAATGGCGCGGTTCGCGACGTGGATGAAATCGCCGCAACGGCGATAGGCGTCCAGGCCCTGGGGCGCTGCGCGCTGAAAACGCAAAAGCTCGGGGTGGGACAGCGGGACGTGGTGATCGCTTTTGGCGGCGTCACCATTGCCCCGGGCGATTTCGTCTATGCGGACAACAATGGGGTGATCGTAAGCAAACGCGCCCTGTTATAGCCTGCGCAACTACAGCAGGCGCATCGATAAATCCAGCGCCTTGCAGTCCTTGGTCAAAGCGCCGATGGAAATGTAATCGACACCGGTAGTTGCAATCGGCCTGAGGGTTTGCTCCGTCACATTGCCCGAAGCTTCCAGTTCGACACGACCGCCGCTGAGTGCGACCGCGCTGGCCATCTGCTCCAGCGAAAAATTATCCAGCATCACCCTGTCGCAGCCCGCTGCCAGCGCCTGCTCCAGTTCGTCGAGGCTTTCAACCTCCACTTCAATGGGCTTGCCCGGCGCATACTGCCGTGCCGCACTCACCGCCTGGGCGATGCCGCCGGCAGCGTGGATATGGTTCTCCTTGATCAGGAAGGCGTCGAACAAGCCGATACGGTGGTTGTAGCAACCGCCGCAACTCACCGCGTATTTCTGGGCAACGCGCAGGCCGGGAATTGTTTTGCGTGTGTCCAGCAGCCTGACGCCAGTGCCCGCAACCAGTGCCGCATAACGCTGGCAGGTCGTTGCGGTACCGCAAAGCAACTGCAGGAAATTAAGGGCACAGCGCTCGCCGGTCAGCAGTGCACGGGCCGGGCCGGCGACCGAGAAAAGCTCGTCACCGGCACCGATACTCTCCCCGTCCTGGGCCCGCCAGCTGACCTTGATTGACGGGTCCAGTTCACGGAAAACCGCATCGACCCAGGCCTGTCCACACAGTACCCCTTCCTCGCGGGTGATCACCCTGGCCCGGGCGCCGGATCCGGCTGGAATCAGTGCGGCGGTGATATCGCCGCTGCCCACATCCTCGGCCAGTGCGGCGCGAACGTTGGCAAGGATATCCTCCTGGCGTGGCTGGAATCTCTGTGGTTTTTGCTGGTTCATCTGATACACACGGCGTTGAAGAGGGGGCGATTGTAGCAGTTAGCGCAGCAGCCTGTTAATCCACCGGAACATTGAGTGTACCGACGGCTCTCGACTATCATGGCGTATGTCAGAAACTATCCGAAGCAGGACCTTTACCCTCAGTGAGGGCTGGCTACAAGAGGCGCGAAAACTGCCTTCGCCCAACTTTGGCCCGCGCCCCGGGGGTTTTGAGCCCGAACTGTTGGTGATCCATAATATCTCACTGCCGCCGGGCCAGTACGGCGGTGATTGCATCGAGCGCTTGTTTACCAATTGCCTGGACTGGGATGAGCATCCGTTTTTTAACGAAATTCGCGGTGCACAGGTTTCGGCGCACTTGCTTGTCCGGCGCTGTGGTGAGGTTGTGCAATTTGTCGACCTGCGCGATCGCGCCTGGCACGCCGGACAGTCCTGCTTTGCCGGGCGGGACAATTGCAACGATTTCAGTATCGGTGTCGAGCTGGAGGGAACCGACAATGAAGCTTACACTGAGGTACAGTACGAGATCCTGGCGGCGATCAGCTATACGCTGCTTGCCCACTTCGGCAAAATGGACCCCGGCAGCATAGTTGGCCACAGCGATATCGCCCCGGGGCGAAAAACAGATCCGGGTCCGGCTTTTGACTGGGAGAAGTATCGCAGCATGTTGGCTGCCGCGGGCCACAGGTCCCGTTAATACTATTCGTGTTGGCCCGGACGTGCCGGAAGTTGAGACATAACAAGCGCCACTCGGGGCGTGAGGAGAGTGGTTCGCAATGATGTTTCTCGCAATAATTGCCGCTGTGCTGCTACTGCAGGCCTGGGGTTCAGCTGAGCGCCTGCATTACGATGCCTGGTTTGCCAGTTGGCGTTTCCGGGTTTCGTCCTGGAATCTTTCGGGTGGTGTCAGCCTGCTCCTGTTGGTGTTGTTGCCGAGCCTGCTGCTTGTGTTACTCCTGGGCATGCTAGAACCGATATTGTTTGGCCTGTTGTGGCTGCCCCTGGCGGTGGTGGTGTTGCTGTACTCATTCGGCAGGGGCGATTTCCAGGCGTCCATGGGTCGCTATCGGGGCCACGTTTACGGCGGCGACTTCGAGGGGGCCTACCTTGCTGCCAGTGAGGATTTTGGCTGGGATGATTCCAGTGATTCGCCCGATACAGCGCTGGAAGTGCACGCGATGATCCAGCAGGCGCTGTTGTACGAGGGTTTGCAACGCTGGTTCAGCGTGTTGTTTTATTTTGTCTTGCTGGGCCCTGCCGGCGCCCTGGCCTATCGCTTATTGCAATTGTCCCGGGATGATTTCGAGCCGGTGCTGGCCCGGCGCTGCTTGTTCCTGATGGACTGGTTGCCGGCACGTTTACTGGCGGCCACTTTTGGCCTCACCGGCGATTTTATTGGCAGCCGCGATAAATTGCTGGCCGGGATACAGGATACGGCAGCGGACGCCGGCGATGTGTTGTATTCCGTTGGTATCGCAGCCCTGGGTTCCGATGCTTCAAGTCCTTCCGGGGAGGACGCGGTGTTTGGTCCCGAGGCGGCGGCACAGAACCGGGAGTTCGACGCGCTGTTGTCACGCAGCGCTGTTTGCTGGATTGTGGCCCTGTCACTGCTCGTCCTGCTGTTTTAGCGATAGTCGCTGTCCCGGATCCGGGACAGCAAAATTCCCACCAGCTGCTAAGCTTTTCGTCAGGTAGTACGCGACCTGGGCGCCGGCACTTGCGCCGCTGCGAACCAGGCCAGTGGAATTGACCCAAATGTGATGAGCCGGGCTATGCCGACAAATGCTGATGCAGACCTGACCCTGCCCTCGGTGGTAGCAACCTTGCCCGGTGTCGCCCGCGAGCGGCAGCTGGTGCTCACGCTGATTTTTCACCCGGATATCACCCGCATCGGCGCGCGAGCGCAGGTTCCCGTCCTGGCCGGAGCGCCGCCCTGGGTATTGGGTCGGCGCAGTCCATCCTTCAGTTCCGGGTTGGATTCGCACGCCTTCGCGCTCGGGGAACGCCACGTCAGCCGGCAGGCCGTGGCGCTGGTTGCCCAGGGCGAAGGCCTGGTACTGCACCGCATGCCCAACTCCAGCCGGTGTCGTGTTGCCGGTCATGAACTGCGTGAGTCCATGGAACTGTCTGCTGGGCAACTGGAAGACGGAGTGGCGATCCTGCTCGGGCACAGCGTGGTGCTGATGCTGCACAGGGCGCAGTGGCGGGATACAACGCCGGTGGTGCAGGCCGGGCAAGCACTATGCGGCAGCAGCGCCCGTATGAGCGAGCTGCGCGAGCAGATTGCGCTGTTGGCAGAGGCCGACGTGGATGTGCTTATACGTGGCGAGACCGGCACCGGCAAGGAACTGGTGGCCACCGAACTCCATCGGGCCAGTGGCCGCCGCGCCGGGCCCCTGGTCAGTATCAATATGGCGGCAATACCCCCTGACCTGGCGGCGGCTGCGCTGTTTGGCAGTGAACGCGGCGCGTTTACCGGGGCCACCCGCGCAACAAGGGGTTTTTTCAGCCAGGCCAGTGGCGGCACCCTGTTCATGGACGAGATCGGCGACACCCCTGCACAGGTGCAGCCCCAGTTGTTGCGGGCCCTGCAGCAGCGGGAGATACAGGCGGTAGGCGGTGCCATCCAGAAGGTTGACGTGCGGGTGATCTCGGCGACCGATGGCGCACTGGAGGGCGAGGATTGCGACTTCAAGGCCGCCCTGCGCCACCGCCTCGGTGCCGGCGAGGTCAGGCTGTTGCCGCTGCGACGGCACAGGGAAGATATCGGCGAGTTGTTGGTGCATTTCCTGAAAATCAATTGCCAGGTGATGGGTTGCCCCGGCCTGTTGCCCACAGAAAATTCCTCACCACGGGACATAGCAGCGTGGGCTGGACTGTTTCACAGTTTTCTTGGTTACGACTGGCCCGGGAACGTTCGCGAGCTGGCCAATTTCGCCGGCCAGATTGTCGTAGCCAGCGCAGGGGGTCTCAATGTGCCCGACAACATCCGCTTTGCCTTGCAGCAATACCCGGCTCGTCGGCAAGGGGCAGCGAGTGTGAAGAGTTCCTCGATTGGTCGGAATATCCACGAGATCGACCAGGCGGAATTCGACAACGCGCTGGCGGACTGCGGATACGAGGTGGCCAACGCCGCACGCAAGCTTGGGGTTTCGCGCCAGGCCATTTACCGTCGCATGGGGGAGTCGCCGGCGTATCGCCTGGCGGGCCAGATACCCCGGGGCGAAGTTGAGCGGGCACTATCAGAACGCGGCGGTGATGCCGGGGCCGCCGCACGGGACTTGAAGGTCTCCGTGAGCGGCCTGCGTTCTCGCCTGCGCGGTTCCGGCCTGGCGTGGTTTTAACCGTGTCTGCGAGCGCAGCCTGAGTGGCCGGGGATGCCAGGGTAGGCCCCTATCGTATTCTGCGCCTGGTCAACCGGGGAGGGCAGGGCTCGGTATACCTGGGCTACGATAAACGCCTGCGCCGACGGGTCGCGATCAAGATCTATACACTGCCGACCGAGCGCGTGGCGCGCAAGCACCTGCTGCGCGAAGCGCAGCTGGTGGCGAGTATCCAGAGCCCGAAAGTGGTCCAGGTCCACGACGTTATCGAAAGCCGTGAACACCTGGCCATGGTGATGGAGTACGTCCCGGGCTGTGACCTGGAAGAATTTCTCGCCTCGGTACGACCCTCCCTGGCCAGTATTCTCACTATCGCCGCGGATATAGCCGGCGCGCTGACTGTCGCACGACAGCAAGGCATCGTGCACGGTGACCTGAAAGCAGGCAATGTGCTGATAGCAGCCAATGGCAGGGCGAAACTCACGGATTTTGGTATCGCGCAAGAAACCGAAACCCGACAGGGCAGCGCGGGCAGTGCCTCTTCGCTTTCCCCCGAGCAGTATCTTGGCAGGTTACTGGATGAGCGCTCCGACTTGTTCGCCCTGGGTTGCCTGCTCTACAGGATGTTGAGCGGGGTACAGCCCTTTTACCGCGAGGGCCGACCGGACTTCCGGGCGCTCCTGGAATTGGCCCCGGCCCCGCTCGAATCACTGGTGCCGGCCGACCTGCCGCTGCCCGCCGAGCTGGTGGACCTCGTTATGGCCCTGCTGCAAAAGGATCCCGACCGGAGACCTGCCAATACCCGGGTCGTACGCCAGCTGCTGCGTCGCGTTGCCCGCGATATTCCCCTGTCGGCCAGTAACAGCCTGCTGGATGAGGCCAGGTCCTGTTTTCGTGCCGAATCCGCGGAGGATATTCCCCCGGCGGTACCGGCGGAACTGGGCCGGCAGGGGCGCTCCAGGCTGGAAGCTGCGGGTCAGGTGGGGCGCGGCGCCTGGCGCTGGCCGGGCGGGAGTGCGCTGCGCTGGCCGCTGGCAACAGCGGGGCTTGCGGTGGTGCTGTGCCTGGCATACCTGGCGGTATGGCAGCCTGCCGAGGTCAGCGTCCGTATCGACGCCCCCGTGATGCGTCTTGCGCAAGGTACCGAGCTGCCTGCAGAAATATCCAGCCGCTGGCTGGTTCAGCAGGTCACGCTGGCAATGCGGGAGCGGCTGGGTCCATTGCGGGTGACAGGACCCATCGGCGCAACACCCGTCACGACGCTTTATGCAGACCGGGCGCAGCGGGAGTCCCGGGCGCGCGTGGCGGAGCAATTGCAGCTCGGGCTGCGTTGTGTCGATTTGCTGTGTGTCTTCGCCGTGACGCGCAACTGGCAGGGCCAGCAGTTCAACGAGCAGGCGGTGCTGTTTCCCGATATGTCAGCCCGGCAGTGGCGGGAAATCGTGCGCACGACCACCCTCGCACTGTACCCCTGATTCAGGCCAGCGCTATGGACGCGGCAATCAGCATCTGGGAAAGGAAATAAAGCGGTGTACCCCACAGCCCGTTCCATCGGCTGGGCTTTACAAAGCGCTGACGCGCCACCGCCAGGTCGGAAATCGCGAAACCCCAGGCACCGCTGATTAACAGGGGCGATGCCGGCTGGCCCGCGCTTGCTCCGGCGCACAGCAGCATACCGGTAATTACCAGGGTATAGGCGCCAACGGGGATTTTCATAGCCGGTTTTACACGAGGTAACAGCCAGCCGGCTACAAACGCCAGCAGGCCCAGTGCCGGGACCAGGGATATCAGTATCCCCGTGGCACTGTGGGGCAACTGCAGGAAGGCCACGCCGTACAGCAGGTGGCCGCAGAGAAAAGCGACCAGCCCGGCGAGAAAACAGCGCTCGTTATCCGGCATCAGCAGCACATCGCCGGCCATACAGGCCAGCAACCCGGCGAGCAACCAGTGCCCGTAGGCAGAATCCGTTGCCCCGAGTACCAGTGCCAGCCATACGAAGGCCAGCGCGGCCAGGGGTTTGAGCAGGTAGCGTCCCGGTCGAAACCCATACTGGTCGCAAATCACCAGCGCGCTCACAGCCAGGGCGGAACAGGCGACCGGAGGGAGGGTGGCCGCCAGGGAGAGTGTGTCATTTGGCACGGTTCACGATACTCCTGTAGAGCGCAGCGTTGCGTGTGGCGGCGACCCCATAATGCTCTGCAACCCGCAGCAGGTGGCCGGTGATGTATTCGATTTCCGAGCCGCGACCTGCCAGTACGTCCTGCAGCATCGAGGAGCGGTTGTCGGCGGTGGCGTGGATCACCGCGGCCACCTGGCGCGGGAGGTCGTTGGTAATGGCGGCATAGCCGGCTGCAGCACTGACGGCCATGATTTCACCGCACAGCTCCTCCAGTGTCGCTGCCATGGGTGGCTGGAGCAGTTCGCCGTTGCGGCAGCGGTGCAGGGCGGTCAGGGGGTTAATCGCGCAGTTGATCGCGAGCTTCAGCCACAGCGCCTGCTCTATGTCAGGGTCCCAGGCCCCGGGCTGCACTGCTTCGGACCATGGGCCGAACCAGGCAGGCGGTGTCGCATGTCCGGGGCGGCCGATGCGCGTAAAGCCGCGACCGGCATGGCAAATATGCCTCTCGCCCAGGCGATAGGCGCCCTCGGTCGTGGTGCCGTGGAAATATTCCGGCACAGGCAGGGCATCTTGCAGTTCCCCGGCGAAGCCCAGGCCATTTGCCAACAGCAATACCTGGCTTGAACTGTCCAGCCGGTGAGCGACGGACTGCACGGCCGCACACACGTCCTGAGCCTTGGTGGTAACCAGCAGGTGCGTGATCTGGCCCGCCTCGGGCGCGGCAGAAACAGGCAGCTCGGTAACTGAACTACACCCATCCCGGTCGACCCGCACGGGCAGGGACGGCTCCATGCCGGGGCTGCGCAGTAACAAGGTCGTGGGGAGGCCTGCCCGGTGCAGCGTACTGGCAAAGAGGCAGCCAATTGCCCCGACGCCCAGCACGTGCCAGTGTATGCCGTTCATGGTGACGGCCTTGCGCGCGGGATTGTAAACTTGCCACAGCTCATTACTATGTAGCGTGCCTTAAGCTCAGAACAGGGAAATGCACTATGCCATCATTTGATGTTGTTTCGGAAGTCGACCTGCACCAGCTCACCAACGCGGTCGACCAGGCGGGCAGGATCGTCACCAATCGTTTTGATTTCAAGGGCGTAAACGCTTCCTTCGAGCGCGAGGAGCGCACTGTCGTCATTACGGCAGAGGCCGAGTTCCAGGTGACCCAGATGGAAGACATGCTGCGCACCGCGCTGGTCAAGTGCAATATCGACCCGTCCGCGATGGATGCCTCACCACCGATTACCACCGGCAAGCAGGTCAAGCAGACAGTGGTACTGAGGCACGGCCTGGACAGCACCCAGTGCAAAGCCATCGTCAAGCAGATCAAGGACGCCAAAATGAAAGTACAGGCCCAGATCCAGGGAGACCAGGTGCGGGTGACCGGCAAGAAGCGGGATGATCTGCAGGACGCCATCGCGCTGCTGAAAAAGGCCGAGATCGGTGTGCCGGTGCAGTTCACCAATTTTCGGGATTAAGGGCGCCTCTGGTCAGGGGGCTTGATTACTGCAGCCGGTTTTTGCTCTCAAACTGCGGGTCTGTTGGTGCAATCCAGGCTTGTAGCAAGGCGTTCAAGCTTGTTTTCCAGTCCGGCAGCATCCAGTGCCGGGTGAGCCTGCGCCAGGTACCACAGCAATTCCAGGTAGCGGTACACGCACCCGTATTGCATGACCAGTTCCCGCTCCGAGGCATGCGCCGGCCTGTCCAGGTAGGACTCCAGCAGCCCATCCAGCCCCGTGTTCCCCAACGCATCCCCGGCAGCGACCACGGCCAGGTCATACCAGGGGCTGCCCATCGCGCTGTATTCCCAGTCAATAGCATACAGCCTGCCGCCGTGATAGAGGCGGTTCGCACGCAACAAGTCATGGTGGCACAGTACCAGCGGCTGCTCTATCGCGCCGGTGTCGGCAAGTATTGCCGTGATCGCATTCCGGTAGCGCGTGAGTGCCACCGTGCGCGAAACGTCGCGGTGTGCCAGGCGTTTCTCGTAGCTGAGGACGCGGTCGGGCAGGTCCAGGCGATGATGTCTGGCCGGCAGCCGGTGTATGCCGCGCAGCAGGTCCGCGATGTCCGCAACGGCCAGGGGTTGGTGCGCATCGGGGGCGAGGTAGTCGCACACGAGACTGCCAAGGTCGGGGTTGAAATAGCGTGGCCGCGGCGCCAGGCCCGCGTCGTGGGCCGCATGCAGGCTGTGCCATTCCCCCTGCCGGTTCAGGCCGTGTACTGCGGGATTAACGCCATCTATGCGTACCACGAATGGCCGCCCTGCCTCGACCAGTACGCTGAAGTTGCTCAAGCCGGGAGGCAGCACCCGGAGGATGGAAGGCGCCGATGACAGGGGAGGATCACAGTCCCAGTGGCGCCACTGGGCCAGGGTCTGGTCAAGCTTCAGCTTGATGTTGCCTGGAAGTGCAGCAACCATTTGCGGTATCCGAATACGACGATAACAAGATAGGCGACAAACAGGAGCGCGGTCAGGTACAACGCCCTGTCGAGGTAAAGATAAATCGAAATACTGTCTATCACCAGCCAGTACAGCCAATTCTCCAGGATCTTGCGGGCCACCATCCAGGTGGTGAGTACACTGCCCCAGGTGGTGAAGGAGTCGAGGTAGGGAAGCGCGGCGCCGGTGTACCGCTCCAGCAGGACACCGCTGGCAGCCGAGGCCAGCAGCACGCAAACCAGCGCGGCGATATGTTGGCGCGCACCCCAGCGCGAGATGGCCAGCTCGGCCCCCCCATCGTTGCCATGCTGCCATTGCCACCAGCCGTATACCGCCATCGCCAGGTAGTAGATCTGCAGGGCCGATTCCATGAGCAGGCCCACGTCCCAGAACAGCACCAGGAATATGGCGGTGCTCACGAAAGCGGCGTACCAGCACCACAGGCTCTCGCGCATGGCCAGTAGCAGGTAGGCTATACCCAGGGCAACCGCTGCGGCTTCCCACGCGGACATGACCCGGGCAGCCTGGACAAGCGCTGTCAACAGGCCCGGTTCGTTCATAAGCCGAGATCCAGTTCCCAGGGAATAAACTTGACCACCAGCACCTGTTTGCCGAAGCGACGGGTCGTCGCTGCCAGGGTTTCGCTGATGGCGGCAAACACCCGGTCATAGTCGCCGCAGACCTGTGTACTCATTGCATTGGTCACAATCTCCAGGTCGCTGCGCTCACGCAGGACATCGATAAATCCCTGTATAACCGCAATGTACTCTTCCTGTATCGGGTACAGGCTCATCTCTGCCGTCAGTTTCACTGTTGGTCTCCCTGTTCAGAAGTTGTAGCCGGCGCTTATCCCGATCACCCGGGGTTCGCCGAACTGGTAGTAGGGCTCCACCGCGTATTCCTTGCGCGGATCATTGCCGAAAGTGCCGAAGCCCCGGATAGTGTAATCCTCGTCCGTCAGGTTGCGTGCCCACAAAGCTGCGGTCCAGTGCTCACCGGTGTAGCCGAGGCGCATATTGACCAGGTCATAGGCGTGTGACTTCAGGTCGTGCCGGTCAGAGAAATAGGCGCTGTCGCGCCCCTCCAGGTCGAGTCGCAGGTAAAAACCGTGGCCGAGATCGTAACTTCCGCCGACGGCATACTGGTAGTTGGGTGCCTGTGCCTGGTCTCTCCCGGAGATATCGTTGCCCTCGGCGTCGATATAGCGCTCAAACTCCGTTTCCAACAGCCCTAAATTTGCGAACAGCACCAGGTCCTCGCGGGCGAGCCAGCTCAGCTCAAGCTCCATGCCGTAGTTCCTTCCCTGTGCAGCGTTGCTGGTGTAATCGATAAAGGCGGTGCTGCCGTCCGGGCGGGGAATGACCAGCGAGCCCTTGACCTGCTGGTCGTCCCTGTCCATGTAAAAGAGGGCGAGGCGGGCCTGCAGGGTCTCGTTAAGCAGCTTGCCCTTGAAACCGAGTTCGTAGTTGGTCAGGTACTCCTGGTCGAACTGCTGCAGGGCCTTCAACTGATCGCCAATGGCGGGGTCGTCGACGGCTTCCGTGCTGGCGAGTATGGCGGCGTTGACCCCGTTGGCGCGATAGCCCCGGGACACTTCCGAGTACACCATCCGGCTGTCGTCCACCTGGTATTCCAGCGCGATCCGCCCGCCCCAAAGGGATTTGTCCGGATCGCTGCTCACGCCGTTGTTGTCCCGGTAATCCGTAAGCCGCTGCTCCACGCGCAGGCCCGTTACCAGCTTGAAGCGCTCGCTGAGCTGCGAATCAAGCTGCCCGAACAGGGCGAAAGTGTCGGTGTCGTAGCGGCTGTCGAAGGCATTCTCAAGATAGGTGTAGCGCCGCCGCAGGTCTTCCCTGTCGCCCAGGTAGTAGAGGCCGCTCACCCATTCAGTGCTCCCTCCGAACAGGCGGCTGCGTTCGCCGGACATGAGCCTGAGCGTGGCACTGTAGCTGTCCCGGTCACGCTTGTACTCGTCTGTGGACGAATATTCCCAGCCCGGCGCAATGCCCACATAACTCCAGTCTTCATCATAACTGTAAGTGCTGGCCGACCTGGCGCCTGTCAGTGAAGTCTCCAGTCGAAACAGGTCCAGCTCCCGCTGCCACTCGATACCCAGTGCCCTGGAGTCCTGCGTGTCGTCGCCCGGCTGGTCGGACAGGGTGTGGCGGGTATTGTCCAGCGAGAAGGCATCGTAGCCGTTGTCGATATCGAGGTAGAGTGCGGTCAGGTCGATGGTGTCGCGGTCGCTCGGCAGCCAGCGCAATTTGCCCCGAACCGTCGTTTCGTCCTGGCCGTTGGTGTCCTTGCGCCCGAGGTAGTCATTCTCGATAAAGCCGTCGCTGTGGAAGCGGTTCACCGCCACGCGGTAGAGCAGTTGCTGGTCTGTGAGCGGTCCGGTTGCCACCATTCCGGCGTTCCAGCGGTTATAGTCTGCCGCCCCGGTTTCAAGGCGCAAACCGGGCTCGGCTTCGGGTTGGCCCGAGCGGATATCGATCAGGCCGGCCAGCGCATTGGCCCCGTGCAATGTGCCCTGTGGACCCCGCAGAATCTCTACCTGCGCCACGTCGAACAGCGTACCGGCACCTCCCAGGCCGCTGAAGTCGATGCCATCGATAAGCAGGCCAATGGACGGGTTCAGGGGTTCCTGGAACTGGCTGCGTTCGCCGACACCGCGGATCTGGAAGAAGCGGGCACGGGACGAGCCGCCGGCGTAATTGACATTGGGGGCGAGGTTGAGAATGCCTTCCAGGTGCTGGGCCTCCCGGTCGACGATATCCTGGGCGCTGATCACGCTGATACTCCCGACCTGGCTGAGCAGGGGGGTCGGCCGCAGCTCCGCCGTCACCACGACCTCTTCCAGCCGACCCGGGTCCGCCAGTGCACTGGTCGCCGCGCAACAAGCCGCGACAAGGAATGGGAGGGTATACTTCATGGGGCGCCTCGTGACAGACTGCGGGTGGTTACCCGGGGGCGCTTGAAGAGGGGGGACTGGTCCGGCGGCACCTCTCCCTACGCCAGTATTAACCGGATCAGGTTCAAAGGGTTTACCGTTTCGGTATCTCAGGCCGGAAAAAGTAATCCAGGCCACCCCCAGGTTTGCATCGCAAGTATAGGGCGCTTACACTTGGTTGCCAATATAATTGACGTTCGGGCGCGCAACGCAGTCCGGCGCGACGTGAGTGGAAAAGATGGTTGACGATCAGGGTTTGAACGGGGCGGATGAGGAGATCCAGGGTGCCCCGCCGGCGGAGTCCAGGCAAGAAATACGGGAGCGACGCCTCAACGAGACAGTCACCGTAAATCGTTATATCTACCTGCAGGCACAGCAACTGGAGCATATGCTGCTTGAGGCTCCGGACCTCCAGGCGCTACTCGAGATCCTGCTGGTGAGCATGCCGCGCCATTTTTCCTTCCGGGTAGCCGAGTTGTGGCTCTACGATCCAGAGAACGTGCTGGCCGAGCTCATTGTCGGCGGACAGCGTTATGGCCACAGCCTGCAGCTGCACCAGGACGCGTTTGTCATGCAGGAGCTGTACGACCTGGAGCTGGATATCGTGCTGCTCACCGCCACCGATACCCGGATGTTCGAAGTGCTCAAGTCGGAGCAGGGCATCGACTACGCCCTGTTGTTGCCGTTGACGGATAGCGGCCGCATGATCGGCAGCCTGCACCTCGGGCTACAGGATGACACACTGATCGTCGGTGAGCAGGAAGAGCAGCTGATCTCCCACCTGGCCACCATGATCTCAGCCTGTTTCAAGAGCGCGGTCTCCCGGCAACAGGTATCCCGCCTCACCATGCTTGACCCGCTGACACAGATCAGCAACCTGCGCGGTTTTGAGAAAGATATCACCCGGGAAATTGCCCGGGCGCGCCGCGCGGACAAAGCCCTTACAATTCTCATTATGGAAATCGACGAGTTTGACGAGCTCTACGAGCATTACGGGGAGCGCAGTGGCCAGTTTGTGGTCAAGAAGGTCGCTGAGCGGATTACCTCGGACCTCAGGGCCACGGATATGATGGCCCGGCTGTCCCGCTCGAAGTTCGCCCTGCTCATTCCGGGTAGCGGTGAGATGCTGGGTCAGGAAATTGCCGAGCGCATGCGTGATGATATCGAGGGCTTTGCCGTGGATGATGGTCGCGGCGCTGTGCTGCAGGTAACCGTGAGCATTGGCATGGTGACCTGGGAGCCGCAGCAATACCCCGCGGTGGATATGCCCCATCTGGCGCGCCAGATGGAGAGTGTCGCCAGTAGGGCCCTGGCCCTTTCCCAGGCAAAGGGGGGTAACCGGGTGACCCTCTCCCGGCTGAGTACCCTGATTGTCTGAGGACTTCCGCAATGAGTGACGAAAACCCAAGGAAGCTCGAGGGCTTGTTTGACAATAATCAGCGCTGGGCAAACCGGATTCACACCAGCGACCCCGAGTTTTTCGCCAAACTCGCGGCCCAGCAAAGTCCCGAATACCTGTGGATAGGTTGCTCCGACAGCCGGGTCCCTGCCAACCAGATAGTCGATTTGATGCCGGGCGAAATTTTCGTGCATCGCAATGTCGCCAATATGGTCGTTCATACGGATTTCAATTGCCTTACGGTGCTGCAATACGCGGTGGACGTGCTGCGGGTAAAGCACGTCATCGTAGTGGGGCATTATGGCTGCGGTGGTGTGCGCGCGGCCTATGAAAACGCAGACAATGGACTGATCGACAACTGGTTGCGCAATATCAAGGATGTCATGCACCAGTCGCGGGCCCGCATCAATGCCCTGGCAGATGAGACTGCGCGGCTCAACCTCCTGTGTGAGCTCAATGTCATCGCCCAGGTGGCGAACGTCTGCCACACCACCATCGCCCAGAACGCCTGGCAGCGTGGGCAGAACCTGACGGTGCACGGTTGGGTATACAGCCTCGAGGACGGGCTGCTCAAGGATTTGAATTGCTCCGTGGATAGCGTTGAGCAGATTCCTGAAGTCTACCGGGTCCAGTCCTGACGGCGATGAACCTGCTGCTGTTGCTGCTGGCTATTTTTGGCGGGGTAGCCCTCATTGCCCTGGTGTCGAAGCGCTTTTCCGGATCGACGGACCCCCGGCGTATGCAGCAGCTGCAGCGCTGGATAATGCCGCTGGTTGGCCTGATGCTGGTGCTCTCCCTGTTCAAGTATTATGCCTAGCAGTCGAGGGCTCTACTGTCTGCCGGCGGCACCGACCCGGGTAGGCGACGCCGTGGTGCTGCGCTTGCATCGCGACCTCGTGGGAAACACACTATGAACGATACGACTTTCAGTCCCGATTCCGTGGTGGCTGCGGCCAGGGCAACGGACGGCCTGGCCGACTTTGGTGATGACAGCTATCGCCAGCCCCTGGAGAAACTGCTGTGGTCTCTTGAGCACGAGGCGCAGCTCAACGATATCGGGCGGCAGGTGCTGCGCCAGCGCATGGTGGATATTCTCGCCACCCGCCTGCGGGTCCAGTATTTTTTCCAGCGTTTTCCCGAAATCAATGACGAGCAGATCACGGCCCCCCTGTTCATCGTGGGCCTGCCCCGGACCGGGACCACCATGTTGCATCGCACCATTGCCGCCGATCACCGGATGTATGCCCCGCTGTGGTATGAAGTGCGCTATCCCAGCCCGGCGCCTGACTGGGACTTTACTGCCGCCGGAGATGGCCGCATCGCCCTGGCGCAGGCGGAAATGGCGGCGATGCTGGCGGCCAACCCGGATCTGCTCGCAATCCACCCCATGGACGCCCTGGGGCCTGACGAGGACATCATGCTGCTGGAACAGTCGTTCTACAGCTTCAATACCCAGGCTTATGCCCATATCCCTGGTTTTGACAGCTGGATCGAGGCCCAGGACCACACCCCGGGCTACAGGTATTTCCGGCGCCTGCTGCAATTCCTGCAATGGCAGAAAAAGCGCACCGGGCAACAGGGCGAGCGCTGGACCCTGAAGGCGCCCCACCACCTGCATTACATGGATCTGGTGTTCAAGGTGTTTCCGGACGCGAAAGTGGTACAATCCCACCGCGACCCTTTGGAAACACTGCCCTCCCTGACCAGCCTGATCGCAGGCGTCTGGGGAATCTATTCGGATGTGGCAGACCCTTTGGAGGTTGGCCGGCAGTGGTCCCGCAAGTTCGCCAGGGGTATGCAGCACACCATGGCGGTACGTGAACAGGTCGGCGAGGCGCGGTTTCTCGACCTCTGGTTCGAGGATACTGTCAGCCAGCCGCTGGCTGAGATCCAGAAAGTGTATGACTTCCTGGGTATGGAGCTGACCCCGGAAGCGCGGGAGGAAATGGCTCGCTGGCAGGATTTCAATCGCCGCGAGTTACGGCCGTCGCATGACTACACCCTGGCACAATACGGTTTTACCGAAGAAGGCCTCAAGCAGCAGTTTCGCACGTATCGGGAGCGATTCACACGGCAGTAACCGGGTTGGCCAATAGCGCCCCTTGCTGGCAATTGCGAAAAGTGCCCGACATAAAAAAATAGAC
Source organism: Haliea sp. (assembly GCA_024642245.1). Classification (GTDB taxonomy): domain Bacteria; phylum Pseudomonadota; class Gammaproteobacteria; order Pseudomonadales; family Halieaceae; genus JARRPM01. The sequence goes on from JAHEBM010000014.1 coordinate 30,597, forward strand.
TGGAGAGAATGCATCATGGCAGAACAGAAAGCGACAAACGTACACTGGCACGAGGGCGATATTACCCGCGAGCATCGCGCAAAAATCCTGGGACACAAGGGCGCGACCCTTTGGTTTACCGGTCTGTCAGGCAGCGGCAAAAGCACCGTGGCTGTCGAATTGGAGGGTGTCCTGAGCGAGATGGGTGTGTTGGCCTACCGCCTGGACGGGGACAACGTGCGCATGGGTATCAACAAGAACCTGGGTTTCAGCGCCGAAGACAGGACCGAGAATATACGCCGTATCGGCGAGGTGGCTAAGTTGTTCGTGGATGCGGGGGTGATCGCCCTGAGCAGTTTTATCAGCCCCTATGCCGCGGATCGGGACCAGGTGCGGGCGCTGCATGAAGAAGCCGGCATGGATTTTATCGAGATCTTTGTGGATTGTTCCCTGGCGGCAGCCGAGGGTCGTGATCCCAAGGGCCTTTACAAGAAGGCGCGGGCTGGTGAAATCAAGAACTTCACCGGTATCGACGACCCCTACGAGGCACCGCCCAGGCCGGAGATACACCTTCACTCCGACCAGCAAACCCTGGCCGAAGAGGTCGAACAGATTCTTAGCGTGCTGCGCGAGCGCGGCATAATCACATCCTGAGCAGGAGTCAGCAATGATCAAGCCCCACGGTTCCGATGAACTCAACCCATTATTTGTCTACGATACCCAGAAGCGCCATGCGCTGATTGCGGAGGCCGAAACCCTGCCTTCCCTGCTGCTTAACTCAGCAGCAGCCGCGAACGCCGTGATGCTCGGTGGTGGTTATTTTAACCCCCTCACCGGGTACATGAACCTGGCCGACGCCCTCAGTGTCGCCGAGAAGATGCATACCGTGGATGGCCTGTTCTTTCCGGTCCCCATCCTCAATCGCACCAGCCAGGACGGTATCAGTGCGGGTACCCGCATCGCCCTGCGCGACCCCAATGTCGAGGGTCATCCGGTGCTGGCCATCATGGAAGTCGATGCGGTGGAGTCGATCAGCGAGGAGCAGGTCAATTTCATGGCCGAGAAGATTTTCCGCACTCTCGACCCCAAGCACCCGGGCGTCGCCACATTCAGTGAGCTGGGCAATACGCTCCTGTCCGGACCGATACAGGTACTGAGTTTTTCATATTTCCAGAGCGATTTCCCCGATACATTTCGCACAGCGGTGGAAATTCGCAATGAAATCGCCGAGCGTGGTTGGGAAACCGTGGTGGCGTTCCAGACGCGCAACCCGATGCACCGGGCCCACGAGGAACTGTGCCGTATGGCAATGGAGCAGCTCCATGCCGACGGTATCCTTATCCACATGCTGTTGGGCAAGCTCAAGCCTGGCGATATTCCCGCGGATGTGCGTGACGCCTCCATCCGCAAGATGGTCGAGATCTATTTCCCGCCCAATACCGTGATGGTCACCGGCTATGGTTTCGACATGCTGTATGCCGGCCCGCGTGAGGCGGTACTGCACGCGGTTTTCCGCCAGAATTGTGGTTGCACCCACCTGATCGTAGGGCGTGACCACGCCGGGGTCGGCGACTATTACGGTGGCTTCGATGCCCAGACCATTTTTGACGAAGAGGTGCCGTCAGACGCGCTCGAACTCGAAATCTTCAAGGCTGACCACACCGCGTACAGCAAGAAGCTGGACAAGGTTGTGATGATGTGTGATGTGCCAGACCACACCAAGGATGACTTTGTGCTGTTGTCGGGTACCGCGGTGCGTGAAATGCTCGGCAAGGGTATAGCGCCGCCGCCGGAGTTTTCCCGTCCGGAAGTGGCGAAGATACTGTCGGACTACTACCAGGCACTGGACGCCTGAGGATTATTGCGGGTCATTGATAGGAGTGCGTGTTGGCGGCCAAATGGCTCAATAATCCCGGCGATATGCCGCGCATTGCCGCTGAGGCCCTGGAAAATGCGCTTCGCGCAATTGCGCAGCCGGCGCGTGCCAGGCGACTGCGCCAGGTACTCGCGGTGGCCCTGGCAATATGGGCGGTGCTTGCTCTGTCCCAGTTGATATGGGCCTTGCTGCCCGGTGGGGATTCATCCGAGCCCGCTGCCGCGGTCGTTATCAACCCGGTGAACCTTCCTGCATCCGGGGGCGGTAGCGCAGAGGCGGTCAACATGGCGCAGTTGCAGGCCTGGCACCTGTTCGGGGAGGTCGGGGCGGAGCCCGTCGCCGTGCAGGAGGCGCCGGAACCCGAAGCCGCCGCCCGCGATGGCATTGAGAAGGGCGCCCGGGATACCCGGCTGGCCCTCAAGTTACGGGGCGTGGTGGCCCTGAGCGAAGACGGCCTGGGCTACGCGGTAATCGAGCATGGTTCGCAGCAGGACATTTATGCGGTTGAGGACAAGCTACCCCTGCCTGGTCGGGTGGTGCTGGCCAAGGTGATGCCTCGCCAGGTTGTGCTGGACAATGGCGGTACCTACGAATTGCTGGACCTGTTCGAGGATTCACCCCTGGATTCGCAACTGCCCCCGCAGGCACCGGCCGGCCAGCAGGGGGTCGCCGTTGACATCGAGCCGGGTGCCAGCGCGTCGGATGTGGCCCGCGCCTACCGGGAGCGCCTCTACATGGATCCGCAGTCCCTTGCCAATGTGGTCACAATCAGCGCGGTGCGGGAAAATGGCCAGTTACTGGGTTATCGCATCGCTCCGGGAAACGAGCGTGAACAGTTTGAGCAATTGGGTTTCAAGCCGGGCGATCTCGTCACTGGTGTCAACGGCATACAGCTCAATGATCCGGCCAATGCCATTCGCCTTTACCAGACCATGCGCTCCGCCAGCGAGGCGGTATTCGAGTTGCAGCGCGACAGTCAGCCACTGACTCTCAGCGTGAACCTCGGCCAGGAGCCAGGACAATAACCGTGCGAGTGCCAGCGACAATGGAACCAGCACAGAGGAATCGAGTGAAGTGAACCGTGTAAACCGCTCAGCCCGCATTGCATTTTTTGCGACCTTTTTCGCCCTGCTGGTGGGTGCGACCACCGTGGTGGCGCAGGATTTCACGGTTAACCTGAAAGAAACTGATATTCAGGAGTTGATCAAGTTCGTGGCCGAAGCCACTGGCACCACTATCGTGGTCGACCCCGCGGTCAAGGGCAAGGTCAAGGTGGTATCCAGCAAGCCGGTCTCGCGGGATGAACTTTACGAGCTGTTCCTGTCCATCCTGGAAGTGCACGGCTATACCGCGGTGCGCTCCGGCGGGGTCATCCGGGTGATACAGAACAAGGACGCCCGCTCCGCACCGGTGCAGGTGCGCGAGGGCCACTCCGGCAAGGCCAGCGACGAGTATGTCACCGAGGTACTCAAGCTGGATAATATCTCGGCCGCGAAACTGATCCCGGTGTTGCGACCGCTGGTGCCGCAGCAGGCTCATATGGCCGCCTACGCGCCCAGCAACGCGATCATCATTTCCGACCTGTCCGCCAACATCGATCGTATCCGCGACATTATCGAACGTATGGATAAATCCGCGGTACAGCAGACGGATATCGTCAAGCTGCGGTTTGCAGTGGCAGAAAATGTGGTCACCATGCTCGACCAGCTGGCCAAATCAGAGGCCAAGCAAAGCGGGGGTGAGTCCGAGGTGCTGCTGGTCGCCGACGCCCGCACCAACAGTGTGCTGGTCAGTGGTGACGAGCTGGAGCGCGCCCGCATACGCAAGCTGGTGCAGTACCTCGACACGCCGCTGGAGCAAAGTGGTAACGTCAAGGTCATTTACCTGGAGTACGCCCAGGCCAGCGAGATCGCCGACGTGCTGACCCGCGTCATGCAAAATATCAATCGGCTGGATAACAGCGAGGGGGCCAAGAAACCCCGCTCCGACAGTTCGGCCACCATAGAGGCCGACGAGGGCACCAACTCCCTGATCATTACCGCCGATACCGACGAGATGGCTTCCATCGAGTCGGTCGTTCACCGCCTCGATATCCGCCGGGCACAGGTGCTGGTGGAAGCCATTATTGTCGAGATGGAAGTCATCGATGGGCAGGATCTGGGTATCCAGTGGCTGTTCGCCGACCAGAGCGGGGCGTTTGGCAGCAACATCAATGCCGCTGACGCCCGGGCGCGCAATATCGCCGCGGCCGTCCTCCCCGCGGATGGCGGTACGAGCGAGGATGTCAACCTGGGCACTTTGGCAGGTGCGCTGGCCAGTACCGGGGGCACCACCCTGGGCTGGGGCCAGGTCAGCGACAGCCTGTCCATGGCGGTGATCCTCAATGCCCTCAAGGAGCAGAACAACGCGAACATACTGTCGACGCCAAGCCTGCTCACCCTGGACAACCAGGAGGCCTACATTACGGTGGGCCAGAACGTCCCCTTCGTCACCGGCTCCTACACCAATACCGGGGCAGGTGGAGACGGCGCCCAGAACCCTTTCCAGACCATCCAGCGTGAGAACGTGGGTATTACCCTTACGGTAACGCCGCATATCAATGAAGGCGATTCGGTGGTGCTGGAGATCTCCCAGGAAGTGTCCAGCCTCAGCGGCGTCAGCGCCGTGGCGTCAGACCTGATTACCAACGAACGAAAAATCCAGACCAAGGTGCTGGCAGAGGACAACCGGGTGGTGGTGCTGGGCGGGCTTATCAAGGACGACGTGCAGGACGGTACACAGAAAGTGCCCCTGCTGGGCGATATCCCCGTCCTTGGGCGCCTGTTCCGCACCGATGCGGTAAAGGTGATCAAGACCAATCTGCTGATCTTTATTCGTCCCACGATCATCCGGGATAATGCTGACCTGGCCGGCGCCACCGCCGACAAATACCGCTACATCCGCGATCAGCAGCTGCTGCGCAAGGAACAGGGCCTGATGTTCCTGGGCGATGAGCAGATACCAGTGCTGCCCGAGTGGGAGGAGCAGTTGAAACAGCTGGAGCAGATCAAGGCGGACGACGCAGCAGCGAATTCGGAGACACCGTAATGGTGGAAACCGTCGCTGGTACGCTGGCAGTGGCTGATCCCGGCAAGGGTTCGCAGCGCGGACTGCCGTTTACCTACGCCAAGCAGCATGGCGTATTACTGGATTCAGGCGGCGAGAAACCCGTGCTCGTGCACCAGGACACGCTGCCGATAGATGTGCTCACCGAACTGCGGCGCTATCTCGGCAGCCCCTTTGAATTACTGGCGGTTTCGAAGCCGGACTTTCAGCGAAGACTCACCCTGGCTTACCAGCGCGACAACAATGCGGCCGTGCAGATGGCTGAGGATATCGGCGCCGATGTCGATCTGAGCAGGCTGGCTGACGAAATCCCGGAAACCGGCGACCTGATGGACGCGGAAGACGATGCGCCCATCATCCGCCTGATCAACGCCATCCTGTCACAGGCCGTGCGGGACCAGGCCTCCGATATCCATATCGAAACTTTCGAAAACCGCCTTAGCGTGCGCTACCGCATTGACGGCATCATGATGGAGGTGCTGTCTCCCAAAAAGATGCTTGCGCCACTACTGGTTTCCCGCCTCAAGATCATGGCGAGGCTGGATATAGCAGAGAAACGTGTTCCCCAGGATGGCAGGATATCGGTGAAAATCGCCGGCCACTCGGTGGATATCCGCATGTCCACCATTCCCTCCGCACACGGCGAGCGGGTGGTACTGCGTCTGCTGGATACGGCGGCGGGTCAGTTGAAACTGGCGCAATTGTCGATGAACGACCAGGTGCTGGGTGCCTACGAGAAATTCCTGCACAGCCCCCATGGCATCATCCTGGTAACCGGCCCCACCGGCTCGGGCAAGACGACCACCCTCTACGCCGGGCTTTCGCATATCAATGAGGCCAGCCGCAATATCCTCACCATCGAGGACCCCATCGAGTACATGCTGCCAGGGGTAGGCCAGACCCAGGTGAACCCCAAGGTCGATATGACATTTGCCAGGGGGCTGCGGGCCATTCTGCGGCAGGACCCGGACGTGGTAATGGTCGGGGAAATACGGGACCTGGAGACCGCCGAGATCGCGGTGCAGGCCTCTCTCACCGGACACCTGGTGTTGTCCACCCTGCACACCAACACCGCCATCGGTGCCATTACCCGTCTCAAGGACATGGGGATAGAGCCCTTCCTGCTGTCTTCCAGCCTGCTGGCCGTGATGGCCCAGCGCCTGGTGCGGCTGCTGTGCAAGGAGTGCCGCCAGCCGGTCAGCGCCAGCCGGGCTGAACGGGAAGCCCTCGGCGTGGCAGCGGATGCCCCCGATGCCACCATCTACAAGGCCGCGGGTTGCGAACACTGCAACTTCACGGGGTACCGGGGCCGCACCGGTATCTATGAGATGATCGAGGTGGACGATACCCTGCGCACGATGATTTACGATGGCCAGAGTGAGCAGGCCATGTTGCAGCAGGCGCGGCAGCGCTACCCCGGCATCGAGGGGGACGGTCGACGCAGGGTGCTGACGGGTGACACCAGTATGCAGGAACTGCTGAGGGTGACTGCGGTCGCCTGATTGCACGGGATTTTACCATGACGGCCTATCGCTACCGCGCACTCAACCCCGAGGGAAAGCTGGTTCGCGGCGTACTCGAAGGTGACTCCGAGCGCCAGGTGCGTTCCCATTTGCGTGGCCAGAGCCTGCGCCCGGTGGAGGTTGCGGTGGCCAATCGCCCGGAGTCTTCGGGCAGCGGTTGGCGTATCCCCCTGCTGCGTCCGGGGATCAGCGCCGGCGACCTCGCCATGCTCACCCGCCAAATCGCTACCCTCGTGCAGTCAAACCTGCCGCTGGATGAAGCCCTGCAGGCCGCGGCCCAGCAAAGTCGCAGCGGGCGCATCAAGGGTACCCTGCTGCAGGTGCGGTCCCGGGTGGCGGAAGGACATACCCTGGCTTATGCGATGGGAGAATTTCCCCAGGTATTCAGCGAAATGTATCGCGCCATGGTCAAGGCCGGCGAGCACGCGGGCTTTCTCGGCCCGGTGCTGGAGCAGCTCGCAGACTATACCGAGCAGCGCCAGTACACGGGCCAGAAGCTGAAAATGGCCATGATCTACCCCTTTATACTGGTGGGTGTGGCTATCGCCGTGGTGGTGGCCCTGATGATTTTTGTGGTGCCCGAGCTGGTTGGCATCTTCGCCCACAGCCGGCGCGAGTTGCCCCTGCTGACCCGGGGCCTGATCGCCTCCAGCGATTTTTTTCGGGATTACGGCGGCTGGTTACTGGTGGGCCTGGTCACTGTGGTGTTCGTGATCCGGCGTCTGCTGCGCAATCGCCAGCGACGTCGGCGCTGGCACCAGATCCTGCTGACCTTGCCCGGGCTGTCACGGCTGGTGATCGCCCTCGACACGGCGCGTTTTGCCTCTACCCTGAGCATTCTCATGGCCAGCGGTGTGCCGCTGCTGGAGGCCTTGCGTATTGCCGGGCAGGTGCTTACCAATATCGTGCTGCAGGAGGATACCGCGCGGGTAGCCGAACGGGTACAGGAGGGCAGTAGCCTCAACCGGGCCCTGCAGCAGAGCGGGCATTTTCCGCCCATGATGGTACACATGGTGGCCAGCGGGGAAGCCAGCGGGGAATTGGAAACAATGCTGCAGCGTTCTGCCACGAACCAGGAGCGCGAACTGGAGATGACTCTTGGTACAATGATGAGCCTGTTCGAGCCGCTGATGGTGGTGTTTATGGGCGGGATGGTACTGACAATCGTGCTGGCCATCCTGCTGCCGATTTTTGATCTGAATACAATGGTGAAGTGAGCTTATGAATTACACAGTGCAAGCCGCGGCCAGCCAGCGTGGATTTTCCCTGGTGGAAATCCTGGTGGTGCTGGTCATTATGGGACTGCTGATCAGCGTCGTTGCCCCCACGGTGCTCAACCGGGCAGACGAGGCGCGGGTGCAAAAGGTGTACGCGGACTTCAAGGCGATAGAGACCGCGTTGAAAATCTACCGCCTGGATAATTATGTCTATCCCAGCACCGAGCAGGGACTCGAAGCGTTGGTGGAGCCCAGCAGCCTGGACCCGGAGCCGCGCAATTTCAAGACGGGGGGTTACCTGGAACAGTTGCCTCTGGATCCCTGGGGGCGCCCCTACATTTACCTGAGCCCCGGCGAGCATGGCGAGGTAGACCTTGAATCCCTTGGCGCGGATGGCCTGTCGGGGGGAGAGGAGCAAAACGCGGATATCGGCAACTGGCGCGAGGAGGAATAAACCACTGTGACAGGGCCACGCCAGGCGGGTTTCAGCCTGCTGGAACTGCTGGTCGCCCTGTTCGTGATCGTGCTGGTGACGTCACTGGTATCCGTGACGGTGAGTTCCGGTGGCCAGGATATCCGGCTCCAGGCGCAGGTGCGCAACCTGGGTGAGGTGGCGAGTTACGCGCTGGATGAAGCACAGTTGACGGGTCGGGATTACGGCCTGCTGCTGCAGCAGGACGAGGTGGAAGGCGAAATAGTTTACAACTACGAATGGCGCGAGCGCCGGGCGGAAGGCTGGCGCCCTCCCGAGAGCGGCAAGGACGTCTTTGCCGGGCAGACGCTGCCCGCTGGAATCGAGCTGCAACTTGCGCTGGAGGATGCCCCGGTCAAGGAAATCGGCCTGGTCGGTGCAGACGAGGACGTCGCCCCGCAGGTCGTTCTCTATGCCAGCGGCGAGACCACTGCCGGGAGCATTGACATCAGGCGCCGTGAAAGTGGCGAGTTGTTGTGGCGCGTGCAGTGGGACCTGCTGGGCCGTTTCAACCTGCTGCCCCGGGGCGAGGAGCCGGATGATGCGCGGGACTAGGCAGCGCGGCTTTACCCTGGTGGAGGTGATGGTAGCACTGGCCGTGGTGGCCATTGCCCTGCCGGCCCTTATGGTCGCCCTTTACCAGCAGGTTGACAGTACCGCCTACCTGCGCGACAAGACCCTGGCGCAAATGGTGGCAAGCAACAAACTCGAGGAATTGCGCATCCTGTCCAGGGCCAGCGAGAGCCTGCTGCGGGGCCAGGACAGCGGTGTTGCCGCCATGGCCGGCCGAGACTGGTACTGGTGGCTGGACAGCCAACCCACCCAGGTGGACAACTTTTACCGGGTGGAAATCGATGTTGCCGCCCAGGAAGAGCAGCGCGAGCAACCCCTGTTTACCCTGGTGGCGTTCCTGTCCGCCGACCTGCGTCCCGACGCGGAGGCGGCCAGTGCAGCGCAGTAATTCGGGTGCAGGCTTTACCCTGATTGAAGTGCTGATCGCACTGGCAATCACGGCTTTCGTGGCTGCTATTGCCTACAGCAGTCTCTCTTCCGCCCTGCTCGCGGTGGAGCGCACCCGGGCCACGGCCCAGCGCACCTATGAGCTGGACCGTGCATGGATGATTATCTCCCGCGACCTGCGCCAGTTTGTCGCCAGGCCGGTGCGGGACGAGTTCGGCCAGGTCGAGCCCGCTCTCGTGGGCGGCACGGCGGCGCGGTTTCCCCTGAGTTTTACCCGCACGGGCTGGTACAACCCCAACAGTAACCCGCGCAGCAACTTGCAGCGGGTAAATTACCGGCTGGAGGATGGCGCCCTGTGGCGGGATGCCTACCCGGTGCTGGACCGGGCTCCGGACACCCTGCCCCAGCAGGTACGCCTGCTCGAGGATGTCGAGGTGCTTGAGGTGGTCTTTCTCGGCGCGCTGGCGCAGGCGGAGCCAGAGGGAAGGGGGATGGTCCTGGACACGCAGAGTTGGCAGGACACCTGGGTGGCGGATACCAGTACCCCGGATATGGAGCTGCCGCCACCGGTGGCTCTGGAAGTTCGGCTGCAGCTGGATGACCTGGGTGAGATAAGGCGTATCTATGCCCTGCCTCCGCTCTAGTCGCCCGTCACAGGGGGGCGCGGCGCTGATAGTCGCGCTGCTGGTGTTTGCCCTGTGCGCCGCGCTGGTGGTTGCCATGGAAGTGGAGTTCAACCGTTTCTACCAGCGCGGCGCGAACATCCTGGTCGCGGAACAGGCAAATGCCTATCTCAGGGGAGCGGAAGAACTCGCCACGCTCGCGTTGTTGGCGGACTACGATGCCGACAAGAAGCGGGACAAGCCGCGGGATGACCTGCTCGAAATATGGGCCCAGCCACCACCGCCCTATGCCCTGGATGAGGGGGGCTGGATGGAGGGGTGCCTGCGCGACCTGCAGGGCCGTTTCAACCTCAATACCCTGGGCCAGCGGGTGGTGCGGCAGGAAGGTGACAGCGAGTCCCAGGCAGCTATGGTGCGTTTCACGGCGGCCCAGGCACAGTTTATCCGGCTGCTGCAGGCACTGGGAGAGCCACAGCTCAGTGAGCAGGACGCCATCCTGGTCACGGAGGCGGTCACCGATTGGCTGGACCAGGACATCGAGCCCGCGTTCGAAGGCGCCGAGGACGACTACTATTTTGGCCTGGCGCCGGCTTACCGCACCGCCAACCGGCCGATGGCCAGTGTCAGCGAATTGCGTGCGATCGCCCATATGACCCCTGAACTCTACCGGGCGCTGGAACCCTGGGTCACCGTCTGGCCACAGCTGCCTGCCCCGCTGAATATCCACACGGCACCGGCGATGGTGCTGCGATCCGTCAACGCGGACGATGATCTCAGCCCACTGTCCGCCGCACAGGGACAGGCCCTGGTAGAACAGCGCACCGCGGTGGGTTTCGCTGACCTGGAGGACTTTCTTGCCAGTGGGGTCTTTACCGGCAGGCAGGCGCAAATGGAACAGGTCAAGTCCCTGCTGGGCGAGGTGACCTCCTACTTTCTGTTATCGGCGGAGGTGGAAGTTGCCGACCGGAGGATGCGCTTGTACAGTGTGCTGCAACGCAGCGGGCGGCAGGTGGGCGCGCTCGCACGGGGCAGTGGCAGCATAGACAACAGACTATCCGGACAGGAAGAAGGGGACACTTGCACAATAGCGCCGTCATTAGACTGGTAAAGGGCCGTCTGGCCTGGTATGCGCCAGGTGCCAGCGACGAACCTCGCTGGCTGGACGACGAGCCGGCCAGGGACGCCCTGCATGCGGTGATGACCGAGCAGCGCGTCGCACCCTGCTTTGCGGCACCCGGCGCCGACGTGCGACTCCTGCGCATTGGCCTGGGCAGCGAGGAGAAAAAGCACGTGGCCAAGTCGCTGCCATTCATGCTGGAAGAGCGGGTGGTTGAGGACATCGACCAGCTGCACTTTGCCAGCGTGGCACTCGACAAACTCGATCTTGCCGTTGCGGTTTGCGGCGTGGGGAAAATGCAGGAATGGCAGGCGGCACTGGCAGGTTTTCCCGGCATCAGGCTGTGGCTGCCTGAGCCTTTGCTGTTGCCCTGGCACAACGGCGAGTGGTGCATTGTGCTTGAGGGCGATGAAGCCATCGTGCGCTTCGACCAGTGCGGCGGCTTTACCATCGAGCGCGATTTGCTGTCGACGATGCTGGAGAGCTTGCTCGCCGGGCAGCTGGAGCCCGGGACGGTGGTTTTTTACGGTGGCGACCAGGCGGCTGATACGGCCCTTCTGCCCGAAGTCCTGCGCTCGAAAGTCCAGTGGCGTCGCGGCAATCTTTATTCAGCGCTGCTGCTGGGCGAGCCGCCCCAGCCAGCGCTCAATCTCTTGCAGGGGCCATTCTCTATCCGCTTGCCGCTGGCGCGCTGGTGGCGTGAATGGCGGGCGGTAGCGGCGGTTTTTGCCGTCGCGTTTGGGCTTCAGTTGGTCGCCATGTACACCGACTACCGTAACCTGGAGCGTGAAAACCTGGCCTTGCGCGCTGCCGTCGAAGCCAGTTACCGCAAGGTAAACCCCAGAGGTAATGCACCCAAACCCGAAAGCCAGCTGCAGCGTCAGCTCGCCGCCATGCGCGGCTCGGGTGATGCCAGCGGTTTCGTGCACCTGGTTGAGCAGGTTGGCGCGGTGATCGTCGGGAATGCCGGGACGTCGATCGATGCGATAAATTACAATTTCAGCGACCGGGGCGGGGAAATGCGTATGAATATCCTGGCGGCTGATTTCGCAGCAGTGGAGCAGGTGCGCGCCGATATCAACAAGGCGGGCCTGGAGGCCATTATGGAAAGCAGCAGCGCCCAGGGTGACAAGGTACGCGCCCGGCTGCGAGTGGGGGACAAGTCTTGAAAGAATGGTTGGCCGGGCTGAACCAGCGGGAGCAGCTGAGTCTTGTTGCGCTGGGCTTTGCGCTCGGCCTGTACCTCGTGTACATGCTGGCCTGGGCGCCGCTGTCAGACCGCAGGGAGCAACTGGCTGCCCAGAACAAGAGCGTGGCACAAAGCCTGCAGCGTGTGGATGCAATGGTATCGGAGATTCTGCGCCTGCGCGGCGGCGGCGCCGCCAGCTCGACCCAGCGCAACCTGACCGCCCTGGTCAACCAGTCCACCGGTCGTTATTCCCTGCAGGTGAGTCGTCTGCAACCCAACAGCCGGGGCGATATCCAGGTGCGTCTGGAGAACGCTGTTTTTGACCAGCTCCTGGCCTGGCTGGATGAAATTGAAAACCGCGAGGGATTGCTGGTCACGGAAGTCGCTATCACCCAGTCCGGCACTACCGGCCGGGTCAATGCCACAATCCGCATAGCGCAGGCGTGATAACGGTGTCCCGCTCGCTCGGGGCTGGCGCCCTGGTCCTGTTGTTGCTGGCTAGCCTGCTGGTCACGGCGCCGGCACGCCTGCTGGGGCTGGTGCTGCCGGCCGGGCAGGTGGCGATGCAGGGTTTCAGCGGCACCGTGTGGCGCGGCAAAGCCAGCCGCTGCCTGGTGCAGACCCCGGCCGGGTACCTGCACCTGGGCGCCGTGGGTTGGCAGCTTGATCCCCTTTCGCTGTTACTCCTGGCTCCCCGGCTGTCTCTTGACTCCCGCTGGGGCAGCCAGACCCTGACCGGCCAGCTTACCCTGCGTGGAGCCCGGGACGTTGACCTCGCCGAACTGGAGGCAAATATTCCCGCTGAGCTGCTGCGCCAGTTTATCCCGGTGAATCTGGCGGGGGTGCTGGCGCTGCAATTGGGCTCGCTCGAACTGCGCGACGGCCTGCCCGTGAAGGGCGACGGCCGCCTGGTGTGGCGTGACGGTGGCTGGGACTCCCCCTCCGGGCCGGTTGCGCTTGGCAGTTACGCCCTCGATTTCAGTCAGGGCGCCGGGGGGCTGCTGGCCGGCAACGTGCTGACGCTGTCGGGCGTTGTCGCCGCCCAGGGGACGGTGACCCTGCAGGACAGGTCCTACGGCGTGGATATCACAGTGAGCAGCGAGACCGGCCTGGACGGGCGACTGCAGCAGGCGCTGGGTCTTGTGGCGCGCCCGGTGGATGGGGGCTATCGAATCAAGCTGGATGGCAGCATCTAGCGTGGGCCGCGCAACCGAGCCTGCCTGCACCGGGGTGGGCAGCTTTGAGCGATACCCGCCAAAAGGCAGGGAAGGTGCTTTATAATCCTGCACTGACTGTGTACACGGAGAGAAGAAACATGACAGACAATGGCTACAGGAAGTGGGAATGTGTGATTTGCGGTTTCATCTACGACGAGGCCGAAGGTCTGCCGGAGGATGATATTCCCCCGGGTACCCGCTTTGAGGAGTTGCCTGAGGACTGGGAGTGTCCCGACTGCGGCATTTCCAAATCCGATTTTGAACCCATGCCGGCATAAGGCGATGACAAAACTGCGCCTGCTGACTTTTTCCGCGGTGCTGGTGGCAGCGCATTTTTCCGTGTCCGGCTGGGCAGACGGGGCGAAGGGCGTCAGCCCGATGCAGGGAGTGCCTCCCACCCGGGAATCGCAGGTGACCATGGCCAATTACCGGGACCACCCCATGAGCATGTGGGCGTTTGCCAATGCCGGCGCGGTGCTCCACACGGTAATGGTGCCGCGCGAAGGGGAGGTCCGCCTGCTACCCGGACCCCTGCGTCCGGAACTGGGTGAGCGCCCCTATACCGGTCCGGATGGCAGGGAGCTCAGTTTCGATACCCTGTTTGAAACCAATTACGCTGACGGTGTCCTGGTAGTACAGGGCAGTCGCCTGCTCCACGAAGCGTATTTCCACGATTTCAGGGAGAGCAGCCACCACATATGGTTTTCAATGACCAAATCACTTGTCAGCAGCGTGTTCGGCCTGCTGGTGGCCGATGGCAAGGTTGACCTGGGCGCGTCACCGGCCAGCTATATTCCCGAGCTCAAAGGCAGTGGTTTTGACCGGGTGACTATCCAGCAGGTGCTGGATCATGCCACGGCTATTGATTTCCACGAGAATTACACCGATCCCGAGTCGGAGTTCCTGCGCTTTTATGCACCGGCCCTGAATATGGGGTGGATGCCCGGTGCTGCCGACGTGCAGCCTGCTGATGCCGAGATTTACGGTGTCCAGGATTTCCTGGTGAAGTTCATCCATGCCGATCCCGCGCTGAGCCCGGGAGATGCATTCGATTACAACTCCAGTAATGCCGATGTGCTGGGATGGCTTATCGCCAGGATCAGCGGTGAGACCTTGCAGGACTTCATCCAGAAAAACCTTTGGGCCAAACTGGGTGCGGAGCACGATGCCTACCTGGTCGCGGACAGGGCACTGATGCCTGTGGCGACCGGCGGAATGAACACGACCCTGCGTGATGCTGCGCGCTTTGGCATGATGCTGCGGGACAGGGGCGAGTTCGCCGGCCAGCAGGTCATACCTGCCCAGTGGGTCGACGCCACGCTGCAGGTCAGCGACAAGCTCAAGACCAATATGGCGGCCAACCCGAAGTACTCCCATGAGTTGTGGTCGGCTTACCACAACATGTGGTGGATTCTCGACGCTGCCCAGGGCGAATACTGCGCCGTCGGTATCTACGGCCAGGTTATCTATATCAACCGCAGTGCCGATACCGTGATGGTGTGGTTTTCCAGCCAGCCGGTGGCCTCTGCCGCCCGCAACCCGGCGTTCAGCGCCAAGCTGCAGGCAGCGCGGGCGCTGGCGGTGTCGCTGACCCGTAAACCCGGCGTGTAACCGTTTGGTCACACTGGTACGGCACATGGTGCAAGCCATGGATGCTTAGTTTGGCCATGTGCTTCAGTTACACTGGGGCGCCCGCTTTTACCCGAGGATTAAGGTGATGGATTCGATTGCAGCGCATCTTGAGGCTGTGCGTGAGGAGATGCGGGCCGCGGGCTATGACGCCCTGGTAGTGCCCCGGGCCGACGAGTACCTCGGGGAGTATATTCCCGCCCATAATGAGCGCCTGCGCTGGTTATCGGGTTTTACCGGTTCTGCGGGTTTTGTCCTGGTAACGGCCAGTGAGGCCGCCATTTTTGTTGATGGTCGCTATACCGTTCAGGTCCGCCAGGAGGTCTCGCCGCAGCTGTTTGAATACTGCCGGTTCGGCGAGGAGGCTCACGCAGACTGGTTGGCGCAGCACCTGTCATCCGCGGCTACCGTGGCTTGCGATACCCGTATGCACCCCTTGCGCTGGTTTCGTGAAACCAGCGCTGCGCTGGCCGCAGCCGGGCTGGAACTGGTGGCCTGCCCCAACAACCTCATCGACGCCTGCTGGCATGATAGGCCGGCGCCCAGGGTGAGTCCCGCGCTGTTACTGGGCGAGCAATATACCGGTGAATCCAGCGTGGACAAGCGCAAGCGGATTGGTGCACAGATTGCGGCAAAGGGCGCGCAGGCCGCCCTGGTGTTTGCACCGGATTCCATCAGCTGGCTGCTCAACATCCGCGGCACGGACATACCGAAATTGCCGGTGGTACAAGGCCTGGCAATCCTGGAAGCGGACGGAAGGTGCACCTTGCTGGTGGAGCCGGGCAGGGTTCCCGCTGGCCTCGATGCCCACGTGGGGGAGGGGCTGACCGTCCTGCCCGAAACCGAGGCTGCCGCGATCCTGGCGAGCTATCGCGACCGAACCGTGCTGGCCGACACCGACACGGCGAACGCCTGGAGCCAGCTCACGCTGGAGCAGGGCGGCGCCAAACTGCTGGCCGGCGGTGACCCGGTACTATTGCCCAAGGCCTGCAAGAACGCGGTGGAAATCCAGGGGACCCGCAATGCGCATATCCGGGATGCGGTGGCCGAGGTCCGCTTCCTGGCATGGCTCGACAGCGAGGTTGCCGCCGGTCGCCTGCATACTGAAAACGAGTTGGCCGACCAGCTGTACGCGTTCAGGGCACAGGGCGAGCTGTTCCAGGGGGTCTCTTTCGATTCGATTTCCGCCGCCGGCGGCAATGCCGCCATGTGCCACTATAACCACCTCAACGTCGCATCTCCCGGGCGCCTGCCAATGAACAGCGTCTACCTGATCGACAGTGGCGGCCAGTATCTCGATGGCACCACGGATATCACGCGCACCGTTGCCATCGGTGATCCAGGGGATGAGATCCGGCGCATGTTCACCCTGGTTTTAAAAGGCCACATCGCCCTGGACCTGGCGCGTTTTCCCGCGGGTACCACCGGGTCGCAGCTGGATATCCTGGCGCGGCAATTCCTCTGGCAGGAGGGCTTTGATTACGACCATGGCACCGGTCACGGCGTGGGTGTGTTCCTGAGCGTGCACGAGGGTCCCCAGCGCATTGCCAAGGCCCCCAATACCAACGCCTTGCAGCCCGGCATGATTGTCAGCAATGAACCTGGCTATTATCGCGGTGGCGCTTTCGGTATCCGCTGTGAGAACCTGGTGGTGGTGCGCGAATCCGCCCGCAGCGGCGAAGAACAGCCGATGCTGGAATTTGACGCGATTACCCTGGTGCCCTTTGATCGCCGCCTGGTGGATTCTACCCTGATGAGCGCGGTGGAGCTGTCCTGGCTTGATGCTTACCACCAGCGGGTGGCCGCGCAGATCGGCCCCTTGCTCGAAGGGGCCGACCGCGACTGGCTTGACCGGGCCACGCAGCCTATCGCGGCATGAGTCTCTGGTCGCAGGATCGCCCCGGCTGATTCCGACGCGTTAATTGTGTAAACTGCACGCATAAAAACAACACTCGGGAATAGTCCTATGTCCGCAGCAGGTGGCGCACAGTCGCATTGGTCATCGCGTTTTTCGTTCCTGATGGCCTCGGTGGGCTTTGCCGTCGGGCTCGGGAATATCTGGCGCTTCCCCTATGTGACCGGCGAAAACGGCGGTGCCGCATTCGTGCTTGTCTACCTCGCCTGCGCCTTTGGCATCGGTGTTCCCATCCTGATGGCGGAGATGCTGGTCGGTCGTCGCGGGCAGGGGAGCCCTCCCCAGGCAATGGTTAACGTGGCTCGCGAAAGCGCGCGCTCGCCCCTCTGGGGTTGGGTGGGTGCGATGGGACTACTCGCGGCGTTTACGATTGAAATTGTTTACGCGGTGGTAGTCGGCTGGGTGCTGTGGTACCTGTTCAAGGCCGTTACCACGGGTTTTGTGGACGTGGACGCGGCGGCCGCCAGCGCACAGTTCAGCGCCGTGCTGGACGACAATGTCGGCATGGTGTTCTGGACCCTGGTGGGGCTGGCCATCACGGGTTTTATCATTTATTCCGGGGTAAAAGATGGCATAGAGCGGGCGGTCACCATCATGATGCCCCTGATGTTCCTGCTGCTGCTGGGGCTGGCCGGCTATAACTATGTCGCCGGGGGTTTTGAGGAAGCTGTCACGTGGTTGTTCACACCGGATTTCAGCAAGATCGGGCCAACGACGGTGCTGGCCGCGGTCAGCCAGGCATTCTTTTCCATCGGTGTCGCGATGGGGGGCATGATGACCTACGGCTCCTACCTGCCCCGCTCCATTTCTATCACCCAGTCGGTGCTTATCGTGGTCGTGGCCGACACTTTCGTGGCCCTGCTCGCCGGCCTGGTCATTTTTCCCGCGGTATTTCACCACGGACTGGACCCGGCGGAAGGCGCCGGCCTGATCTTCCACACCCTCCCCGTGGCCTTCGCGCAGATGCCCGGGGGCTACCTGTTCAGTATCCTGTTTTTTATCATGCTGGCGGTGGCGGGCATTACCTCCATGGTCGGCCTGGTGGAGAGTGTCAATTACTGGGTTGAGGAGCGGTACCGCATTCCCCGCCACAAGAGCGCGGTTCTGGTCATCGGTTCCGTCGCGATCCTGAGCGTGCTCAGTGCACTGTCGTACAACGTTATCGGCGAGTTCACCCTGGGCGGCAACAACTTCAACGATGCCCTGGACTACTTCTCGACCAAGGTGCTGTTACCGGTGGGCGGCCTGCTGATCGCGGTATTTGCCGGCTGGGCGGTGAGCAAAGCTGCCAGCCGTGACGAACTGACCACGATAAATGCAGTAGGCTATGAAGTCTGGCACTTCCTGATACGGTTTGTCGTGCCGCCGGCATTAGTGGTGATATTCGTTGTGGGTGTAGCCGGCTAGCGCAAGCCCGGGTGCTGGTCACCGGGGTGTCCTGGTCCGTGCTTTTGGTGGCGTTCTACAACATCGGAGAGAACAGCCGCGCGACACCCATGGCCAGTGGGTACCACACCGGCTTGCTTTCGATCTCCTCGAGGCTGACCTGGCGGCTGCGGCGCAGGTCGGCCTGCAGCATCTCATCGACCTGGGCGGCGAATACGGGATCGTGGACCAGCAGCGTGATCTCGAAGTTGAGCCGGAACGAGCGGTTGTCAAAATTGGCGGTACCGACGCCGGCGATATGGTCATCCATCAACAGTACTTTCTGGTGCATGAACCCGCCCTGGTAGCGGTAGACCTTCACCCCGGTCGGCAGCAGGTCCCGGGTATAGGACCAGTTGGCCATGCCGACAACGGGGCCGTCGGGTTCATCGGGTATCAGTACGCGCACGTCAACGCCGCGCAGGGCCGCCAGCTGTAGTGCGGACACAATACCGTTGTCGGGAACGAAGTAGGGGCTGGCAATCCAGATGCGCCGGGTGGCCGCCACGATGGCCTGGTGATACATCAGTCCCGCTTCCTCGTATTCGCTGGCGGGGTCTGAGGGGAATACCAGTACCGTGCTGTCGCCTTTTTTCAAGCCTGAGAACTCCCAGGGGATATTCATTGCCGTGCGGGTGGCCCAGCGCCAATCGGTGGCGAAGGCGAGCACGGCCCCCAGTACGGCCGGACCCTCGACCCGGGTGTGGGTGTCGCGCCAGTGCCCGATGCGCCGGTTCAGCCCCAGGTATTCATCGCCCACATTGTGCCCGCCTATCCAGGCGTATTTGCCATCCACCACCACGATTTTGCGGTGATTACGGAAGTTGAGCTGGAAGCGGTTGCGCCGGCCCTGGGTCGTGTTGAACGGTGCGACCTTCACGCCGGTCATTTGCAACTGCTTGTACGGGCGTGTGCCAGGAAATTTGCGGCTGCCGACCTCGTCGTACAGCAGGAACACCTGTACCCCGGCCCTGGCCTTGTCGGCCAGCAGGCGGCACAGGCGCTTGCCCAGGTCGTCATCGCGGATGATGTAGAACTGGAAGAGGATATATTTTTCAGCGCTGGACAGCCCCGCCTCGA
This sequence comes from Haliea sp., assembly GCA_024642245.1. Lineage (GTDB taxonomy): Bacteria > Pseudomonadota > Gammaproteobacteria > Pseudomonadales > Halieaceae > JARRPM01. The sequence goes on from JAHEBM010000014.1 coordinate 49,924, forward strand.
TGCTGTCGAAGGTTTGCTGGCCGTTCACGAGCAGTTGCACCCGGTTGCCTGAGGTGGCGGGCATGCGCGCCAGGTTGAACAGGCTGGCATGCAGGGGCGTGTCGTTCGACACAGGGACGATATGCTGTTCTATCAGGCCGCTGGTCTGCTGAATGAGCCGCAGGGATTCCCGCTCGATTTCGTCGCGCTGCTCCAGGTAGCCATCGAACTTGTTGCGCCCGAACACCAGGTACAGCGGTACGGTGATATAGGGCAGGGTGAGCAGTGAAATAGCCCAGGCGACCGCACCCTGGGAGGTGCGTGTCTTCATAATCGCTTCCACCGCGGAAACGATGGCCATGATGTAGACCAGTACCAGGGCGACGGCGATGAGCGTGGTGATCAGTGGCGCATCCATGTCCGGCAGTCTAGCAAGAAGCGACCGCCGGCAACACAAGCTTGCAAGCCGGTAATCAGGGCCCTGGTTGCTTCAGCCGGGAGCGACCTTGTTGGCCAGCGCCATACCCACCAGCATCGCAATCACAAACATGCCGGTCTTGCTGTCCATATAGCTCAGGGCAGACAGCGCGGGTCCGGGGCAGTAGCCATAGACGCCCCAGCCGATGCCGAAGATGGCGGCACCGCCCAGCAGGCGGCCGTCGATGACGCGGACGGTGGGCAGCGTGAAGCGCGGGTTCAGCAGCGGGCGTTTCATCAACGGCACGAAGCGGAAGGCAATCAGGGTTACCAGCACTGCGCCTCCCATCACGAAGGCCAGGTCCGGGATCCAGTTGCCGGAGACATCGAGGAAACCCAGCACCTTGGCGGTATCGGTCATGCCCGACATCGCCAGGCCAATACCGAAGACAATGCCGCACAGCAGACCTACGATGGCTTTCATGGCAAATACCCCGCGAGCAGGTGACGGATGACATAGACGGTGACGATCCCGGTGGCCATAAACGTCATGGTCGCTACCAGGGAGCGCGGCGACAGCCTGCCAATACCGCAAACGCCGTGACCGCTCGTGCAGCCACCGCCAAGCTTGGTGCCAAAGCCCACCAGAAGCCCGCCCGCCACGGCCTGCCACCAGGGCAGGGTGCTCGCCTGCGGGTTGGGAACCTGTGCCAGCAGGTGGTACAGCACCGGCCCGACGACGAGGCCAACTATAAACATCCAGCGCCAGGCATTGTCCGGCTGGGCCGAGATCGCGCCCCACACGATGCCCGCGATGCCGGCGATGCGGCCCAGCAAAAATAACAGGGCTACCGCGGTCGTACCGATCAGCAGCCCGCCGATAAAGGGTGTGGTGTATGCAAGCATGGGTTACCTCCGTGGCGGGATTATAACGTCCCGCGCGCCGGGTCGCGATTGCTTTAGGTCAATAGTCAAAGGCCGCTGAATGAAAGCTCAGGCCAGCAGGCCCTTGCCGGGAACAAAATTCGCCTCCAGGCGAATGCCCTCCGGATCCTCGAACAGCACCGAGTAATAGCCCGGCGCCCAGCCGTCCTCCTGGGGCGGATGCACGATATGTGCGCCGATTTGCCGCAGGAAACCGTGCAACTCGTCCACGTCCTCCGGCCGGCGCATACGGAAACACAGGTGATGCAGCCCGCTGCGATTCTGGTCAAATCGGTTGAGACTGTCCTGTTGCTCGCTGGCGCGGATACCGAAAGCGGTCTTGCCACCGACACAGTAGTAGAAATCCTCGCTGTCCATGACCGCTGTGAGGCCCAGGTACGGCAGCAGCTGGCCATAGAAAGCCCGGGCCGCCGGGAAATCGCCAGCGGTGAGGATGGTGTGGGCAATCCCGTTTATTTCCATGCATGGCCTCCTTTTCAGCTGATGCTTTCCGGCCCCCAGTAGGCTTTCATGCTGTTGATCTTGCCCCGCTCGTCGAACTCGAACACGTCGATGATATCAATTGTCATGTTTGGCATCTTCACGCGGAAAGAGAAAGCCACGGCGTTGCCGGCGCAGCAGGGCTTGCCCGTGAGCTCGAGGGTCGCCCCGGCTGCCAGTGCGCCCTCGTAGAAAGCGCAAACGGCCTCGTGTCCCGCGTGTACCGGACTGCCCACCGGATCTTCCACCCGGGCGTTGTCGGCAAATATCTCCCGGATGATGTTCATGTCACTGTTGGCGAAAGCTTCCACATACTGTTCAACCACCCTGATTTTTCCTGCCGCTTCCATAACTTGAACTCCTGTAAGAGGTGTGGTCTCAATAGCCACAGAGCGTGGCGTAGCGATCCTTGTGAAAACCCGTATCGCCAAATACCTGCATGGTCACCCTGGCGCGCTTGAGAAACAAGCCGATGTCCAGCTCATCGGTGACACCGATACCGCCGTGCATCTGCACCGCCTCGTTGCTTACGTGCTTCACCAGCTCATTCAGCCTGGCCTTGGCAAGGCTCGCCAATATCGGTAATTGCTCCGGTGTTTCATCCACAGCGCTCAGGGCCTGCAGCAATACGGAGCGGCACAGTTCGATGTCGGCCTGCATTTGCGCGGCCCGGTGTTGCAGGCCCTGGAAACTGCCTATGGGCGCGCCGAACTGCTCGCGTTCTTTCAGGTAGGCGACGGTGCGTTCGAAAGCCTCGAGCGCGCAGCCCATCATCTCTGCAGCGATGGCCACGCGCCCGCGATCCAGCACGGGATCCAGTATCCCCCAGGCCTCGCCGACCTTGCCGATAACACGGTCGCTGCTCACCCGGACATTGTCCAGGCAGAGGTTTGCGGCGTTGCGACTGTCCGCCATCACGGTGCGTTGGCGACTGACCCCCGGGGCATTGCCATCCACCAGGAACAGGGACAGACCCTCGGGACTGCGCGGTGCGCCTGCACTGCGCGCCACCACAATCAAGGTGTCTGCACTGTGTCCATCCAGCACAAAGGTCTTGTTGCCATTGAGCAGGAAGTGCTCGCCCTCGCGGACCGCGGTAGTGGCGATATGGCACGGGCGGTGATGGTGCGTTTCTTCCAGTGCCAGTGCGAGGCGCAGTTCGCCCGCGGCAATCCCAGGCAACAGTTCAGTCTTTTGCGCGTCACTGCCTCCCAGCAGCACGGCGGAGGCACCTACCACCGCGGAAGCAAACAGCGGTGAGGCGGCCAGGGTGCGGCCGCATTCCTCCATCACCACGCCCATACCCAGGAAGCCGAAGTCCAGGCCGCCATATTGTTCGGGCAGGATAATGCTGGCCCAGCCGAGTTCGGCCATCTGCCGCCACAGCTGGGGTTCATAACCGAGCGGGTCGTGTTCATCCCGCAGCCTGCGCAAGGCGCCCACCGGTGCATGGGTAGCGAGGAAGTCCCGGGCCGTATCGCGCAACAGTCGCTGCTCTTCACTCAATACCAGCGGCATGGCTATTTCTCCGCGGGCTGGGGGAGTTCCAGCACGCTCTTGGCGATAACATTGAGTTGTATTTCCGAACTGCCCCCGGCGATGGTCATGGCCTTGGACATGGCCCACAAGCGCAGCGTGTCGAGTTCCTCGCGGCTGAAGCTATCGCCCTCCCAGCCCAGCCCCTGGCTGCCCATAATGGCAAGCAGCAGTTCGCTTTTCGTTTTTTCCGCTTCGGTGCCGAGGTATTTCATTACCAGGGGCGCCGCGCTGTGCACCCCGCTGGTTTTTTCCTCGAAGCTGCGAAAGTGCGTCAGGGCGATGGCATGCATCTGCATGTTGTAATCCACCAGGTCGCTGCGCAGCTGCGCGTCGACTATCCTGCCGTCGGCGAATTCGAGGTATTTGTGCGCGGCGTCATTGGGTACCACGACCTTGCGCGGCGTGTCGCTCCCCATCTCCGCCATCAGCTTGCGCTCGTGTACGAGCAGTGCCTTGGCGACTGACCAACCCTTGTCCAGTTCGCCGACGAGATTTTCCTTGGGTACTTTTACATTGTCGAAAAACGTCTGGCAGAACTCGGACTCACCGCTGATCAGGGCTATGGGCGTTGTGCTGATGCCCGGATCATCCATGTCGATCAGCAGGAAGCTGATGCCCTCCTGTTTTTTCACCTCGGTGTTTGTGCGCACGAGGCAGAAAATCCAGTCACATTTGTCCGCGGCAGTCGTCCAGATCTTGCTGCCGTTGACCAGGAAGTGGTCGCCCATGTCCTCGGCCCTGCACTGCAGGCTGGCCAGGTCAGAGCCCGCTCCGGGCTCGGAGTAGCCCTGGGCCCAGCGCGACTCGCCGTTGACGATGGCGCGCAGGTGCTGCTGTTTTTGCGCCTCGTTGCCGTATTCCAGCAGGGCGGGCCCCAGCATCCAGATGCCGATGCCGTAGAGCGGCGTACGGGCGTTGATACGCCTCATTTCATCCTTGATAACCTTGCCGTGCCGGTCGGACAATCCGCCGCCACCGTATTGCGTCGGCCACTCGGGCACAATCCAGCCCTTTTCGCGCATCCGCTCGAACCAGGTGCGGGCGTCCTCACTGGGAAAGCTGCCGCGGCGACCACCCCAGTACTGCTCCGCGGCGGTAATCGGCTGGCGCTGGGATTCGGGGCAGTTCGCGTCCAGCCACTGGCGTACGTCCTGGCGGAATTGATCGAGATCCTGCAAGTTGTCCTCCCGGTGGGCAATGGTGACGTATTGGCTGCTCTCGCTGGGAGAGCACGCCGTATGATACGAGCGCATCGGGCGTGGATAAAGGCCATGTGACGGGCGACCGCGCTCTAGCGTTGGATGGCTCAATATATCAGCCCCTTCAGCGCAATTTGCCGCTGCCGCCGTCCGGTGCGCTGGCCTTGCAATCTGGCGTATTGACCGGCCGCTGCGGTGGCGGCATCCTGTGAGCCTTTCTGGAGTGGGGTGGCTCATGCAGCGTTTCGCGGACAAGGTCGTACTGGTTACCGGAGCCGGCGGGGGAATTGGCCAGGCGAGCGCGCGGCGCATAGCCGCCGAGGGGGGCGCGGTATTTTGTGTGGACCTCAATGCCGCGGCGGTGGAAACCACGGTGAGCGCTATCATTGCCGAGGGTGGTCTTGCCACCGGCAGGGTGTGTGATATCAGTGCCGAGGATGATGTGCGGGCCTGCGTGGCCGCGTGCATACAGCAGTACGGATCACTTTACGCGCTGGTCAATATGGCCGGCGTGCTGCGCTTTGATGACACCCTGCAACTGACGCTTGCGCAATGGCAGAAAGTTATCGACGTCAATCTTACCGGTACGATGCTGTTGTGCCGCGAGGTCATGCCACACCTGCTGGAAAGCAAGGGCAGTATTGTCAATGCGGCATCTACCGCGGCGCTGGCGGGGCTGCCCTGCGGGGTAGCGTATTCCGCGAGTAAAGGCGGGGTGCTGGCGATGACCCGCAGCCTGGCGATCGAGTATGCCAAGCGCGGCGTGCGCGCCAATTGTGTCTGCCCCGGGGAGATAAAGACCGGCATGACCAACGGCGTGACATTCCCGGACACCATGGATTACGAGCTGATTTCCCGCGTTGTCTCTCCCACGGGCGCCCGGGGCCCCGAGGTGGTGGCCGGCGTTATAGCCATGCTCGCTTCCGAGGATGGCATCCATATAACGGGTGAGGATATCCGGGTGGACGGCGGTACCCTGGCATGACGGCCGCCTTGCAGGGGCCGGTGCCCGGCTACTGCGATTCGATGACTTTGACCTTGTAGCTGATGGTATCGTCGCCGCGGCGGGTCTCGATCGTGACCGTGTCGCCCGGTGACAGTTTTTCCAGGGCCTCGTAGAAGTCGTTGTTACTGCGTACCGGCTCGCCACCGACGTCGGTAATAATATCACCCAGTATCACTTCCCCGCGCCGCCCGCGATAGGCGCCTACCATGCCCGCACTGGCGGCGGGGAGACCGGGATACACGTGCACTACCGGTACGCCTTCAATGCGATAACGCTGCACCCAGCGGTCACTGGCCAGTTCCACCCCGATCATCGGCCGCAGTATGCGCCCGTAGCTGATCAGCTGGGGTACCACTTCCTTGACGGTGTTGACCGGTATGGCAAAACCGATTCCCGCGCTGGCCCCGCTGGGGCTGTAAATAGCCGTGTTTACACCTACGAGCTGTCCCATGGAGTTGAGCAGGGGGCCCCCGGAGTTGCCCGGATTGATGGCCGCATCGGTCTGGATCACTCCGCGGATAACCCGGTTATCGGTTGCCTGGATCTCTCTTCCCAGTGCACTGACGATGCCGGTGGTGAGGGTGGTATCGAGGCCAAAAGGGTTGCCGATAGCCAGCACCTTGCGGCCCACGGTCAATTCGGAGGAGTCGCCAAGGGGCAGGGTGACCAGGTTGTCGGGCGGATTACCGATGCGCAGCACGGCAAGGTCTTTCTCCGGTGCAAGGCCAATCACCTCGGCGTCGTGCTCGCTTCGATCCTGTAGCGTAACCGTCAGTTTGTGCGCGCCGGCGATCACGTGAAAATTGGTGACGACCAGGCCGCTTGCGTCCCAGATAAAGCCGGTCCCCGCGCCCTGCGGGATTTCCTGCACATTGAGGCTGAACAGGTTGCGACGCAGGGCCTTGTTGGTGACAAACACCACCGAGGGACTGGCCTTGCTGAAAATTTCGGTACTGTTGGCCTCGTCATCGGTGGCGAAGCTCAGGTAGTCGTTCCCGGTTGCGGCGCCCGCCACGGCAGTCAGCGCGCAAAGCAGGATGAAGACCGGGCCGCGGTGGATCAGGTACTTGATAATGCCCATGACAGACGCCGCTTACTTTGCCTGCAGGCGCTGAAAAAAGGCGCCGATACGCTTGGCATTAGCTCCCAGGTCGCCCAGGCCCACGCGGGACACGGAGCGCAGGTCCACCACCGTGCCATCCGCATTGGTGCGCAGGCGCACCACGATATCATCCTTGAAATTCATCAGCGCCGTGGTGTCCACCGCCTCGATAGTGCCCGCATTGCGATCCTGCAGGTAGATATCCCAGCCCATGTCGGTGGCTACCTGCACCGCCTGGTCGAAAGTCTCGTCGAAGTCCCGCGCAAGCAGCAGTGTCTTCAGCCCGGGATAGCCGGCAGCCTGCAAGGCGAGTGTTTCCGGGTCTGTGTCCAGGCTGTTACTGCCGGCTCCTCGCTGCTGCTGCGCCGCGCTGAATATTGGCGGGTCCTGCAGGTCTGTCGAAATGTCATGGATGCGCGGGTGGCCGCCGGCATTGAGAGCGGACAACAGCAGCAGTGCCCCCGGCAGGCTGAGCAGGACGCGCCCGGCGATGGCCTTGCGACAGGCGCTGAAACGCGGCAACAGCATCAGCAGGACACCCAGTAGCAGCAGTATCGCGGCGCCCGCGCAACTGATGGCGTATAGCAGCAAGCCCTGCTGCCACGCGCCGCTCCGCACGCTCAGGACCGCAATGGGCAGCGCCAGTAAAAGGGTGAGGGCAAGGTAGCCCAGCCAATTGACCGGTGCTGGCAGCGGCGCCTGGCCGGTGGTCGTCTGGTTCATCTGTGTCTCCTGCAGTTCCCGCCTGTGGCGATGGCACAGAATACCTTCTGGCAGGCGAACTGGCGAGTTTTCAGGCGGTTCAATTGGGTAGTCATTGGGGCAGTTTAGCCTGGCGGGGTTTGAGCTGCGGGGCGGCATCTGGTTAACTGCCGCGCTGACAGATTATTTGCCGGGGCACAGGCGTTGCCACGGCGTCCACCCAAAGCGGAGAAAGACAGTATGGGCAGAGTTGCCGGGAAAGTTGCACTCATTACAGGCGGTGCCAGTGGCATGGGCAGGGCGGACGCTGTCCTGCTGGCCCGGGAGGGCGCGCGGGTGGTGATAGCCGACTTGAACGAAAAGGACGGCAGGGCGCTGGCGGACGCCATCGGAGACAACGCGCTTTTCCTGCACCTGGATGTAACCGATGAAGCCGCCTGGGAATCGGTTATAGCCGCCACTGTGGAAAAGTTCGGGCGCCTGGATATCCTGGTCAACAACGCCGGCATGATAGCCCTGGGCACTGTCGTGGACACTGATCTGGCCATGTGGCGCAAGATCAACGCGGTCAACAGCGACGGTGTCTTCCTGGGGTGCAAGCATGCCATTCCGGTGATGGCGGCGTCCGGTGGCGGCTCGATTATCAATATGTCGTCTGTTGCGGCCATTCACGGACAGTCCTTCGTGGCGGCCTATACGGCCAGCAAGGGGGCGGTGCGCTCCCTGACCAAGAGTATTGCGATGTTCTGCAAGGAGCAGAAAAACGGTATTCGCTGCAACTCGATTCACCCTGACGGGGTGAAGACGCCAATGGTGGTGAAGGTTGCCATGGGCAAGGACGTTGCGACCCAGGAGGACATCGATGAAGTGGGCAAGTACGGCAATATGTGTGACCCGGAGGATATCGCCAACCTGGTGCTCTATCTCGCCTCGGACGAGTCCCGGTTCGTTAACGGTTCAGAGATGCTGATAGATAACTGCGCCACGATCACACCGCCACTGGGGGTGATGTAGCAAACCCTCACAGGAGACGGCGCCTTGGAAAAACTGGTTTACGCACTGTGGCAGCGCGCGGGTCGCTCCGCAGATGAGCTGCGCGATGCGCTCCTGCATCAACTGTGCCCGGCGCTGGCGCCGCTGGAGGTCGTGCACGGGGTGCGCTTCGCCGTGGCCGACAGTGCAGTCGCCCCGGCGGCGGCGCGGCGTATGGAAAGTCACCCGCCGGTCCCCACCGCGTTACTGACGCTGTGGGTGGATTTTGCAGGCGCTGCCGCCGCCTGGGAGCCACTGATAGACGGATTTGTCGAGCGTCGAAGCGCTTACCAGGTGATGGAGGCGGAGCCGCTGGTGAGCCAGCGGGCACATCCGTCCGCTGCCGGGGCGCGGGTACACGGGATGTGCCAGGTGGTGTTCATGCGCAAGCCGGCCCGGCTCGATAAAAATGCGTGGTTGTCGATATGGAAGGACAGCCACACCCGGGTGGCGATCGAAACCCAGTCCACTTTCGGTTATCGCCAGAATCTCGTGACGCGGGAACTGGGCGGGGAAACCCTGCCCTTTGACGCTATCGTGGAGGAGCACTTCCCGCCCGAGGCCATGGCGTCGGACCACGCATTTTACAACACGGGCGGCGACGAACTCCTGCTGCAGCAACGCATGACCGCGATGATGGAAAGCTGCGCCCGCTTCATCGACTTCGAGCACATCGATGTCATCCCTATGAGCGAGTACGTTATCAGGCCGCTTGCAGCGCCCTGATCCTGTCCTCCAGTGGTGGATGCGAGCGGAACAGGCCGGAGATGCCCTGCTTGAGTTGCTCGCTGATGCCAAACGCCGTCATTTCACCGGGGAGGTCCTGGGGTAGGCCCTGTTCCTGCTGCAGTCGCTGCAGCGCTGCCATCATGTGTCCCGGGGTGGTCAGTCCCGCCCCCGCGGCGTCGGCCCGGTACTCCCGCCAGCGGGAAAACCAGAATACGATCATGCTGGCGAGGAAGCCCAGCATCAGCTCTGCCACAATGGTGACGGCGTAATAACCCAGGCCGTAACCGCGCTCTGTCTTGAACACTACCCGGTCCACCGTGTGGCCGATAATGCGCGCCAGGAACATCACGAAGGTGTTCACCACCCCCTGGATCATGGTCAGGGTCACCATGTCACCGTTGGCCACATGGCCTATTTCATGGGCCATGACGGCGCGCACTTCCTCCGGCCGGAAGCGCTGGAGTAAACCGGCGCTCACCGCCACCAGGGCGCTGTTGCGGTTCCAGCCGGTGGCGAAGGCGTTGGCAGCCTGGGACGGGAAGATACCCACCTCCGGCATGCCGATGCCGGCTTCGCCGGCCAGTTCCCGAACGGTATTTACCAGCCATTCCTCGTCCCGGTTGCGGGGCTGCTCGATGACATAGGTCCCGGTGCCCCGCTTGGCCATCCATTTTGACAGGAACAGCGAGATCAACGATCCGCCAAACCCGAAGACGGCGCACATCACCAGCAGTGCACCCAGGTTCAGGTCCACCCCGTTGGCGGCGAGAATGCCCTGAAGCCCAAGCAGGTTGAATACGATGCTGACCAGCACCATCACCGCCAGGTTGGTTGCAAGGAATAATAGGATTCTCATTGGCTGTCACTGACCCCGCAAAAATACGCTTTTTCCGGCCGCGCAGGATTGCGCGGGCTGTCACAAGGATATGGTGACGCAGTGCGTATTTTCAAGTGCGCCAGAGTGAGTGAAACGCTGCTCAGTCAATGGACTCGCGCGCCCCGGATGGCTCTTCGGTGGTCTCTGCGGTCGCAGCAGCGTCCTGGTGTTCCGCCTCATCTTCGGTGTCGGGGTCCACGGGCAGGGGAATCTGGCTGGGTTCAATCACCGGTTCGCCGCGTTCGTTGAGCTCGGCTGTGAGCACGTCCCCGCGCAGCTCGAAGTCCTTGGAGCTGAGTTCGAATAGTGTGTTGACCGCCTCGTCCCGGTGCTGGGTGCGCTGTACGTGGCGCGGCTGGCTGCCGTCGACCCAGGTCTTGCCCTTGCCCCAGTAATGGCCGAGTTGGTTGCGGATCACAAATACTTCAGTCATGGCTGTGGTGTTGTCCTGCATTCAGAGGGCGCAATTTTAAGCATTTCCGCGGGTGCGTGCCAGTAATGGGCGGCAATTGCCCGGCGCTCGCCATACGTTGGTTTTCAGCCCAGCAAAAAATCCTTGGCCTGGTTGATTTTTGCCGCCAGGTAATCGTTTCCGCCCCGGTCCGGATGCAGCTTCTGTATCAATTTGCGGTGCGCGGCAACGATATCCTCGGTGCTGGCATCCTCTGGCAGGCCGAGTATAGCCAGGGCTTCCCTGCGGTCCATATCCCCGCTGCTGCCGGTCTGGGCCCGCTCCTGGCCAAAGGGTGCCTCCCCCGGAAAGCGCTGCTGCAGGTAGCTCTCGAGCAACCTGGCAGATTCCTCGTCTTCCCTGCGGCAATACGCCATCAGCTCTTCCAGCTGTTGCCGGTCCATATCCGCCAGGCGCCAGCCTTCAAAACCGCCCTTGAGCACCTCCCCCTGCAGGTTGCCGCTGTCATGGGCCAGTTGCATGCGCAGCAGTGCCGTTTCCACGGTGGACGTCTGGCCCTGGCCTTGCCCGGGGGCACTCCGGGCACGGTGCGCGGCCAGTATCGGGAACAGGCGCACCAGGGTCGGCAGCAACTGGCGCAGGGCAACCAGCAGTCCGGTGGCGGCAATGCCAAGCCAGTGCATGCGACCGGTGACCGTCAATATCACCACGACGGCCACTGCCACCGCCAGGCCCAGCTTGATGTATTCCGTGCGACGGCGGTGAGGCGGTACATTCTGGACGCGCCTGAACATGATGTAGAGAACGGCGATAACCGCCAGCAGGAGTATCAGTCGGGGCATTGGGGTCCGGTCCGGTCAGGGTCTCAACTGTTGGAGCAGCAGTCTAGCACTCTCGCCCGAACTGTTCTCAAGGGCCGCGCGCCCGCCTGCGGCGTAGCGCGCCACCGCGCCCAACAGTCCGGCCAGTGTGCCGGCGCTGCTGCTGTCAAAGCGCGCAAAGGCGCCGCCGCTGAGTCTGGCCATGCTGCGAAAGGTGGTCTCCACCGTGCGCTCCGTCCCTTCCTGGAACAGGAACAGCGGTAATTTCAGCAGACCGCTCTGGCCGGCCAGGTCGCACAGGGTATCCGGGCTCTCCTCCACGGCGTCGCCGATGAAGACCACGGCGCGCACCGGCACCTTGCGGTGTTCTTCCAGGGCGTGGCGCAACAGGCGCGCGATCTGGGTGTGGCCACCTTCACATTGCACGGTGGACATCAGTCGGGCAAGTTGCCGGCTATCGCTCAGCCAGGGGCTCGCGGAAAACTGCTGGAAGCCGCGGTAATACGCCAGTTGCACCGCCAGCGAGGCGATGGTGCCGGTGGCCTGGAACATTTCCTGCTGGACCTTGCTCGCACTGTTCCAGGTCGGCTGGCGGCTGGCGGTGGCGTCAATGGCAAAAAGCAGCCGGGGCTGTTTCGAGACAAATTCGGTGATGTTTTTGCTGCGTTGCAAGAAACGGTCTATTTCCTGCGACGAAGAGCTGCGTGCGGGCGGTTTAGCCATAGCGGATAGCGGGAAATGGCCGGCGCTCAGGCGCCGGTATGATGCTCCTCCAGGGCGCCGATTTGCTGTAATTGCTCCAGGTAGTGGCGGCGGTTGGCCAGCTCGGCGATGGCTTCCTTGAGCTCCCTTTCGCTCACCTCTTCATCTGTTTCGGTGCTGACCAGCTGCCACAATTTGCGGCTGCACAGCTCTCTTGGGTTAAATTTAAATGTGTTCATATCCTTACCACTTTTACATCCCCCGATTGGTCCAGTGCGTCTGTGGCACCGGGTTTTTTAACCGGGGTGAGTTTAATTTCTAATTATGACAATCGTGTGATAGCCACGGTTCCGGCACCACCTTGTGAGACCAGCTTACACGGTTGTCGCCCGGAAGGGAAAGGGGGCCAAAGGGGGCCCCGACACGACCCCGGGGTGTAGAGCGCCGGAAGGAGGGTTGAGCGTAAGGCCGGCCGCTTGTGCGCTTTTCCCTTCTTCTTTTTCTGGTGCCGGGCGTTATACTGCCCCGTATGAGCTTATTTGATCGTGCTGACAAGACCCTTTTGCCCACCGCGGACTCCGCCCTCCCGGGCAGGGAGCAGGCTATGCCCGTACCCGCCGCGCATTTTGTGAATGGGAAGCCTGTCAAGGGGCCATTTCCCGCGCACCTGCGCCAGGCGATGTTCGGCATGGGTTGTTTCTGGGGTGTGGAGAGAAAGTTCTGGCAGGTGGAGGGTGTGTTTACGACGGCGGTCGGTTACGCCGCGGGCATCACTCCCAACCCCGGTTACCAGGAGGTCTGTACCGGAAAGACGGGCCATAACGAGGTGGTGCTGGTGGTATTTGACCCTGCGGTGGTCACCTACGAAGCACTACTCAGACTGTTCTGGGAGGGGCATGATCCCACCCAGGGTATGCGTCAGGGCAACGACCGCGGCACCCAGTACCGTTCGGGTATTTACGTGTTCGACCCCGAGCAGGCCCGGCAGGCGGCGGCCTCGAAGGTGGTGTTCCAGCAGGCACTGGACAAGGCGGGCTTCGGTGCCATTACCACGGAAATCCTGCCGGCCCCGGTGTTCTACTACGCTGAGGAGTACCACCAGCAATACCTGGCAAAAAACCCGGGTGGTTACTGTGGCCTGGGTGGTACCGGTGTCGGCTGCCCGGTGGGCATCGTCGCCGGCTAGGTTTTTTTGCCCTCAGGCAAAATCCTCGTCCTCGTCGAAATCCATTTCGTCGGGCTCTGCGGCTTCCAGCTGCTCCATCAGGTTGATCGCAATCGCGACGAAATCGGAATCGGTGATAATGCCCACCAGCTTGCCCTTGCGCAGGACCGGCAGGCAGCCGAGCTTATTCTTCTGCAGGTGCAGTGCCGTACCGCGCAGGTTTGAGGATTCTTCCACCGTCTGCGCCGGGGCGGTCATGATGGCGGACAGCGCCAGCTGATCCCCGCGGGGGCCGCTGGCCGCCAGCACGTCCCGCTGTGAAACTATACCGATGAGGTTGCCCTCGGCGCTCAGTATGGGAATGTGCCGGATATGGTGCTCGGCCAGCAGCTGCCGCGCTGTGGCCAGTGTGTCGTCCGGGCCCAGTGTGTAGGGCTCCCGGGTCATGATTTCTGCAACAGTGAACACGCTACGCTCCTCGCCTGGGTGCATTTCAGCAAAGGGCCACGTTAGCCCGGCCGGGATGCGGGCGCCTTGACCCTTATCAAATAATCATGCCATGGGCACGGTTCTAGAACAGCCTGCCCAGCAGTGCGGTCAGCGCGTTCTCCACCCGCAGGATGCGGGGGCCCAGCGATACGACCTCGCAACCGGCGCTTTCGAGCTTCTCCACCTCGTAGGGAATAAAACCGCCCTCGGGACCGATGACCAGCAGGGTTTCCTGCTCCAGTTTGCGCGGACAGGGTGGGTAATCACCCGGGTGGGCCAGCAGCGCCCGCCGGTTCCCGGTCATTGCCGGCAGGGTGTCCTCAACGAAGGGTTTGAAGCGGCGGTGACAAGCCAGTCGGGGAAGTACGGTGTCGCGAGACTGTTCCAGTCCCTGCAGCAGGTAATTTTGCAGGGCGTCTTCGCGCAATGCCGGACTCTGCCAGTAGCTCTTCTGCACCCGGTAGGAATGGATCAGGTGCAGCTCGGCAACACCCAGCTCCGCGGCGGTGCGAACAATGCGCCGCAACATTTTGGGCCGGGGCAGCGCGAGCACCACGCACAGCGGGAGCTTGGCGGGCGGCGCCTCGCGCAGTTCTATCTCGAGAAGGGCTGTGTCGGAGTCGATAGCCAGGATATGACCGGAACCGGTAAGGCCGTCCAGTTCACCCACTCGCAGCTCGTCACCGACTGTCACCTTGAGGACTTCCCGCAGGTGCCGCAGGCGCCGGCCGCCCACCCGTATGCGGTGCGCGTCAATGCGGTCTCCCGCGGTGAAAAGCAGCAGGTTCACCCGGCGTCTTCGGCGTACTTGTTATGCGTCATCGCCCTGCGCTTATCCTGCCCACAGGTCGTACTCGTCGGCTCCCGTGACCTCGGCTTCCACCAGGTCGCCAGGATTGAGGTCGGTGATGCCGTCGAGGTAGACCCTGCCGTCGATCTCGGGGGCGTCGGCGCTGGAGCGGCCGATCGCGCCCTGTTCGTCAACACTGTCGATAAGGATTTCGATGGTCTTGCCGATCTTCGCCTGCAGCTTGGCTGCACTGATGTCCTGCTGCAGTGCCATGAAGCGGTCCCAGCGCTCCTGCTTCACTTCCTCGGGCACGGGATCGGGTAGTTCATTGGCCGCCGCGCCCTTGACCGGCGAGTACTGGAAACAGCCCACCCGGTCCAGCTGTGCCTCGCGCATGAACTCCAGCAGTTGCTCGAAGTCGCGTTCCGTCTCGCCGGGAAATCCCACAATAAACGTGCTGCGCAGCGTGATATCCGGGCAAATCTCCCGCCAGCGATGAATGCGTTCCAGCGACTTTTCTGCCGCCGCGGGTCGTTTCATGCGCTTGAGTATTTCCGGGCTGCCGTGCTGCAGCGGCACGTCGAGATAGGGCAGGATTTTTCCATCCGCCATCAGTGGTATGACCTTATCGACATGGGGGTATGGGTAGACGTAGTGCAGGCGAACCCACACGCCAAACTCGCCCAGGGCTTCACACAGATCCTGCATGCGGGTTTTCAGCGGTCGCCCGTTCCAGAAGCCGGTGCGGTATTTGGTGTCGATACCATAGGCGCTGGTGTCCTGGGAGATGACCAGCAGCTCCCTCACGCCCGCGCGCACCAGCCGCTCAGCCTCGTCCATTACATCGCCGATGGGACGGCTCACCAGGTCGCCGCGCATGGCGGGGATAATGCAAAAGCTGCAGCGGTGGTTGCAGCCTTCGGAAATCTTGAGGTAGGCGTAGTGGCGGGGGGTGAGCTTGATTCCCTGGGGCGGCACCAGGTCTGCAAAGGGGTCGTGCACCTGCACGTGCGGCACATACTGGTGTACCGCACTCACCACCTCCTCGTAGGCGGCCGGTCCGGTGACACTCAGTACCTTGGGGTGCAGTTCCATGATGGCTCGCGCGTCATCGCCCTTGCCCATGCAGCCGGTGACAATCACCCGGCCGTTTTCGCTGATGGCCTCGCCGATGGCATCAAGTGACTCCTGTTTGGCACTGTCGATGAAACCACAGGTGTTGACGACCACGAGCTCGGCGCCCTCGTAGGTCGGCACGATGTCGTAGCCATCGATTTTCAGCTGGGTGAGGATGCGCTCGGAGTCCACCAGGGCCTTGGGGCAGCCCAGGGAAACAAAACCGACTTTGGGTGTTTTCTCGTTCATGAACTGGCCGTGTTGGATGGCTGGGCGGGACCGCTTCCCGCTCCAGGGCAGCGATTATACCGAAGGCCTCGCAGAAGTCAGGCTGTAAAACACCCTCTGGCCGTCCGCCGGGTGCGGCGGGCGTGGCTCGAATAGGGCACGTTGCGGTGTCTGCGATGGGCGTGTCGTTGCATCCCGGGACGCGTGGGCTATAGTGAACCGGTACGCGCCATGGGCGCGGCGCAGGGGGCAGCTGAGGTCCTGCCCCGTGAAAACCGCCTGTAAGGGCCGAAAATAACGTCAAGGGAGAGCATTGAACGATGGGACTATTCGATTTTGTTGCCGAAGCCGGCGAGAAGCTTACCGAGAAGGTGATGGGAAGTACTGTGAACGAGGACGCTACCCGTACCGTGGAGGTCTCCGCCGAGCGTGTAAACGAGTTGCGTCAGCAGAGTATCGCCCACGCGGTGGCGCAGCTGGACATTGATGGTGAAAAGGTAGCGGTCAAGGTCAGCGGTGACAGCGCGGTCCTGACGGGCACCGCACCGAGCCAGGAAGCACTGGAAAAAATCGTTTTGTGCGCGGGCAACCAGCATGGTATCGCCAGGGTGGATTGCCAGTTACAGCTGGATGCGGCCGCCGCGGTGCCCGCTGGCGAGTCGACCTTTTACAC
>JAHEBM010000015.1 GCA_024642245.1 Haliea sp.
TGTTGCTGGACTGCGCCAGGCTGCAGCACTGGCGTTTTGAAGAAGACTTTGCCGCCATGTTCAAGCCCGCCAAGCGCGACTACATGGACTGGGTGTCTCTGAAGCTCGAAAACCAGGCAACCATCGGCTTGCTGGAAAATGAGTGGAATGACTTCGACCACCTCACCGAGCAGACCAAGCTGTTGCACAACACAAAGCGCAAGACACAGCCGTGGAAAACCGGTCTCAAGGTAGACTATCGCCCAGCCGACACGTTCCAGCTATTTCCGCCGCGCCACTGGCTGCGGCGCGCCCGCCGCGCACTGTTTGGTGAATACAAGTTCGCCGGCACCTACGACGCTCACCCGGACCCCAGGCAGGAGCAGTTCTTCTTTAGCCTGGTGAAGGGCTGCCTGGAGGAAGGCACCATCAGCGAGGCCCAGCTGCACGACGAGATCGAGCAGGGCCATTTACGCGCGGATGCACTGGAGCTGGTGCGGGCGGCCTGAGAGCCTGGTGGACCGAATTTTTTGGGTCCAGTAAAAAAGGTAGGGTGCCGTTCCATTCGCGGTGAAGAGCGGGGGTCGCCTCGCTCCATGGCTACGGCCCTCCGGGCTACCCTCAGTCGGTCGCAAGCCTTACAGCGCTGCGCTGTCTTGCTCCACTCCTTCGGCGTGCGCCTTTGACATTCCGCGACGCAACCCCCGCCCTTCGCCGCTGCAAGTTCCAGCCACAAAGAGTGACTACGATGCGCCCCAGGCCGGTGTTTACTTTGCATGCTCGATGTAAGGCAGGGGTCCGGGTGTGTTCTGGCGGAACATAAAAGGCCAGCGCCGACGGAGTGGCGGGAGACAGCGCAGCGCTGTAAGGCTCCCAACCGACCGAGGGCACCCCGCAGGGGCGCGGCCGTGGAGCCAGGACATACCCGGACCCATGACGACAATGGAACAAGAGGAAAACTGCAGATTGACGTTCTCTGTCCGGGAAATCCAGAATCCCGCAATTCGGCTCAAACGTACTGAAACAAGGGATCCAGCTCCGCCTTCAGCCTGGCGTCGATAGCAAGCACTTCCTCGTCACTGAAATAATCACGGTAGCCACCCACCTTCGCGCGGCGCACCTTGAAGCTGTCCGGGTTGTCCTTGTCGCGCGGCATCATGCGGCCGCCGGCGAAGCGGAACTGCTCCTTGCTCTCCATCTTCTTCATGTTTTCGTAGGAGGAGTACTCGACTGCCGCCTCGACGTCGGCGTCGCTGGCATCCACCTGCATGAAATCCAGCAGGCGACGCAGTTCTTCGCGGGTATTGCTGCGCAGATCCTCGTAACGCAGCAGGTGAAACGCCTCGACCTCACCTGACTCCTTCGCCCACAGGTTCAGGTAATCGGTCACCGCCCGCATACCACCGCCATTGTCTCCCATCACGAAGTCGAACAGGCTGATATCACTGCCCTGGGGCGGGTAGTTGTTGATGGCGATCTTGGAGGGCTTGATGCGGAATTTCCACTGGAAAAACTGTGACACCGCAACGTCTCTGGGGTCCCGCGCCAGCAGTACGACGCGTTTGCCGTAGAAAGGCTTCTTGCTGTCTATATCGCCGGTAAAATCCTTGATGTAGTTGTCGTGGGTAAAGAATATTTTCGGCACCGCGCGGTTGAGATTGTGAAAGTTATCAAAACCCAGGATGGCGTTCTCAGGAAGCTTGTACATGACCCGGAACAGATGGGACATCATGACCCTGAGCCAGGTGCGTCCGCTCTTGCCGAAAGACACCACGACAATGTCGGCGCGCTGCAGCTTGTCGAACTGTTCCACGCCGCGAAGTTTGCGCTCGGCACCAAGTATCTGCGCCTCGGGCTGGCCACGCATGCGCCAGTGCAGCCACTTGCGCGACAGTTTCTTGCGGGCAGTTTGCAGACCCTGGCGCACATTCTGGAAAGCGAGGTTCATAGCGGTTCACCCCCGTAGCCGAACACCGGATCCAGCCCTGCCACCATCGCATCGAGCTGGGCACATTGCTCATCGGTGAAATAATCGCGATAGCCGCCCACCTTGGCCTTGCGTACCTTGAAGGACTGCGGGTTATCCTTGTCGCCGGGCTTCACCCTCGCCCCGCTTCCCTTGAAGAATTTTTCCTGTTCCATTTTCTTCATATTGTCATAGGCGGCGAAGTCTACCGCTTCCTGGACCTGCTGTGGCGTCACCGCCGTCCCGGTAAAGTCGAGAATGCCGGCCAGTACCGCCGCGGGGTCTGTACGCATATCCTCGTACCGCACAATCAGCACGTCTTTCAGCTCGGGAATGGCCCGGGCCCAGCCGTTGAAATAATCGATGATACGGGGCATGCCGGCATCCTTGTCCAGGACGAACTCCCAGACACCTATGTCGGCACCGTGCGGCGGGTAGTCGTTGATAAACTTCTTGTTGGGGCGCATGCGGAACTGCCACTGGAAGAACTGCGATACCGCGACGTCGCGCGGATCCCTCACCAGCAACACAATGCGTTTGCCCTGGAAGTGAGCCTTTGACTCCTGGTTGCCGGTATAGTCCCGCAGGTAATTATTGTGGGTGAAGAATACCGCGGGCAACTGCGGGTCCAGTTTTTTCAGGTTATCGAAGTCGAGAAGCTCATTGGCATCGAGGCCACCCTTGAGCTGGTAGGCGCGAGACAACATGACACGCAGCCAGGTGCGACCGGATTTGCCCCAGCTCATCAGTACCCAGTCACTGTTCTCGAGCTTCTTGAATTCTTCCCGGCCGCGCAGCCAGCGTTCTATCTTCTTGCGCCGCGATGACGGCAGCCAGAAGCACAAAAGCATGATGATGTGGCGAACTACAGCCCTTGCGGTGTCGGCCATTTGCGGGAAATCCTCGCTGGCATGATGTGCCGCGCCAAGGCGCGGTTTACAAAGTGCAAAGGCGGCGAATGTTACAGCAAAACGCCTGCTATCGCATCAACAGCACAACAGCAGATTTACCGCACTATTAACATCATTGCACCGCCGGTTGCCTTGCCCGTTCTGCGAGGGCCATACTAGAATGCGCCGATGTCACTGATCAACCTCAATGCGGTCCGCAAGGCCGAACTACACACCGACCCGTTCGATTACATGGTAGTGCCGGGCTTCCTGAGCCCCGAGGTGCTGGCCAGGGTCAATGCCGACTACCCGGCCATCGAAACCGCCGCCAACCATGCTTTGGAAAGCCTGCAATACGGATCCCAATTCGAGGCCCTGATGGAAGAGCTCCGCTCTCCCGCCTTCGCCTCCGCGCTGGGCGAGCGCTTCAGCATGGACCTGGCGTCTCTTCCGACCACGGTCACGGTACGTAAATTCTGCGAGCGGACCGACGGTAATATTCACACCGACCACAAGAGCAAGGTGATTACCGTACTGGTGTATTTCAACGAACGCTGGGACAGCGAGGACGGCCAGCTGCGGATGCTGCGCTCCAAGGGCGATATCGAAGACTACGTCGCCCAGGTGCCACCGCTGGGCGGGACCCTGCTGGCATTTCGCCGCACCGACCATTCCTGGCACGGCCACACCCGTTTCGTCGGGGAGCGCCGCATGGTACAGCTCAACTACCTGGACGAAAGCCCGCTGGCAGTAGCCGCCCAGCGCATCAGCCGCTTCGGCACTCACTTCATGAAGAACGTGCTGAGAATCCGCTGACCCTCAGGCTGAAAACAAGGCCTCGATACGTTTTATCACGACACCCACATCATCAGGCATGCGGGTCTCACCACGGTTAAAGGGCTGTCCGGACCAGACCGCAAGGCCCTGCCTGACCAGCATCCGGTGAAAGGCGCGAAAGTCCCTCGTTGCGCACAGGATCTTGAACACATCGATGTAGTACACACCGCGCGCCAGGCGGTGACGCAGGCGATCACCAAACGACTGTAGCCGCGGGTTGAACAGCCAATGCGCCAGTGAGCGACGCAGCTGGTCGATACCACCCAGCCAGCCTACCGGCAGGGGAAAGATCGCCAGCGGCTTATGCAGGTAGATCACCTCGACCATCATCGACACACTGTCGCCAGTCACGATAAAGCCATCGGCGCTACCCAGCAGCGCGCGGTAGGGATTGTCAGGCGAACCGGCCTGCCACTGGAAAAATACCGCCTGGGGCGGGAGCCCCTGGCGCAGCACGTCGACAACCTCGGCTGTTGTACGGCGACTGGTGGTCACATAGGGCGTCCCCCCCAGCTCATCGACAACCCAGTGGGCGGTCGCCACCAGGTCCTGCGCCACCTTGCGATTCATGATGAAAGGATTGGTCTCGCCGCCGATCAATATCGCAATCAGCGGTTTGTCGTACCTGGCAAAACGCTCCCGCCAGGCCTCGGCCTCGGCCGCCACATCTGCCTCCCCGATACGCATCAGCGGCAGGGTGGTGGGCAGGAAATTGTCCATGGGGGGCATCTGGTTCTCGGCACTGGCAATGACCAGGGAGAAATCGAGCATATGGCCAGAGGGCTTGCCCACCAGCACGATCTTCGTCCTGTTTCCCGACTGCTGGCGAATCCACAGGGCCACCATCGAGGGGCGCCGGCCCACTGTCAGGATCAGGTCAGGCCAGGGTCCCTCAATAGGGTCCGATTGCTCCGGGTCGATGTGGTCCAGGGAGGGGCGATAGCGCGGCTTGCCCAGCACCCACTGCGGAAGCATATGCACGTACTTGTGCTCGACAGGCCAGGGCAGCGCGTCGACGATGGTTTCTACCTGCCCATTATCGCCCTGCTTGTCGCTGAGAATGACCCAGGTCCTGGGGTGCACTAGGATTCCGCGCTGTCCTGGCAGTAGCCCAGCTCTGGCAGGATATTATCGCGCACCAGGGCTTCCAGCTCGGCCACCTGGTCCGGCGGAAAATCCTCGCGATAACCACCGACCTTGCCGCGCCGCACCTTGAATGTGCTGGGGTCGTTGGCGTCCACCAGTTTCATGCCCCCCTGGCTGAAGGTACCACTGGTTTCCAGTTTTTGCAGGTTATCGAAAGAACCCCATTCCACCGCGGCCCGCACCTCTTCCTCGCTGAAACTCTCGCCCATCAGGGCGAGGATTTTCTGCAGGGTGGGTACCGGCTCGGCACGCAGCTCCTCGTACTTCACCAGCAGGCCCTTCTCGAGCGACTGCACATTGCGTGCCCAGGTATTCTGGTACTCAATGAGGAATGGCAGGCCTATGTCGGAATGACGCACAAAATCCCACATCTGGACATTGCGACGGTCGATGGGGTGCTCGATGGAGTGGTTGATCAATTCCTGCTTGGCCCGGGACTGGCGCTTGGTGAACTGGTGGTACCAGGACACCGCTATATCGATCGGGTTGCGCGCCAGGAATAGCACGGGTTTGTGCCGCAGCGGATTATCGGGAGCCCCGACTGCCAGCAACTTGCCTACCTCGCCCTCGTAACTGTAACAGCCGTTGGTGGCGGCAAGCCGCGGAATTTCGGGGATCTTGCGGGCGAACTCATCGGTGTTGATGAGCTTGGACTCGGGCAGGTCGTAGCGCAGCTGGTAAAGCCGCGAGATCATCACCTTGAGCCAGGTATTGCCGCTCTTGGGATGACCGATAATCAGGAAATTGGCCGCGTGAGCCTTGGCCAGCTCCAGCTCGGCAAGGTATTTACGACGCAGGGCCACCCGGGTCCCGGCAGGCAGGGGCTGAGTTGGAATGAGAATTAACGCCTTCTTGACGCCATCACTCAGGTTGAACATGTGGTGGTTCTCGCGAGCAGGGTGAGGTGGCTTGCACAAAGCGTGCAATTATGGGGCAAGCCAGCCAAAATGACCAGACGGCCACCGCTTGGGGTACAATGGCCGCCACCCAATACAGGATCACACAGCGTTGATCATCGATCGCCACATCAGCCTGGAAATCATGCGCCCTTTCACGATGGGACTCGGCCTGCTGGTTCTGGTTTTCATCGGATTTTCCGCGGCGCGGCAACTGTCCGCGGCCGCAGCCGGCCAGCTGGAAATGCTGACCGCTTTCAAACTGATAGGGCTCAATACGCTGGTGACGCTGGAAATCCTCATGCCCTCGGCTTTCTTCTTTTCCGTGCTTGCGGCCATAGGGCGCCTGTACCGGGATTCGGAAATGAGTGCCTTGTATGCCGCCGGCGTAAGCCGCGGAAGAATCCTGGAATCCGTGCTCAAGCTGGCCCTGGTGGTCGCCATGGTCACCGGGGTCATCTCTGTCCTGGGTCGCCCCTGGGCATTTCGCACCAGCTATGAGCTGGAGTCCAAGGCAGCGGCAAAGTTCGACCTGAAAAAAATGGCCACCGGCGAGTTCGTGAACATGAGCGGCAGCGATTATATTTTCATCGCCGATGATCTCGACCTGGAACGCGGCCGGCACAAGGGCGTGTTCCTGCAAAAGACCTACGAGGACGCGGATCGCGCCGAGATCATAGTCGCCAGGGCCGCCGAGCTGCCAGTGCTCAACCCCGGGCACGCCATGCAGGCCGAGTTCTTCAACGGCTACAACTACCTGCTGGACCTGAAGAACGAGCAGGACGTCACCGTGAGGTTCAAACACCTCATCGTCAGGCTGGACAACCAGGAGGCCCAGGAGCAGTACCGGCGCAAGGCCGAGACCACGCTCAACCTGGCCCAGTCGGACCAACCCCGGGATATTGCCGAATTCCAGTGGCGCGTCACCACGCCGGTGGCAACCGTGCTACTGGCATTGATGGCCGTGCCGCTGGCCCGCTCCAGGCCCAGGGTGTCGCGCATGCGCAACGTATTGATAGCGGTGGGAATCTACATCGGGCTTTTCAGCATGACCAGCGTGGTGCGCACCGGTATCGAACAGGGCAGGCTCGGGGAATTCCCCGGGCTCTGGGGCGCCTATGTCCTGGAAATTATCCTGCTGCTGGTGCTGGTCACCCAACCCTGGATGAAGCGGCGATGATCCTCGAGCGTTATATCGCCTCCAACCTGGTCAAGGGGTGGCTGCTGGTGCTGCTGGTACTGGGGGCGGTATTCGGCTTGATCGGTTTTATCCAGGAACTGGACCACACGCGGTTCGGCTACGGCACCATGGCGGTCGCTCGCTACACCCTGTTCATCCTGCCCCAGCAACTGGTCAGCCTGGCACCGGTGGTCGCCCTGCTGGGCAGCATCGTGGCGCTGGCCGGCCTGGATCGCTTCAACGAGCTCACCATTATCAGCTGCTCCGGCTTCTCCCGGGCCAGGCTGCTGGGGGCCGTCGCCCTGCCCACCGTGCTGTTTATGACGACGCTGTGGCTCTGCATGGAATACGTGACACCGCCATTGCAGCAATCGGCAGAGGCCCAGCGCCACGCCCTGCGCTATCGCAACCAGGTCCGGATCCCCGACGGCGGCGTCTGGTCAAAAAACGGTAATCGCTATATTCACCTGGACAAAATGTACGATGGTGGCGTGCCGGGTGACATCGACCTGTTTGAATTCGACGACTCCGGGCAGCTCACCCGGACCCTGCACGCCGACACGGCCCTGGTCAGCAAAGACCGGACATGGTTGTTCCAGGGCGTCAGGGAAAAATCGCTGGTAAAGAAAAAGCTGGTGACGCGGCGCTATGACGAGCTGGAAATTGGCAACCTGTGGTCGCCCGCCGAGCTGCCAACCCTGACGCTGGAGAGCGAAAGTATGCGGTTGTCAGTGCTGCGCAACTACAGCCAGTACCGGGCAGAAAGCGGCCAGCCGAATAAAAAATACCTGAGCACCTTCTGGCAGAAATTGCTGATGCCGCTGACGGTCGGCGCGATGGTGTTGCTGGCTACACCGATCAGCGCCAACCTCGGGGCGCGAAGGGATCGCAGCTTTGGCCTGGACGTCGCACTGGGCGCACTGGTGGGGATACTCTTTTACCTGGGCTCCCAGATTATTTTCGCCCTGGGCCAGCTACTCGACCTGAATATACCGCTGGTGGCGCTGACGCCCACGCTGCTGATCGCCGCCTGCGCGATACTGATGCTGCGCAGGATGCACTGGTAACCGACCGGTGAACAAGTTGCCCTCCATGCCTTCACCCCACGCTGCCGGAGCAGAACCACCATGGGCCTGATGCTGAACTTTTTCCGTGCTTACCCATCGCAGACAGTGCTGATGCTGCTGGCACTGCTGCTGTCGGGTCTCGCGGAGGGTGTCGGTTTATCCGCGCTGTTGCCGATGGTCAACATCGCCCTGGGCTCGGAAGCCACCGCGATGCTGGCCGGCGTCGCACCCCAGAGTGACAACGGCTTCGAACAAGCCGTACTGGACGCACTCGCGTTCGTCGGCATCGCCCCCACCCTGGGCAACATGCTTGGCATCATGGTTTGGGGCGTCGCACTGAAGACCCTGTTCCTGCTACTCGCCCAGCGCCAGGTCGGTTACACAGCCGCCCAGGTGGGTACGGACCTGCGCCTGCAGATGCTGCGCGCCGTGCTGCGCAGCAAGTGGGAGTATTTCCTGCACCAACCGGTGGGCAAGCTGACCAACGCACTGGCCACCGAGGCCCAGCGCGCCTCCACCGCTTTCGTCAACGGCGCCACCGCCATCACCTTCCTGATCCAGGCGCTGGTCTATGGCACCGTCGCATTCGCTATTTCCTGGCGGGCCTCACTGGCTGCCATCGGTGCCGGTGTCGTGGTGATCGGGCTGTCCCATTTCCTGGTACGGCTCACCCGCCGGGCCGGCAAGCGCCAGACCTCCGTCATGGCTTCACTGATGGCCAACCTCACGGATACCCTGCAGTCAGTAAAACCCTTGAAGGCCATGTCCCGGGAACACCTGGCTGACAAGGTGCTGGCCCACGACACTAACCAGCTCAACAGGGCATTGCGCCGCCAGGTGCTCTACGGCGCAGTGCTGGATTCCGCGCAGGAAATGATGTTTACCGCCTTTATCTGCCTGGGCATCTGGGTTGCGATAGAAAAGTTTGCGATCGACCTGGCCATGGTCATGGTGTTGGTCGTGGCGCTGGGCCGGGCCTTCTCCTTCTTTGGCAAGGTGCAAAAGCAGCACCAGAAACTGGCACAGGGTGAAAGCGCCTACTGGGCACTGATGGAATCCATCCAGGGGGCCGAGCAGGCCGAGGAAAAACTCGATGGCGGCGCCACGCCCCACTTTGAACAGGGCCTGGAATTCCGCGACGTGGTGTTCTCCTACGACCAGCAGCACCCCGTATTCGACGGCCTGTGCCTGGATATCAAGGCCGGCGCGCTGACCACGCTGGTGGGCCCGTCGGGTTCGGGAAAAACGACAATCATCGACCTGTCCATCGCGCTGTTGCAACCACAGCAGGGCGCTGTACTGCTGGACGGCGTACCCCTGCCCCAGGTCGACATCAAGCAATGGCGCAGCCTGATCGGCTACGTCCCGCAGGACACCCTGCTGCTGCACGACAGCGTCCTTCACAACGTCACCCTCGGTGATCCCGAGCTGTCTGTCGCAGACGCGGAGGGTGCGCTGCGCGCAGCCGGCGCCTGGGACTTCGTCTGCGCCCTGCCCCAGGGCCTGGAGACCATCGTCGGCGAGCGCGGTGGAAAGCTTTCCGGCGGACAGCGCCAGCGAATCGTCATCGCCCGGGCGCTGATCAACAAACCCAGGTTGTTGATCCTGGACGAGGCGACCAGCGCCCTTGATCCTGAGAGCGAGGAAGTGGTGCGGCAAACCATGGAAGCACTGAAGGGCCGGCTGACTATCCTGGCCATCTCCCACAACCGGGCCCTGGTGCAGGCGGCAGATTACGTCTACCAGATGAACGCCGGTAATGCCCGCCTGCTCGACGCTGCCAGCCAGTCAGTCCTGGCTAAATAGGTTCTGCACTGCGGCGACGGCGCGCTGCATATCCGACTCTCCCGGCACCACCGATGCGCCGGACTCCTCCTCCAGCCACGTTGCGCGACTGCTTGCCCGCAACTGCTGGTGCACGAGCGTGATATCCCGGCTCAGGGGCTGCCAGAACCAGCGCATCAGGGCGCCGTACAAGCTGGCCTGCAAGCGGGAGTCCACGGGGACATCGCTGGGACCGCGCATCCCACCGAGGTCGAATATCTGGACCGGGCGCCCGGTGGCACAGGCTTCCGACAACATCGCGATGCTGTCGCCCGTAACCACCAGCCTGTCGGCCACTGCAAGCATACCGAAGTAGGGATTGGCCTGGTCGTTGGGCTGCCAGCGATAGAAAAAATTGGGTACGTCGATACCGGCCTGCAATGCATCCACGGCATCGGCGCTGGTACGCGAGCTGGTGGACACCAGCAGCGATCCACCGTTCTGGCGCGCCAGGGTTGAGGCCTGGCGGGCGAGCCGGGAGGCCGCCAGGGGCCCCAGGGTGAAGGGTCCGCTGTCGCCCCCGGCAATCACCGCGATGTGCGGTCGCGGGAGGTGGGCAAAGGCCCCCTGCCACTGTTCCCTCGCGGAGGCCAGGCGCTCAGGCGTCACACTGTGCAGGGTGAGCATGTTGTTCAGGACGTTGGCCCGGCGAGGCACCCGGTACTGTGGCGTGGTAATCACGAGGTCGAAGGAATCCAGCGTTCCCCAGGGACGGCCCACATGAACGTAGCGGGTATGCCCACCGGAGTGCGCGCGAATCCAGCGACACACCGGTTCGTTGCGCACACCGCTGGAAATCACCAGGTCGGGCCAGGGGGCCTCCAGCATCGCGGCCGACTCGACCGTTATGCCACGCAGGCTGCTCTGGCCCAGCACGTGCGGCAACACAACGTGCTTGCGGTAGTGCAGGCGCTTGATTTCACAGGGCCAGCCGAGGGCATCTACCAACGCGCGAACCTGGCTTTGCTCTCCCGCGCGGTAGGCGTCGATCAACCAAATCACTGGCATTACCATTCTTCCATGGGTATAGTTCGAGCCTTCGAAATCTAGCGACTTACCTTGGGTGGCGCAAGGGTAGAAACGAAATGACCGATTACGAAGAATACCTGGGTTTCCTTTACAGCACGCTCGCATCCCACAATAAAAAGAACCTGGTCCTGGCGGAATCGACCCACCTCGTAGCCGATATCGGCCTGAGCTCCCTGGAGGTTATGGAGTTTATCGAGAAAATAGAAGACCACTTCGATATCTCGATCCCCCTCAACATCCTGCCCGACGTGAACACCATTGGTGAGCTGGCGAAAAAGGTCCAGGAACTCAACCCCTGAGACCCGGTCGTAGTACGCACTAAAAGCACTACACTGTCAGGGCATCGAGGCACTACCCTTGTAGAGCCTGTGCGCACTGCGCTTCAATTCACCAGGACAACGGGACTGCCCCATGCTTTTTGACAAATTCCAGACCATGGCCGACTTCCAGGCCGAACTCGCCAAGCGGGAGGTGGTTCCCTTTGGCGCCGTTACCGAGCAGATTATCTCCGCCACCGAAGGGGTGGTCGAGGGCCACAAGGTCATTCTTGCAGGCACCAATAACTACATGGGGCTGTCTTTCGACCCTCGCTGTATCGCCGCCGCCCAGGCCGCGGTCGCCAAGTGGGGCACCGGCACCACCGGGTCGCGGCTGGCCAACGGCTCCTTCGCGGAACACGAGGCACTGGAGCAGGAAATCGCCCGGTTCTATGGCGTGGACCACGCCATCGTATTCTCCACCGGCTACGCGGCCACCATGGGCATGTGTTCCACCCTGGCCGGGCCCGGTGACGTCATCCTGCTGGATGCCGACAGCCACGCCAGTATTTACGCCGGCGTGAAATTGAGCGAGGCGGAGGTCATTCGCTACAAGCACAACGACCCGGACGATCTTGCCAAACGCATGCGTCGCCTTGGCGACCGTGCCAGCCAGACCCTGATCATCGCAGAGGGGATCTACTCCATGCTGGGGGATGTCGCACCCCTCAAGGAGATCGCCGCGGTCAAGCGCGAATATGGCGGTTACCTGCTGGTAGACGAGGCCCATTCCATGGGCGTACTGGGCGACAGCGGTCGCGGTGCGGCGCAGGCAGCCGGGGTTGAGGCCGATGTGGACTTCACCGTCGGCACCTTCAGCAAAAGCCTGGGTTCTATCGGCGGCTTTTGCGTCAGCCGCCACGCCGAGCTGGAGGCCATTCGCTTCTGTATCAAGGCGTATATTTTCACCGCCTCGTCTTCACCGTCAGTTATTGCCTCCACCCGCGAAGCCCTGCGCATCATCACCGCGGAGCCCCAGCGTCGCCAACGTGTCTGGGAAAATGCCACGCGACTTTACAACGGCCTCAAGGCACTGGGCTTACCGGTCGGGCCCACCGCCAGCCCGGTGGTAGCAGTGGAAATGATCAACCGCTCCCGCACCATCGACTGCTGGAAAGCACTGATGGAAGCTGGCGTCTACGTCAACCTGGTCATTCCTCCAGCCTCGCCCTCCACCAACTTCCTGCTGCGCAACAGCGTCAGCGCGGCCCACAGTGCCGAGCAGATTGACACCATTATCAACGCCTATGCCGGCCTCAAGGAGGCCGGACTGTTCGACCCGGCCGAGGCGGCCTGATGGAACAGATCATCGTCACCGGCAATGGCCCATTGCACGGTGAAGTCAGCGTGGCAGGTGCAAAGAACGCGGCCCTGCCCATTATTGCCGCCTCGTTGTTAAGCGCCGAGCCACTGCAGGTCAGCAACGTTCCCGGTGTGCGCGATATCGATACGGCGCTGAAGCTGCTTACCCTGCTGGGTTGCCTGGTGGAGCGCTCGGGCACTGGCCTGGCGATCGACACCAGCAAGGTGCACTCGGTCTACGCGCCCTACGAGCTGGTCAAAACCATGCGCGGCGCCATCCTGCTGCTCGGCCCGCTGCTGGCCCGCTTCGGCGAGGCCGACGTCTCCCTGCCCGGCGGCTGCGCTATCGGTTCCCGCCCGGTCAACGAACACATCGCGGGGCTGCAGGCACTGGGGGCGGAGATCCAGATCGAAGCCGGTTATATCAAGGCCAAGGCAAAGCGCCTGCGCGGCGCCCACTTCACCTTCGACATTCCCTCCGTCACCGCCACAGAAAACCTGCTCATGGCGGCCAGCCTCGCCGAGGGCACCACGGTGCTGGAAAACTGCGCGCTGGAGCCCGAGGTCGGCGACCTTGCGGGACTGCTGGTCGCAATGGGCGCCAGAATCCAGGGAATCGGCACGGGCACGCTGACCATCGAGGGTGTCGAAAAGCTGAAGGGCGCCACCCACCAGGTGCCACCGGACCGGATTGAAACCGGCACCTTCCTCACGGCTGCCGCGGCTACCCGCGGCGATATCCGGGTACTGAACACGGACCCGGGCTTCCTGCACCATGTGCTGGGTAAGCTGGAGCAGGCGGGAGCCAACATCGAACTGGGCCCCGACTGGATACACCTGGATACCGGCGGCAAGCGTTGCCGGGCCGTGCATATCAATACCGCGCCCTACCCCGCGTTTCCCACCGATATGCAGGCCCAGTTCATGGCGCTGAATGCATTGGCAGAGGGCTCCGCCACCGTGGTGGAGAACATTTTCGAGAACCGCTTCATGCACGTGGCGGAATTGCAGCGCATGGGCGCCGACATAGAACTGCAGGGGCATACTGCCATCGTGCGCGGACGCGAGCGGCTGCAGGGCGCACCGGTAATGGCCACGGATTTACGCGCCTCCGCCTCGCTGATCATCGCGGCCCTGGCCGCCGACGGTGATACCACCATCGACCGTGTTTACCACCTCGATCGCGGCTACGCCAACATCGACAAAAAACTGGCCGACCTGGGGGCGATCATCAAGCGGGTACAGGCCTGAGCTGTGCAGCACTTCGCACAGATATCCGACCCCCACCTGAGCTCCCTCGAAGGCGTGCACGCCCGTGACCTGCTCAACAAGCGGGTACTGGGTTACCTGTCCTGGAGCCGCCGGAGGCGTTTCGAGCACCGCCCCGAGGTGCTCGCTGCATTACAGCGCGACCTGCGGCAGTTCGAGCTTGACCAGGTCCTGGTTACCGGCGATCTCACCCACGTCGGCCTGCCGCAGGAATTCCGCCAGGCCCTCGCCTGGCTGCGGGGTCTTGGACACCCCCGCGATGTTGCACTGATTCCAGGCAATCACGACGCCTCGGTGGCCGCTCCCTGGGCCGACACCTTCGCCCTGTGGCGCGATTACATGGCATCAGATACCCAGGGGCGCGGGCCCGACAGCCTGGCGACCCTGTATCCCAGCCTGCGGGTGAGACAGGACATCGCCTTCATCGGCCTGACGACAGCCAATCCCAAACCGCCCTTTATGGCCACGGGTACCGCGGGCGCCGAACAACTGGGGCGATTGCCTGCCCTGCTGGATGCGGCCCGGGCCAGGGGCCAGTTCAGGGTGATCTACCTGCACCATTCGCCAATGCCGGGCA
This sequence comes from Haliea sp., assembly GCA_024642245.1. Lineage (GTDB taxonomy): Bacteria > Pseudomonadota > Gammaproteobacteria > Pseudomonadales > Halieaceae > JARRPM01. The sequence continues at coordinate 14,280 of JAHEBM010000015.1, forward strand.
AAGACAAATGGCGCAAGCGCCTGACGGATGCAACGCAGGTGCAAGCGGTGATAGCCAACCACGGTGCCGAGCTGGTACTGAACGGGCACGGCCACCGCTCACACTACGACGAAATTGACACCGTCCATGGCAAGGTACCGCTCATCGCGATTCCCTCAGCCTCGGCACTGGGACGCCACGGGAACAACGTGGCGAGCTACAACTGCTACGGCGTCGCGCGACGCGAGACCGGCTGGCAGCTGGAGGTGAAATCACGCGTCTTCCAGCGCCAGAGTGGGGAGTTTGCTGCGGGGGAATCGATATCCGTGGCGCTGGCGCGGGAGTTGCTGTAGGGCGGGCCAGGCCGCCACCCACGGCGGCCGGGGTAATCTACTTTCCGGTGGTATCAGGCGTTTTCGGCTGCGGCCTTGGCCAACGAACCCTTCACCAGCACCAGGTCGGCAACCGAATCCACATCGATAGCAGCGTTGGCGTAGGGCAGGATCACCGCCCGTATGCGCAGGCCCAGGCGCTTGCTCAGCTTGGCCAGGGCCTCTTCCAGCGACAGCAAGCCCAGGCGGTAGCGGATGACCGCCCACCAGCCCAGCAGGCCGATAACGACCAGTGGTTTTTTCCTCTCCTGCTCGATGCGGCGCCAGAACCTGGCCGCCCGACGACCCTCGGGCGTAATAAACGCAAACAGGTTACAGCCGCAGAAATCGCCATCGCTGAAATGCAGGACGGTCTTCTTGATTCCCGGGTAGGCTTCCAGTACCAGCGCATGAGGTGCCAGGCCGACGGCGACATCAATATCGTCGGCCAGGCTCTGGCGCCCGAAGGCGTCGACAATCTCCGCCGTTAACAGCGGGTGATCAGCGGTGGTCAGCAGCACCGACTCCTCAGGGCCCAGCGCCTGCATAGCCTGGTAGGCACTGGTGCTGGGGCTGATACCAGGCTCCGTCCAGATCACTTCACCGGCCTCCACCCACTGTGCCAACTGGTCGTCCTTGGCGACCTCGCTGGCTTCCGGGCCCGACATGGCAATCTTGTTGACAACCCGCGACATGCGCAGGGCATTCAGTACCCGGCGTACCATGGGCAGGCCATCGAGATCGATCATGGCCTTGCTGCCTACCTTGGAGTGGCTGATAAGGGAATCGGCCTTGGTGCGGTCACCGGCCAGGACGATGGCCGTCATCTGGTGCTGTTCAGGATTGAGTTGCATAAATCTCGCTATCGTTCGTTAAAGTTCTTTTTCGTAGACGCGGTAGCGCTTATACGCCTTGCCACCGATGGTTTCAATGATGTTGCGCATGCCGTCGTTGTCTTCGAGTATCCAACCCATCTCCACATTCTCAACACCACGGGCATGCAGCGCCTTGCGCACCGCGTCGATCACCATGAACGCAAGGGTCGGGCCCAGCCGCGAGTGCTGGAAACTCTGGCGCACACCCATCAGGGGTATGCGGGCCGTCTTTGGGTGGCGCACCTTGAGGCGCCACAAAAGCCTGGCCCAGCCAAAGGGCAGTAATTTACCCTTCAGGTCCCGGGCGGCCTCATTGAGGTTGGGCAGGGCCACGATAAAGGCCACCGGCTCGCCGTCGTATTCAGCGATCTGGATATAATCATCGGGCATCAACATCGCGAGGGTCTTGACGGTCTCTTCCCACTCGGCCGGCGCCAGCGGCACAAAACCCCAGTTGTGCTGCCAGGCGTCATTGAAAATATCCAGCATGATAGCCGCGTCCTCGGCCAACTGCTTGCGACGCACGCAGCGCACTTTCACCCGGTCCGACACCCGTTCGGCAAGCTTGTTCATCACCCGGGGCGCCTCAAAATCAGGCCGGATGGTATAGGCCAGCAGGTCTTTCACCGGATGACAGCCCTGCGCCTCTATGCGGGTACCATAGTAGGGACGGGCATGGCCCATGAGCACGAAGGGCGGGGTGGAAAAGCCCTCGACCAGCAGGCCCACTTCCTCGTTGATATGCAGGTTGAACGGGCCGCGCATCCGCTGCATGCCCTCGCTGCGCAACCAGCCGGCGGCGGCATCGAGCAGCGCGGCAAATACCGCGGCGTCATCCTCCGCTTCCAGCATGCCGAAATAACCGGCACCGTCCGCGTGCTGCTGCAGGTGCAATTCATCGATCTGGGCGGTAATGCACCCCACCGGCACACCATTACGCAAGGCAAGCCAGGCACGCCAGCGCGCGTGTTCGAAAAAGTGGTTCTTGGCGGACAGGCGCTCGCGCTGCTGGAAATTGAGGGGGGCGACCCAGGCCGGATCATTCGCATAGAGGCGGTGGGGCAGGGCCAGGAACTGGCGCCACTGGGCGGGCTCGGTAACCACTTCCAGCGTGAGGGCTGGGTCCCCGGAAACGGCCATAATGCCCCCTGTCTGGCGCCCTGCGCAGGCAAAGACCGGAGTATACAGGCGAAACCCGCATTTGAAAAAGGCAATGGGGAAATTTCTTTGAATAACATAGACTTGCAGGCCAGCCAGGAACGACGCCAAAGAGGGACGAGGGCGCCGCCCATGCACTATTGCGCAAGGTCCATTGGTATTATTACCTATGAGACGAAAGCGCGAAAATGCTAAAGTTGCGCCGTGTCTGGTAACCAGTCCAGGTTGCCGGAAAGTAAGGGCGCGAGGTGATACATGATACGCAACGCCAGCCCGCACTACCCAGAGACTTACTGGATTTGAGCTGCGCTCCTCGGCCATTCGGAGGATGAGCTCATTGAACTATTTTGGACAAGCAGCGTCGGACAGGCTGCCTAATTGAGGAAATTCCATTGTCATCTCCTGAACTCAACTCCACGCCGACGAAACACCCGCTGCCCTTCCGTGCCGCCGATTTTGCCACACTGACTGAAGCCCTGGACTACGCCGCAAAAGGCGAAACCGGAGCCAATTTCTACACCGGTCGCGGCGCCATTTACAGCGCATTGCCCTACAGCGAATTGCGCGCGCAGGCCATCGAGCTGGCACACAAGCTGCTGGGGCTGGGTGTTGAGCCGGGCAGCCGTGTGGCACTGGTTGCCGAGACCGACCCGGAGTTCCTCAAATTCTTCTACGCCTGCCAGTACGCCGGCCTGATTCCCGTCGCGCTGCCGGCCTCTATCAAGGTGGGTGCGCACCTGGCCTATGTGGCCCAGCTGCAACGCCTGCTCGAGGCCAGTGATGCCGCGATCGCCGTGGCTTCAGAGGGCTACCTGTCGTTCCTGCAGGAAGCCAGCGAAGGCCTGGCCATGCGCATGGTGGACATGCCTGCGTCATTCCATGCACTGCCCCGCGGCGAGCAGGCGCTCCCCCGGATCATGCCCGGCGATATCTCCTACATCCAGTACACGTCCGGCAGCACACGTTTCCCGCGCGGCGTGGTCATCAAGCACCAGACCGCACTGGCGAACCTGCAGGGTATCATCGGCCACGGCCTGATGATGAACGGTGACGATCGCATGATGTCCTGGCTGCCCTTCTACCACGACATGGGCCTGGTGGGCTTTATGCTGGTGCCGATGGCGGCGCAGGTTTCCATCGACTACCTGGATACTCGCGAATTCGCCATGCGCCCGCGCCAGTGGCTGGACCTCATGACCAAGTCGCGCGCCAGCATTTCTTTTGCGCCGTCTTTCGGTTACGACCTCTGCGCCCGTCGGGTACGCCCGGCCGACCTCGAAAACTACGACCTGAGCAACTGGCGCGTGGCGGGTATCGGCGCGGAGATGATTCGCCCCGAAACCCTGGACTACTTTGCCGACCTGCTTGAGCCCTGCGGCTTCGACCGCCGCGCGTTCCTGGCCTGCTACGGCATGGCCGAATGCACCCTGGGCATCAGCTTCTCTCCCCTGTGGACCGGTTTTACAACCCACCACATCGACAGTGACCACCTGTCCGACCATCATCGGGCCGTCCCGCTGGATGACGGTGACAAGCGGGGCCGCGGCCGCCACTTCGTCAACTGCGGCATCCCGCTGCCGGGCTTCGAAGTGCAGATTCGCGACGGCGAGGAGACGGTACTGGACGACTGGCACAGCGGCGTAATCTACCTGCGCGGACCCAGCGTTATGTCGGGCTATTTCAACCTGCCGGAAGAATCCAGTCACGCGCTGGACGCCGACGGCTGGCTGAACACCGGTGACATCGGTTACCAGGTCGATGGTGTGCTCACGATTACCGGTCGCAAGAAAGACCTGATCATCATTCACGGCCGCAACATCTGGCCGCAGGACCTGGAGCACATTGCCGAGGCCGAACCCGAAGTGCGCTCCGGTGATGCGGTGGCCTTCTCGGTACCGGACCACGAGGGCGAGGAGATGTGCGTACTGCTCGTTCAGTGCCGCGAGACAGACAGCAAGAAGCGCAACAACCTGGTGCGCCGCCTGAGCGCCCTGATGCGCCTGGAAATGAGCCTGGACTGCTATGTCGAGCTTGTTCCTCCGCGCTCGCTGCCCAAGACCTCCTCGGGCAAGCTGTCCCGCGCCAAGGCGCGCCTGGACTTCATCGCCTCCCACGAGGCCGACAACCTGAACGCGGTGACCGAAGAGTTCCGCCTCAGAATCGCATCCGCCTGATTCCCAGCGGCAGCCTGATCGCCGTTACCGGCGCCACAGGATTTATCGGCACGGCCCTGTGCCGTGCGCTGCTGCAAGGGGGTTTTCGCGTACGGGCCCTGGTCCGAAACCCGGATAAAGCACGACACCTTTCCAGCCAGGGGGTCACCCTGGTCACAGGTGATCTCGAGGACGCCGCGGCGCTGCAGGAGCTGGTGGACGGCAGCGATGCTGTCATCCACGCCGCCGGCGCCGTCAGGGGCAGCTCCCGGGAGAGCTTCGATCGCATCAATGTGGCCGGGACCGCGCATGTAGTGTCCGCCCTTCAATCCCGGCACCCACCTCCCCGCCTGCTGCTGCTGTCATCCCTGGCCGCCCGGGAACCGGGCTTGTCCTGGTATGCCGCCAGCAAGCGCGCCGCGGAGGCCCTGCTGGAGGCGCAACCCGCGCTGGACTGGCTGATCCTGCGCCCTCCCGCCGTCTACGGCCCCGGCGACAGGGAGATGCTGCCGCTGTTCCAGGCGATGTCCCGCGGTATCGCCACGGTACCTGGCGATGCCAGTGCCCGAACCTCCCTGGTGCATATCGACGACCTGGTAGAGGCGATAATCGCCTGCCTGCAAAGCGAGGGCACCCGCCACCAGACCCTGACCCTCTGCGATGGCAAGGGCGGCGGTTACGACTGGCGCGAAATGGCCGACCTGGCGGGGGAAGTCTGGGGGCGCAGGGTTCGCCTTTGGCAGGTACCGAGGTGGCTACTGGACTGCGCGGCCTGGGTCAATGTTCGCAGTGCCCGACTGACCGGCAGGGCCCCGATGCTGACGCCCCCCAAGCTCAGGGAGCTGCGCCATACCGACTGGGTGGTGGACAACCGCATGATCACCCAGCTCACCGGCTGGAACCCTGGAATCGGTTTGCGACAGGGCCTGCAGGCGCTGCGCAAAGCGGAACTATGACAGCAAATTCCGGTCCGATCAGAACAGCTGCCTGCGGTATAATCATCGGCTAAACCACGCACAAATCCCACAGGGTAGACTGGTTCCTTGGCTGAGTTCATTGTTGGCAATTCGCTGCGCAAGTTGGCGCGGGAACACCGGTTCCTGCAGAGCCTGCTGTGGCGGCTGGACTATGCCTTCGTCTGGCTGCTGGTGTGGCTGGCACGCCGCCTCCCCGTCGATGCCGCTTCACGCTATGGCGACAGGCTCGGCACCTGGATAGGCCCGAAACTGAAACGCAAGACGGCCATTTACCGCGCCAATCTCGCCGTGGCCTTCCCCGAGCTGGATGACAAGGCCCTGGATGAACTGGTGAAAAAGTCCTGGGGCCAGGCCGGCCGCGTGTTGGCGGAGTATCCTCACCTGGATACCATCCTGACCGAAGAAGGGCGCATTGTAATCGAGATTCGCGAACCCATTACCACCTTCGACAACCCTGGCCAGCCCTGCGTAATCGTCAGCGCGCACCAGAGTAACTGGGAGGTCGCCTGCTCGGCCATGGCCAAGATGGGCATACCCAACGCCAGCCTGTACTCGCCCCCAACCAACCCGCTGCTCGATCGCCTCCTGCTGGAGTCCCGCCAGGCCCTGAACTGCCAGTTGCTGCCCAGGGACAACAGTGCCCGGCTGCTGATGCGGGCCCTGAAAGAGGGTCGCACCGCGGCAATGGTCATGGACCGTCGGGTTGATGAGGGCAAACCGATCCGCTTTTTTGGCCACGACAAGTCCTCCACCATCCTGCCGGCCAAACTCGCCCTTAAAAACGACTGCGAACTCGTGCCCGTCCAGGTGGAACGCCTGCAGGATGCGCGTTACCGCGTTATTTTCCACCCGCCGGTGCGCCCCACAAACCCGGCAGCGGACGAGACAGCCCAGGCAATTGACATGATCCAGCAGATTCACACCCAATTCGAGTCCTGGATCCGCGAACGCCCGGCCGACTGGTTCTGCTCCAAGCGCCTGTGGCCCAAAAATACCGTACCGACGAAACCAGAGGTAAGCGGCCCTGACGCCGACATCGATTCCTATGCAGCCTGAAAAACAACATGAATCCATCCGCCTGTTCGAGAACGACCTGCTCGAGCGCCTTTCCCATGTGCACCCCATCACGCCACTGCTGATGTGGGGCCCCATAGCGGGCTGGTTGATCTGGCGCAGCCTCGGCCATTATCAACTGCCGCTGTTGCCCGTGCTGGCCATCGGGGTAGCGGGGATAGCCACCTGGTCCCTGACCGAGTACTGCCTGCACCGCTTCCTGTTTCACTTCCCGGCGAAGAGCAAGCTGGGCAAGTGGCTGGTGTTCCTGTTTCACGGCAACCACCACGAAGACCCCAAGGACAAGACCCGGCTGGTCATGCCCCCCGCGGGCGCGATTCCCATCATGCTGGTGCTGTACCTGTTGTTCGGCCTGTTTATCCCGCAGCCCTGGATACAGCCGTTCTGCGCCTTTTTTATTATCGGCTACCTGATCTACGACTATATCCATTACTCGACGCACCACTTTCCCATGCGCAACCCGGTGGCCAAGTACCTCAAGCACTACCACCTGAAGCACCACTACTCCGGTGAGGGTGGTCGCTACGGCGTCAGCTCACCCTTCTGGGACATGGTATTCGGCACACAACCCAAGCAGGGCTGAGCCAGCCGATGCCACAGTTTTACCTGATTCCCAAGAAGCTGGCGCGCAAAGCGCCGGCCCTGGCGGCCGTCGCGCAATGGCTGGAAGCAAAGGCTTTCGCCTGTATCTTCTGGTTCATGCGCTGGCTGTCACTGGAGCAGGCCAGTCGCCTGTCGGCCTTTGCATTCGGCCTCGTTGGGCCCTATGGCGACAAGGCGAGTAAGGCCAGGGCCAATCTCGCCATCGCCTTTCCCGACTCCACTGAAGAGTGGCGGGACCGCACCACCCGGCAGATTTTCCGTTACCTGGGCATCTCCGCTGTCGAACTGATAAAGCTGGAGGACATCTGGAACCAGCGCCATCAACGCCTGGAGTGGGACATTTCACCGGGGGCCGCCGAGGTGATCGAGCGCAAGGGCGCGGCGGTATTCGTGTGCGCCCATGTAGGCGCCTGGCAGCTGACCAACCTGGTCGCCCTGGAATACGGCCTTACCATCAGTACCATCTACGCACCTGAATCAAACGACACGCTGCGGGATATGATGCTGCAACTGCGTGAATCCTTCGGCGTGAAGTTGATCTCCAAGGACGCCGGCGTGCGCCCACTGATGAAGGAACTCGCTGCGGGGCACAGTATCGGCATGGCCATGGATACGCGCCTGGATTCCGGAAAGCTGCTGCCCTATTTTGGCCGCGATGCGCTGACCAACACGACAGCCGCGCGGCTGGCGCTGCGCTCAAAGGCCGCGCTATTGCCAATACGGGCTGAGCGCCTGCCCGGGATGCGCTTTCGCGTCAGTGTCTACGACCCCATCACCAGCGAGCAGCCCGAGGCTTCGATTGACGACCAGGCTGCCGCCCTGACAGTGCAGATAAACCGGTATTTCGAGGACTGGATCAGGGAATACCCCGAGCAGTGGATCTGCCTGAAACGGCGCTGGCCAAAGGCCCACAAACTCTAGACCCGCGAGCCTCCCTAAGAGGCGGACTCCCTCGAGGCGCCACTATCGGCACTGGCCTGACCCTGCCAGAACAAATCCGGCAGGCAATTGGCTTCCAGGTAAGCCATTGTCTCCGCCGGCAGGCTATCGCGGTAGCGGGTGAGCACCCCCGGGTCTATCCCCGTGGCGGAGGCAAAGGAGGAATTGCTACGGCTGGCTTCCCCGCCCTGGGTGTACTCAAGTACCGCGGACGAAAAATCGATACCGGAAAACTCGCACACGCTGCGCATACTGGCTTCGGTATTGGTGACCAATTCCTCGAAGCGCAGGCGCAGTGCCGGCCCGCAGCTGGCGGCAAACAGGTCGATCTCCTCCCAGTAGCGGTTCTGCCGCTGGCAGAAACGGCCGAGATTCAGGGTCGGGTTACGCACCAGCTTGGAACTGAGATGAGCCCGCGGATCCCGCACCAGGAATATTCCGCGCACGTCATAGTTGCGCGACAGCAGGCGGCCGACCCGGCTGAGGTCCCTGTTATTGGGCTGCAGGGCGCAAAAGATCACTCGCAGGCGCCCATCCCCCTCACGGTGACCCAGGGCCACCGCCAGGGCCTCCACGTGGTTGCGCACCAGGGCGTCAACACTGCCGCGTTCGTGATGCTCACTGATGTAGTGATAATAGGCATCCAGGTCCAGGGAATCCTCGGTACCAAATACCTCGGTGCCATGACCTGCATTGATGCGCTCCAGATGCCCGTCTTTCTGCAGCTCGCGGAAAAACCCCGGCGCGCGGGCACGCGAGCTGATCATGCCGCGCAAACGCAGCAGTGGGTGGCGGGAAAGATGGCGGACGAAATAATCCTCATCCGGTGGCAACAGCAGTTGGGGATGGTGATCCAGCAAGCCTCGCAGGAGGTGGTTGCCGCCACGGGGAGGCGCCCCGAGGATCAACAGCGGTGGCTTACTGGATAAGGGCATCAGTACATCAGGCGCTCTTTTTCCGTCACCAGTTCGGCGCCCGTCAGCAGGCGCCGGAACTTTTTCGCCGCCATGCGCACTGGCCGGTACTCCTCGAACACCACGATGAACACCTTGCGAAAATAGTTTTCCGGGCAGTGGATACGCCGCACACCATGCCAGGAGTTGCCGCGTCGACCGAACAGGATGCTGCGGTTATCCCGCGTTTCGGCAGGGTATTCAGCGACAAAATCGTCGAAGCCCGGCGCATTGTCGGGACCTATAAGTCCGCCGTCATCAAGAATGACTGTCTCGCCACCCCAGTCCCACTGCCAATCCTGGGAGGTGTTGAGATAGAAAATCTGGGAACCGATCTTGCCCTTGGAGTCGCAGTGCGGGGAAACTTCACCCCCGTCAGGGGTGAAGTGCCAGTGGAAGCGGAAACGTACATGGCTGACATCCAGCATGCGGCAGATAAACTTCCGGTAGACGTTGCTGCGCAACTCGTTAATGAACTGCTCCCAGGGAGCCGGCAGGGCCATGCCGTCCTCGTAGTCGAGGACATAGCGGTCGTGACTGGCCTGGCCGTGCTTGCGCTGCTTGCCAAAAAACGCGCGAAACTCGGATATATCGGGGATTGTCGCCAGTAATTCGGGATAGCGCTCGTCCCTGATAAAATATTGCGGGTTGATCCAGGGAAACGGCTTTTGCGCGCGAAACGCCGCCGGATCAATCGCGTCCAGCACCGCCGGGTTCAAATACTGCGGACTAACAGGGGCCATGTCGCACCAAGTAAGACTAAAACAAAATTATACGACTGCTGCCCCGCCGTGGACAGTGGCATTTTGCGCGGCGCCCCTGCCGCGGGCTCGCACCCGCCGGGGCGCTTCGCCACTACTGCACAATGCGTTTACGCCCGGCCTGGGGTAAAATCCGCCCTCACACACCCTGGGAAGCAAGCCCCGTGAAGCTCTCCAACTTCGGTAAAAAATTCACCGGCGACTCCGGCATTGTCGAGCTGATGGACGACCTCAGCAGTGCCCTCAGCGAGAACCCGGACATGATTTTCATGGGCGGTGGCAACCCGGGTCGACTGCCGGCGGTAGAAGCGGTTTTCCAACAGCGGCTGGAGGCCATCCTGGCTGATCCCGCCCGGCGGCACAGCCTGTTCGGCGTCTACCAATCGCCCCAGGGAGACAGGGACTTCCGACGGCAGATTGCCGACTTCCTCAACCGCGAATTCGGCTGGGGTCTCAGCGCACAGAACATTGCCGTCAGCAACGGCAGCCAGTCGGCTTTTTTCATCCTGTACAACATGTTCGCCGGGGTCATGCCGGACGGCACAAGGCGCTCTATCCACCTGCCTCTCGCGCCGGAATACATCGGTTACGGGGATATCGGGCTGTCCGATAATTTCTTCACCGCCACCCGCCCGAGTATCGAGCTGCTGGGCGATCACCTGTTCAAATACCACGTGGACTTTTCCCACCTGGCTTCGGCAGAGGATATCGGGGCGCTGTGCGTCTCCCGGCCAACCAATCCCACCGGTAACGTTCTCACGGACGAGGAGATGGCCCACCTGGACGCCATCGCCAGGAGCCGGGACATCCCGCTGATCATCGACGGCGCCTACGGCCTGCCCTTCCCGGGCATCCTGTTCACGCAGGCCAGGCCCCAGTGGAACGACAATACGATTCTCACTCTCAGCCTGTCCAAACTGGGACTACCCGGGGTACGTACCGGTATCGTTATAGCGCGGCAGGACATTATTCGCGCCTTCACCAACGCCAACACCGTCGTCAGCCTGGCTTGCGGCAACCTGGGCCCCGCCCTGGCCACGGCCCTGTTCGACAGTGGCGAGATTCTCACCCTGAGCCGCGACCACATCGCTCCCTACTACCGGGAACGCTCACAACATGCAGTACAGTGCTTCCGCGACCAGCTGGGCGACCTGCCCTACCACATCCACAAGCCCGAGGGGGCCATTTTCCTTTGGCTGTGGTTCGAGGGCCTGCCGATCACCAGCCAGGCGCTCTACCAGCGACTGAAGCGACGCGGTGTGCTGGTCGTACCCGGACAGAATTTTTTCGTGGGCATAGACGGGGACTGGCCGCACCGGCACGAGTGCCTGCGGGTCTCCTATGCCCAGGACCCCGATACCATACGGCGCGGGGTCACGATCATCGCCGAGGAAGTCCGCGCGGCCTATTCGGGCTGACGGACCCGCCTCGCCCCGCGTCAGTAGGCGCCCCGCGCCAGCAGTACCGCGGGCACCGTGCGCAGCAGCAGGCTGATATCCAGCCACAGGGAGCGATTTTCGATGTATTCGATATCAAGGCGCACCTGCTCCGGAAAGGGGATATCGCTGCGCCCTGATACCTGCCAGGTGCAGGTGATACCCGGCTTCGCTGACAGGCGCCGTTTTTCGTAAGCCGAATATTGCGCCACTTCCTGGGGCACCGGCGGGCGCGGGCCAACCAGCGACATATCGCCTGCCAGCACGTTCCACAGCTGCGGCAATTCATCAATCGATGCCTTGCGAATGAAGCGACCCACCCGGGTAATGCGCGGGTCGTGCTTCATCTTGAAAGTGGTACCCCCGGCCATTTCATTTTGTGACAGCAACTCCTGCTTGCGCTGCTCGGCATCGACGAACATGGAACGGAATTTCCAGCAGCGAAAAGCAACACCGCCCTCACCGATACGGGTCTGGGTGAACAGCACCGGACCGGGTGACTCCAGCTTGATCAGTACCGCCAGCAGGGCGAAAAACGGGCTTAATAGCAGCAGGCCCACTGCGGCTCCAACACAGTCCATACCGCGTTTACACCACTCGTACAATTTTGCCGCCGGTACTGCCGGCACCATAGACGGGGACTCAGCCAGTGATGCCCCCTCGTAACTTGCTTCTTGCCAAAGTAGATCAGACATAGCGCTCTCCTCGTTGAATTGCCTGTCGGTTCAAACGGGATATCGCAACTGTTGTGCCAAAAAATTATCTATCTGATATGTAAGGCTTTTCCTGACTCGGGAGCGCCGCCACCCGTGACGGTGTCGCGGATCGGATTGCAAATTGCGACTCAATTCAAGAGACCACCCCCAGCGACCCGGTCGGTTGGCCGGTAACGGTGCGGCCGCCCGGTCCGGCAATAATTTATTCTCTTTACATATCATCGAGTTACCTGATTTTTTCACGAGCCCACAACAAACTGGCACGCTCGCTGCACCTGAACATGGCAAAGGCAACTATTCAGCCGCGCAGCTGAGGCGCACAGGACTTATGAACTCGGAAAAACTGGCCATCATTACTTGCTCCTACGGGCCCGACGCCAGTCGTTGCCGGCGGCTTTGCCGATCGGTTGACCGCTTTGTACCGGCGCATATCGAGCACTGCCTGATAGTGCCCCGGCGCGATTTCCCGCTGTTTGCCGACCTCAATAGCGGACGCCGGCGCGTACTCGTCACCGAGGAGGTCGTACCCGGAGGCTTCACCCGGCTCCCGCTCACACCCAAATGGTGGGTGGGGCGCGACGGCTGGCCGGTACGCGGCTGGATCATGCAACAGATCACCAAGCTCAGTGCCAACCATGCCGTGGACGCGGAGCTACTGCTGTTCGCCGATTCGGACCTGGAGTTCATCCGTGAATTTGACCAGCGCCTGATCCACACCGGCACGCAGCTTCGCCTGCACCGTATTCCCGGCGCCATGTCCCAGGGCCCACACCTGGACTGGCACCATCGCGCCGCCAAACTTCTCGGGCTGCAACCGGCGTATTTCGGCAGCGACTACGTGGGACAACTGATCACCTGGCGACGCAGTAACCTGACGGCACTGCAGCGCCATCTCGAGGCCACTCACGCGGTGCCATGGTACAAGCCCATCAGCCACAGCCTGCGTTTCTCCGAGTACATCCTGTACGGCGCGTACGTCGAGCATGTGCTGGGCGAATCGCATAACGGCCACTTCTACTGCCCGGACGACATCTGTCATTGCTGCTGGATGCCTGCGGATGCAGAACGCTTGCGCAACGGCACGGCCCATATCAGCAGCCGCGCCCAGGCCATCCTGCTGCAATCCAATCTGGGCCTGCGCCCGGAGCAGGAGCTCGCACTGATCTCTGCCGCGCAGCGCCACATCAACCCGACCGCCCAACACGGAAGCTGACCCCATGAAACGACTGCTGTTCATAACCCCGGAACTCCCCTACCCAGCCCAGAGCGGCGGCAAGGTCAAGAGCATAAAGCTGCTGCTGGCCCTGGCCGAGCGCTACCAGGTGACCCTCGCCTGTCCGCTGAAAATGGACGATACACAGCACCTGCAGGAATTCCACGCCATATCGCCGTGCCACAAACACCTGCATGCTGAAGTCAAGGTGCCGCGCACCCCGGGCAACCTCGCAATCAGCTACCTGCGCGGCGTTCCCCTCAACGTGCACCGCACGGCCAGCGACAGCCTGCGCCGATCGATTGCCGCAATAGCCGACCAGTACGACGTGGTGTTCCTGGATCACTATGAGGTCTTTCCCTACCTGCCCAGGGAATACGCGGGACTGACGGTTTATCACGCACACAACGCCTATTTCAAAATATGGGAGCGCTACGCACAGCTGCCGGGAAACCCGGGGATGCGGCTTGCGGCGTTTTTCGAGGCAAAGCGTGTGCGCGCCTGTGAAGCGAGCGTCGCCAACTCGAGCGATATGGTTTTTGCGGCACCCAATGACGCGCTGGAACTGGTATCGGCAGGCGTGCCGGCTGCAAAAATTCACAACACTTTCCACCTCGGCGACGATGAACAGCTCGAACTGCCTGAACTGCAATACGACCAGACCTGCAAAAAACTGATGTACGTCGGCTTCCTGGGCTGGGAAGCCAACGTGCAGGGTTTGCTGTGGTTTATTGAGGAGGTGTGGCCCCTGCTGTTGTCACGCCACCCGGATTTACGTTTCGATATTGTCGGCAAAAATCCTGACAGCCGTTTACAGGAAGCGGCCGCGGCCTACAGCGGTATTACGCTCAAGGGATTCGTCCCCGATCTGCAGGAAGTCTATCGGGACAGCCGGGTGTCAGTGGCGCCCTTACTGTTCGGCAGCGGTATGAAAGTCAAGGTGCTGGATGCCCTGGCCCGGGGCATGCCCACGGTAACCACGAGCGTCGGCGCTGAGGGCATCGACCTGGAGCCCGGCAAACACCTGCTGGTGGCCGATGCCCCCGCCGATATGGCCGATCAGATCGACACGCTGCTGACCGACCCGGTGCTCTGGCAACGCCTGCAACAACATTCGCGGGAACTCATCCGCGAGCGCTATACCTGGAGCCAGCTGTTCCGGCAGATGCACCACGCGATCGATGAAACAATGCGCCTGCGCCAGTATCGCGCGGCCGGCTCCGGCAACCGGCGCCTGCAACATGCAGGCTGAATTGATCACCGCGCGGCCCGTCCACGGCCCCCGCAGCCACCCCGGCTCACGACTGGCCGGTCCGTTGCGCCGGGCACTGCCCCTGTGCACCCTGGCTGCCAGCCGCGGCGGCGCCATCCTGGCGCAGTTTGCGGCGCAGCTGGCGGTCGGCGCAATGGCCGGGGCCGGTGGACTGGGCATCCTGCAGCTGTTCACCTCCTGGACCTGCATAGCGGGTGAAGCGCTGGGGCAGGGTCTGCCCACCAGGACCCTGCGCCAGGTCGCCGTAGACTATGCCGACCAACGGCCGGACCTGATCGAACAGACCCTGGCCGAGGCCCGCCAGCGAATCCTGGGGGTGTGGTTGCGTGTGGTAATGATTGCCGCCATACCACTGGCCCTGCTTGCCAGGCAGGAGTTCGCTACAGCCGGGTTTGCTTTTGGCTATAGCTGGCTGTGTTTTGCCGTTCTGCTGAGTGCTCCGCTGTTCGCCCTGCTGCGCCTGCACGCCGAGTCTGTCAAAGCCGCCGGCGGCGCACTCCCGGCGGTGACCCTGGAAAACCTGGTGTCACCCCTGGCACTCCTTGCCGTCTGCTCGGCTTGCTTCCTGCTGGGACAGGAAGTGGCGGCGATGACCCTGCTGGCCACCTTTGGCGCGAGTGTCGCCATCA
Source organism: Haliea sp. (assembly GCA_024642245.1). Lineage (GTDB taxonomy): Bacteria > Pseudomonadota > Gammaproteobacteria > Pseudomonadales > Halieaceae > JARRPM01. The sequence continues at coordinate 29,390 of JAHEBM010000015.1, forward strand.
CCTCCCTGGTCTTGCGTCGCCTCGTGCAACAGAAGCTCGCCCTGTTGCAGCCCGGCGATCCTGCTCTCGCCCTGAGCAGGCCTGCAACGGCGCCCGCGGGAGACCTGCTCTACCTGTGGGGTACCGGCATGCTGAGTATTGGCTTCCTCCACCTCCCATTCCTGGTAATGCCGTTTTACGTCAGCACGGCCGAGATCGGCGTCTACGCCATCGCGCACAAGTTGATCAACGTGATCACCACCGTCCTGTTACTGCTGGCAGCCGTCTATGGCCCCGCGTTCGCTCGCGGCGCGGCGCAAGGTGACATTGCCGGCCTGCGGGGCTCGCTGCGCCGTACCCAGCTCATTTCTATCGCCGTATTCCTGCCCACATCACTGGCCCTGGTTGCACTGGCACAACCGCTGGCCACACTGTTCGGGGAGGACTTCGGTGACCTGCAGCTCTTCCTGGCCATCCTCGCCGCCGGCCACCTTGCCAACGCCTGTACCGGCCTGTCGGGGGTATTGCTCACTATGGCGGGAGCAGCCCACAGGGAGCTGGCAACCCTGTTACTGGCCCTGGCCATCGCGCTGGCGGGCAGCCTTTGGGCCGGGCCGCGCTATGGGGCGGTCGGGCTGGCCCTGGTATTCAGCGGCAGCATTGCCCTGAAAAACCTCGCCTCTTACGCAATGGCCAGGCACCTTTTGAACACGCATTTGGACAAATCATGAAACCACTGGATTTCCTTATCATCGGTGCGCAGAAATGCGCCACCACTGCCCTTTTCGAGCATCTGCGAGGGCACCCGCAAATTGCCATGCCACTGCAAAAGGAGGTGCCGTTTTTCACCCGGGAGACGTGTTCGAAAGAAGACTGGCACACTTTCTCCGGCGAGCATTTCGGCAAAGATCAGGAGCACAAGCTCTGGGGCAAGGCCAGCCCCCAGTACATGTGCGATCCGCGGGTGCCGGAGCGCATCCGCTTGCTCATGCCACACACGAAACTGGTGGCGATCCTGCGCGACCCCATGGAACGCAGCTGGTCACACTTCCAGATGGGTCAGCGCAGGGACACCGAACAGGGCGACTTTGCCTGCGCGGTGGAGTCACTGCTGGAAAATGAAAAGCTGGCAGCCGCTCGCCTGCTTCCCGTGCCGGAACATGCCGAAGGGTACCAGTCGGAGGCGGATTTTTACGTGGCGTGGAGCGAGTATGGCCGCGCCCTGACCCATTTCGCCGCCAGCTTCGACCCCGGGCAGTTACTGGTCCTCTATACCGAGGATCTCGAGAGCCAGCCCGAGGCAACGCTTGACCGGCTGCTGGCGTTTATCGGTCTCGAGCCCGGTTATCGCCCGCCCACCCTGGGCGAGGTAATCCACCGGGGCGGCGGTGGCAAGCGTATACCGCACGCCATCAGGGTCCGATTGCGCGAACAGAAGCTGTTGTACTGGTTGTGGCAGCAGCTGCCCGCCGCGCGGCGCGGACGCCTGCGCTTCCAGTACGAACAGTGGAACATCACCAGGGGGAACAAGGACGGCCTGTCCCTGCCCGCGCCCCTGCAGTGCGCGTTGCGGGACCACTACTCAGCGGACCTGCGCACACTCCTGACCCTACCGGTAGCACCTCCGCCGTGGATCGACCGCTACCTGGACGTGGCCTAGTGTCTTTGCAGAGTGCGAATCGAGCCCGATTGATTCGCAAAACGCGAAGAAAAAAGCTGGTAAGGCTCGCATTTTGCAATTCACTTTGCATTGGTAACCGGAACCGGGTCATCGATAACTTCTCATAATTCTTTCCATCCCATTGATATTTATAGGTATTTTAATTTTACCGGCAGTTGGCACTGCAATTGCTCCATTACTGGCGAAGACACCACAGCAACAGAGTCTACCCAATGAAGCAATTACGACAGTTGATACGTTCAGCATCACCGGCCCGGGCCGCGGCCCCGCGCCTGATCACCTGCTTGCTGGCAACAGCCCTACTGGGCGCGATGCTACCAGCCCAGTTGGTGTCGGCCAGCGACAGCTACAAGCCATTCGTCGAATCCCTGCAGGCGACCCAGAGCCGCGCTTACATGCAGGCGGCCTCCAGCGGCCAGGATGAGCCGCTGCCTGAACCCGAGCTACCGCTGGAAGTACCCACTGCCCTGGAAGTCCCGCAAGAGACATCCCGGCTGGAACAATTGGCGGAAGAGAAGACCCGGGCACTCAGTCTTGATGAGAAGCAACAGGACCAGGTCCTGCACGAGGACCTGCAACAGTTCGGCTACGATATCTTCAACCGTGTACCGACCACCTTCGCCCCCGTCGCCGGTATTCCGGTTCCCGCGAACTACCAGATCGGGCCGGGCGACAACATCATTGTGCAGCTGTTCGGCAAGCGCAACGTCGAATACAAACTGGTCGTCACCCGCGACGGCAATATCCTGGTGCCCGAATACGGCCCGGTCAAAGTATCCGGCCTGACTTTCGACGAAGCCGAACGCCTGATTACCGAGGGGTTTGAGCGCCGCGTGATCGGTGCCAAGGCGGTCGTCACCATGGGCCAGCTGCGCACAATCCAGATCCGCCTGGCTGGCGATGCCGTGCAGCCGGGCGTTTACACCGTCGGCGGCCTGTCCACCGTGATTGACGCCATGCTCGCCTCGGGCGGCGTCAAGCACAGCGGATCCCTGCGCAGGATAGAGCTGATCCGGGACGGCCAGGTGATTGAAAAACTGGATCTCTACGACCTGCTACTGCGTGGCCGCAGCGACCACGATGTTTACCTCGCCCACAACGACACGATCTTCGTACCGCCCATTGGGCCGATTGTCTACGTGGGTGGTGAAGTCCAGCGCCCGGCCATCTATGAACTGCTTGACGAAAAAACCGTCGGGGAGGCCATTGCCATGGCCGGCGGCTTACTGCCGACCGCGTCGCTTGAGCACTCTCACATCGAACGAATCCAGGCTGCGGGGACCCGCACGTTGATAGATTTCTCCAGGAGCGGCAACAACGACGCCATGCTCGGTGCAGCCCTGCGAACCGGTGACCTGCTGCGCATCCTCCCGCTGGAGGACGAGCTGAATGACGTCATACTGCTGTCGGGTCACGTCAAGCGTCCCGGTGGCTATCAGTACCGCGAGGGCATGCGGGTCAGCGCAACCATCCGCTCGGTAGAGGACCTGCTGCCCGGCGCGGATGTGGATTTCATGCTGATCAAGCGCGAAAGCAGCAGGACCCTGCGCACCGAAATTATCTACGTAAACCTTATGGAGGCACTCAACAATCCCGGGGCAGAACAGGATATCCGGCTGAAGTCCCGCGACCAGCTGGTGGTGTTCAACCTCGCCGCCAGCCGCGAGCAGGCCGTGGCGGGTATCGTGCAGGAACTCGAGGTGCAGGGCACCGACTATCGCCCGGCGCGCATCGTGGAAACACGCGGTGCCGTGCGCTACACCGGGCGGCTGCCACTGCAGGAGAACGGACGCCTGCTGGACGTTCTTACCCTCAGTGGCGGGCTGCGACCCGGCGGTGAGCTTTACTACGGCATCATCGCCCGCACACTCCATCCCAGCAGGGATATCAAGACCATCATCTTCAGTGTGGCCGCGGCTACCGCCGACCCCGCCTCTGTGGCCAACCCGGTGATCGAACCGGGCGACCGGCTGTATTTTTTCGATGACAAGGGCAACCGGTCTGAACTGCTGGCGGACGAGCTGGATCGACTGCGCCAGCAGGCCACCTACGGTGCCGACGAGCAGCTGGTTTCCATCATGGGCGAAGTGCTGCACCCGGGCACCTACCCATTGATCCCCGGCATGCGCGCCAGCGACCTGCTTTGCGCGGCGCGGGGCCTTACCCGCAAAGCCTACGGGCTGGGCGCTCAGCTCTCACGCATCCAGCGCAACCCCAATGCCGACAACAGCATGCAACATATCGACCTGGAGAGTGAGAGCCTGCTGCAGTTGTGTGACCAGTCACGCCAGCTCCTCGGGCACAGCGCCCATATCGACGCGGACAGCGAACAGCAAAGCCGCTATTACGACACGCAGACAAACCCGGTCCTGGAGCCCATGGACCAGGTGGTATTCACCGAAAAATCGGGTTGGGTGGAGCGCGCCACGGTGACGATATCCGGTGAGGTAAAGCACCCGGGCGTGTACGCCATCGATCGCGGCGAAACCCTGTGCAAGGTGATGGAACGCGCCGGCGGAATGACCGATGACGCCTACAGCTTCGGTACAGAATTCAGCCGCAGGTCCGTGCGCCAGATGCAACAGAAAACACTGGACGAATTACACGACCAGCTCGACGACCTGATGGTCGACCTGTCGCTCTCCCACGGTTTCAACAAGGGGGAAAAAGCACCCGCAGAGTGGTCCGCCGGCAAGCAGGATTACATGAAGACCATTCGCCAACTGGAACGCGCACAGGCGACGGGCCGCATGGTAATAGACATGGAAAAGATCATGAAGTGTCGTAGCAAGAATGACCTGGCACTGGAGGATGGCGACAGCCTGAATGTGCCGCGCACCCCGGACTTCGTGCAGGTGGCAGGCCAGGTCTATGTACCCACCTCTCATCTTTACGACGAGGACCGCAAGATATCTGACTACATCGAGCTTAGCGGCGGCAATACCGTTCTGGGCCGCATCGACGACGCCTATGTCATCCAGGCCAATGGCGAAGTGCTCAACGCCAGGGGCAGTCGTCGCTCTTCGCGGATCGCGCAGGAGAGTGTCATGCCCGGGGCCAGGATCTACGTACCCCTGGACGTCGACAGGATGAACGACACCGAGAAAGCACAGACCTGGGTAGACACACTGGTCCGCTCCGCCATCCTCGCCGGTATCGTCATCTGAACCATGGAAACTCAAATGCAACAAGTAGCCGTTAACAGCACACCCGAAGCCGCCGCGGCGTCGATAGACCTGATGCCGTACATCAACGCGCTTATCGACTACCGCTGGTGGTTGCTGGCCGCTGCACTGGCCAGCGCGATCCTGACGGCGGTAGTGGTTTACTCCAAACCCTACATGTACCAGTCAGGGGTCAAGGTCAGCATTGTCGACATCGAGGACCCGGGCGGAGTGTCTCCCGACGATCGCCGTGCTTCGGAGGTTCTCACACTGGTGGAGCACGGGTTCGTAATGGGCACCACCCATGACAACTACAACGCCGTCATGGAAGCCCGCCTGATCTCCCGCGCCTTCACCACCTATTTCCTGGAGGAATTCAATATATACCGGCACCTTTACCCCGAGCAGTGGGACGCAAAAAAACAGCGCTGGATAGACGGCTTCACACCCGACCTGGGCGAAAGCTTCACCCGCTTCCGCGATGAGGTGCGCGTGGTGGAACACGATGAGGAGACCGACATCATAACCGTATCCATGCGCTGGCAGGATCCTGTCGTTGCACGGGACATGGCCAATCAGTATGTGACAGCGTTCAACGAGTACATACGCCAGCGGACCCAGGCCGAAGTCGTTCGCAAACAAGCGTTCCTGCACGAGGAGTTACGCCGCTCTGACATCCTGGAGATCCAGCAGTCCCTGTATCGCCTGATCGAGGCACAAACGGCAATAGCCATGCTGGCCAGTGCGCGCGAGGAGTACGCACTGGAGATCGTCGATCCCGCAGCGACCCCTTACAAGAGTTTCAATATGTCGCGCAAACGCCTGGTCATACTGGGCACACTCGCCGGCACCTTTATCTCGATATTCCTGGTACTTGGACTGGTACTCGTACGCGACATGCTGCGGACATTGCGCCAGTTCCGGGAAATAGAGATGAACGGCAACAACCAGGCCGATCCCGCAATTGATTTCGCTAACGGAGAAAAATGAGATGAACACAATGGCTTACCCGCAACAACGGGACTGTGTTAACTCCCTGGGTATTCCGGTCGACAACCTGTCACTGCAGCAGGCGGTTGACCGGATCATCGACATGGCAAAAAGCCGGGACGGCAACACCCGCCTTGTATCGACCCTGAACGTGGATTTCCTGGTAAATTCGCTGGGCTGGGCATTCAGTCGACCGCGCCACCCGGAACTACTTAACGTACTGCGCAATTCCGACCTGGTAACCGCTGACGGATTTCCGATTGTCTGGCTCAGCAAGATCGCAGGCACGCCACTGCGCCAGCGGGTTACTGGTTCGGATATGACACCTGCGCTTGCCGCCAGGGCCGCCCGCGAAGGGCTGTCACTGTTCCTGCTCGGTGGCGGCGAGGGGGTCGCGGCCGCCGCGGCAGAAACCCTCCAGGCGAGCCACCGGGGCCTCAGGATCGCCGGCACGTCAGCCCCCTTTATCCACACCCAGGGGCCCGCCCTGGCGGATTTTGCCGCTGACGACAGGGTAGTCCTGGACAATATCAACAATTCCGGTGCAGACATATTGCTGGTGGGATTGGGCAATCCCAAGCAGGAATTATGGTTCAATCGCAACAGGCATAAGTTGCAGGTGCCGGTGGCCATCGGCGTTGGTGGCACGTTCGAATTCATTACCGGGAAAACCAGGCGCGCACCGCAGTGGATGCAGCGACTGAACCTGGAATGGGTCTACCGCATCTCCCAGGATCCCGTGCGACTCTGGCGCCGGTATGCCAAGGGGCTGTTCAAGCTAGGTGCGCTGGCCAGCCCGCTTATTTATTACAGGATCAAGGAAGACCTGCTTTATAGCGGTATGCGACGCGAGAAAAGCGCGGCACCAGAGTGGCGCTCGATCTGGTCCTCGCGCGACCAGTCCCTGGCTGTGCTACGCCTGCCAAGCCTTTTGACCCGGCAGTACCTGGAACAACTCGTGCGATCACTGCAGGCGGGCCGCCTGGAAACCGCGACGCGACTGCTCGACTTCAGCCAGGTAAAACACGTCGAAATCAGTGGCCACCAGGAGTTTTTCACCCTGGCTGATATGTTGCGCGACCCACAAAACGATATTTCCCTGCTGGGCATGACCGCCGCGGTAAAACGCCAGCTTGCCGCCTGCCGCCTCATGGACGTACTGGGTGAAAACCAGGAGGGGAACACCCTGAATGCCCTGAACAGCAAGGCTGGCAAACGCGCCAAACAGGGCCTTTGCTGCAAGAGTTACATGATGGGCAATACCGGGCTGATCTTTCTCGCCGGGCGCATCGACGGTGACAGCCTGGCCCGCATCGGATTTGTTGAGAGCCTGCGCGACAGCTCCAGGGATCGCACCTGCATTCTCGACTTCCGCGATGTGGCGCTGCTCGAAAGCTCGGCAATCGCCGAGCTGTACCCACTCATCAAGTCACTACAGGAAAGCGAAAAAGGCGAAATCCTGGTAAGCGGAGCCGGTCCCAACATCCGCCAGATGTTCCGCATGGCGGCGCTGGAAAAACCCGTGCGCTTTATCGACGACACCGCATTACTGGCCATGCTGGCTACAGGGGAGAACACCCATGACTGATTCGACAATATACGTGGTCCTGCTCAACTGGAACGGCTGGCGGGATACGGTGGCCTGCCTGGAATCCCTGTTTGCTTCCACCGGGGTCTCCCTGCGCGCCATCGTATGCGACAACGCCTCCAGTGATGGCAGCCTGGAGCGGATAGCGATGTGGGCGGATGGGGAGCTGGCGGTCGAGCCACCTGGCCACCCGCGCTTGTCGCGCCTGCTGCTCAAAGCGCCGCTGCCACTGCCCTATGCGACGATCGATCGCGCCACCGCGGAGCAGGGAAACTGCGATCCCGCTGCCTCCCTGGTACTTATCGACAATGGCGGCAACCTGGGTTTTGCCGCCGGCAACAACGTGGGACTGCGCTTCGCCCTTAAGCAACCGGATATGGACTATGTGTGGCTTCTCAACAATGACACGCTGGTCGAGCCCGCTTGCCTGGCCAATATGGTGAAATGCCTGCAGGGTACACCGGCCCCGGCGGTATGCGGCTCCATGATCCACTTTTTCGATCGGCCCGAGATTATCCAGGCTATCGGCGGCAACCGCTTCAACCGGATGACCGGCCAGGCGGCCTGCTCGGAGGGTCGCTTCGCCCACGAACGCGCCGCACAGGATATCGACTCTATCGAGCAGGAGCTGTCCTATCTCAGTGGTTGCTCCGTACTGCTGCCGAGGGACTTCCTGGAAACGGTCGGGCTGATGGGCGAGGACTATTTCCTCTACTACGAGGAGATTGACTGGTTTACCCGGGCCGGGGGCCGCTATCGCCTGAGGATCGCGCCGGATGCCCGCCTGTATCACCGGGAGGGTCGCTCGATCGGTTCCAGGAGTTACAGCCGCGCCGCCTCGACGCTGTCAGATTTCCACATGTTCCGCAGCAGGCTGATCTACATGCGCAAGCACCAGTTGCGCTTCCTGGCCATGTGCTATGTGGACAGCTGGCTGGCGGTAGCAAAACGCCTGCTGCGCGGGCAGTTTCGCAATGCCTGGACAGTCGGCTCAGTTCTGCTGGGCAGGCAGGCGTTTGGCGGCTGAGACGTGAGCGCGGCAACCATCAACATGAAGGCGCCTCCCTACCGGCGACCCCTGCTGGCACTCAAGCTCCACCCGATCATCATGGGGCTGGTTTTCATCGCCGTTTTTGCCGGCTGCCAGGGCGGTCGTTATTACTTCGCGAACCGGCTCCAGGAGCTGGGCATCGCCAGCGCTCTCACACTGTTTGCCATGGGCATCTGGCAGGGACTGTTTCGCCTGTCGCGGGAGGAATGGCTGGTTTGGGTGCGCCGCCCGATGCTGCTCATTTTCGGCATCATGCTGATCAGCTCGGTGGTCTTCAGCCTCAATTTTACCGGCAATGTGCTGTACAGCTTTTTCTCCGCCCGGGAATTCATGCTCGCTTTTGCGGGTCCCGGCATCTACCTGCTGTGCCGTTGCGGCCTGCCGCTGGCCTCGGTCGAGCGGGCTATATGGGCCGCCCTGGTTGCACTGATGCTGAACTACCTGTATTTCTACAGCACAATGGACCTGCGGGAAGCGTTCTTCTCACCCGACCACACGATAAGCAACCTGGTCACCTACGACGAGTGGCGCGGTTTCCGGCTCAAACCACCGCTGTTCGCCATCATGGTAGGCCTGCTCGGTGCCCTGATGCTGCTGGTGCAATCGCGACGACCGGGCACTATTCTCGGCGCGGCGCTGGTGGTCGGTCTGGCCGCCTACATCTGGAGCATCGTCATGTTCCGCTCAACCCTCGCCACCATGCTGCTGTCCATGCTGCTCTATCCGATTTTCCTCAACCACCGCAACCGCCTGCACCTGATAGTGGTGCTCGCGCCCCTGGTACTGGTGCTCCTGCCCGTGGTGGCGCAGGTGGCCCTGTCAGAATTCATGACCGCCGACGGCGGCAATATCCGCGCCAAGGCTTTCATGTTGGCGTTCGAACATATCCCGCACCATTTTTTCCTGGGGGCGGGAGAAGACAGCTCCTACGGGGATACCGAGCAGGATATCGTGGCGCCCTATTTTTTCTCCTCCGACCTCGGCCTGGTCGGTACTTTCTATAAATACGGGCTGGTCGGCACCTGCCTCTACCTTTTCATGCACGGCAAGATATGGCGCGCGCTGTGGCGGTCCAACATGGCCGCCCGAAAACACACCGGCCGTCACAACGCCCTGCTCTGGGCCCTGCTGATATTCTTCACGGCACAGACGTTCAACCTGGCGCTCAATCCGGGCCTCGCCTATGCCCAGGGCATTACCCTGGGCGCCATCGCCCTGGCCCTCGCTCACTTACACCTTGTGTCCGCCGCGCGAAATTGAATGTACTGGTAGTATCCCTTTTTGCAATTTGAATTGCATTTTGCAACGCATGCTGCATCATAAGCTCTATCGAATCGGCCGTTGTGGGCGCGCCTGGCCTTGAATATTTCATAAACAATATTTTTTCTATTAAATTCAATGGGTTAAAATTTTTTCAATTCGCCTCCCATTTTCGGAAAGCTGGCATAGACCTTGATTGTATCTACCCATAAATCGCAATCGGGGAATCAGCCCCACCAACAGGGTGAGAACAGCATGAATACCAGGCCAAAAGTACTGATGATCGAGGACAGCATATCGCTGTCCGCAATCTACAAAGCCTACCTGGATGACACGGACTACCAGCTTGTGACGGTGGAGCGACTGGGCTCCGCCCACGCGGTGCTGGGCGCTTTCCAGCCGGATATCGTGCTGTTGGATATCGAGCTGCCCGACGGCAATGGCCTGGATTTCCTCGACGATGCCACTACCCTGCCCAACCCGCCGAAAATCATAGTGATGACCGCGCACGGCACCTCCGACATGGCGGTAAAGGCCATCCAGCGGGGGGCGTTCGATTTCCTGACCAAACCATTCGATGCGGCTCGCCTGAAGGTCACGCTGGCCAATGCCGCCGCCCAGCTGCAACTCGGCAAACGGGTCAACGAGCTGGCCAGCCTCGAGCGCGATCACTACTGCAATTTCATCGGCCAATCGCTGGCCATGCAGTCCGTGTACAAAACCATCGACTCGCTCGCGGCGAGCGACGCTACCGGATTTATCGTCGGCGAGAGCGGCACCGGCAAGGAACTCGCGGCAGAGGCGATTCACCAGCAGAGCCCGCGCCGCAACGCCGCCTTCATCGCCATAAACTGCGGGGCCATTCCCGGCGAGCTGATGGAAAGCGAACTGTTCGGCCACGTTAAGGGCGCCTTCACCGGCGCCAGCAATAACCGGGAGGGAGCCGCCCGGGTCGCAGATGGTGGTACCCTGTTCCTGGACGAGATTTGTGAAATGAGCCTGGAACTGCAGAAAAAGCTGCTGCGCTTCATCCAGACCGGCACCTTCCGCAAGGTCGGCAGCAACACCCTGGAAAAGGTGGATGTACGCTTCCTCTGCGCCACCAACCGCGACCCCCTGGTCGAGGTCAGGGAGGGGCGTTTCCGCGAGGACCTGTTTTACCGCCTCCACGTTGTTCCTGTGCGCATGCCACCCCTGCGCGAACGCGATGTCGATGTCATGATGATCGCCAACCACTTCCTGCGGCAGTTCAGCGAGCAGGAAGGCAAGGCATTTACCGGGTTTTCTCCCGAGGCAACCCAGGCAATCCGGCGTTACGCCTGGCCAGGCAACGTGCGCCAGTTACAGAATGCGATGCAACAGGTGGTCGTTCTCAACACCGGGCAAACAGTGGAATACAACATGCTGCCGGACCCGGTCACCAGCGGCGCACTGCAGACAGAACCCGCACCCGCGAGGTCCCGGGCGCCCGCTGCCGCACCTGCACAGTATCCCCCGGAACAGTCGCACCTGGTAAGGCGCCAGCAAATCGAGCCATTGTGGCTGACTGAGAAAAATGCCATCCAGGCAGCACTCGATGCCTGCGATGGCAACATCAACCGCGCCGCGGGCCTGCTGGAGGTCGCGCCTTCCACACTGTATCGCAAGCTGCAGACATGGAAGGACGTTTCGGCATTAAACCAATAAAGCTGGAGGAAATCCCATGTACGGCCTTATAAACAACTCATTGAAAGATATGATTCTCCAGCAATTCGGCGAGGAGAAGTGGCGGCAGGTGCTTGCCGTTTCCGGCGTCCCCGAGGACTCGTTCCTCTCGATGCGCCGCTACGATGACAGCATTACCTATGACCTTGCCGGGGCGGCCTCGGAGGTGCTGGGCGCCCCTGTAGCGGCCTGTCTTGAAATGTTCGGCGAGCACTGGGTGCTTGAGACCGCTAACAAATCCTACGGCATGCTGCTGGACTCCGCCGGCCAGGACATGCTCGGCTTCCTGCAAAACCTGAATGCCCTGCACGATCGCATCACCAGCACCTTCCTGGACTATGTGCCGCCGGAGTTCCAGGTCGAACAGAAGGGCGAGCACCACCTGGTTCACTACCGCAGCAAGCGCCAGGGGCTTACACCCTTCGTGGTCGGCCTGCTGAAGGGCCTCGCCGTCCGCTTCAACAGCAGGATGACAATCCTCAGCCAGACCGAAGTGGAGGTGGAGCAGGGAGCGCATACTATTTTTGAAGTGGAGATATCGCCCGCGTGAACGACAAGGATGGTATTTCATGGGAGGAGCTGAACCGGCTGTTCTCCGTCGTGCTGTGCCTGGACGAATCCATGGCGATCATCCACGCCAGCGAGACGCCGCTGAAATACATGCCGGATTTGCAGGCGCGCCCGGCCCTTGCCGACGCGTTCGATGTGAGGCGGCCCAATGCCCTGTCTTCCTATGCCGACGCTATTGCCGGCCTGCAGTCACTGTGCCTGCTGACCGCAAAAAACCGCCGCTTCGCGGTCCGCGGGCAACTGGTGCGAGCCCGTTATAACGACCAACCGGTAATTTGCTTCTGCGGTTCACCCTGGCTGTTCTGGATCAATACCCATTGCCCGGACATCAGGCTCGGCCTGACGGATTACTCGATGCAGGACGTGCAACTCGACCAGCTCTTTTTCATGAACACGGAAAAGCAGATGGTGCAGGACCTCGAGAAGCTCAACGATGAGCTGCAGGCTGCCAAGGTCGCCGTCGAAAAAGCCCAGGAATCCCAGCGGCGCTTTTTCGCCCAGATGAGCCATGAAATGCGTACGCCGCTGAACGGCATCGTAAGCGCCCTCAGCCTGCTGGACGGCGAGCCTGCGGAGGCCCTCAGGTTGAAGCTACTTCCGCTGGCAAAAAGCTCTTCCGAAAACCTCATGGAGGTCATCAATTACGTGCTCGACGTCTCCAAGCTGGAATTTACCGGGATAGACGAAGGGGCGAAGGTCTTCAACCTCTCGTCACTGCTGCATAAGGTCGAAAATGTGGTGCACGCCAGGGCCGTGGAAAAATCACTGGAAATGCGCCTCAATCTGGAGATCCATCCGGCCTGGAACTTCTCCGGCCAACCACAGCTGCTGCAGCAGGCCCTGCTCAATCTATTGATCAACGCCATCAAGTTCACTGATAGCGGCTCGATCACGCTGAACTGCCGACCGGTTGCAATCAAGGATGGACGGCACACCCTGCGGTTTGAAGTGGTGGACACCGGTAGCGGGATCGCTGCAGATGACCGGGAGCGCATATTTGAACCTTTCTGGAGCGGCCACGCGGATACGGATAAGGGCATTGAAAAAGGCACGGGATTGGGTCTGGATATCGTGCGACGCAATATCGAGCACATGGGCGGTAAAGTAGGGCTTGAATCCACTGTGGGCTCTGGCTCCACTTTCTGGTTTCAGCTGTGCCTGCCACTGGTAAGGACAGAAGACATACCAGATTCCACGATCGACAATATAGAGCCGGACGCGACAACAATCGGGGGTCGGGTCCTGCTCGTGGATGACAACGATACCAACCTGCTGCTTGGCTCCATGATCCTGGAGTCGCTTGGCGTTGAAGTGGTAACGGCGAGCGGTGGAGCCGAAGCCATAGCGGTGGCCAGAGTTGGCGGCTTAGACATGGTATTGATGGATCTCACAATGCCCGAGGTAGACGGGCTTGAGGCTACACGGAAAATACGTGAATTTGCGGATGACACCGTTTTGCCGATCGTAGCGCTCACGGCCCACGCCGATACCCTGGAAAAGCAAGCCTGCCTGGCGGCCGGCATGAATGCTTACCTTACCAAACCCATCGTCAGGGAGGCGTTGGCCAACGCCCTGCGTCGCTGGATTCCCGAAACCGCCACGGCAACACCGCCGCCCAGCGACCCTGCCACGGCACACACTGTTAACGCGGCCGAGCCGCACGCCAGGCTGTTGCATCTGTCGGTGCTGGAGGAACTCGAACAACAGATTGGCCGGGGCAACCTGGCAACGGTTGTCGACAAGGTCCTCACGGAAGCGGACCAGCGCTGGGATGAGCTGGTCGCGGCTGAAAGCGCCGGCGACCGGGCCACGGTGCAACGCCACGTGCACAGCCTTGCCAGCATCTTCCGCAGTGTCGGCCTGCTCGAGGCCGGGGACGCCCTGGCCGCGATCGAGATCAGCTTGCGGGCGGGAGAGGAACTTGCCGGCGACTGGCTGGCGACTCAGGAACGTCTCAAATCCACCAGCCTGCGGGCGCTGGGTGAAGCGCTCCAGGCCAGGTAAAGCCCAGTTCCCCTGCCGTACGCCACTTCGCTGGCCCGGCCCGACACCCCCTTTTCCTGAAACACCTTGCGTTTTGCAACGCGTTCACTCGCCGTCACAAGCCCAATGCCGCTAGTTCAGCGGGTTTAGTACTTGGCATGCAAGTTGCTCTATCACCTGCGGGATTTAATGTTCGATATACCGGATGAAGGGCAACGGGCCTGGCAATCCACCAAAGTAAATAACCGCAAATGGAGAGATCTATGCAAAGCAACAACACCCCAACCGCATTCCACGCCGGCACGACCACGTTGCAGAACACCGGCGGTTCGCACGCGGCCAAACCAGCACACGAAATCAGCCTGTTCAAACTCGCGCAGCTTGACCTGGGCCTGTTCGTGGCTCTGTGCAAGCTCGGCACTTCGGCGGAGCGGATCCGCACTGTGCTCAGGCTGAGCCGGTCGGATTTCGATTACCTCAGCGGGCTGGCAGGTATCCAGGGTCAGGCCTGAGCATACTGACAAAAACGCCCGAGGTGAGGAGCCGGCACAAAAGCTGCGGCCAGTGGTGGCAATCATTTTCTGTCACAGGCGATAGATACTGAGCAACTGGTTGCAAGCTTACTGACTTGATGGAATCCTGCCGGCGGCGGCCTTGACGATGCCGGTGCTGATTAAGCAAGCTGTGCACTCTCTGCAAAGGCGGCCATCTTATGACGCGTACCAAAGCCCTCCTCATTGTTGCGCCGCTGGCACTCAGCCTGCTGGTGCTGTTATTGCTTCCCCTGCTGATCGATAAAGAGAAGATCCTCGACCTGGCCAGCGCGACGATCAAGGAGCAAACCGGCGCCACCCTGGTGGTGGGGGGGGATATCGGCCTGCAACTGTTTCCCCGGATCGGCGTTACCCTGGCTGACGTCAGCCTGACCATGCCCGAAGAAAGGCAGGCTGGCCTGCAGATCAAGTCGCTTGAGCTCGGGCTGCAACTGCTTCCCCTGTTCTCCGGCAGGATCGAGATCGCATCCCTCAAGCTCGACGGGCTCACCAGCAGGATTCCCGCGCAGGAAAAACAGGACAAGGTCGACACCGGCAAAATGAGCGACCAGGAACTCGACGCGTTCTATGCGCAGCGTCGAAAGATACAGGCCGAGGCGGGGAGCGCTGCCGGCTCCCAGGCGGCCCTGGCGCTACCACTGGCCCTCAATGTGAAGACCCTGAAGCTGACGAATTCGACAGTGGAACTGTTGAATACAGGCGGCGCCGCGCCCACCGTTATCGAACTGCGGGATGTCGAGGCCAACGACCTCAACCTTGATGCGCGCCCCATCGGGCTGCAGGCACGGGTCAGGCTGCCCGGAGAGCCGCCCATCGAGCTGACCCTGCGGGGTACTGTGCGGGTCGACCAACAGCGGCAGGTCGTGGTGCTGGATACCGTCGAGCTGGAAATAGCCGGTGCTACCGCCCAACCGATCACCTTGCAAGCCCAGGGCGAAGCGGACCTCAACCGCCAGCTCGCCGACCTGCAAGTGGTGCTGCAAATTGCGCAGGCCCGTGGTGAAGGGAAGCTGCGCTACGCCGGGTTTGAAAGCCCACTCATCGATGCCGACCTGCATTTCAACCTGCTCGACCCGGCACTGCTGGCGCTGGCGGGCCCGGAAGCGGCGGCCGATGCCGGCAACGCCCCCGTAGGCGGCGAGGATCCCCTGCCCCTGGCGGGCCTGCGCAATATTGATACCCGCGCAGACCTGACGATAGACAAGGCACTGCTCGGCGGTCACGCCATCGACAAGCTGGAACTCACAGTGCGCGCCGTCGACGGGGTCATCCACATCAGCTCCCTCACCGGGGTGGTACACGGCGGCCAGCTGGCAATGGAGGGCACGTTCAACGCCAGGCACAACACCGCCACGCTGGCGACCACCGGCACGCTCGCGGGGCTGGACATCGCCGATACCCTGGCCGCGACGGCGGTAGCACCAGTGGCAACGGGCAAGGCCAGCCTGGACTGGCACCTGGCGAGCTCGGGGCGCACGCAAAACGAGCTGCTCGCCGCGCTGAATGGGCCGATCAGGCTGGAAACCGCCGAGGTGACCCTGCAGGATATCGGCATCGAGGGCATGTTATGCCAGGCTGTGGCGCTCACCAACCAGGAAGCCCTCACCGCCACCTTCCCCACCAGCACACGCTTCCAGGCCCTGGCTGCGGATATCCAGCTGGCACAGGGCAAGGCCCTGCTCAATCCGCTGAGGGCGGAGCTGGCGCAGCTCAGCCTGCGGGGAGCAGGCGCCTATGAGCTGATCAGCCGCGACTTCAGGGCCACCTTCAAGGCTCGCTTGTCACCGGAACTGGAAACCCTGGACCACGCCTGCCGGGTGAGCAAGCGCCTGACCGCCATCGACTGGCCGGTGGACTGCGCGGGCAACGCCAATGGCGAGCCGGGCAAGTGGTGCAAGGTCGATACCGAGGAAATTATCAAGGACCTTGGCAAGCACGAGGTCCAGCGCAAGATCGAGAAAAAAGCGGGCAAGCTGCTGGACAAGCTGTTCGGGAACTAGGCCTGCAAAGCGGCGATCAGCCGGCTAACCGGACCGCTCCTGGCGACACTCGCTGCTATCAATACCGGGGGCATGAGAAATCTTTGGCCATACTCCGGATAGCGTCCTAGAATGCCTGTTGCGATACACAACTAAAACGGAGAACTCAATCATGAAATTTAACAAACTCATTCCCGCGCTGGCCATTATGTCCACCGTACTGCTGGGCGCAGCCCCCGCCGTCACACTGGCAGAGGTCGAAATGGGAGCCTCAGGCGATGGCGAGCGTACGGTCGCCCGGCAGATATCCGCCGTGATTACCGCGATCGATTACAAGACCCGCGATATCACCCTGGAAGGGCCGTTGGGCGAAGCGATTACCCTGAATGTCGGTGATGGCGTCAAGCGCTTTGACGAATTCGTAAAAGGCGACCTGGTTATGGCTACCTATGTCGAGTCGATCAGCGGCGAACTGCGCACTCCGACAGCGGACGAAATCAAGAACCCCTGGGTTGAACTCGATGCCGCCGGCATTGCGGAGGCAGGTATGCCCCCGGGTGCAGCAGTCGGTCGCGCTATCCAGGCCGTGTGTACCATCGAAGGCATGAATCGCGCCACGGGTACGGTGACAGTGAAAGACCCCAAGGGTAATTTTCATGTCATAGCCGATGTGAATCCGGAGAAAATGGAAGGCGTAACGCTCGGCCAGACAGTCATCATCACCTACACCAGGGCGATGGCACTGACCCTGGAAAAGGCAGTTGTGGCCGAATAAATCCTGCCTGCGCAGGTCGGCGCCCGTAGGCGGGCGCCGGGCAATTTTCCGGGCGGGCTAAGGCCCGCCCTGTCAATTGAGTACCTTGTAGCCCCGACCCCGGAGGCAGCGCTTGGTTACCTGGACCTTGTCCTCGGCCCCCTCGCTTGCACCCTTGGCGCCGCCAGTGACAGCGCCCACGCCGGCTGCCTTGCCCGCATCACCGGTTATGGCACCGATCAATCCCCCCACCACCGCGCCCGAAGCAGCCCCGGTAGCGACCTTCTTGCCCGCCTGGACTTCGGCGGCATAACTCCTGCATTCCGCAAGATCCTGCTCGTAGCGGGACATGTCCACGCCCTGCCTGTCGATAATGATTTCATCGGTGGTGGTGCAGGCAACCAGCAGGGCCAGGGCCGCTGCAGTTAGCGCATAATATTTCATGATAATCCCAGGGCCGCACAAGGCGGCGTTGCCGATTTCAGCAAAGGCTACCATGCCCGCCGGGGAAATTCCCCTTCGCACCACGACCACGCGGCGTAAACGGGGATTTATTCAGGCATGTCAATATTCCGTACGCAACAGCTGGTATGCTGGCCGCTGCCCTCGATAGAGATTGATGTGACCAGTACACTGCGAAAACTCCTGAAAGCGATGCTCGGCAGCCTGCGGGACTTGTTGCCGATTTTCCTGGTGATCGTCTTTTTCCAGTTCGGCGTACTGCAGCAACCGCTGCCGAACGTGGGCCAGCTATTACTCGGGGTGCTGTTCGTGGTGCTGGGCCTGACCTTTTTCATTCACGGCCTCGAACAAGGACTGTTCCCCATTGGAGAATCGATGGCCACAGCCTTTGCCCGCAAGGGTAGCCTGTTCTGGCTGGTGACATTCGCCTTTTGCCTGGGATTCGGCACCACGGTGGCCGAACCAGCCCTGATTGCAGTGGCAGCGGAAGCCGCCGACGTGGCCGCAGCGGGAGCCATGATCGAGGCCTCCGACACGGCCCGGGAGGAATATGCCACCGGCCTGCGTTACACAGTCGCCTTCTCCGTGGGCCTGGCCATCGTTATCGGGGTAGTACGCATCCTCAAGGGCTGGCCGCTGCAGTGGCTGATCATTGCCGGCTATGTACTGGTAGTGATCATGACGACCTTCGCTCCCGAGGAGATTATCGGTATCGCCTATGATTCCGGGGGTGTCACCACCTCGACAATCACGGTGCCCCTGGTCACCGCCCTGGGGGTAGGTCTGGCCTCATCTATCCGTGGCCGCAATCCCATGATCGACGGCTTCGGGCTCATTGCGCTGGCTTCCCTCACACCGATGATCTTCGTCATGGGCTATGGAATGCTGATCCAATGAGTATTGTCAGCGCCGTGGTGGAAGTGACGCTCAGTACCGTGCACGACGTACTGCCCATCGCTGCCATAATATTCGGCTTCCAGTTCCTGGTACTGCGACGTAAACCAGCCAATCTCGGCGCCATTCTGTGGGGATTCGGCTGGGTGCTGGTGGGCCTGTCCTTGTTCCTGCTGGGACTGGAATGGTGCCTGTTCCCACTTGGACGAATGATGGCGGAGCAACTGACCGACCCCGCTTTCATCCAGGCCAGCCACGGGCTCAAGGAAGGGAGTGGCGAAATCAACTGGAAAGATTACTACTGGGTGTACATATTCGCCTTTACCATCGGTTTCAGCACAACCATAGCCGAACCCTCACTGATAGCCGTGGCCATCAAGGCCAACGAGGTTTCCGGGGGCGCGATCAGCATCTCCGGGCTACGGATCTCCGTTGCCCTGGGGGTAGCGGTGGGTATTTCCCTGGGCTGTTACCGCATCGTCGTGGGCGACCCCATCCACTGGTACATTATTGGCGGTTACGTGCTGGTCGTTCTGCAGACAACCGTGGCACCCAGGCTGATTATTCCCCTGGCCTATGATTCCGGCGGCGTCACCACCTCCACCGTGACCGTACCACTGGTGGCGGCACTCGGCCTTGGCCTGTCCGAAACAGTACCCGGGAGGAATCCGCTTTTCGACGGCTTCGGCCTGATCGCATTTGCCAGCCTGTTCCCGATCCTGTCGGTGATGGCCTATGCCCAGCTCGCCGAATTTCGCGCCAGGATTACTCGCAGAAAAAGCAAAGACAACATAAATTGAACTGTAGAACGAGGATATCACCATGCACTTCAAGATGATCATCGTATTCGTTGAAGACCGCAAAACCGATGCGGTACTCACCGCGGCCCGTGAAAAAGGCGCAACGGGCGCCACCATTATCCACAACGCCCGCGGCGAGGGTCTGAAGGTCAGTAAAACCTTCTTCGGCCTGTCGCTGGAAACACAGCGGGATGTCGTGTTGCTGCTGGTGGAGGAACACCTTAGCAGGGTCATACTCGAGGAGATCAGTATCGCCGGCCATTTCGACAACGAGCCAGGCACCGGCATCGCTTTCCAGCTCGACGTGGAGGATGCGGTTGGCGTCATTGCCCAGGCCCAGAAAATCACTCACGAAGTAGAGGAGTTGCTGTAATGCAGATGAAGAAGATCATCAAAGCGCGCGACGTCATGCACACGGACCACCTGGAACTCGACGGCTTGGCGACGGTGGCGGAAGCCCTGGAAGCCATGAAAGCCGCGGACGCCAGCGTGGTAATTGTCAGGAAGCGACACCAGCACGACGCCTACGGCATACTGCTGTTGTCCGATATCGCCAAGAAAGTGCTGGCGAAAGACCGGCCCTCCAAACGGGTCAACGTCTACGAAATCATGTCCAAGCCGGTGATCTCACTGGACCCTGATATGGACGTGCGACACTGTGCCCGCATGTTCGATCGTTTCGGCCTGTCCAGCGTGCCGGTGATAGAGAACGGCAAGGTAATGGGCATCGTCACCTACAACGAACTGGTGTTCAAAGGCCTGTGCGAGCTGATTGACTAGTCGCCACTGAAAGCTTTCGCCAATGCCCAGATTGGCGCGCAATCCAAACTGGGTTGCACCGCCCTCGTCTATACTTCCTGCTGCTGGCAGATTTAAAGGCGCAAAAAAGAGGGATGACTTCATGAACAAAAACAAGCGGCCATGCCGTTTTTCAACGCGCGTTCGCGCGCTTGCAGCCCTGCTGGTGGCCGCCAGCGCGAACGGCGCCGCGGCCGCCACCAGCGTCGAGGAAAACCCACAGAAAAACCTCTATTTCGGCGAAACCCACGTGCACACGGCCTACTCCCTGGATGCGTTCCTGGGGGGCACACGGCAGACTCCGGGAGATGCCTACCGCTTTGCCAGGGGTGAAACCGTGGTGGTCAACGGCCAGCCCCACAAGATGCGCCGGCCACTGGATTTTGCCGCGGTCACCGACCACGCGGAATACCTGGGCGAGATGTACGCCGCCCTGAACCCCGGGGCCCCGGGCCACGACATCCCACAAATACAGCAGCTTATCGGGCTGACTGACTTCGCGGAACGACGCAACTGGTTTATCGAGTACGTGGTGAAGAACAACCGGGGGGCCAAGCCCCGACACACCAGTTTTTACCCGGGGCCCGAAGCGGTCGCCAGCGGCTGGAAGGTGGTCACCGCTGCCGCCGAAGCGCACAACGAGCCCGGGGTATTCACCACCTTTAACGCCTTCGAGTGGAGCAGTGCCCCCGGCGGGGGCAACCTGCACCGCAATGTCATCTTCCGCGGCACCGCGGTGCCGGAGGTACCGATGGGCGCCTCCGACATCATGTACGAGGAGGGCCTGTGGAACTGGCTTAAAGCCCAGGAGGAAAAGGGCGCCCGCTCCATCGCCCTGCCCCACAACTCCAATGCCAGCAAGGGCAGCATGTTTCCCGGCAAGGATCATGACGGCAAGGCACTGGACAGGAACTACGCCGAGCTTCGCGGTCATTTTGAGCGCGCCATCGAGATGATGCAGGTCAAGGGTAACTCGGAAGTGACCGCGCAGTTCTGGGCGGCGGACGAATTCTCCGACTTCGAAAACGCCAACTCTATCGCCCAATTCAGTGGTCGCGTGCCACTGAAAGAAAACTACGTGCGCTACGGCGTGGTGCAGGGCATGGCGGTGGAACAGGCCCTGGGAACAAACCCCTTCAAGCTCGGCTTTGTAGGCGGTACCGACAGCCATAACGGCCTGACGGCGGACGTGGATGAAGACAATTTTGTCGGCGGCCACGGGGCCGAGGATGCCACCCCCGAGCGCCGCCAGACCGCCGAGGTTGGGGGCTGGATCGCAGCCCGGGAGCAGACACCCGGTTCGATCACCGCAGTGTGGGCAACAAGCAACACCCGTGAAGCGATCTGGGACGCGATCCACGAGCGCGAGGTATACGCCACCAGCGGGCCCCGTATGGCGGTACGATTCTTCGGTGGATGGGATTACAAGCCCGTCATGCTGGAGCGGGCCGATGTCATCGAACGGGCGTACAAGGGTGGCGTACCCATGGGCGGCGAACTCGTTAACCCCGGCAAGAAGGTACCGAAGTTCCTGGTACTGGCCAACAAGGATGCACTGGGTGCCAACCTCGATCGAATACAGATCATAAAAGGCTGGGTGGAAGCCGATGGCAGCACCCACGACAAAGTGTTCGACATCGCCTGGTCAGGCGAACGCCAGCAGGGAACGGACGGCAAGTTGCCCCCGGTGGGAAATACCGTGGACCTGGCCACAGCCACCTATCGCAATACCATCGGCAGCGACGAACTGGCAGCGGTATGGGAGGACCCGGAATTTGACCCGAGCCAGCGCGCACTCTACTACGCCCGGGTGCTGGAAATTCCCACCCCGCGCTGGACCACTTTTGACTCGGTGCGGGCGGGTCTGCCCCTGCTGGAGAATGTACCGGCGACCCTTCAGGAACGCGCCTGGTCCTCGCCTATCTGGTACCAGCCCTGAGAAGGGCTGGCCGCTTCAGCCCCAGGGCAGCATCCGCTTCAGGGTGTTGTCCTTCTGGTAATAGTGGTGAAAAAGCGCCGCCAGGGTGTGCACCGCAATAAGATAATAACCGATCTCCCCCACCGTCTTGTGGATGTCCTCGACGTTTTCGGCCAGATCCTTGTTTTTCGCGATGAGGGCGGGCAGGTCGATGCCATAAAAGGGTATCGGCTTGGCTTCCCCACTGAGCACCAGCCAGCCCCCTATCGGCATTCCGATCATGAAGACGTACAAGGCAATATGTACCAGCTTCGCCGCAATGTCCTGCCATTTGGCGGGCCGGGGCTGGATCGCGGGGGTCACCTGGAACAGGCGCAGGGCAAGCCGCAACCAGACCAGGAAGAACACGGTTAGGCCAAGGGTAAAGTGCCAGTTCTTGAGCCCAACGCGCATGGCGCTACCCTTGGGAAACGACTCGTGCAGTTCCATACAGGCATAAACCGCTACCAGGAGGAAAAACATCAGCCAGTGCATCGCAATGGACAGTGAGCCGTAGCGCACAGGCGTGTTGACCAAACTCATACATCTCTCCCGACCTTATAAACGAATGAGGACAATGATCGCCCTTCCACGCCTCGGTGTCGATATATCCTGAAGCGATTCAGCATGTCGCTTGATCCAGCGCAATCAGCCGGAAAAAACCACTGCCTTCGAACTTGCCGCCCTGGCTTGACACGCGCCACGCCAATAGCCGTCGCGCTGCCCCGCGGACTGTCGCGGACAGGCAGGGAGGGTATCTCGCCGCTCCCACTCGGCATTCCCTGGCGAGATACCACTGAATTTTCGCCCCGGACTGTCACCTGCGCGACAAGTACAGGCCGATGTTTCGTTGTAATTTGTGTGTCCCGGAATATTCCACAGATAGCGTCACACTAACGAGGCCTGTCCATGACACACACACCGCACGCTCCACTGAACCTGCTCTTTGCTGCCACAACCGCGGCTGTGCTCAGCTTACCGGCGCTGGCCCAACCGGCAGGCATGCTCGAGGAAGTCATCGTCACCGCGCAGAAGCGGGCCGAGGACCTGCAGGATACGGCCATTGCAATCTCCTCCATCAGCAGCGCCGCGATGGATGACCTGAACATCAACAACAGCGAGGACTACGAGGCGATCGTGCCCTCCCTGTCGGTGCGCACCTCGCCCAACCGCCTGTTCCTGCGCGGCATTGGCCGGGTCACCAACAGCCTGGGTACCGAGCCGGGTGTCGCCGTCTACCTGGACCAGATCTACACCTCGGAGATCGGCGTCCTGGGCCGCGCGAGCTCGCTTACCACGCAGCAGGTCGATGTTTTACGCGGACCCCAGGGCACCCTGTTTGGCCGCAATGCCACCGGCGGGGCCGTCAGTGTTACCTCGAAACGGCCCACAGAGGAGTTCGAACACGAACTGCGGGCGACCGGCGGCAATTACGGTACGTTCAACTGGGGCGGCGCCTCCTCCGGCCCGATTACCGACGGCCTCGGCTATCGCGTTTACGCCTACGGCGACAGCCACGACGGCTACGTCAAGAACCAGGGCGGCAAGGATATCTTCGACGAGGACCACACCGGATTCGGCGCCCAGCTCAGCTGGGATGCCACCGACAAGCTGAACATCTGGCTCAGCTGGGCTTCGGACCGCACCGATGATATCCGCAGCGGAGTCAACTTTGGCGGCTACCTGATTACGCCCTACCAGCCTGCCCTGAAAACCCAGGATGGGTTCCTCTATAGCGAACAGTACCAGTGGGATCGGGTAAACCCGGCGGTGAAGGACCGCTATAAGGTCGACCAGAACGACGAGCTCAGGACCAAGGACTTCAATAACAACAAGTACATCACCCATATCACCTGGGACCTGGACGATGTCACGGCAAAGTATATCGGGGGTTATTTCGATGGCGACTACACCGCCAAAAACGGCGACCTGGGAAATACCTCAAACCCGGATGTGCGTGTTGTCGAGGGTGCAGAGCAAAACTCCAGGAGCTACAGCCATGAGCTGCAGTTGATTTCCGCCGACGATGGCCCGCTGCAATGGGTGACCGGCCTGTACTACTACCATCAGGAAGTCGAACAGCCCTACACCATTGCCAGCCTGCAAGCCGACTACCTGGCAAATACTGTACCGGCTGATGATTACTACAACAAGGCTGCGGTCCAGCCCAATCTCAACCCGCGGGACCACTGGCAGTACTGGCAGAACGGTGACCTTGAGGTAGATTCCTACGCGGCCTATGCGGACGCCAATTATACCTTTAACGAGAGCTGGAAACTGACGGCCGGTATTCGCTACTCCTATGATGAAAAGGAAGGCACCGAGGCAAACTATATCGTCGCCGATCCCAACGCGGTCCCCGGCGCCTCTGCCCTGTTCCCGGTCTGGGCGGCCCTGGGCTTCCCTGCCGATTGTTGCGGTTTCCTCAGTGCGGATCCGGCACTGAACACGCGCAAGATCGACGACGACTGGAGCAATGTCTCGGGTCGCGCCGTGATCGACTACATGTATAGCGACGACCAGATGCTGTACGCCAGCGTATCCACCGGCTACAAGGCGGGCGGTTTCCGGCTCGGCTCCCTGCAGGAAAATCCCAGCTTTGATCCGGAAGAGGTGACCTCTTACGAGATCGGCTACAAGGGTACCTATGCCGATGTGCTGCGGGTCAACGCGGCCGCTTATTTTTATGACTACAGCGATATGCAGGTACTGGTGCCTTACCTGAATGACGTGAACCTGCCGGTGAGCGAGATCGTCAACGCCGACAAGGCTGAAATAAAGGGCTTTGAAGTGGAGGCCACCTGGCTGGCCACCGAAAACCTCACCCTGATGGCCAATTACAGCTACATCGACGGCGAATACACCGAGTTTTGCTGCGCCCTGGATACCATTGCCGATCCGGACTCGACCCAGGAAATAGACCTGTCGGGCAATCCCCTCACCCAGTCGCCCGAGAACAAGATTTTCACCAATGCAAGCTACTCCTGGCGCACGGACACCATGGGCGAGTTCGTATTGTCCGGCAGCTATTCCTGGGTCGATGAGCGCCAATACGATGTTTTCAACACAAACGACACCCTGGCGGATTCCTACTACCGGGTAGATGCCAGCCTGACCTGGTTCAGTACCGCCGAAGAGTTCCGGGTGATCCTCAGCGGCAAGAACCTGACCGGGGAGGAAACCTGGGTCAGCCTGAACCGGCTCAATGAATTCGGCGCCATCAGCGGCTATGCCAACGAGCCGCTCACCTACAGCCTTGAAGTCCAGTACTTCTTCTAGACCCGTGGCCCGGAGACAACGAGATGAAACAGTTAACGGGTCTCGACGCCTCCTTTCTCTACCTCGAAACCGCCAACGCCCCGATGCACATATCGGGGCTTGGGATCTACGACCCGTCCACCGCCCCCGGCGGCAAAGTACGGTTCAAGGACATCATCGAGAACAGCTATAACCGCGCCCTGGCAGTGCCCATCATGACCCAGACCCTGATGACGGTGCCCCTGGGGCTGGATCATCCCTACTGGGTAACGGAAGGCGCCTTCGACCCGGAATTCCACATCCGCCACATCGCCCTGCCCAAGCCGGGTGACTGGCGCCAGCTGTGTATACAGGTAGCCCGCCTGCACGCCCGGCCCCTCGACCGGAAACGACCCCTGTGGGAGGTATACGTTATCGAGGGCCTGGACAACGTGGAGGGCATCCCCAGGGGCAGTTTCGCGATGCTTTCCAAGACCCACCACGCGGCTATCGATGGCACCTCCGGGATGGAGATGACGGCGGCAATGCACGACCTGTCACCGGACTACCACAAAGCCCGCCAGCCCGCCGTCATCAAGGTAGACCAGCACCCCTCCTCCCTGGAACTGGTGCTGAGGTCCCAGTTCAACAACCTGAGCAAACCGTTTCACTTTGTCAGCGTGGCCAGGAATTCCGTGCCCGGCATGGCCAAGGCGGTGGCGGGTCTCTCCCGCGGCAAGCTAAGCAGGGTGAAAAAAATTCCACGTACCCGATTCAACGGCCAGGTGTCGCCCCACCGGGTGTTCGACGCCATCAACGTGCCACTGGAGGACATCAAGAAGATCAAGAACTCGGTACGCGGTGCGACGGTGAACGATACCGCCATCACTATCGTCGGGGGTGCGCTGCGCAAGTACCTGGTGGCCCACGGCGAGTTGCCGGAGGAGTCCCTGGCGGCGATGGCACCCATCAATATCCGCTCCGACAAGGACGTGGCAGGCGGCAATCTCGTAGCAGCGATGACCGTTGCCGTTCGCAGCGATATTGAAAACCCGCTGGCGCGCTTGGAATCCGTGCATGAAGGGAGCCAGAATGCCAAGGAACTCACCAATGCCATAGGGGCCGAGGCGATGACTGACTACAGTCAGTTTATCCCGTCCATGCTGACGGCCCAGGCGGCCCGCCTGGCCAGCCGCTGGGGCCTGAGCAACAGGGTCAGCCCTGCCTTCAACTGCGTTATCACCAACGTGCCCGGACCGCCCACCCCACTGTACAGTACCGGTGCAAAAATGGTCGCCAACTACGGTACAGGCCCAATACAGGACGGCCTGGGCCTGTTCCACACCATCGGCAGCTATTGCGGGCAATTCGTGATCAGTAGCACCAGTTGCCGCAAGATGATGCCGGACCCGGCTTTTTACCGGCAGTGCCTGCAGGCGAGCTTCGACGAGTTGCTGGCAGCGGCGGACAAGGCACAAGGCCAGGTCAGTGCGAAGCGCAAAGCCGGGCCAAAGGCCAAACGAACCCCGAAGCAGGAGCCTGGCCCAGGGGTCAGCACTTGAGCCTGAAGCCGCCCAATGCGCTGCTCGCCCTGAGCGATGGCCCCCGAGCGCTGGCGGACATGGCCTGCCTGGGCCTGGCAACACCTCTGCTGCGCCGGATGCCCAGAGCACGCAGCCGGCACAGTGTGATGGTGATTCCCGGTTTCCTGGGTGATGACCGTGGCAATGCGCCCCTTGTTCGCTACCTGCGTGGCCTGGGCTATATCACCGCGGGGTGGCAGCAGGGCCGCAACCTGGGTCCCGGCAGTTTTTCCGAAGAGTCGCTGCGAGTGGTGATGGCAGAATTGCTGGCAAAGGGCGGTGGTAAGATATCCCTTGTCGGGCATTCCCTGGGCGGCATCTACGCCCGGGAAATAGCAAGGACGGAGCCGGACAACGTCCACCAGGTCATTACCCTGGGCAGCCCATTCGGCAAGGGCCACGCAAATGCCTCTCACGCGAGCGGCCTGTATCGCCGGCTTAACCCGCAATCCAATACCCGGGATGTGGAGGCGCTATTGTCCGTGCCACCGCCGGTACCCACCACCGCCATCTATACCCGGGCCGACGGGGTGGTCAACTGGCGCACCTCGAGGCAGGAGGGCGACTACCCCCACGTACACAACATCGAGGTCCTGGGCAGCCATATTGGCCTCAATCTCAACTCGGCGGTGTGGTACTGGGTAGTAAAAAAGCTCGCGCAAATTCAATAACCGCCTCGAAACCGCTATAGTGTCCGGCCCTGCTGGGCCAATCCCTGCACCGACCAACCAATCGCAACCAGACTGGAGCCCGCTATGAGCTATAACACCCTGCGCTACGAAGTGGCCGACAACATCCTGACCATCACCCTCAATCGTCCCGACCACCTCAACGCCTTTACGGTGGAGATGGCCAACGAGCTGATCACCGCCTTCAATCGCGCCAGCGACGACGACGGGGTGCGGGCGATCGTGGTTACCGGCGAAGGCAGGGCGTTTTGCGCCGGCATGGACCTCGCCGCGGCCGGCAACGTGTTTGGCCTCAATGAAAAGCTGAAGCCAACCATGGACGATATGCACAAGCGCCTCGACGACCCGCAGATGATCAGCGATGTGCGGGATACCGGCGGCAGATTGACCCTGGCGATCTACGACTGCAAGAAGCCGGTCATTGCCGCTATCAATGGCGCCGCGGTGGGTATTGGCGCCACCATGACCTGCGCCATGGATATCCGGCTGGCCTCCGAGCACGCCCGCATCGGCTTTGTGTTCAACAAGATCGGCATTACCCCGGAGGCCTGCTCCACCTGGTTCCTGCCGCGTATCGTGGGCATGTCGCAGGCGCTGGAGTGGTGCTACACCGGGGATATCCTGAAAGCGGACGAAGCGCTTGCAGGTGGCTTCGTGAAAGCGGTTCTGCCCGCCGACAAGTTGCTCGAAGAGGCCTACCGCATCGCCGGCAAGATCGCCCGGCACAGCCCGGTGGCCATCGCCCTGACCCGCCAGATGATGTACCGCAATGCCGCCCAGCCCCACCCCATCGAGGCCCACCGGGTGGACTCACTGGCGATTTTTTACGCCAGCCAGAAAAGCGGCAAGGAGGGTGTGGCCTCCTTCCTGGAAAAGCGTCCCCCGGTGTTTACCGACACGGTCTCCGCGGACATGCCTCCTTTCTACCCCTGGTGGGAGCACGGGGGAACCTAGTCAGCGAATAATGCTCCAGCAGTGCTTCGGGCATCATTCGACCAGCAGGGTTAAACGCATATGATCATCAAACGAACCCGGGCATACCGATTGCTACTCGCGGCCACACTGTGCGCCTCACTCCCTGTCGCAGGCAATGCGCAGGAAACCAGGGCCAGTCCGGTGACCGTGACAACGGTGCGCGAACAGGATATCTACCGGGCATTACACCTCACGGGTACCGTGACGGCCGCCCGGACAGCGCGCTTGTCCGCGGCTACCAGCGGCCTGGTATCCATTATAAACGTGGACGCCGGCAGCCAGGTCGAGGCGGGGCAATTGTTACTGGAGCTGGACCCGGAGCTGGCACAATTGCAGCTGGACAGCGCCAACGCCCAGGTCGAGCAGGCAAGCACCGCCCTGGCAGACGCCAGGCGCAGGCTTGAAGAGGCCCGCCGCCTGGCACCGCAGCGCAGTATCGCCGAAAGCGTGGTGCGGGATATTGAAGCGGAAGTTGCCGGTGACGAGGCGGCGTTGCACCAGGCCCAGGCGGACGCCGGCTATCGCCAGGGGATTCTCTCCAGGCATCAACTGCGCGCACCTTTCGCCGGCGTGGTGAGCACCAAACTTACCGAGTCTGGAGAATGGGTAAACCCGGGGCAACCGGTACTTGAGCTTGTCGCCCTCGAGGAGGTTCGCCTGGATTTTTCGGTTTCCGAGGATTACCTGGCGGATATCCATCCGGGTGCGCCAGTTCAGTTCAGCCTGGATTCGGATCCCGGACGGGTCTATCGCGGCCGCGTTGCGACAGTCGTACCTGTCACCGATCCCAACGCCCGCACATTCCTGCTCAGGGTGGTAGCCAAGGACCCCGGCAAGAATATGTTGCCCGGTATGTCCGTGCGAGCCAATCTGGAGCTGGCTACGGGCCGGCGCGGACTGGCGGTCCCCCGGGATGCCATCCTGCGCTTCCCTGATGGACGCGTGGTCGTATGGACCGTCGAGACGAGCGCTGAGGGCTCGGTGGCACGCGAGCGCCCGGTCACTATCGGGCTGAGCTTCGATGCCATGGTTGAAATCCGCGAGGGACTGCAGGACGGAGCCGCCATTGTAGTCGAAGGTAACGAGACCCTACAGGACGGCCAGCGCGTACTCACCTCGGATGCACATAAAGGCGGGTAAATCAGTGTTCGAGAAAATTATCAGGAACGGCACTCCGCTGGCAGTCATCGTGCTGATCATTTGCGTACTGGGGATAGTGGCCGCTCAACACATTCCCGTACAGATGATCCCCGACCTCGATGTGCGTACTATCGGGATACGCACCAACTGGCCGGGAGCCACTCCCCAGGACGTTGAGAAAGAGATACTCATCGAGCAGGAAGATTACCTGCGCAACCTGCCTAACCTGTCGCGCATCACCGCTACCGCCAGTAGCGGCTCCGCCCAGATTGAACTGGAGTTCCCCTTCGGCACCGATGTCACTCAGATGATGATCAGGGTGAACAACGCCCTCAGCCAGGTGCCCTCCTACCCGGAAAACGTCGACGAACCCAGAATCTACGCCAACTCCTTCTCCAGCAATTACTTCATGTTTTTCAGTGTGACGGCTATGCCGGGCAATCCCCGGCAGCTGGACATGGATATGACCCTGGATTTTATCGAGGACAATATCAAGCCACGCCTGGGCGCCGTACCCGGTGTGTCCGAGGTGACCGTTTACGGCGGCACAGAACGCCAGGTCCAGGTGCTGGTGGATCCGGCAAGGCTGGCCCAGCGCGGCTTGTCACTGGAGGACCTGCGCAGCGCCATCCGCGGTCGCAACCGGGACCGCTCCGGCGGCATCATCGAATCCGGCAAACGCCAGTACCTGCTGCGGACTATCGGTCGCTTCAACACTATCGAAGAGGTTGAACAGCTGATAGTGGCGCGCCGTGGCGATACTGTGATCCGCCTGTCCGAGGTGGCCACGGTGCGCCTGAACCACTTTGAAAAACGGACGGTTTCCCTCTTCAATGGCTCGCCCAACATCATGGTTATGCTGCGGCGCGAACCGGGATCGAATGTCATCGACATCAAGCGGCGGATGAGCACGGAAATCGCCGCCGTCAATCGCGAGATCATGCAGCCGGCGGGCATGGCCATCGAGAAATATGCAGATGACGTCGCCTACGTCGAGCAATCCGTGCGCAACGTCTGGCAGAACCTGGTGCTGGGCGCCCTGCTGGCGACTGCTGTCATGTACCTGTTCCTGCGCTCCTTCAACGCGACAGTCATCGGCGTGATCGGTATTCCGATCTGCATCATCGTGGCGTTTTTGGGCCTGCTGCTTGCTGGCCGAACCATCAATGTAATTTCCCTGGCCGGTATTGCATTCGCAATCGGCATGACCCTGGATAACAGCATCGTGGTGCTGGAGAGCATCGAGCTGGAGCGGCGCCGTGGGGCGGACCGCTTCAGCGCGGCGCTCAATGGCGTCAAACAGGTGTGGCCAGCAGTATTTGCCTCCACAATGACAACCATCCTTGTGTTTATCCCGGTGGTCTTCGTCGCCGAGGAAGCAGGCCAGCTTTACTCTGATGTAGCCGTGGCGATTGCGGCCGCCATTTTCGCGTCGATGCTGGTCGCGGTAACCGTACTACCGGCCGCCGCCGCGAGGCTGGATATCGCGGATCCGGATAATGACGCCAGCGCCGCCCCGGGGGCAAAACCCCACTTACACCGCACCCGGGATACCACGCTGGCGCTGGTCCGTCGCGTCATTGCAACACCTGCCCGGCGTTACGGCTGTATCGCCATTACAACCACGCTCAGCGCGCTGGTCATCTGGCTGCTGACCCCGGCGGCGGAGTATCTGCCAGAAGGCGAGGAGCCGAAGGTATTCGCCGTGATGAACGCACCACCGGGCTACAATCTTGCGGCCATGGAAAAGCTGGGCGTCGAAATAAACGACTGGTTCCTGCCCCATGTCAACGCCGATACGGCACCTTACGACCGCGGCGAAACCGATGTGCCGCCGATGCGTTACCTGAGTCTGTACTTCGACCCCGGCCAGCTTCGCATTATCTCCGAGCCGGTGAGATCCGGGGATATCGATGCCTTGATGGAATCGATCATGCGCAAGTACCGTGAGTACCCCGGCATGCGCGCTTTCGCGGCGCGCGGATCCATCATCAGCAGCAACAACGGTGGTACCCGCAGTATCAACCTGGATATCGCCGGACCCAACCTGGCCACCCTGTACGATGTGGCACAAGCGGCCTACCACAGGGCTGGCGAGGTGTTTGACAACCCGCGCATCCAGAGCCAACCGTCCTCCCTCAGCCTGGCCCAGCCGATGGTCGAGATCAGGCCGCGATGGGAGCGGGCGGCAGAGCTGGGTATGACAGCCGAATCACTGGGTTTTACGGTAGCGGCATTGACCGACGGCAGTTATGTAGACGAGTTCTTTCTGGCGGACGACAAGATCGATATCTACCTGTACAGCGATGTCGGGCACCATGCCACGCTAGACACCCTGGAGCAGATACCCCTCTACACGGCAGCCGATGCAGTGCTGCCGCTGGGCGCAATCGCCGACATCAAAGAGACGGTCAGCAGCAATGTGGTGCGCCGGGTAAATGGCCGGCGCACGGTGACCCTCAATATCATCCCCCCGCGCAGTATTCCCCTGGAGACCGGTGTGGCACAGGTTCGCTCTGACGTGGTGGCCTACCTGCGCGACCGCGGCGAAATACCCGCCGATGTGACTGTCGCCATCTCCGGCGCGGCAGACCAGCTCGATGCCACCCGTGAGTCACTGCTGGGCAATTACCTGGTGGCACTGTTTATCATTTACCTGCTGATGGTCGCCATCTTCAATCACTGGGGCTACCCGCTGCTTATTATGACATCCATCCCCCTGGGCATTGCCGGCGGCATTATCGGACTGTGGCTATTGAACGGTATCGGCGGCCTGCTGCCACTGGTGGGTCTCAGCGCGATCGTGCAGCCATTCGACATGATCTCCATGCTGGGCTTCCTGATCCTCATGGGAACGGTAGTTAACAACCCGATCCTGATTGTTCACCGCGCCGTGCAGAACGCCAACGACCAGGGGATGGCGCCCCTGGCCGCGGTCAACGAGGCAGTGGAGGCCAGGCTGCGGCCGATCGCAATGTCCACCATCACCACCCTGTGCGGCCTGGCACCACTGGTACTGATACCTGGCGCCGGCACCGAGCTGTATCGCGGCGTGGGCGCTATCGTGATGTTTGGGATTGTCGGCGCAGCGCTGGTCACATTGACGATGCTGCCGGCCCTGACCGTAATGGTGCTGGGCTGGCGGCAGCAAATCGCCAGGGACAGCCCCCGCTAGAGGAGCCTGTCAATCACACCAATTACTGCTGACTCACTGATTCAGGTCGAGCCAGGGCGCGTGGCGCCTGCCCAGTAGGCCCTTTTCCAGCCGCAGGATTTTTTCATAACTGGCGGGAAACAGGCGCGTTAACAGACTTATGACCCTGGCATCGGTACCCACCAGGATGCGACGCTTGTTTTTCAGTACGCCGCGGATACCGAACGCGCTGGAAACACTGACGATACGGCCTCATTGATCCAAGTGCGTTCTGCTTTACCAAATACCTGATGTAAGCCGATCCCGCCCGTGCGGGAATGACGAATCCTGATTAATCGAAATTTCCGAGTCATATATTCCTGAATTTGTAAACATTTTATTTACTCAATAGTCATAATTTATATGTGGATTATGGATAATCCCACAATTAGGATGCGGTTATTTGGTGGAAAAAACACACGACTTCAGGGCGCGCTCGCCAACTGATAGTACAACCAGGGCAACATAGGGGAAAAAAATGAACGTGCTACGCAAATTCAGAATGGATACAAAACTACCGGGACAGTTGATTTTCATTCTTTTTACGCTTATGGGCCTCGCTCAACCCGCCGCGGCGGCGCTGTATACCAATACATATGGCGACGTAATGACAAATTCGAGCAACTGTGATGACTGTTACGACGGTCCAATCAGCTTCGGCGGCGGACAGACCATAAATTTTTTCGGCACTGCCTACGGCGAATTATATGTCGGCTCAAACGGGTACGTCACTTTTGGGGGTGGCAGTACCGGGTTCGTGCCATCCCCGCTGGATGTGCAAACGTTGAACCCCATGATCGCCGGGTTGTTCACCGATCTTGATTCCAGGAGCGATGCAGCCTCCGTGGTTTATGCCAATACGACCACACCCGGTCAAATTATCATCACCTACGTCATGCTGGGACACTACGCAGTGAACTACACCGTTCGCGCCACTTTCCAACTCGTCGTTCGCTCAGATTCTTTTGCAATACCTCCGGGCGAATCACAAATCGGTTTTTTCTATGACACGATAACCGATGGAAGTATTGCAAGTGGCGGATTCGGGGATGGTCTAGTTGAAAGCAACCCGGGCGAAGTTGCACTTTTTTCCCAGGTTGCAGGAACAACACAAAGCAACGCGGCGGCGCGGTGGTTTAGCATTTCCGGTGGCATACCCCAGGGTCCCGGCGGCCCTGTGACGCCCGTACCTACACTGCCAGATTATATATTGGCATTATTGGCGGGCGTGATTTTAGTGACCGGGCTTTTCGCCGCAAGGCGTCAAAAACTCATGGCGTGATTCACTGCCATAGCCTGAACCACTCTCAAAGGCTGCTCATCGGGGGCGTTGTACTACCGAATGGTAGGACGCTCCCCTCCCCAGTCTGAGTACAGACGTGAAAACAACGCTGCAGGTGCGAGCAGTCCTCCTCGTCGATACGGTACAACTGCGGATAACGGCCTGACGCCACTGGGCTCGTCACAGCAAGCCTCTCCTGACTAGGCGCGCCTGGCGCGTATAGCTTTCTCGAATCTGAATATGTTTTCATAGCTGCCCGGAAACAATCGCGTCACAAGGCTTATGACCCTGGCGTCGGTACCCACCAGGATGCGACGCCTGTTTTTCTGTACGCCGCGGACAATGATCGCAGCGGCCTTGTCGGCGCTGGTACCGGCCTTGCTATCGAATTCGGCGCTTAGCTGCTCCCGTGCAAGCCCCGCCGCGCTTTCGTTGATACGGGAATTGCGGACAATACCCGTCCTGATACCCCCGGGGTGAACAC
Organism: Haliea sp.; assembly: GCA_024642245.1. Lineage (GTDB taxonomy): Bacteria > Pseudomonadota > Gammaproteobacteria > Pseudomonadales > Halieaceae > JARRPM01. Next base: position 64,141 of record JAHEBM010000015.1, read on the forward strand.
AACTCACGTTGATGTGACTGCCTGCCATTTCCATTTTCAGGGCCTCGGTAAAACCGCGTACCGCAAATTTGGAACTGTTGTAGGCGCTTTGCAGCGGCACAGCGAGGATACCGAATACGCTGGAGACATTGACGATATGCGCCTCGTCGACCAGCTTCAGATAGGGCAAAAAAGCCCGGGTACCGTGCACCACGCCCCAGAAATTAATATTCATCAACCAGTTGAAGTCCTCGTAGCTCTGGCTTTCCACCGAGTCCACCAAGGCGACGCCGGCATTGTTGAAAACAACGTGTACCTCGCCGTGCTCCGCCACGACCTGGCGGGCAAATACCTCAAAAGCCTCGCGATCGGCAACGTCCAGCTCATGGGTGGTGCATCGGGCCCCCGTTTTTTCCACCAGCACCCGGGTCTGCGCCAGGCCGTCCAGGTTCATGTCAGCCAGGGCCAGCCTCGCGCCCCGTTGGGCCAATTGCAGGGCGAGCGAGCGCCCGATACCCGATGCCGCGCCGGTGATCACCACTACCCGCTGTGCAAAAGACTTCATTGATTTTACCTTCCTGTCATGTGGCCCGTGCTGACACCTTAACAAAATCGCGGTGTATCAGCTTATTCGGGAAGCATCGATAGCCGGGTAGACCCATTCCAACCCGGCTTAACAAGCGCTGTTATGCGAGAAAGCATACAAGGGCATTCCACGCGCGAATATCACGGATTTCGCCTCAGATTTGACGATCATCTTGATGGAAACTAGGCTCAAAAGGTTCTCGATTGCCCAGGCCTCGAGTACTTCGCTGCAGAAACTCTGTTAATAGAACGCTAAAAAGGGATTCATCATGACATTAACAAGCAAGAATCTGATCGCATCAGCAGTACTCCTGGGTCTGACCTGGAGTACAACCAGTGAGGCCGCCTGCTCCCCGGCGCAGGTGTCCGGCGTTTGGGAAGTCGCGTTTTCCGACGGCAACTCCTGCAGGCTGCGGTTGCTGGGCAACGGCACAATCAAGACCAGTGACAGCGTCTGTTACGACCCGGACCGCGGGGTGGCAACCCCCGATTCAGGAACGCTTAAAATTGGCGGAAACTGCTTTGCAGAAGGAGAAATCGTGCTGGGCGGCGTGGCTATCGAGCTTCCCGTGCAATTCTCCAACGATCGAACCACGGCAGCCGGAAGGTACAGGGTGTCCGCCAACGGCGCAAAGGGCATGGTGGTAATGATCCGCGTACCCTGAACACGAGGGCCACCCCGCGCTTTACTGCCGCCGGTAGTCCGTTGGGGTATAACCTGTCCAGGACCTGAAAGCCGCAGAAAAGGACGAGGGATCGCCATAGCCGAGCAGCAGCGCTATTTCGATAATACTCAGGCTTTTATCTTCCAGGTACTTCCTGGCGAGGGTGGATTTGACGCTCTGCAGCAGCTGCTGGAAGTTGGTGTCGCGATCCTTGAGGCGGCGCTGCAGGGTGCGTCGGGACACGTTCATATCGCCGGCGATGCTGTCGATGGAGCAATGACCCGTCGGCAGCAGTCGCCTGATCGCGGCATGCAGGCTCAGGGAAAACGGATCTGACCCCGATGCGCCGGCGCTGAAAAACTCGGAAAACTCCTTGGTGACAGTGTCGTAAAACCGGGTACTGACATGCAGTTGCGGGTTATCCAGCAAACTCCAGTCGTAGTGCAGGGCACTCACCGGCTGCTCAAAGTACAGCTGGGCACCAAAGGTTTCGCGCAGCACATCGAGCCGATCCGGCCGCGCGTAGGTCAGGTCGACCCGCCGGGGCCTCACCGGCAACAGGCAGTAGCCGTCCATTTGCAGGGCCGTGGCAGACAACAGGCTGTCGGTGACCACACAGCGTACGGGATCCGGTGGTTTCAGGGGATGCCACTCCAGCGCGAAATAATCGCGGTGCCTGGCAATCTCGATGGAGCCGATATCGCCCATCAGGCTGGCAACGCT
>JAHEBM010000112.1 GCA_024642245.1 Haliea sp.
TGCCTGCAGTGGTTCTGTGCCCCCTTTTTTCGTCAGGAAGTTCACCACGCCACTCAGTGCACGTGACCCGTACAGAACAGCGCCGGATCCACGCATGACCTCCACTCTCTCCACCATCGCCGGCTGCAGCGTGAGGGGTGTGCCCACCTCATAGTGGTCGGTGACCTCCTGGCTATTCACCAGAATGGCTGTACGTCGTGATTCCTCGCCCCGTATCCGAACGCGGCCAAGACCCGGCTGCCCTGAATCGGTGACCTGCACACCCGGGACATCCCGCATCAGCTCGGCCAGGGTGGGCACCGTGGTACGCGCCAGGTCAGCCTCGGTGATAACAGAGAGGGAGGCGGCGCTGTCGAAAATGCGCTGCTGTGTACGGCTTGCCGTGACCACGATTTCTTCAAGCTGGCCCGCTACGGCCAACGATTCAGGTGCGGACTCGACCGCAAATGAAGCGACTGCGGCGCCTACCGCCAATGCCATGGAAGACCGGCGAACCCTTTTGCTGTGCATCATTAATCACTCGAATTTTTCCGCCTATTCTAACTTACTATCGCATTATCCAATACGACCTTCGGTCGAGAGCAGGGTTATTTTTTAGCGCGTTGATGCGGAAAAATCATCATGTAGAGCCGGCAGCTGACGGGCAAGCGCGTTTTCCTTCGGGGCTTGATCTGGATCAAGGCAAATTACCGCTTAAGCCAATATTTCCCTACTTTTTAGAATGAGAATTCTATATCGCCGGGCACATAATCAAAGGCATCAGTCACAGAGATGGAGGTTTATCTCGTATGGAAGCTACCAATATTTTTGTCGTGTACGACCCCACCCGGTCCGAGCAACCCGCCCTGGCGCGCGCGATGGAAACTGCACGGGACGTGGCCTGCACTATCCATGTGTTTGCGGCTATCCACGGCGAGATCGACAGGACCGTTGAGAAGGCGACGGAAATCAAGAGGCTGCTTGGCGCACAGAAGGAAATACTGGATAGCGCCGTGGCGCCCCTGCTTGAAAAAGGCATCGCCGTGACCACCGAGGTAGAGTGGGACAAGGATTGGGCCGGCGCCGTTGTACGTGGTTCGCTGCGCAATTGTGCCGATGTCGTATTCAAGTCCTCCTACCGGCATTCCACTCGCGAGCGGGTTCTGAAAAAGACGTCGGACTGGGTGATTATGCGTGAGTGCCTGTGCCCGGTGCTCCTGGTCAAGGAGTGCGGCCTGCGGGACACCCAGAAAATCCTGGCCGCTATCGACATTCGTGGCGGCAATGAGAGCTATGGCAAACTGAACGAGCATATTATCGACTTCAGCAAGCGCATTCAGGATACCCAGCGGGCGGAAGTGCATTTCTTCAATGCGTTCAGTGACCTGAACGCCGTCCCCGATCGCAATTCGCTTATCCGGAGCTGTGGCGTGGGCAGTGATCGCATTCACATCCAGATGGGTACGCCCGAGGATGTGATCGTGCAGGGCGCACAGGCGCTGGGCGCCAGCATGGTTGTCGTGGGTAATTCCGCGCGAACCGGCTTGTCGGCGGTATTCAACGGCAACACCGTGGAAAATGTGGTGGGCAGACTGGAGTGTGATGTTCTGTCCATGCCCTGATTTCATCAATGCTGCGGAAGCAAGCCCCGATTATCGCTTACGAGCGCAATGCAGACGTCTTCCGGAAACCCGGGCTAAATTCCGCAATAATCCACCCGATACACCAACGTATACCGCAGTGACGCCGGTGTGGCGTCAGTCCTTAGCCTCCATCCTCGCCTTTAAATCAGCAAACGGGTTATAGGTCGCGGGCTTCACTTCCGCATCCTTCGTGCTGCCGTAACGCACCAGGTTTTCAAACTTGGTATGTTCTTCATCATGGCAATAAATACACAGTAACTCCCAGTTGCTGCCGTCGTTGGGATTGTTGTCGTGATTGTGATCAACATGATGGACGGTAAGTTCAGGCAGGTTCCTGCGATCAAACTCCCGGGCACACCGGCCACAGATCCATGGGTATATTTTCAGAGCGCGTTCGCGATAACCCTTTTCACGCCTGGCGATATACTCGAGCTGCTCAGCGCGCACTCGCTCGTAACTATTGGCCGGGGGCTTTTGAATCGTCATGACCTTTTTAGGGCTCCTCGTTTCCATGCTTATAACCTGGGGTCTTGCGCCAGTCATAGGGATTGATCGGATGCGGATCGGCCCACAGCCCCCACCCCCGGGCCCTGGCCTCATCTTCGGCGGACTCATAACGCCCGCGATCTTCCGGCGACTGTTCCCTGGCATAGAAACGATACCACCACGCCATGCCCGCCAGAACCTGGGCATAGTTTGCGTCGAGGTTCTTGCCACAGCCCGCGCAGTCCGGGGGTCGGACCCAGACCTTGCCCAGATCCCGCCCATAGATGTCCTGCTTGCTTGACTCCACGAACACGTCTTTCCCCGCCACCAGGGAACTCAGGTGCTTGCGAGACGCGTTGCTGTAGGGCTGGCCCTGCTCCGGTGCATCGATACCCGCAAGGCGCACCTTGTGCTCGTTATTGTCAGTATCCAGAACCTTGATCGTGTCACCATCAATCACTGCCACCACCTTGCCGGTGATATCGGCATGGGCCAGGGAGCAGAACAACAACAATACCAGGAGCGTCCTGATCATTACGCGGGGTCCGCCCGCCATCGACCTACCGCCGGGACAGCAGTTCGGCGAGCTATTTTGTCAGTACAGGGCAGGCAACTACCGGGAGTCGTCACTGAGGGAAATCGCGGTCGACGGGCACTGGCTGACTGCCTTGCGCACCGTTTCCTCGAGCTCCGGTGGCACCTCGCCGACCAGCACGATGGCGTAGCCGTCATCGTGCAGTTCGAACACCTCGGGACAGAGCCCCAGGCAAACGCCGAAACCGGCGCATACCTCCATGTCGACGTGGACTTTCACTGTGACGCCCCTGAGACCGGGTCGAACTCCAGGTTGAGGTGGGTCAATCCGCGCAGTATGAACGTAGGCAGATAGCTGTAGCGTCTTGCACCGACCGGACCGTGGACTTTCTCGGAGATGCGAATGTCGCTGGTCCGGTCGAATATGCGGTTGAGACTGACAACCGCCTCCGCCCGCGCCAGGGGGGCCCCGGGACAGGCATGGCGTCCGCGAGCGAATGCCACATGCAGGCGGGCGTTCTCCCGGTCAATTTCGAACTCGCCGGGGTTTGCGAACTGGCGGGAATCCCGGTTGGCCGCGCTGTTGGCGATATACAGGAAACTGCCCGCCGGGATATCGACGCCGCCGACCTTCGTCGGCTTTTTCGCCAATCGGAAGTCGCCCTTGACAGGCCCCTCCATCCGCAGGCATTCCTCGACAAAATTGGGGATAAGACTGCGATCCCCACGCAGGCGTTGCTGCAGGTCGGGCCGATCCCCCAGCACCTGGAAGGCGTAACTGAGCAGTCGCACCGTGGTTTCCTGCCCCGCGGCGAACAGGTTGGCGGCTATCCGTGCGACATCGAGAGGCTCCGGCACCGAGCCGTCGGGAAAGGTGGCTTTGGCGAGCCCGGTGAGGATATCCCCCCTGGGGTTGCGCCGACGGTCCTCTATATACGCCGAGAAGGTGTCGTATAGCCACTCCAGCGGCGAGTGCTGGGCTTCGTGCTCCTCTACCCCGCCTATCCCGGCTACGCCACTCTCCTGTTCCTGCCGTATGAGTTGCTTGCGGAACTTTATCCGATCCTCGGCTGGCACACCCAACAGATCGGAGATGACGAGTACGGCGAAAGGCTGGGCGAAGTCGGCCATGATCTCGCACTCGCCACGGGAAATGAAGGTGTCGATCTGCTGGTCAGCCAATTTCCACATGAAGTCCTCGTTTTCCTTGAGGCGCTTGGGGGTGATCAGCGCCATCAGTAACGCCCGGTGTTTGGTGTGCTCCGGGGGATCCATGGTCGTGATCTGGTCGCTGAATGGCGTTTGGTCGCGGTAAGCTTCGATCAGCTCGGAAATATCCTCGTTTTCGTGTCCTTGCAGGGGAATCGGGCAGCCCGCAAACGGTCCGGTGGTCGACATGCAGGAGGAAAAGCGATCGGGAGCGTTATAGACCTCGAGCGCTTCGTCGTAACCCGTTACCATGAAGACCCCCTGATGTGGCTCACGCAGTACCGGCGACTGCTCCCTCAGGTAATCGAAATAGGAATACGGATCATTCACAAACCGGTCGCTACGGAAGAAATCGTGCGCTGCAAACTCGTGGGTCTTGTCGTTCATGTGGGTTCCTTATCGGGTTTTGGCCGGCGGCGGCAGCGTTCACTGCCAATAACCGAGTTTGCCTGGGATAGCTCCGGGGGGCGCAGGACGGGTGCTGCCGACATGCTCATTGTTCAAAACCGGCTGAATGCCAGGTAGGCACGCTCTGGATTATAGTCAAACACGCGGTGCTTTTTCAAAGCATCTGGTTTAAAACTACCCGTGGGCAGAAAAACACGACTTCATACAGCACCACAGGCAGCCCTTCAGAGGAGTAAGAACACATGCAATTGGCAGGCAAGCGCATCATTGTTACCGGCAGCGCCAATGGTATTGGGGCCGGCACTGTCCGCGCCTATACCCGCGAAGGCGCCATTGTCAGCGCCCTCGGTAGAAACGGCACCATCTACACCAACCAGTCTGCACACCGGCTGCCAGTCTGATCCCATGTCGCCCAGGTTTGACTCTGAAGCC
>JAHEBM010000016.1 GCA_024642245.1 Haliea sp.
CTGAGCGGCATTGGGCTTACTCCTCGAGCGTCAATGTCTCGCCGATCTGCTGCTCCGCGATATCTTTTTCGCAGAAGGGAAACCTAACCCAACGCTTGTCTGCATACAGCCTGGTCTGGTCACTGTAATGATCAGAAGTTGGCTGCACACTCTGGGAGTGGGTAAGAATAGTATCTGCTATGGGGCATTCGGACTCATCCCAGGTAACCGTCTGGATATAGGAATTGCCTGAGCCCGGGTTCTTGTAACCGCCCTCTTTCAGACTGGCGTTGATCGCTCCGAACACCCCTATATTGCCGTCCCCGCCGTGAATGGGTACCCGTTCGTTGTTGCGCTCAAGAAATTGCACCTCACCCCAGGGCGCATCCAGTGCCACACCAGCGTTCATCAATCGCTTATACGCTTGCAACAGCGCGGCGATGACAGTGACATGATTCCCGGGTTGCGCCATATCGATTCCGGCAGGGGTGTTGAGCGGATCCGCCGGGTCGAAATCCACGCGCCAGAAGCGCGCACTATCCACCACGTTCTGGAAGTCACTTCCCAGCTCACTCCGGATAGCCCGCCAGTACTCGGTAAATACCTGGGTTCCGCGACTGTCCAGTTCCGCCTTCCGGTCCCAATTACCCAACACCCTGCAGGTTTCGGTGAGCGCCGTTAAATCATCCCCGGAGGCGTCTGCCGGTGGTGTCGCTACATAGTCGGCACATATCTGCAAAGTGTCATCAAGGGTAATTTCCGCTGCATAAACGCGGTTTTCATACATCAATCCCTGCAGTGTCGCCATATCGAAAAGCGGTGTTTCACTCAGGCCATCGGTACCCGCGATACGGGCGGCCACCATCAGGTGATTGATGCGCGTGCGCTCGAACTGCTGCTTGCCTTCAGGGCCCATCCAGCCCATCACGACAGGGAACCCGGTCAGCGGATTTTTGGCATCACTCAGCCAGTAGCTGTTATTGCTATTGGCCACATAACCGCGGGTAAAAATCTTTGGTCGGCTCTCATAACCGAACAGGCCAGTACCCTTGGGGGTGTCCGTATCCTCACCCCAATCGCAGCCCGATGTGCTGCCGTCAAGGCCGATAATCGCATTCGTGGTGGCGCTGGCGAGCACCGCGCCAATGCCGACCACACAGCGCTCCAACTTCTCACTGGTGAGATGTGGCACGACGGTGATCTGGCCGTAAAAAGCCTCTCCGTCACGATCCACCGCAAACTCATGAAACACCGGGTTGCCAATCGCCTTGAGCGCTTGTGCAAACTCGGCCATGTTGCTCGCCTGGGCTTTGCGCACCCACTGCAGGGCTGAACGCACCCCGGTATCCAGGTTGGCATCACGAATAGACAGCACGGATCCATTGAACATGGGCCAACCTGCCAGCACCGGGTTGACCGCACCCAGATCGAGAATCATGCCGTAATGTGAGCTATAAAACGTTTTCTCCCGATCTTCCAGGCTGCCAGCTGCGTTCCTGACCTTTACCGACACCGTTTTTTGGGTAATCTCACGCCACTCCCCGTCGTACTCATACTCGAAGGGGTTGTCCGGATTAAGTTTCAGCTCATACAAGGTAAACCGCGTGGAATAGTCGACCGTATGCGTCCAGGCGACATCCTTTGTGAATCCTATACCGATCCAGGGCAGGCCCTGAAGGGAGGCGCCGGCCACATCGTACTCACCCGGGATGGTGAGGTGTGCCTCGTACCAGCGACCGCTGCCATTCCAGGGCTGGTGAGGATTACCCAGCAGCAGGCCCCCACCGTTCTGGGTGACATCCCCACCCAGCGCTATGGCATTACTGCCGACCTCGCCGGGCCGAAGGGCGCGACTGGCGGCCGCCAGCGCACGCCCGGGGAAAGGTTCCACCCCCAGGCTGTCGATCAAGGCCATGGTATTCATCGAATCAGGGGCCTGCACGGCCAGCAGGGCATCGCGCACGATGCTCTGGTCGGAGCTTCCGGCGAGCCCGATACGGCGCAAGTACTCCATCAGGTCGATCTCATCCACTTCAAAAACCCACCCGGCGCCGCGGCAACCGGCGTCACCCTCGGGAAGGTTCTCCACCCCGGTCTCGCGCAGATAGCGGTTCATACCCGCCGCGTAGCCCACGGCCAGGTCTTTGGCGAACTGAGGCTGTACATCAAAATATTTGGCGCGGAATTCGTCCTTACTGCCATTGAGGAACCTGAAGAGAAGATCATGGTCGGGGTTACCGCCCATCAACTCGGCGGAGCGACCGGTGGCAAGCACAATCTCGCGCATGGTGACGCAGTAATTGTCCTGGGAGTAGGCATACCCGTAGCCGTAGCCCAGGCTACCCCAGTCGTTGGCCTTGATATGGGGAATGCCATACTCCGTTCGCCTAACCTCCACGGAATAGGTCGGCTGCGGTTCTACCGGCAGTTCCGGCTCCCCGTTTCCCTTGTTGTTATTCGAGTCCCCACAGGCGGCAAGCAGCAAAACAAAGGCTGCACAGACAAGGCTGAGGTTTTTTCGGCACATATCGGCTTTCCTGTTATTCTATTTTTTTCTTCGTGGATAGCTGGAGGCACCTGATCCAGGCCATGACCAACGCTCCACAGGCAAGACCTGGATGCCATCGGCATGGCAGAGACCACTCCACTTCATACCGGCCCAAATTAGCATACAAAATGTCAGAAATGGCAGGAAACGCGCTCCTGGCGAACAGAGGGTTCAGCGCGTGGCGCAGGGGATAAAAAAGTGAACCAGGGTGCGGGGCCGCGGCGCAGCCAGGGGCGGCTCAGATGTTGTCGTTGTCCCGGGCAAACGCCGCTGCGTAGCGCTCGATCCATTCCAGTGCGGCCTCTTCCGGGCTCAACAGCCGCCCCTCGCCACGCAGCACATTACGCCGGTAACGCTGGATCTGGCCAATTTGCGCCTCCATCCGGTCCAGGAAAATGTCGCCTGATCCGCCTTTGCCCGTGTCTCTTACGTCCCGTGTCACGCAATGCCGCCGCTATTGATCGCCCCTGTCGGTATCTTTTCTTAGCAGTAATGGGCCGTCAAGGCATACACCAGGTGCAAAATATGTGAAGAAGTACACACAAAGACACTGCTTACCCTGGCTTTCAACACCAGAAACGGCCTGGTACGCGGGATCACGCCAAGGGGGTGGCCCGCGAACCCTGTTTTGGTATTCGTACCATATCGACTGCCCGGAATTACCGTGTAAACTCGCCGCCCACTGACATTCCTCTCGGGGTTACCTTGGACAATATCATGCTTGAGGCAGTTTTGATTTGCCTCGCCGCACTGGCCTTCCTTGCTATCGTGCTGGAGGACTTCATCCACATTAACAAGGCAAAGTCGACCCTGTTCCTGGGCACGCTTTGCTGGATACTGTTGTTCACGATTGGCCCGGACCACGCGGCCACGGAAACGGCCTTTTCCGATAATATTCTGGACATCGCCTCACTATGGCTGTTCCTGTTTGCCGCCATGACATTTGTGGCCTACCTGAACCAGCACGGCATGATCGAGGCCCTGGTCTATCGCCTGCTTCCAGGCAACATGCCACAGAAGGCCCTGCTGCCATTCGTGGCTGTTTTTGCCTTCGTCTTTTCCTCATTCTGCGACAATATCACGACAACCCTGGTGACAGTGGCGCTCATCCAGTCACTGCGACTGCCGGTGCGCAGCAATATTAAACTGGCAGTGCTGGCGGTATTCTCCATTAACTCCGGGGGAGCTGCGCTGATTACCGGCGATGTCACAACCCTGATGATCTTTAACTCCGGCAAGGTGGGTATCGGCGACCTGTTCGCAATTATCGGTCCGGGCCTGGCCGCCTGTCTCCTGCTTGCCACCATGCTGATGCCCGGATTTGAAGGTCGACTCCAGCTGGAGCGCGTCTCCACGCCAGCCTCCGCGTTTGATATTTCCGTGGCCATTATCTTTATATCGACCATTCTGCTCACGCTGGTGATCAACCTGGTGGTACACGTTCCGCCATTGCTGGTCTTTATGTTTGGTCTCTCGCTGGTCTTTATGTTGTCGACGTTCGTGAATCGCGAGGAAGCGGAACTACCCATCATCGATTACATACGCAAGATCGAGTTCGATACCTTATTATTTTTCCTGGGGATACTGCTGATTGTCGGTATGCTCAAGGAAATTGGCGCGCTCAACGCGATTACCCGCCTGTACATTGCGTTTTCACCCAACATCGCCAACTTTCTTATCGGTTGCGTCTCGGCAATGATCGATAACGTGCCGCTGACCGCCGCCGTGCTCAAGTCGAACCTGGATATGCCGCTGAGGGATTGGCTGGGTTTTACCTACAGTGTCGGGGTTGGCGGTTCCCTGCTGGCGATAGGCTCAGCTGCGGGTGTTCTCATGATGAGCAAGATTGAGGGTGTGGGCTTTATCAGTTACCTGCGTTACACCCCGCAGCTGACAGTCGCGTTCTCTGTCGGCTACGGCCTGATTCAGTTTATCTGACACCGACCGGCCCGCAGGACAGGTCAGCCATCGACTTCCGGCGCCGTGGGATCGCTGCTTTCCTGCAGCATCAGGCCGGGAAAAATATCACTGCCCTCGATCCCGATATTGAACAGCGCGTAGCCAGAAAGAACGATCTGGGGGACGGCCATACCAATCACCGTACCGGCCCTGCGCGCCATGATCGGTGTTTCCTTTTCATACCCCGGCGCGTGAATCGTCCCCAGCCTGTCCCCGGGTTTCACCCGTGCACCGATCTCGACATCGGGAAAGAAAAAACCGCCACCGCGCAGCGGCACGCGCTCCCAGTAGGTACGGCGAAACACGCTGTTGAAAGCAATCGTTTTACCGGGTGTATCCAAAATACCCATCCAGGCCATGACGCTGCGTACGCCATCCGCCCCAACCTGCGCCGCTTCAGGGTCAAACCGGTGGGGACCCCCGGCCTCGTAGATGATCGCATCGAGCCCGAAGTCGCTGGCCTCACGGCGCAAGCTGCCCTTCGGACCGTCACCGAGCACCACCACACCGCTACCAAAATGTCGCGCCATGTCGAGGGCGCTCGGGCGGTCAACCGTCACTCGAATCTGGGGGATATTGAGGCGGGAAAACGAGCCGGTGTGGAGGTCGATAAGCGCCTGGCAGTGACTGCTTACTACCTTGAAAACACTACCGGCGACGATAGAGGACAGGCTGCCATCCCGGCGCCCCGGAAACAGCCGGTTGAGATCCCGCCGGTCCGCCATGTAGCGCTCACCACTGCGGATCCCGGCGAGATTAATCATCGGCAGGATGACCACCGTGCCACTCATTTCCGCCGGATCAAGCGAGGAATAAACCCGGCGCGCGATTTCAACGCCGTTGATCTCGTCGCCGTGTATGCCGGCTGTCAGGCACAACGCAGGCCCCCCGGATATCCCGCGGACCACCCATACCGACGAATTGACAAAGGACGAGTCAAAATTCTGGTCCTCGGTCAGTAAGAATGCGCTCTTGCTGCCGGGCAGCACCTCGTGATCGAGAATTAACAGGGGGCCCCACGGTGGCGGCAAACCTGCGTCCGGCGCTTCCACGCCCGAGGCGGTATCCGTATCGATGACGGTTTCCGCCACGCCGGCGGCGGGGACAGCATCAGCGCTTGCCACATCGCTGGCCGGGCTCGCTGTGGCCAGTACAGGGGTTTCTTCGTCACAAAAGGCGAGCCCGGCATACAGCGTCAGCAGCAGTGCAAGCCCAAACCGGGACGGGGATGACATAAACACACGCCTGCGGGTCCGCCGATACGGGCGCCAGTGGCAGTTCGTCGATGTATCTGCTGCGTACGCCATGGCGTCCTCCGGTATCCGCCGATGATTCTACAGCAGCCATCCTTCGGGTAGTAGCTGGACGGCGGCATCAGCCGTGGCATGGGGATGATTCCCCAGCCGCCGCGAATTGGCGTTTTTTCCCCGACCCAAACTCTATACAATGCCCGGACTAAACCCGGGAGGAACCCCTTTGGAAGCACTGCTCGAACGCACCATGTATGCCGCCCGCTGGCTGCTCGCGCCCGTCTACCTGGGCCTGAGCCTGGCAATGATACTGCTGGGCATCAAGTTCTTCGAGGAGGTGATTCATGTTTTCCCGCTGATCCTCGACATGTCCGAGGCAGAGCTGGTGCTGGTAATCCTCAGCCTGATAGACCTGGCACTGGTAGGCGGCCTGCTGGTAATGGTGATGTTCTCCGGTTACGAGAACTTTGTGTCCCGGCTTGATTCGGTCGATACCAGCGATGGCCTGGACTGGCTGGGAAAGATGGATGCCGGCAGCCTGAAAAACAAGGTGGCCGTATCCATCGTGGCAATTTCATCCATTCACTTGTTACAAATTTTCATGAACGCCGAAAACGTCGCTAATGACAAGATCATGTGGTACGTCATCCTGCACCTGACCTTTGTGCTCTCGGCATTTTGCATGGGTTACCTGGACCAGGTTACCAAGAAAAAATAACGCCACCCTCGCCGGCGACAGCATCCAACAATTCTGGCAGGCCTGTATACGGGTGCAGGCTGCGCTGCACCCGGCACACTACTCAGTCCTCGCTGCCCAGCCAGCGGTAGACCACCCCTGCCAGTGCGGCGCCGACAATGGGTGCCACCCAGAACATCCACAGCTGGGACAGTGCCCAGCCACCTTCGAAAACCGCCACGCCCGTGCTGCGCGCGGGGTTCACCGAGGTATTGGTTACGGGGATGCTGATGAGGTGAATCAGGGTCAGGGCAAGGCCGATGGCGACCGGTGCCAGTCCGGCGGGAGCGCGTTTGTCAGTGGCCCCCAGGATTATGATGAGGAACATGAAGGTCATCACTATCTCGGATACCAGGGCGGCCAGCAGGCTATACCCACCGGGTGAGTGCTCACCGTAGCCGTTGGAGGCAAAGCCGGCCATTTCGAAGCCGGGCTGCCCGGTGGCGATGACATAAAGTACCGCCGCACCGGCAATCCCGCCCAGCACCTGCACCAACACATAGGGAATGAATTCGGCGGCAGAAAAACGTCCGCCGACCAGTAAGCCCACGGAAACGGCCGGGTTCAGGTGACAACCGGAAATATGGCCAATCGCGAATGCCATGGTCAACACCGTAAGGCCGAAGGCCAGTGAGACCCCCACAAAGCCAATCCCCAGTTCAGGAAATCCCGCGGCCAGCACTGCGCTGCCACAGCCACCCAGAACCAACCAGAACGTGCCTATGAATTCCGCACCCAGTTTTTTGCTCATGCTCATAATAACTGCCCTCTTTGTTCTTGTTATCCGGCTTGCCGGCCCACTGGCAAGCCTAGCATAACTACCGCGCCCCCTGGGAAGGGCCGGATAAGGGCTGCGTTGGCGCCACAACGCTGGCAAGGTCTTCTTCCGACACCAGGCAGGTCATAAATTCAACGCTCTCTCTTGTGGTCCCGCCGGGACCCAGCGCCAGGGCAACCTTGACCCGCATTCCCCTGGCAGATCGGCGCATACTGACCAGCTTGATTTCCTGACGCTCGCCATGGCGCTGGGCGACCTGGACGCTGCACGCGGCCAGATAGTCTTCATCGGACCCGGCTGCCGGTATCGCAACGGAAACACCCAGGCTCAAGAGCCCGAAAATCAACACTCGCATTTTCTTGTCCTTCAGCAAGTCAGATACGAATCATGCTTCAATATACGTTAAGTCACTCGAATCGCGACACTTTTCTCAAGCCATCGCTGCGCGAGGAGGAGATGAATACCTGTCCTGGCGATCTCCCGGCCCACGCTTGAGTCGATTGTGGGTAGTTGCTACCGTAGCGTCACCATAATGATGACGGATCGGCTCGATGATACCCCCCAAACTGCCTGCGCCTGTGGCATCAATATTGCCGCTGCGGGGTCGGAATATGATAGCTGACCTGCGGGCGACGGCGCCGTGTTTGGTTGCCCGATGAAGAAATCCAGAAAGCGCCCGAGGGCAGCCCATACCTACGCCGCCGTTATTGCCATGGCAATTACTGTATTGACAGCGCTGGCCGCGCCGGCAGAGCCTGCCACATCGGAAACTGACAGGCTCAACACCTGGCTGGACAGCCACTATGAACTGGAACTGCAGCTGTCACCCGTGCATATGACGGAGCTTGGGCGCCGCGACCGCTACAGCGAAATCGATGACCTGAGCGAAGCGGCAGAGCTCGCCCAGTATCGCCTGCTCGAACGCAGCGTGGCCGATTTGCGCCAGGAATTCGACTACGACAAGCTGACCCCCGAGGGCAGGATATCCTACGACTTCTGGATTTACCGGCTGGATCGCTTCAGGGATTACCTTCCCTTCCAACGGCACGATTTTATTTTCTCCAGCGAGGGCGGCCCGCACAGTTACCTGCCGGATTTCCTGATCAATATGCACACCGTCGAATCCATGCAGGACATGCTTGACTACATAACCCGAACAGGTGGTGTGGCCCGGGCCCTGGACCAGTCACTGGCTCGCGCCATGCAAGCGGCAGGTGAGGGTATCCGGCCGCCACGGTTCGCCTATGAGTCGGTCCTGGAAGTCGCGGCCAGGCTGACTACGGGAGCGCCCTTCACCCGGGATTCGAAACTGGATTCACCTCTTTGGGTTGATGCGAACAACAAGATCGACGGCTTGCTGGCCCGCGGCGTCATCGACCAGGCACAGGCCGAAAACCTCCGGCAGGAAACTGCAACCGCACTGCGCGACCGGCTGCTTCCAGCCTACAGTCGCCTCACGGCTTGGCTCAGGAAGGATTTACCCAACGCCCCTACCCGCGCGCTGGGAGCAACTTCTCTCCCGGACGGTGCCGCCTACTACGATTACAGCCTGGCTGCCAACACCACGACCAGACTGGACGCCGCCCAAATCAACGAGCTGGGAATGGCCGAGGTAGCGCATATTCGCGACGGCATGGAAGCGATCAAGCGCCGGGCCGGCTTCAAAGGCAACCTGCATGACTTCCTCGAATTCGTTCGCACGGACGCGCAATTTTTCTTCAGCAATGACGATACCGGACGCGCTGCTTATATCGCATTGTCCCAATCGTACATCGCAACCATGCAGGCACGCCTGCCCGAGTACTTCGAGCACCTGCCGAAAGCAGGCCTGGTGGTAAAGCGGGTTGAGCCATTCATGGAGGAGGACGGTATGGCCCCCTATTATGTGGACGGCCTCCCGGACGGCTCCCGTCCCGGCACCTATTACCTGCACTTGTCCGATATGCGCGCGCTGAACAGGACAGACCTGCAAACCAACGCCTATCACGAGGCAGTTCCCGGGCACCACCTGCAAACCTCTATTGCGCTGGAGCGCCAGGACCTGCCCCTGTTTCGCAGGGATATCTGGTACTCGGCTTACGGCGAAGGCTGGGCACTGTACGCGGAATATCTCGCCGCGGAAATGGGGGCATTCACCGATCTATACAATGAACTGGGCTATCTCGCGAGCCAGATGTGGCGCGCTGCCCGACTCGTAGTGGATACTGGCCTGCACGCGCGGGGATGGAGTGAACAGCAGGCCGTGGACTATTTCCTGGCAAACCTGCCGATAACAGAAATGGCGGCACGGGCCGAAATCAGGCGCTACATTGTCACGCCCGGGCAGGCCACTTCCTACAAAATCGGTATGCTGAAGATACTGGAACTCAGGGAAAAAGCCCGCTCCAGGCTTAAGGAAAATTTCGATATTCGCGGATTTCACGACGCCGTACTTGGGGGCGGGTCACTGCCACTCCCACTGTTGGAACGTCGGGTGACAAACTGGATCGAAGATCGGGCAACGAATGCCAGGGAGTAGCACTATGCCAGAGAAAATTCGCTTCGCATCGGTGCGGCCGATCCAGAGCCTCAAACTCCTGTCCCAGCGCGAGATGGCCAGCCTCGCCAGTGCCGGGGAGGAAGTACACCAGCTGTTCCGGCTGTGCGCGCTGGCGGTACTCAATACCGGCTCAGACGTGGATGACGCCAGGAAACTCTACGACGACTACCGTGACTTCGAGATAGAGGTGGTACCCGAATCCCGGGGTTTGAAATTGCAGCTGTACAATTGTCCCGCCCGGGCGTTCGTCGATGGTACGATGATCGAGGGCATACGCAGCCACCTGTTTTCCGCCCTGCGGGATATCATATTCACCTACCACAAGCTGGTTGAACAACACCGATTCGACCTGGACAGCGGTGCCGGGGTTACCGATATGGTATTTCGTGTGCTGCGCAACGCGGGGGTTGTTACCACCGACCTGCCGCCCCGCCTGGTGGTTTGCTGGGGAGGGCATTCCATTTCGAGGCTCGAATACGAATTTTCCAAGGAGGTTGGCTACCAGCTAGGCCTGCGGGGATTCGATATTGCCACCGGTTGCGGCGCCGGCGCCATGAAAGGCCCGATGAAAGGTGCCACCATAGGCCAGGCCAAGCAGGCGAACAAAACCGGGCGTTTCGTGGGCATCTCCGAGCCCGGGATTATCGCCGCTGAATCACCCAATCCGCTGGTAAACGAGCTGGTGATTCTCCCGGATATCGAGAAACGCCTGGAGGCTTTTGTCAGGCTCGCACATGGCGTGGTGGTATTCCCAGGTGGAGCCGGCACCGCGGAAGAACTCTTTTACCTGCTGGGCGTAAAGATGGACCCGGCCAATAGTGAGTTACCCTTGCCCGTTATTCTCGCGGCGCCAGAATCGAGCGCCGGCTATTTCCAGCAGATCGATACCTTCCTGCGCAGCACCCTGGGGGATGCTGTGGCGAAACACTACGAGATTATCTGTGGCGACCCGGCGGCGGTGGCCAGGAGTCTGAAAAAGCATATCAAGACGGTACGGGAATTTCGCATGCAGCAACAGGAGTCCTTCAGTTACAACTGGGGCCTGGCGATACCTGACGACCTGCAGCAACCCTTCCATCCCACCCACGAAAACATGGCGGCATTGCAACTTCACAGGCGCCAGCCAGTGCACAGGCTGGCAGCGGAGCTGCGCCGGGCCTTCTCCGGGATTGTCGCCGGCAACATCAAGGAGTTTGGCGTGCGCGCAGTCGAGGAACAGGGCCCCTACCAGCTGCGCGGTGACCCGGACCTGGTGCAAAGCCTGGGTGACCTGTTGGCGGCCTTCGTCGAACAGGGCCGCATGAAACTCGACTCCAGTAACTACAAGCCCTGTTTCACACTGGTCAACTGAGTCGCCTCAAAACTGCGAATCCGGTTGGTAGGCTTCCATCCGCGTTTTCAATTTACGCAGTGCCTGCCTGAACGCAAGTCCGAGCAGCCAGGCTATCATGCGGTTGCTGAATGGAATCCATGATTCAAACCGTATTGCCCAACGCACCTTTGTATGGCCATTCGCTTCTGTAACGAAAACATCCCCCTGGTGCTTGTGTAGCGGCGCACCGGTACGCAACTGGTAGGCGTAATGCCGACCTTCCTCCCAGGCGACAATCTCCTCGGTGACGCGGATGCACGGTGCGGTAAGTTCGCGGATGCAGCCTGTACCATTGGGCTCAGGCACGCCCCTACGCAATACGCTTGCGCTGAATATACTCCAGTTGCCGATGCCCGCATGATCGGTCAGCTCGCGCCAGACATCGCTCACCGGGGCATTGATCTCAATTTCGTTTTGTACATAGCCCTCAGCGGAATTGAACCCGGTGAGAGACCAAAGCGCCGGGCGGGCATTCAGCATCTCCACGCTGAACCCGTGCGGGTCATTCACGTACATCACCTGGAAGACACCGCCATCCAGGACCTTGCCGTTGGGCCGCATGCCATTCGAGGTAGCCTGTGCAAAGGATCTTGCGTAGTCACGGCTATTGCGATAGCCCAGAGCAATATTCATAAAGCCCTGGTCGGCCAGTGAATAGCCGCTGGGCCAGGGCTTCGCTACTGGCGAAGTGTACTCCACGAGTTCCACAAGGAAGTTGGCTCCGCGGAGCACCTGCGACCTGGCCCTTGCACGGGGCAAGCCCCAGAGTTTTTCATGTTTCTGTGTATGCAGTTGAAAATCGTCTACCCGCTGCAAGCCCATGGCGTCGACAAATGAGGTACACGCCTCCTCCAGGCTGGGCACCGAAACCCGCATCGTGCGCACGACAGCGGGGACCTCGGGCCGCACGACACCAGGGCAGGTCCCCTGAATCGTGGTAAGCGGATCCTGTTCGTATATTTCAACCCAGTTCCCTTCCGGGTCAGTGACGCAGGCCCGACGTTCACCGGCAACGCCAAGGACCAGGGGCAGGGGGATAGCGGAGTAGGCGCACACATTGCGCAGTACCTGGTCGAAATCGTTCACCGCTATGCCTAACATGTTGTAGCCGATGTCGCAGGGTCGCCAGTCGATATCTTTCAGGCGCGTGCGGGGTTTCCAGAACTGGAAAAACTCCAGCTGGAAGTAATCCTGCTGGTCAATCAGCCAGCTGCATTTCTCCCAGGCGCCCCGAATTCCCTGAACCCTGGAGGTTGCCGGAGGGAAAAAAATCACCTTGCCCGACTTGACCAGGCCAAAGACATCCGCGTACCACTGCCTGAGCGCGGCAGCATCGAGGGCTGTAAATGCCACCTGGCAAATTTGCTTTCCAGTCACCTGCGTCATTGTTTACTCCCGGAAGATACGCGTATTTGACCGTCCACTATACGGCGAACGAACCAGCTTAAGGTCTTCCGCTCACCGGTCCGCCAGACAATCCAGACAGAAGATTATACAGGGTAGCCAGGAAGAGTAGTTCAGATAGCACGAAAAATAGGTGTGTTGCCGATAGTAAGCGCTAACACCGGTGCCGGCATGGAGCGCATCGATAACCGTGCCGGAGGCGGTATCCACGCCTCTGGTGGAGCGGGTGTTGCCGCTGTCTTCGAGTTTGCGCACCTGGCGTGCAGGTGCTGGCCGACCCGGCGGATGGTTTCTATAAGGTGTTTTTCCTGCCGGTCGTGACAATGCTTTCCCAACCCCTGGAGTGCCACCGCAAAGGGTACGGCATCTTGCTTTCCAGACAATAATGCAGGAGTCTTACCCCCCTGCGCGGTGGGGGGCTCACCCGGCTGTCGCAGCCCAATCACGCCTATAGGAGCATACCCATGCAGATAAAAATCACTTCGTTTGTTGCCATGCTGGCCCTCGTTCTTTGCAGTCAATTTGCCCTTGCAGGCAAGTACGAAGATGCCAGGAAAGTGTTTGAAGACGCCGGCGAAAGCGGCACCTTTTTCCAGAACAGCTATGGGTACGCGCTATTCCCCAGTATCGGCAAGGGTGGAATGGGCATTGGCGGCGCACATGGCGAAGGCAAGGTATATGTTGGCGGCGCGGTCGTCGGCAAGACCACTATGAACCAGCTGTCAATTGGCTTCCAGTTAGGCGGGCAGGTTTACAGCCAGGTCATATTCTTTCAGGACAAGCGGGCGTTCGATGACTTTACCTCCGGCAACTTCGAGTTCAGCGCCCAGGCGACCGCCGTTGCCATTACCGCGGCGGCAGGCGCCCAGAGTTCTACCGGCGGCGGCACTTCAGCCGGGGCCAGTGGCGGGAAGAATGATGCGTCCACCGTATCTACAGGCTACACCAAGGGTATGGCCGTATTCACGGTGGCAAAGGGCGGCCTGATGTACGAAGCGGCACTGGCGGGTCAGAAATACAGCTACGAGGCAAAATAAGCGCGATCCCACCCACCACACCGCCCAGGATACGATCATGGCAGAAAAATCCGTCAACAATCTCACGCTTCTCGGAGCGGGAGTCCTGGGTGGACAAATCGCATGGCATAGCGCTTTCAAGGGCAAGTCCGTGGTGGTGTACGACCTGTACGAAAAAGGCCTGGAGCAATGCCGTAAGGACCAGGAGGGCTACGCCCGGGTTTACATCGACTCCCTTGGCGCCGATGAAAAATTGATTGCGGCCACCCGGGGCCGGCTCACCTTCACCAGCGACCTCGCGCTCGCTGCGGCCAAGGCTGACCTCGTCATCGAGGCCGTACCGGAGATACCGGATGTCAAAACAGCAGTTTACAAGGAGCTGGCGAAGCACTTGCCGGCGCACACGCTGATCGCTACCAATTCCTCGACCCTGCTACCCAGTCAGTTCGCCGATGACACCGGTCGCCCTGAAAAATATTGCGCTCTTCATTTTGCCAACCAGATCTGGCACCAGAACCTGGCGGAAATTATGGCGCACCCGAAAACCTCACTGGAAACGCTAACGATAGTCACTCGCTTTGCAATTGAAATCGGCATGCTGCCGATACCCCTGCAAAAGGAACAGAACGGGTATGTAATCAACTCCCTGCTCGTACCCTTGCTGAACGCAACCATCAGCTTGCTCGCCAATGGCGTATCCACGCCGGAAACCATCGATCGCACCTATATGATCAATAACCGGGGCTGCAAGGCGGGGCCCTGCGGTATTATTGACGTGATCGGCATGACAACCGCTTACAACGTTTCCTACTACTGGGGCACCGAAAAGCAGGACGAACAACTGCTGCTGGGCGCCCGTTACATCAAGGAAAATTTCCTGGACAAGGGCAAGCTGGGCGCACAGACCGGCGAGGGTTTCTACACCTACCCGCATCCGCGCTTTGCCGAGCCCGGCTTCCTGGACGTTCCGGATATTTCGCAGGCAGAAGTGCTGGCGCGACTCGCCCTGCCAGGCTAAGGCAGCGCGACATCAAGGGCCACGACTACTTTTCAGCAACCTTTTTTGGCAAGGTGATTTTCAGCTTGCCGTTTTTCAGGATTTTGGCGTCGCTGGCGCCGGCATCCACCTCACACGGTAGCGGCACCGACTGGTAGAAGTGCACGGTCTCGGAAGATGACTGTTTCACCCCCCGCTTCGTCCCTGATTTCGATTCCGTGTGCGAACCAAATACCCTGAGGCCGTCGGCGTTTACCTCGACCTCGATCTCTTTGGGCGCGAAACCTTTGAGGCAGCCTTCCACTACCACGTTTTTCTTCTGCTCCTTCACCACGAGCTCCACCGGGGAAAGAAACTGCCACTGGGCATCAAGCCAATCCCCGACCGGGTCGCCACCCAACTCACTGCGGCCCTGGAAAATTTCGTATGCACGCTCCCGTATACGATCCTCTACACGCTCGAAGGCTTTGCTGAGTCTACTGCCGACACGCACCGCTGTCGGATCCTGGGGGAGAGATTTCGCGGCCATCATAATTCACCTCCTGGCTGAATAAAGCAAAGTATCGGAACAGGCCAAAACCCGGCTATGATCGCCGCTCTCGCCAGTGGCTGTCCTTGCGTCAGGTCAACATATTGGCAAACAGCCCGGCGCCTTCAATGACTGCACTGAATTTATAAGTGGCTGTTTCTAGTGATTTTTTGCTTACTGGAGGGGAACGCCCAGCGCCGGGCCCCGGCGCTGGGAAGTAACTGCTGTTCAGGCAGTGATCAAGCGGCCGCCGGGGCCGATTTCGCAGCCGCCCTACGCTTTGCCGCCTTCTTTTTGGCAGGGGCTTTCTTCTTTGCCGCCACTTTCTTTTTCGCAGGCGCTTTCTTCTTTGCAGCCGGCTTTTTCTTGGCTGCGGCTTTTTTCGCTGTGGCACCGGCCTTGCCGATGGATTTCTTGGCATCAGCTACCAGCTTTTTCCAGGCCTTTAAATTGGCCTCAGCGCGCTTTTTGACGATCTTCTGCGCGGCAGAATTGGTTTTGCTGGCCATCTTCTGCAGAACCTGCACGTCTTTCCTGGCCTGCTCTACGACTTTTTTGAGATCCTTGACGACATCAGCGCGATCTCCGCTGACTTTCCTGAGTTCGTCCAGCAAGTCCTTGAGCATGTCGTACTGGCGCTTGGCAATGTCCATATAGCCATCGACGATCGCACGATTCGCATCGGCTACTGCCTGAACATTCTTCGTAGTACCCTCGAGCACATCATCAAGCTTGAAATTACCGACCTTCAGTTCATCCAGGTATTTTCCCAGGTCCAGGTTGCCCACTTTCTTCTTCACTGCACTCCTGGATTTTGTCGCTTTCTTTGCTTTCGCTGTAGCCATTGTGTATCTCCTGTTTTCTACTTTAAGGAACTGCCAAACAATGATTCACCCTGTCCGCCGATTTTCCTGTCACACAGGCATCGGGTCGCACCCACGCCTGCTTCCAGCGCGGTGTATTATTGTACAATTGTCGGCGCTGTGCCATGGGAATAAGCCAGCTTCCGGCAAGTGAGCAACATCCGCAATATTCCCAATAATAAAACAACGCGCAGGATTTACCCCCGACCGATCCGGCCTATACTCAGCTGCTCAAAGGCGGCTATCGCTTTCGGGAGGCTGACAAGCCCCAAGTGAACACGAGGTTACAAGCAGCAAAATCAATCCTGCCCACAGCGCTGTTTGTGTTGTTGTGGATGGCCTTGCTGCCTGGCGAACTCGCAGCTTTCAAGGACCACGGCCTTTCCACTTCGAATCCCTTTACCTCGCTGAGCGGC
Organism: Haliea sp.; assembly: GCA_024642245.1. Taxonomy (GTDB): domain Bacteria; phylum Pseudomonadota; class Gammaproteobacteria; order Pseudomonadales; family Halieaceae; genus JARRPM01. The sequence goes on from JAHEBM010000016.1 coordinate 16,387, forward strand.
CTGCCAGGCAGGGCTGTCGACAAGCCGGAGGGATACACTGGAAAAGCCAGCCGCGCCACCTTCATCCTCGCAGAAGTGCCTCGCCCGTTACCGCACCTGCAACCACATCTCACCACTACCGTCCTCGAACGTAAATTCACTGTAAGGCAGGCCCGCGCCCCGCCCCTGTGCTGTTGTTAATCGCGATAAAACCCCAACACATCACAGGAATATTTTGACCCGTGTACTGCAGCGCGTACCGCGCCATGGCACCGGGTCTGGAGCGAAATGCCATGCCCATGTTCAAGGAATTAAGTACCGTTTCAACCGCCGCCATCCGGGATATCCAGCGCCCGTCAGATGTCATAACGCTGAACCTCAAAAGCCCCGCTGTAGCCGTGTTCACCGATTTCACCCTGCAAAATCCGTTGATGCTCGAGCAGAGCACCACGATTGACGATGCCAGGGAAATGATGAAGCGCACTCACGTCAAACTCAAACTGGTCATTGATACGGACGAGTTTTTCCGGGGCGTAATCACGCTTGAAGACCTGGTTTCTGCCAAGGTCATCAAGGGACTAGGGCAATCGGGCCTGCGTCGCGAGGACATGACTGTGGCACAGGTCATGACGTCCAGGAATGAATTGCATGCCATCGATATTCGCGACTTCAATACAGCCACTATCGGCGATGTCCTGGCAACCATGAAAAAGTACGGCGAACAGCACGTCCTGGTAGTCGACAAGCAGACGGAGTCCATTCGCGGCATCGTATCGGCCAACGACATTGCCAGGCGAATGCATGTACCCATCGTCATAAGCGAGAGGGCCAACTCCTTCTCGGACATCTACAAGGCCGTTGCCGGCTAACTGCCCGGAGTGCAAGCCCAAAGCACGGCGACGCGGACCGCGTTCACTACCCTTTCGGGTTATGGTCCCGTCGTCGCTGCTTGTTCACCATGCGTCTTTTGGCTGCCCACACAGCAGGATGAGCCCATGAGCAAAACCATCGCCGATCTCGTCGACTTCGCCGACAGTGGGGCTGCGACCGAGCACTATCCTACGCCGGAAGACCGCTTGGTAAAGGGTCACCCCAGCCAGCACAACAGATTGCATTTCCAGGCTGATAATTGTTTCTTCGCGGGGGAATGGGGTGGCGAACCGGGCTGCTGGAAAGTCAAATATACCGAAAACGAGTATTTTCAAATCCTGTCCGGAAAATCGATCATCCGCGATCTGCAGGGCAGGGAACTGGTACTCACTGCGGGAGACCAGGTCTGCGTGCCCGCCGGGTTTGAAGGGGAATGGGAGGTGCTGGAGACAACCCGCAAGACCTATGTGATTTACGAAAAACCCGCCCAGGGCGATTAACCTCCGATACAGCCGAAAAGTTACTCCCGGACAGGCCAAGCCAGCGGCCCCCAAAAGCGCGCCCCGCCAAAGCGCTGCATGCTAAAATCCGATCCGACTTAAACCACTACTTCAACTTATGAAACCGTTTATTACCTTGGAAGCCATGCGACCCGTGCACCCATGCTGAGCTACCAGCACGAATACCACGCGGGGAATTTCGCCGACGTCCACAAACACCTGTGCCTGCGCCTGCTGTTTGAGTCCCTGCTGAAGAAGGACAAACCCTTTTGCTATATAGACTGCCATGCCGGCGCGGGCATATATGACCTGGAGAGCGCCCACGCGCGCAAGACAGCAGAATGCGAGCAGGGCATCGGCCGGCTGTGGGGCAACGGGGAAGCAGCCAGCCTGGCCGGTGTTGGCGCCTACCTTGGCGCAGTCGCCGCATTGAACCCCGACGGGCAGTTACGCCGCTATCCCGGCTCCCCCGCGCTGGCCAGTCAGTGGCTGCGCGAGCAGGACCGGGCCCTGTTCATGGAACTGCACCCGGCGGCGCAGGCGGCGCTTAAAAAACATTTCAGGAATGACCCGCGCGTCAGCGTGCACACCCGCGATTGTTACGAGGGACTGCCCGCCCTGGTGCCACCGGCCATCAGGCGTGGCCTGGTATTACTGGACCCCAGCTACGAGGTGAAGGACGAGTACACGAGCATTGTCGCGCTGACCGTCGCGGCGCACCGCCGGTGGCATACCGGCATTTACGTCATCTGGTACCCACTGCTGCACGCCGCCCGGCACCTGGAACTCCAGCGGGCGCTGGAGGCGTCCGGCCTGCACAACATTCTGCTTACGGAACTGGCGCTGGGCGAGGCCGGGGAAACCAGTGGCATGTACGGATCGGGACTCGCTATAGTAAACCCGCCCTGGCAGGTGGATGCGCAACTCGCCGAACTGGTGCCGCGGGTGGCGCAGGCGCTGGCCCCCGGAAGGGGCCACGCGCAACTGCGCTGGCTGGCGCGCGAAAGCGTGGCTTAGACGTCCCTCGCGGCATCTCGCAGGGCGCGGAAGCTTTCCTTGAACAGCTTGTCCAGATTTGCGATGCCGGGCAACCCGGTGGGGCAACTGATCATGGCAAAGCACAACTTATTGGCGTGGCTGACCACAGTGATATTCAGGCCCATGGCATCGGTCACGATCGACAGGGGGTAGAGTACCTGCAGCTCAGCTCCCTCCAGGTACAGTTTTTCCCGGGAACCCGGTACATTCGAGAAAATGGCGTTTATGGCCGGGCGCACCAGGGTCGCGTTGCCGGTTATGGTCAGCAGGACTGTCGGGGCCATCAGCAGGGCATAGTAATCCTCGGCAGCCGTGGTCGAGACCTTCCCCAGTTCCTGTTTCGCTCCCCGGGTCACCTTGATGACCCGCTTCAACCTGCGCCAGTCATCTCGCTCGTCGGTAAAAAACGGAGCGATGATATAACTGAGTTTATTCCCCGCACCTTCGCCTGCCGACTTCAGGGAAACAGGCATCCCGGCCACCAGCGAGGCTTTCGGCAGGGCGTCCTGGGACAGAAGATACTGCCGCAATGCACCCCCGCACACGGCCAGCAGCACATCGTTAATGGAGCCCCCCGCCTGGCGGGCAATCTTCCTGACGGTACCCAGCGGCAGGTCGCAGACCATGATGGCACGGGTGGAATCCAGTTCGGTGTTAAAAATCGAGCGGGGCGCGGTAAACGGCAGGCGCATCACGTCCTGCTTGCCCTGCAGCGCGTCCACCCCCATGTGCGCCAGCAACCTGGACAACTCGGGTAAAGCCTTGTACTGCTTCTGCAGGCCACGACCCAGGTCGCCAAGCCCATGAAGCAAGGAGTGGCCCGAGTCGTGTCTTTCTATCGGGGGGTGGGAATCCCCATAATCGATTCTTTCGTCGGGCGACGATCTCAGCAGCGTCTGCAGCATTTTCATCGCGCCAACGCCGTCTACCAGGGCGTGGTGGACCTTGCAGTACAGCGCGAATTTATCGCCGCTCAAACCCTCGATAATATGGATCTCCCACAGGGGGCGCGACCGGTTCAGGGGACGTTCGTGGGCGCGGGTAACCAGGCTTAACAGGTCTTCCATCCTGCCGGGGGCGGGCAGGGAATAGTGGAGCACATGGTGTTCGGGCCGGTAATCATCCGCCGGCACCCAGGCCGCGGCGGAAAGATCGACCGGGTCGTGCAGTTTCCTGCTGAATTCCGGCCACAGCTCGTTGAGCCGCCCACATTTATTCGCCAGCTGCCGCAGGAAATTCCCGGGCGCATTCGCGGGAAGCTTCAGGATCATAAGACCCGCTACATGAAATGGGCAGTGAGCGGACTCTATCTTGAGAAAACCCGCATCCTGTGAACTCAACTTTTGCATCCTGCCTCCAGGCATGTACCGGTCCGGTGAACACCACCCGCCGGGATTCCCCGATGCGGCCGCCGGATCAAGCCCCTGGCTTATATCCGCCGTTGCCACCCAGACGCGCAGGCTGTGTATCGCCCTGCCAGTATAGCCGCCCTGACCTTGTCGGGCAGCCGGTATCGAGCCCATAACAAGTGTTTCAGGCTGATCTGGATCAACAAATTCAGGCAAAAACCGTGTGCGATATTTCACTGCATGCATGCTGAATATTTACTATTTTTACCGACTCGATTACCCCAAGATGCGCACCACTGACAGGGCACCCGTGTCCGTCGGAGTAATTTTTCTCTCAAGAGGTAAACGCAATGAACAAAGTTATGGTATTGGTTACTTCAGCTCTGCTGGCAGCCCCGATTGCAGCCTTTGCTGCTCCAGGCGATGGCCCGGTTAAAGGCGACAAGAGCTTCACTGTTTCCGGTAGCGGTACCAGTGACAAGGACTTCAATGACACCGCCTACGGCGTGTCCGGCGACCTTGGCTACTTCCTGACCGACAGCTGGCAGGCCGGTATTCGCCAGAGCGTCAACGGCATCGCCAGCGACAAGAACAGCAACGAGTGGGCCGGTTCAACCCGCGGCTACATCCAGTACAACTTCCTGGATGGCAACTACCGCCCCTACCTCGGTGTTAACATCGGTGGTATCTACGGTGAGAGCGTTGCCGACACTGGCACCGCCGGTATCGAAGCAGGCATGAAGCTGTACGTGCTCAAGAAGACTTTCATCAACTTCGGCATTGAGTACTCGTTCCTGTTCGAAGACAGCAACGACTTCGATAACAGCGTGAATGACGGCCTGTACCTGTACAACATCGGTGTTGGTTTTAACTGGTAAGCGGGCACATTATCGACCTCCGGGTCGGTAATTCCTGACGAGCGCCGCCCATCGCAGGATGGGCGGCGTTTTTTTTGCCCGCAATAGCACGGGCATGCCTGGCAGGACGGCATTTTTCCATCCACAGCCTGGCCAATCTGTACGGTTGTATGCCACTGCTGCCGGCGATAAAATAACCGACCCAATTTGGCGGGCTTGTCGTATATACCCAGAGTATTCCCGGGCGGGCGGGCGGGTTGTAGCCTGCCTCTACCGTCCGCGCGGCGCCGGATTGGCCTGCCCAGCGCGTTGCAGGCTTCATCCCGGCCACACCATTCACCACAACAGACAGGAAGCACCATGACTGACGTCTCCCAAACAGGCGGGCAATTACTTGACCTGGCAGCGGATGTGCTGCAGCAAACCCAGACCCTGATCGACCGCTCACTCAGTGTCCTCAAGGAAAAAACGGTCGAAAACGGGCGCCTGTCCACCGAGAAACTGGATTCCTACCAGCTGGTTTCCTATGAATTATCACTGAGCTGGGCAGAGTGCTGCGCGGCCCGGTTTATGCTGGAACACTCCCGCCAGAGCAACGACGAATTTACCAACCGGCTGTGTGCGCTGTTCTGCGCCGAGGCTGTCTCCGCCGTTTGTGCCCGCCTGCGCGCCCGCCTTGCGGATTTCGAGCTGGCGGATGAGGATATCCGCGCGGTACTCAATGGTGAGGCAGCCTCGGCGTTCCTCGCCAGCCAGCTCAGCGCTGCCAATATTGCGGCCATAGGCCAGGACGTGGTGGACCGGGGCCCCAACCTGGGCCCGGACCTGCTGGAAGACCGCTACACCATGATGCGCGACAGCTTCCACCGCTTTGCCGATGAGGTTGTCATGCCGCTGGCGGAATCTGTGCATCGTGAGGACCTGATCATTCCCGAGGCCATCCTTGGACCACTCAAGGAAATGGGGGTATTTGGCCTGTCCATTCCCGAGAGTTATGGCGGACTCCAGGAGGACGACAAGGAAGACACCCTGGGCATGATCATCGTTACGGAAGAACTGTCCCGGGGCTCGCTGGGCGCCGCAGGCAGCCTGATCACCCGCCCGGAAATCCTGGCCCGGGCACTGCTCAAGGGCGGTACGCAGGAGCAAAAGCAGCACTGGCTGCCACAACTGGCCGTCGGTGAACCCCTGTGCGCCGTGGCGGTGACTGAACCCAACTACGGCTCCGATGTTGCCGGTGTCAAACTCAAGGCGACGCCAACCGAGGGCGGCTGGCTGCTGAACGGCGCCAAGACCTGGTGCACCTTCGGTGGCAAGGCCGGCGTGCTGATGGTGCTGGCCAGGACCAACCCGGATCCCGCCGCGGGACACCGGGGCCTGTCCATGTTCCTTGTGGAAAAACCCAGCAGCGACGGCCACGAATTCGAAGTCACCCCCCAAACGGGTGGCAAGCTGACCGGCCGCGCCATCTCTACGCTCGGCTACCGTGGCATGCACTCCTACGAGTTGTTCTTTGACGATTTTTTCGTGCCGGCCAGTAACATGATGGGCGGGGCGGAGGGCGAGGGCCGCGGGTTTTACCTGGCGATGGCCGGCTTTGCCGGCGGCCGTATCCAGACCGCGGGACGTGCGGTGGGCGTGATGCGCGCCGCCTTCGAAAAATCCATTTCCTATTCGAAAGAGCGGGTGGTATTCAAACACGCCATCGGCGACTACCAGCTCACGCAGGTCAAACTGGCCCGCATGGCAGCCCACCTGGCGGCATGTCGCCAGATCACCTACGGCGTGGCGCGCCTGATGGATGAAGGCAAGGGCGACATGGAGGCCAGTGGCGCAAAATTGTTTACCTGCAAGACAGCGGAGTGGGTCACCCGCGAAGCCCTGCAAATCCATGGCGGCATGGGCTATGCCGAGGAAGTCCCCGTCAGCCGCTACTTCGTCGATGCGCGAGTGTTGTCGATTTTCGAGGGCGCGGAAGAAACCCTGGCGCTCAAGGTAATCACCCGTTCACTGGTAGAAAACGCAGCCTGAGGACCCGAACATGGCATTTTCCCTGCAACTGCCCCCCCAGCCGGAACTGGCTGCGGACGTCCCCGTGGACCTGGCGCGCGTACGCCAGCCGCAATACGGTCGCTACCTGGATGAACTCGAACCCGGCCAGGTGTTCGAGCACCCCCGCGGTTTTACCTTCGACCGCAGCAATATGCTGGATTTCGCCCGTACCTTCATGCAGTCCAACCCGCTGTACCTGAACCTGCAGTACGCCACGGCCCAGGGGTTCCGGGACCTGCTGGCCAGCCCGCAGATGGTCTTTAACGTCACACTGTCGCTGGGCGTGCAGAACGACTCGGAAAAAGCTATTGCCAACCTGGGCTATTACCAGGTGCAGTTTCTGCAAGCGGTCTACCCCGGGGATACCCTGCGGGCTTTCACCAAGGTACTGGAGCGCAAGGACCGGGGCCCGGACAAGCCGGGCATTGCCCGCATCCGCACCGTGGGCGTCAACCAGGACAACCAGGTGGTGCTGCAGTACGAACGCAAGATCATGGTGGCCTGGCGCGGCGAACGCCTGCCCACCACACCGGCGCCGGAGGTCACGGTCGCCTTTCCGGGTGAAGACGCGCCGGCGGTATCGCTGCCGCTTGGTGCCGGCGTTTTAGCGCCCGGACTGACGGGTCCCAACACCTACGCCGAGGATTTCAGCCCCGGCGATATCATCGTGCACGCCAACGGTCGCACTATCACCGAAGAGCATATGGCGCTCACCTACCTGGTGGGCAACAGCCACCCCCTGCACTTCGACCGTATTTTCTCCAGCGGGCTGTCCGGCAAGATGAGTGGCGAGCCTATCGTGTACGGCGGCCTGGTATTTGCCTGGCTTGACGGCCTCGCCAGTCGCGACGTGAGTGAGCACGCGATCTGGGAGCTGGGATTCACTGAGGGCTACCACACCCAGCCCGCCTTTGCCGGGGACACCGTGGGCGCACTGAGCCGCATTCTGGCCGTGGAAAACGTGCCCGGCGCCGACGGTTACGCGCTGGTGACCATGCAGCTGATCGGCGTGAAAAATAGTTCCGCCGCTGCCGCGCTGGAGCAGTACGGCGCCGACCTGTTCATCAAGGAAGACAGCAAACGCGAGCTTGGCAAGGACAAGATTCCCGCCAAAATCTTCGAAATCGAGCGGCGACTGCTGATAAAGCGTCGCCCGGCCTGAGGACAAATCTGTGAGCGAGACTGTAAAACGGGATCGGCCATGGCTGATGAGGACCTATTCGGGCCACTCCTCCGCGAAGGCGTCCAACGAGCTTTACCGGATGAACCTCAGCAAGGGCCAGACCGGCCTGTCGGTGGCTTTCGACCTACCCACCCAGACCGGCTACGACTCAGACCACCCGCTGGCCCGGGGCGAGGTCGGTAAAGTGGGTGTGCCCATCGACCATATCGGCGATATGGAAGCCCTGTTCGACCAGATCCCGCTGGACCAGATGAACACGTCCATGACCATCAACGCCACCGCACCCTGGCTGCTGGCCCTGTATGTGGCGGTGGCGGAACGCCAGGGCGTCGACCCGAAGCAATTGCAGGGGACTACCCAGAATGATGTCCTCAAGGAGTACCTGTCCCGGGGCACCTATATTTACCCGCCGGGGCCGTCTGTCCGCCTTACCACGGACCTGATTAGCTATACCGTGGAAAATATCCCCAAGTGGAATCCCACGAACATCTGCAGCTACCACCTGCAGGAAGCCGGTGCCACGCCGACCCAGGAACTGGCCTACGCGCTGTCCACCGCCATCACCATCCTGGATGCGGTGCGCGATTCCGGCCAGGTTACGCCCCAGCGGTTCCCGGCAGTAGTCGGGCGTATCTCCTTTTTTGTCAATGCAGGTATCCGATTCGTGGAAGAAACCTGCAAGCTGCGCGCCTTCAACGAAATGTGGGATAAGCTGGTGCAGGAACGCTACGGCGTGAGCGACGAAAAACAGCGGCGCTTCCGTTATGGCGTGCAGGTCAACTCGCTGGGTCTTACCGAATCCCAGCCGGAAAACAATGTGCAGCGTATCGTGCTCGAGATGCTGGCGGTGACACTTTCAAAGAACGCGCGGGCCCGGGCGATTCAACTGCCTGCCTGGAACGAGGCGCTGGGCCTGCCCCGGCCCTGGGACCAGCAGTGGGCCCTGCGCATGCAACAGGTGCTTGCCCTGGAAACCGACCTGCTGGAATACGGTGACCTGTTCGACGGTTCCCCTGTAATTGCCGCGAAGGTGCAGGAGCTGATCGCCGGGGCCGAGGCGGAGATGACCAGCGTGCAGGAGCAGGGCGGCATGGTGCAGGCCATAGAGAGCGGCTACGTAAAGCGCGAACTGGTCAAAAGCCACACCCGGCGAATTCGCGATATCGAAAGCGGTGACCTCAAGATCGTGGGTGTGAACTGTTACACGCAGACGGCGGAATCACCGCTCACTGCCGGCACCGATTCCGGCATCATGAAGGTCGATGTACAGGCGGAGCGCGACCAGATCGCGGCCCTGCAGGCCTTTCGCGCCAACCGCGACCAGGCGCAGGTTGATGTTAGCCTGGCGGCGCTGCGCGCTGCGGCGCTGGGAGGCGATAACATCATGCCCTGCTCCATCGCCTGTGCCCGCGCCGGGGTTACCACCGGCGAGTGGAGTGAAGTGCTGCGGGAGGTGTTCGGCGAATACCGGGCTCCCACCGGCATCGATATCGCCATGGCCGGCCAGGTGGGTTCCGCCGCGATGGATGAGGTCCGCGCCCGGGTGCGCCGCACCAGCGAGGAGCTGGGCCGACCACTGCGACTGCTGATCGGCAAGCCGGGCCTGGACGGCCACAGCAATGGCGCCGAACAAATAGCGGTCAAAGGCAGGGATGCGGGCTTTGAGATTGTCTACGAGGGCATTCGGCTGACGCCGGCCCATATCGCCCGGGCGGCGCAGGAAGAGGGCGTGCACCTTATCGGCCTGTCCGTTTTGTCCGGCAGCCACCTGGAGTTGGTGGAGGACATCAGGGCGGAGCTCGCGACCATAGGCGCCAGTGAGTTACCCCTGATCATCGGCGGCATCATCCCCGAGGATGACGCGCGGCAATTGCTCACCCACGGGGTGCAGGCCGTGTTTACGCCCAAAGATGTCGATATGAACGCCATCATGAACAAACTGGTGGATATCATCCGCCGCAGCAACGGCCTGGAAGCGCTGGCGTAACCCACCCGGTGGAGCAGCCAGCACTCACAGCGGACCCTGCCCGACTGGCCACAGCGGTGCGTCGCGGTGAGCGCCGGGCCCTGGCCGAGGCGCTCAACCTGCTGGATGACCGGCGCCCGGCATCCCGTCGCCTCGCGGCGGATTTTCTCCGCCACCTGCAGGAAGGCCAGCCGGGTGATCCCGGCCACCTGATCGGGATGACCGGGCCACCGGGCGCCGGAAAATCGACGCTCACGGCTGCGCTCATCGCTGTATGGCGGCGGCGCGGACTGAGGGTGGGAGTCCTCGCAGTGGACCCCTCCAGCCCGATCAGCGGCGGCGCCCTGCTAGGGGATCGCCTGCGAATGAAAACCAGTGCCGATGACGATGGCGTATTTATCCGCTCCCTGGCCTGTCGCGGTGAGTTCGGCGGCCTTAGCGCCGAGGTCTGGCCGATGAGCCTGGTGATGCTGGCGGCCTTCGACGTTGCGATGATAGAGACCGTTGGGGTAGGCCAGCGGGAGATCGATATCTCCCGGATGTGCGACACGACCTGTTTCGTCGCCCAGCCCGGCTCCGGCGACAGCGTGCAGTTTCTCAAGGCGGGTATTCTCGAGGTACCCCACGTCCTGGTGGTAAACAAGGAGGACATGGGCGCCGTCGCGCGGCGCACACTCTCGGAACTGGGTACCGCCCTGGGCCGCGCTCATACCGACGGCAACTGGGAGGTGCCCGTGTTGTCCGCCAGCGCCACCGCCGGCACCGGTATCGACGCGCTCGCCGATGCACTGACCCGGCACCGGGAAGTACTCGGGGCAGGCGACCGGCTGCGGGCACGGCGCCGAAGGTACCAGGCCCACTGGATATTGAAGCGCCTGCAAGAGGAATTCGGCAGTCACGGTGTCGGGCAATTAGGCGGCGAACAGGCCGTACTGCAACAACTGGCAAGCCGCGATACATCACTGTTTGAGCAGCTCGAGAGCCTCAGGCAAACACTTTTACAACCAGGAGGTAAGCATGCGTAGCCCTAGAGATTTCTTCAAGCCACTGGCGCTGGGAGCGCCGGCACCACTGCGCGATATTCCCGTGCGCCCGTCGCGGATGATTCATTTTTTCGATCCCAGCAACCCGAAGATGGCGGAAAAGGCACCCGCGATCGCCGCCAAGGTGGATATCCTCCTGGGCAATATGGAGGACGCGGTCGCGATCGACAATAAAGAAGCTGCCCGTGAGGGCCTGATCAGCATCGCCCGGGACAATGACTTTGGCGACACCCAGCTATGGACCCGGGTAAACAGCCTCGACAGCCCCTGGTTCCTCGATGATGTGACCCGCATCGTCAGCGAGGTAGGCGACAAGATCGATGTCATCATGCTGCCCAAGGTACAGGGACCCTGGGACATTCACTACGCCGACCAGCTGATAGCCCAACTCGAAGCACGCGCCGGCCTGAAAAAACCGATTCTCCTGCACTGCATCCTCGAAACCGCGCTGGGAGTCGCGAACGTCGAGGAGATCGCCAATGCCAGCCCCCGCATCCAGGGCATGAGCCTGGGGCCGGCAGACCTGGCTGCCTCGCGCCGGATGAAAACCACCCGCATTGGCGGCGGCCACCCGGGCTACCTCGTGCGCAATGACCCGGACCCGGCGAACCCCGAAGCCGCACGCGGTACCCATGCACAGGACCTGTGGCATTACACCATTGGCCGCATGGTGGACGCCTGCGTGGGCGTGGGCGCGCTGCCTTTCTATGGTCCCTTCGGGGCGATAGACGACCCCCTGGCCTGCGAAGACCAGTTCCGCAATGCCTTCCTCATGGGCTGTGTCGGTGCCTGGTCCCTGCACCCCAGCCAGATCGACATCGCCAAAAATGTATTCAGCCCGCCGGCGGACGAGGTGGTATGGGCAAAACGCGTACTGGAAGCCCTGCCCGACGGCAGCGGCGCGGTCATGGTGGATGGCAAGATGCAGGATGATGCGTCCTGGAAACAGTGCAAGGTAATGGTCGACCTGGCTCGACTGATTGCCGACAAGGACCCGGTGTACAAGCAGCTCTACGGATTCTGATCCGCCACCACTACGCCCCTGCCGGGGATCCAGGCTCCGTGCCGGGAACTCACGCCGGGCTTTTGCCCGGCGACGGAGGTCGCCACAATCACTCGTCCAGCATCACCCCGACTTCATTGCCCTCATACACCAGGTCATAGATACGCAAGCCCCGACAGCGCTCCTCGGTGGCGTGCAGCAGCCGACCATCATCGATGGCGAACTGGTAGTGGTGTAATGCGCACTGGATAACACCGGCATCGAGGGTCGCCACATCCAGCGGATGTCCGCGGTGGGGACAGCGGCCTTCAATAAGATAGAGCTCGCCGTTGCGCTGCAACAACAGGAGCTGGAGGTTATCAATCTTGAACTGGCGCGCGTAGAAATCGTGCAGGTTGATCAGTTTTTCCAGCGGCTGAAAGCGCACAACACCGGACCTAGAACTGGTCCATGATCCGCAGCGCGGCGGCATAAGCGGTGGTCTCATGGCTCTCCACCTGGCGTTCCAGCACGGGCAGCAGTTCCTTCACCGCCGGATTCTGCGTGAGCCGCGTCAACAGCATTTCCCGCACCAGCTGGTGCATCCAGTCGCGATTTTGCCGGGCGCGCTTGGCCTGGAACGCCTCCTGCTCCACCGCCTGGAAATAGTAGTCCATTACCATGCCCCACACCGCATCGATACCGATCGACTTCAGCGCCGAGCAGGTCATCACCCGGGGCGTCCAGAACGTGGTATGGCGCAGCAGGTTCATGGCGCTGGTATAGTGCGTGCGACTCACCCTGGCCAGGTTCTCACTCTCGCCATCCGCCTTGTTGATCACCAGCGCATCCGCGAGTTCCAGGATGCCCTTCTTGATACCCTGCAGCTCGTCGCCGCCACCGGGCAGCATCAGCACCATAAAGAAGTCCACCATGCCGGCGACCTGGTATTCGCTCTGGCCGACACCCACGGTTTCCACCAGGATCACGTCGTAACCGGCGGCCTCGCACAGCAGCATGGTCTCGCGGGTTTTCTGTGCAACGCCGCCCAGCGCACCCTCGGACGGCGAGGGCCGGATGAAGGCCTCATCCCTGCGGGATAACTCCTCCATCCGGGTCTTGTCGCCGAGAATGGATCCACCGGCGATCGGGGAACTGGGATCAACGGCCAGCACGGCGACGCGCTTGCCCTGGGATATCAGGTACAGACCAAACGCTTCGATAAAGGTGGACTTGCCCACACCCGGCACGCCAGTGATGCCGATGCGGATGCTGTTACCGCTGTGGGGCAGCACCTGCTCGAGAATGTCCTGCGCCTGCTCGCGATGGCTGTCGAGCTTGCTTTCGACCAGGGTGATCGCCTTTGCAAGCGCGCGACGATTGCCTCCGAGAAGTGCCTGCAAATCGAATTTACTCACGGGTGATTCAGCTGCCGCCGCGGCTCTTGTCGATTTTGTACAACATCAACCCTGGGCTGCATTTACCGCGTCGAGCACTTCCCTGGCGCAAACCGGGATTGGAGTTCCCGGCCCGAAGATGCATTTAACACCTGCCTGGTAGAGGAAGTCGTAATCCTGCCTGGGAATAACCCCCCCGGCGATGACGACAATTTCCTGCGCGCCCTGTTTCCTGAGTTCTTCCACCAGCTGCGGCACCAGCGTCTTGTGGCCCGCCGCGAGCGAGGAGGCGCCCACCACGTGCACGTCGTTCTCAATAGCCTGGCGAGCCACTTCCTCGGGGGTGGAAAACATCGGCGAAAGGTCGATATCAAAACCGACATCGGCAAACGCAGTGGCCACCACTTTGGCACCGCGGTCATGGCCGTCCTGGCCCATCTTGCACACCAGCATACGCGGGCGCCGGCCATGCTTCGCAACGAAAGCGTCGATGTCCTTGCTGATGCCCTGCCAGTTCTCATCCTGCCCGAAGGCAGAACCATAGACACCGGAAACAGTCTGGGCCTGGGCGTTGAAACGTCCGAATTCTCGTTCCATGGCGAAGGATATCTCCCCTACGGTGGCGCGCCGGCGGGTGGCCTCGATGGCAAGCTCCAGCAGGTTGCCCTGGCCACTGACCGCGCTGCGGTATATGTCCTCGAGTATAGCCTCTACCGCAGACTCGTCGCGAGCCGCGCGGATGCTGGCCAGGCGAGCCAGCTGGGAATCGCGCACCGCATCGTTGTCGATCTGCAGGATGTCCACCTCATCCTCTTTCTCCATTTTGTACTTGTTGACGCCCACGATGACGTCTTCACCACGATCGATACGCGCCTGCTTCCGGGCGGCAGCCTCCTCGATGCGCAGCTTGGGCATACCGGTTTCGATGGCCTTGGCCATGCCGCCGGCCTCCTCGACTTCCTCGATCAGTGCCCAGGCCTTGTCTGCCATGTCCTGGGTCAGGCTCTCCATCATGTAGGAGCCGCCCCACGGGTCGACGACCTTGGTGATGCCCGTTTCCTCCTGTATGACCAGCTGGGTGTTACGGGCGATACGCGAGGAGAAGGCCGAGGGCAGGGCAATGGCTTCATCGAGCGCATTGGTGTGCAGCGACTGCGTGCCGCCAAACACCGCTGCCATGGCCTCGATAGTCGTGCGTACCACGTTGTTGTAGGGGTCCTGCTCGGTCAGGGACCAGCCGGAGGTCTGGCTGTGGGTGCGCAGCATTGAGCTCTTCGGGTTTTTCGGGTTGAACTCGCTGACGATACGAGCCCACAGCAGGCGCGCCGCCCGCATCTTGGCGATCTCCATGTAGAAATTCATGCCGATGCCCCAGAAGAAGGACAGGCGTGGCGCGAAGTCGTCGATATCCAGGCCGGCCGCAATTGCCGTGCGAATGTATTCCTTGCCGTCCGCCAGGGTGTAGGCCAGCTCCAGCGCGGCGTTCGCCCCCGCTTCCTGTATGTGGTAGCCGGAGATCGATATCGTGTTGAAGCGCGGCATGTGGCTGGAGCAATAGGCGATGATATCGCCGATGATCTTCATGCTGGGCTTGGGCGGGTAGATATAGGTATTGCGCACCATGAATTCTTTCAGGATGTCGTTCTGGATCGTACCGTTCAGTTCGGCCTGGGGCACTCCCTGCTCTTCAGCAGCCACGATATAACCGGCCAGTACCGGCAAAACGGCACCGTTCATCGTCATGGAGACGGAGACCTTGTCCAGCGGTATGCCGTCGAACAGGATTTTCATATCCTCGACGGAGTCAATCGCCACCCCTGCCTTGCCCACATCCCCTGCAACCCGCGGGTGATCGGAGTCATAACCCCGGTGGGTGGCAAGGTCGAACGCCACGGAAACACCCTGGCCGCCGGCAGCCAGGGCCTTGCGGTAAAAAGCGTTGGACTCCTCGGCGGTGGAGAAACCGGCGTACTGGCGGATCGTCCAGGGGCGACCGGTATACATGGTGGCCTGGGGGCCGCGAATATACGGTGACATGCCGGGCATGGTGTCGGTGTAGGAAAGGTCCGCTACATCGGCCGCCGTATAAAGGGGTTTGACGGGAATATCCTCAGCCGTCTGCCATATAAGGTCGTCCGGACTGCCGCCCTTCATCTGCTTGCTGGCCAGTTCGCGCCAGGCTTGCGGCGTTGCCTTGCTCTTGTCGTAAATCTTGTCGCTCATTGGCAAAATCCTCGCAACGCGCTCAATGATGATCGTCAGCGGGCTGGTTGATCTCAATCAGCACGCCGTCGCAACTCTTGGGGTGAATAAAAATAACCCTGGAATTATGCGCCCCGGGGGTGGGGGCATCGGCCAGGAACTGGTAGCCCTTGGCCCTCAGCCGCGCTACGTCCTCGTCGATATTGTCGGAACGGAAACACAGGTGGTGCAGGCCGCCGCCTTTCTTCTCAAGGTAAGCGGCCACGGGACCCTTGCCCTGTAGCGGGTGGACAAGCTCGATATTGGTCGGGGGCAGGGGGAAAAACGCCGCGCTGGTCTGTGCTTCCAGCACGTCTTCGGTACCGCCCATGGGCAGGCCGAAATCTTCCATAAAGCGCTTGATCGCTTTTTCCAGGTCGGGCACCGCGATAGCGATGTGGTCCAGGGCGGTTATCATGTGTTTTCTCCCTACTACAACTGCTGCAGAAACTGGCCGGTGGCTTCGCGCCGACGTGCGGCGACTTCCTCAGGCGATTCAATGACGGGGCGTTCGTCCGGGGTGATCTTGAATATCGCTTGCCCCTTGTGAATGATCATACCGTCCGCTTCCACCAGCACTTTCTCCACGGTGCCGGAAAACGGCGCATAGTACTTGTTGAACATCTTCATGACCTCGATGATGAACAGGGGGTCACCCGCATTGAAATGGTCGCCCTCTTTCACATACACATCGTGTTCCGGCGTTTCGCGGGAGTAGAACATGCCACCACTTTCCGCCAGGATCTCATCCGACTTGGCCACCGGCGGCGGCACCAGCACCTTGGCCATGGCCGCCTGCAGTTGCGGGTCGTTCAGGCGCGGCGGAATGTGCACCGTCAGGTCCGGGTTGACACCCAGTTCATAAAATCCTGTGGCCTCGGCAATGCTGGGGAGAACGGCGATGATGTCCACGCCGGCCTGGAAGCCCAGGTGGGCGCCGCGCACCCGGGCCCACATAGCGCTGTCCATGCCCGCAGGCGCCTCTTCAGAATCCAGCGTGGAGCACAGCTCCACCCAGTCCCCCGCATCCAGGCGGTTGTTCAGTTCGGCATAAAACGCTATGGCTTCCTGTATTATCCGGTTGTCGTGGTCCCAGATAATGGTCGCCGCGGCGTCTGCCTCGTCCTTCTCGTCATCCATATTGAGAAAATGATAGGTGTCGGCAAGCAGTTCCAGCGGGTTTTCGTTCCAGCTGATCTTGCCGTCGATCACGGTGTAGCAGTCGCGGTTGACACTGAGCCATCCGCTGAGGATATGCGGCTCTCCGAGCAGGAACCGCAGTGGTCGCAGCAGCAGCGATTCTTTCAGCTGCAGCGCCTCTGACAAGGCGTGCGCGGCCTCACCTTCAGCCCGGGCCAGCGCCGCCTTGCCGATGGCCGCGTAAGCGAAGTTGAGATCCAGGTTGTTCGCGTGGCGCTTGAGTTCACCGACTGCCGTGAGGTAGGGCACGATAAAGCGGGTAGTAGGTCGCGCGTTGACGTTCTGCGCGATAAACCAGTTGACCAGCCCGTAGTGAAACTCGAGGTTGGTCGCCAGGTCCTGGCCCCGCATCCGGGTCTGGCGGATGGTCTCGGCCATCTGCTGGTAGGTTGCCATACGGCTGGAGCCCACCGTCAGCAGCAGGGCGATATTGGAATCGTAGGCCCCCGCCAGGGTGTACTTCATAAAAACATCGGTGTCCGGGTTGTGCAGGCTGATGCCCTGGTCATCGCGGATTTCGCCGTTGCAGGCGTCAGTCCAGGATTCAATCACCCCACCGGCATGGGGTTGCAGCGCCTGGTTGGTGGCATTGAGGCGCGCCTCCACGCTGTCATTGTTGCGCACGACGCGTTCCGGCTTCGGCAGTTTTTCGCCGTGGGCAGCCAGCAGCACCATCGCTTCCACCAGGGACTCCACCTCAAAGTGCTCTTCGGGTTTTTCGGGGTTAGTGAATTTCAGCGCGTAACAAAGCTCGGTGACGCGGTGCTCCACCTGGATGCGGGTGTTCATCTCCATAAAGAAGTGCTTGTCACGGTCGACGATACATTCAAAGGTCGACACGGAATCCAGCCCGACCGCTTCACCAAACCGCGCCGCCTCTTCTTCCATGGCCTGCAGGGTTGCCAGGTCCTGACGCAGCACCCGCGCTTCCTCCACCTGGCGGCCGCGCTCGGCCTCCTCGATTGCCGCCTGCAGGGACTCCACGGTGACGGACACCTCAAGCAGCTTTTGCTCGTGCATCTGCAGCGAGCAATCGCGGCCGCCCATGCTCATGCTCCACACGCCGTTGCCAATCACCTGGATTTCCTGGTGGCGGGTGGTTTCGATATTCAGTTCGACCAGTACGTTCTTGTTGTCACCGACACCGGTGGTTTTCACCTCGTTGAGGATCTCCCGCACCATCTCGGCCGTGCGGGCGGAGTCACCAATACCCAGGATGCGCTGGCCCTTCCCGCCGCCGCCGCTGATCGCTTTCAGGCGCACCCGGTTTTCCGGGTAATCCGCCGCCATTTTCTTAACGGCCTCGGTCAGGGTGTCGCAGAGTTCGGCGACGGTATAGAGGTCGATTCCCTTGTCATAGGACGCCGCCAGCACGATATCGGCCTTGTCCTCTATGGTAACGGAGCTGTCGTCCAGCGTGGCGTCATCCACAGCCAGCTTGTGCTGGGCCACCAGGGCTTTCAGGGCGGCCGCGTCGGGATGTTTTTTCAGCAGCGTCAACGCGGTACCGTTATCGATACCCGGAGTAACCGAAACGCCCGTTTTCAACGCCGTGCGCTTGGCTTCGTCCTTCAGACCCGCATCGTGCACAGTGCGGGAGCAGGGGCCTATGAAATTCAGGCCGGCCGCTTCCATGGCAGCCACCATCATCTCGTCTTCCGCCATAAAACCGTACCCGGCGAAGATCGAGTTGTAATTATTGTCCCGCGCTATATTGATGATCTGCCGGATGCGCGCCTCACGCTCTTCCTTGTTGGCGCCGCTGTAATCGGGCACGCGGTGAACCCTGTCGGGGTCGGTCAGGGAGCGCAACTCGGGCGCCAGTGCATTGCGATAGACAATGGAGTCTTTCTCCGACAACAGGATGCCGAAATGCTCGATACCCATTTCGCCGAAGACGTCCATCGCCTCCTTGCGGATGGGACCCCGGCAAATAATCAGGGGGCGCACATGGGTACAGTCGAACTGGCTCACCCAGGCGCTGCGGTTCTTACCCAGCTTGCGGTCGCGGTGGATGAGCGGGTTATGCAGGTAATATTCGTTGGACACGCCTGTGTTCCTCTGTGTTTATTCGCGGGCGATCAATGGAATTCGCGCTGGACGGACTGCAGGGGTCCAGGCTGATAGCGGCGAAGGTAGAACGCCATATTTTCCGCCAGGACCTGGCGCAGCTCGGAGGGCATGACGATCTGGGAGATCGATCCCAGGCTGAGCGCCTCGTTCGGGTTCATCAGCTCGCGCTCGTAGCGCTTTGCCAACTGGGCTTCCTCTGACTTGACCCAGTCCCTGACCAGCTCAGCCGCGGTTTCACCCGCCTGCTTTTCCGACAGGCCGGCGGCGACCTGGGCGGCGGTTTCCGCCTCGACCCGGGCGGCCACGGCGCCGCGAATCTTGCGCAACTCGTCCTTGTAAACGTACTCGACTCCCGCCGGCCCCATCACCGCCAGGCGAGTGGTAGGCAGGGCAATGACGAAGTCCGCACCCGTGGGAAAGCTGTTGAAAGCCGCATAGGCGCCGCCGTAGGCATTGCGCACGATTACCAGGAATCGCGGCGTACGCAGGTCGACGATGGCGTCGAGCATGGCGCGCCCGGCCTGGACGATGCCCCCGCTTTCCTGCTCCTTACCGGGCAGGAAGCCGGTGGTATCCTCGAGGAAAATCACGGGAATGTTGTACAGGTTACAAAAGCGGATAAAGCGGGCGTTCTTGTAGGCAGCATCGATATCGACCTGCCCGGAGGCCACCGATGAATTGTTGGCGACAAAGCCGATAACATTGCCGCCCATACGCCCCAGCGCCGTTACCGTGTTACGGGCCCTGTCCGGCTGCAGTTCGAGGAAGTCGCCGTGGTCACACAGCTGCTGTATCAGGATGGTGACATCGATCGGGGTATTGAAACCGGTAGGGGAGTTAAAGGCTTTTTTCAGCAGGATATCGATATCCCAGGTCTTGCGGGTAATGGGGTCGGAGCTGGGCTGGTAGGGCGCCAGCTCACCGTTGTAACTGGGCAGGTAGTTGAGCAGCGCGCGCACCTTGCGCAGACCCGCCACCTCATCCTTCACCACGAAATCGGTCACGCCGCTCTTGCTGTGCACCGCGGGTCCACCCAGCTCGTCCGGGGTGACGTCTTCGCCCAGCACGGACTTCACCACACCGGGGCCGGTAAGGCCGAAAAACGTCTCGTTGGGCTGGATCAGGAAGCTGCCCTGGCGTGGCAGGTAGGAACCACCACCGGCGTTGAAGCCAAACATACACATGATGCTGGGCACCACGCCACTGATCCTGCGCAGGGCGGCGAAGGCTTCCGCATAGCCATCGAGGCCGCCCACGCCGGCAGGGATATATGCGCCGGCACTGTCGTTGATGCCTACCACGGGAATTCGCTGGCGGGCCGCGAGTTCAAACAAACGGGCCAGTTTTTCGCCGTTGGTGGCATCCATGGAGCCTGCGCGGACGGTAAAATCGTGCCCGTACAGGGCCACATCGCGGCCATTGACCTTGATGATGGCGGTCACCAGGGAAGCGCCGTCCAGGTTCGGGCCCCAGTTCTGGTAGAGCACCGTGGGCTCGCCGTCACTGAGAAAGCGAATACGCTCCCAGATCGTCATGCGATTTTTCTGGTGCTGGCGCTGGATATTCTTTACGCCGGCGGTCACATAGGGACGCTGTTGCAGTTCCCAGCCCGCTTTCAACGATTCCTCATAGGGTCCGGGTGTCGAGGCGATCTGCCCCGGGACCGTGAAAGCCTGCTCGTCCCGTTCAGCAAACGGGTTTTCCAGAGTCGCAATTACCCCTGCCGGGCTCTGTGCATTCATAGTGTTCGTCCAATTTCCGCTAGCGATTTGTCCAGGCCTGAAGAAGCCACGTTACGGCTGATAAACCCCCGACCGGGTGCTGCAAACCCGGCTCGCCGCCGTGGTGAATTTGCATGTTCCTGTGGCTGGGATTAGCATGCAAATCTGCTCAAAAAACAGCAGGTAACGATAAGTGTATTGCCTTTTGAAGTCAATTCGGGACGGCGTCGCGTTAGCAGGTACCCCATGGCCAAATTTACTGTGCTGTCCCCCACCGCCATCCTTGGATACGGGTTCCCGGAACGCTCCTTTGAGCGCGGACTGGACTGCCACCCAGACCTGATTGCCGTCGACGCCGGATCCGTGGATCCCGGTCCGTATTACCTGGGCGCCGGCAAATCCTTTACCGACCGCGCCGCAGTGCGCAGGGATCTCGCCATCCTGCTCGGTGCGGCAGTGGCCCGGGGTATCCCCCTGGTCATCGGCAGCGCGGGCGGAGCCGGGGCAAAGCCACACCTGCAGTGGACGGTGGAAATCGTGCGGGAGCTGGCAGCTGAACTGGGTCTTGGCTTCCGACTGGGCATGATACCCGCAGACGTGACACACGAAACCCTGCTCGAGGGCCTGCGCCAGGGCAAGCTCCAGGCACTTGCAGGGGCCCCCACCCTGGACGCCCGGTCCATTGCCGGCGCAGGGGCACTGGTGGCACAGATGGGGGTGGAGCCCATCCAGCGGGCGCTGGCGGCCGGCTGCGATGTCGTCGTCGCCGGCAGGGCCTACGACCCCGCGGTCTTTGCCGCCCTACCCATGCTGCGCGGATTCGACCCGGGCCTGGCACTCCACCTGGGCAAGATCCTGGAGTGTGCCGCCATTGCCGCCAGTCCGGGCTCCGGCTCCGACTGCGCACTGGGTATACTCGAGGATAATCGCTTCGTGTTGCAGGCACTGAGCGAGGCTCGGGTATTCACCCCCACTTCGGTGGCAGCCCACACCCTGTATGAAAAATCCAACCCCAGTTTGTTACCTGGACCCGGCGGCGCGCTGGACCTCACGGACGTCAGCTTTGAAGACATTGGTGGCGGCCGGGTCGCGGTGAGCGGCAGCCGCTTCGTTCCCTCGCAGGGCTACCAGCTCAAAATCGAGGGTGCCCGGCAGGCGGGCTATCGCAGCATCGCCATCGCCGGCATTCGCGACCCGATCATGATCCAAGCCATCGAGGAGATTCTCGAACAGGTGCGTGCGCGAGTGGCCGAATTACTGCCGGACGGCGGCCGTAACGGCAGGCTGCATTTCCATATCTACGGCAAGAACGGGGTAATGGGCGACAGGGAACCCGTGCGGGATTTCGTGGCCCATGAGCTGGGCATCGTCATCGATGCTGTGTGTGCCGACCCGGAAAGTGCCGACACCCTGTGCAGCCTGACCCGGTCCACCCTGCTGCATTTCGGCTACGACGGCAGAATCGCCACCGCCGGCAACCTGGCCTTCCCCTTCTCCCCATCGGACCTGCGCGCGGGTGCGGTCTACGAGTTCTCGGTTTACCACCTGCTGGAGGCAGACCCCCTTGAGCTGTTTCCGCTCACGATTATGGAGATCTAGCGATGACCCGGCTCAGCGACGTCGCCCTGGTCGTGCGCAGCAAGAACACCAGCCCTTTTACCTATTCCCTGGATATCATGTTCAGGGAGCCACGGGACTACCAGTACTTCAAGTCCCGCAAACTGATCGATGCTGTGCTTGTAGCACGCCTGTACCGCCTGAAGCCGGACCAGGTGCTGGACGTCATCTATTTCGACCCGGCCATGGCGATCAAGATCTGCCTGCCCAGGGATATTTCTTCCGGGGCACCGGGTGACAGTGACGTGTACGGCGCGCAGCAACACGCGCCACTGCTGTTGTGGGAATTCAACGGCAACGCCGGGCATTGACCACGGGGGTTAACGCGAGAGTTTTTGGGGTACCCGACCCGGGTTAAATTGCCAGACAGCGCCGCGCGCCGCCTATATACTGCGCCCGATACGGTGGCCACGGCCCGCCACAGGCAGTGGCGGCGAACCGGCCGGCAGGGCAAACCAGGACGCGATATCGATGGCATTGGCTGCGCAAGATCTTCTCCCGGACAACATCGCACCGTGCAGCCCACAGCTGTTTGGCCGTATCGCAGGCGATTTGCGGGAAAAGGGATACAGCATCAACCCCTGCGCCCTGCCGCCAGGACTGGCGGACGGTCTGCTGCAACACCTCCACACCATGTCGGCGCAGCAATTTGCCCCAGCCGCCATCGGCCGTGAGCAGGACCAGGTGATCAACGGTTTTGTGCGCAAGGATAATATTTGCTGGATCACCGGGGAGTCCGCGGCCGGGTGCCAGTGGCTGGAATGGACGCACAAACTGCAGGTTTTCCTCAACCGGGAACTCTTCCTCGGCCTTTTTTCCTTTGAAAGCCACTTCGCCCATTACCCACCCGGTGGCTTTTATCGCAGGCATCTTGACGCTTTCAGGGGAGAGTCCAACCGTATCCTGTCGGTCGTGGCATACCTCAACCCCTACTGGCAGGCAGATGACGGTGGCGAGCTGGTGCTCTACCCCGAGCCGGACTGTCCCCGCGGCATCACGGTTGCACCCGCACTCGGCACCCTCGCGGTTTTCCTCAGCGAGGAGGTCGAACACGAGGTCCTTGCCACCCGTCGTGACAGGTTTTCTGTGGCCGGTTGGTTCCGGGTGAACAGCTCCACGGCAGAAAGGGCAGACCCCCCCACTTGAGCGGTTTGGACCATGAAACACGACATTGCAAACGTGTGGCCCGGACGGGTAGAAGCGACCATTCATTCTGGGCGGGACACGACGCAGCAGTTACTATCGGTCCCACCCGCCATGCCCAGCCGAGGGCCTGCTCAATGACCCAGTACCACGCTCCGCGGACATACCGCTCTCGCCTCAGGGTCGCAGCCTGCCTCGTGCTGCTGGCAGCACTGCCCCAGTCGGCCCAAAGCCAAAAGCTATGGGGCAGTTATGGCGGCAGCCCCGGCGGCGGGCATTTTTCGCCGCTCACCCAGATAAACCCGGCCAATGTTGACCAGCTGGAGCTCGCCTGGACGCATCGCTCGGGTGATTTTCGCGTGGCGCGTGAAGGCAGGGAAGGCAGCAAATTCGGCGATGCGGACGGGCCAAGACCACAAAGCGCACTGCAGGTCACACCCATCGTGGTCGACGACACCCTGTATTACTGCACGCCGTTCAACCGGGTATTCGCACTGGATGCCACCACGGGCCGCGAGCGCTGGGTTTACGACCCGGGTGTCGATACCGATCCCGTGGCACTGACGAACTGTCGCGGAGTGAGCAGCTGGCGCGACCCGAAACCAAAGGGCAAGGCCTGTGATCATCGCATTTTCACCGGCACGCTGGACGGGCGATTGCTCGCGCTCGACGGCGCCACCGGCAAACCCTGCGAGGACTTCGGTGACCATGGCGAACTGGACCTGACAGAGGGTCTGGGCGACCACCAGCCCGGGGAGTATGGCATCACCTCTCCACCGGCCATCCTGGGCAACCTTGTCATCACTGGCGCCATGGTGCTGGATAACCGTCGCACCGACAGCCCTGGCGGCGTGGTGCGCGCCTTCAATGCGCGCAGCGGCAAGCTCGCGTGGTACTGGGACCCGCTCCCCCCGGAAACAAAGCCCGCACCCGGGGACGCGGCGCAGCGCTACCAGCGGGGCACCACGAATGTCTGGTCGATTATTTCCGTCGACAACGCTCGCAACCTGGTATTCGTACCCACGGGCAACAGCAGCCCCGATTACTATGGTGGCTTGCGCGGATCCCTTGAAAACGGCCAGGATTACTATTCCAGCTCAGTTGTCGCCCTCGATGGCGCCACCGGCAAAGTGGTGTGGCATTTCCAGGCGGTACACCACGACCTCTGGGATTACGACACGCCCGCACAACCCACACTCTACGAGATGGCCCGGGAGGGCAAAACCGTGCCGGCACTGGCCCAGCCCACCAAGATGGGACACCTGTTCCTGCTGAACCGGGAAACAGGCGAACCACTGTTCACGGTAGAGGAGCGGCCCGTCGCGGAAGGCGACGTACCCGGCGAATACTACGCCCCGACCCAACCTTTCCCGACCCTGCCCGAAACCCTGGTGCCCGAGATCATTTCACCCGAGACCGCCTGGGGTATCACCCCCTGGGAAGAAAGTGCCTGCAGGGACAAAATCGAGGCGGCCCGGTGGGCGGGTATTTTCACCCCGCCGAGCGTGCAGGGAACCATTGACTACCCTTTCCAGGGCGGTGGCAACAACTGGGATTCCCCCGCCATCGACCCGCAACGCCAGATCATCGTGCTGCGCACCAATCACCTGGCGGGTATCATCCACCTGATTCCCCGGGCTGAGTGCGGCCTGCATCCGACGGCCCACCCCCAGGAAGGCACGCCTTTTTGCGTTACGCCGGACGTATTGCTCTCGCCCTGGGGCCTTCCCTGCAACGCGCCCCCCTGGAATACCCTGGATGCCATAGACCTCACCACCGGCCAGAAAATGTGGAGCGTGCCCCTGGGTACCAGCAGGGACATGGCACCTTTCCCGTTCTGGTTCTTCAAGGGAACACCCGGCCTTGGCGGCCCGACGATGACCGGGTCGGGCCTGATTTTTATCGCGGGCTCGGGCGATCATTATTTCCGCGCTTTCAGCACTATTTCGGGCGAGGAGCTGTGGCGCACCCGCATGCCCACCGGTGCCGCCGCCACGCCCATGACGTATCTCGCCGCTGATGGCCGGCAAATGGTGATCATCGCCGCCGGCAGTCACTGGGGCGCCGCCAGCGGCGCCGCGGATCACCTGCTCGCCTACGCGCTGCCGCCTCACCTGGTACCCAAAGCCCTTTCCAGCCCCTCCCGGGAATGAACACTATGCACACTGTCACCGTCAACGGCACCCCTGTCACACCCTCGAAAATCGTCTGTGTGGGTCGCAACTACGTAGCCCACATCAGGGAACTGGGCAACGAGATACCCCAGGACATGGTGGTATTCAACAAACCCAATTCCGCGATCGGCACTACCCTTCACGCCAGGGCGGAGGGCGAGCCCCTGCACTACGAGGGCGAAATTGTCCTGATGGTAGAGGGCGGCGAGTTTACCGCGGTTGGCTTCGGCCTCGACCTGACCCGGCGCGAACTGCAGGGCAAGCTCAAGAAAAATGGCTTGCCCTGGGAGCGAGCCAAGGCCTTCGATGGCGCAGCCCTGTTCAGCGATTTCGTCACGCTTCCGGCAAATCCCGACGCACTGACCCTTGAGCTGGCCGTGGATGGAGCAATGCGCCAGGCCGGTGGTGTGCACATGATGATCTACAAGCCCGCCACGATACTCGCGGAGCTGCGCAAGTTCACCACACTCGAGGACGGCGATCTCGTGATGACCGGCACGCCCGAGGGCGTGGGCGTCATTCACACGGGAGAGCGATTCCAGGGCAGCGTACTGGTTGCTGGCGAGGTGCTGGTCAGCGCGACCTGGGTGGCACAATAATCCGGGCTCGCGGCCCCGGCGCCCTTGCGGATAAAAAGCTGATTGTTAACTTGCCGATTTTGCAGTAGTTTTTAACCAGGCCTGCAAGTGGAAAACCATGCATACCATCCTGCGATTGGATGTGGCGGGCCAGCCGCGCGGCTGGATTACCGTTCACGAGGCGATTTCTGCCTACGCCAAGGGCGATGTCATCTACGGCATCGGGAAAACACTGCCGCCGTATTTCGGCGGAATCCAGCGCCTCACCGGCCTGCGCTCTCGTATTGAACTGCAGCCGATTGTCGCCATCCAGGGCAGGATTATCCAGAACTTCACCCCCCCCCTGTGCAATCGCACGCTGTTCCGCCGCGACGATCACCGCTGCCTCTACTGCGGGGCACAGCATTCCCGCGCTGACCTTACCCGGGACCACGTGCTGCCCACCTCCAGAGGCGGCACAGACCGCTGGGAAAATGTGGTTGCCGCCTGCAAGCGCTGCAACTGGCAGAAAGACAACCGCACGCCGGAAGAGGCCCATATGCCCCTGCTTGCCGTTCCGTTCAAACCGAACCCGTTCGAGTGGCACTTCCTTGCCAAGGACCGGATACTCGCCGACCAGATGGACTACCTGTCGCAACAGTTTCGCGCGCTGCGCGCCTGGGCGAGTTAGCGCAGTCGCGCGAGCAACGCGCATTCAACCTGAAAATCCTGCCCGGGATCGGGCTATAATCAAGGGGACACCACACCAATGGCCACCGCGCCAGGCCGGCGCGCAGGGAGTTTTACCTTGTCTTCAGAAGTAACAGCCAGCGAACATTACAGCGCCATCCACTCCATGATGGGACAAATGGCGAAGTCGGTTATCGGCCAGGAGGAGGTGGTGCGCACGCTCACCCTCGCGCTGCTGTGCAATGGCAACGTACTGCTGGAGGGCCTGCCGGGCACTGCCAAGACCCGCTCTATCAAGACCCTGTCCCAGGTATTGCAGGCCAAACTGGGGCGGATCCAGTTCACCCCCGACCTGCTGCCGTCTGACGTCACCGGCAACGAGATCTACCAGGACAACCAGGGGCACTCGGAGCTGCAGTTCCAGCCAGGACCCATTTTCAGCGAACTGGTGCTGGCGGATGAAATCAATCGCGCCCCGGCAAAAGTCCAGTCGGCTTTGCTCGAAGCCATGGAGGAGCGGCAGGTGACCGTGGCGGGTAAGACCTACAAGCTCCCGGAGCTGTTCATGGTGCTGGCCACCCAGAACCCTATCGAGCAGGAGGGTACATACCCGCTACCGGAAGCGCAGATGGACCGTTTCCTGATGAAGATATCGGTGGACTACCCACGGGCGGAAGCCGAGCTGGCGATCGTGCGCATGCTGCAGGCCGAGGAGGGCCACCAGGGGGAAAAGCTGGAGATGATTTCCCAGGACAACATCTTCGCTGCCCGCACCGCCATCCAGCAGATGCAGGTATCCGGGCCGGTGGAGCAATACATCATCGACCTCGTGATGGCGACCCGACAGCCGGCTGATTTCGGCGACAAGCTGGGCCACTGGATCGACACGGGCTCCAGCCCCAGGGCCAGCATCGCCCTGCATCGCACCAGCCGCGCCAGCGCCTGGCTGGACGGGCGGGACTATGTCACGCCGGACGATGTGCGCTCCGTGCTGCATGCCATCATGCGCCACCGCCTGATCATTACCTACGATGCACTGGCCGACCAGGTGACCCCGGACGCGATCATCGACGAGATCATCAAACAAGTCGCCGTGGGCTGAGCTACCGATGAACGGCGGTAACCACGACGATATCTATACCAACCTGCCCGCACTGATGCGGCTGCGCTATAGCGCCAGGGGCTTCAGTTACCTGCCGCGCCAACCGGTCCGCTCGCTGCTCAGTGGCCGCAAGCGTTCCAGGCTGCGCGGCCGCGGGCTGGATTTCGACGAGCTGCGGCACTACCGACCGGGGGACGATATCCGCACGATGGACTGGCGGGTGACCAACCGCACCGGCAAGCCCCATGTCCGGGTGTATACCGAGGAACGCGACCGCCCGGTCATCGTGGTGGTAGACCAGCGCCTGCCAATGTTTTTCGGCAGCCAGCAGAAAATGAAATCGGTAATTGCAGCAGAAGTGGCGGCACTGACCGCCTGGCGGGTACTGGCGGTGGGCGACCGGGTTGGCGCCATCCTGTTCAACGACAACAAGGTAGTGGAGGCAAAGGCGAGCCGCAACGAACGCAGGCTTGTCAGCTGGCTGGGCGACCTGGTGTCAATGAATAACGACCTGTCTGTCACGGCGCGACACGCCAGCAACCCGGCCGGTCTGAAGGATGCCTTGCGCCTGCTCGAACGCAGCATCGGCCACGACTACCTGGTGGTACTCGTCTCTGACTTCTACGGCTGGGACGATGCTGCGCTGGCCACCATCTGTCGCATCAGCCAGCACAACGACATCATCTGCTCACTGGTGTACGACCCACTGGAGCGCGACATCTCCGGCGCCAGCGAGCTGGTGGTGAGCGACGGCAAGTTCCAGCTGGAGATCGACCCGGACCGCCAGGACCTGGGCAGGAAATTCGAGGCGAGCTTCGAAAGCTCTGTCGGCCATGTCCAGGGAGAGCTCAGGCGTCACAACATCCCGGTGCTGCCGGTAGATACCGCCGCGCCGGTAACTCGCCAGCTGCAGGAAAAACTGGGCGGACAGAGGGTGCTGCAATGAGCGCGCCACCGCTTCCGGAAGCCTTCGGCAACTACGCACTTGGCGACTTCGTGGAAGTGGTCTCACCCACCGCAGTGAACTGGTGGCCGCAGACAGCAGGCTGGGGCTGGCTCGCAGCGGCGCTGTCGGGTTTGGCCTGCTACCACCTGTGGCGATTCCTGCGTCACTGGTACCACAACCGCTACCGACGCGAGGCCGCCACGCGATTGCAAGGCCTGGCCGCCGCCCGGACCCCGCTGAGGGTGAGCGAGCTTAATCGCCTGCTGAAGTTGACGGCACTGGCAGCGTTCGCGCGTGAACAGGTGGCACAGCTGTCGGGGGAGGATTGGGTGGCTTTTCTCAACCAGCACTGTCCCGCCGCACCCTTCTCCGAGGACCAGGGCCGGTTGCTGGCGCTGGCCGCCTACACCGGTGAGCCGGTCGAGACTGGCGCGGCGCAGCAACTGCTGCTCGCCAGCCTGGCCTGGGTGCGCGAACACGAGAATCCCCGGGATGCCTGAGCTTGAGCTTGCCCACCCCTGGGCCCTGGCATTGCTGGTCCTGCCGGTACTGATGCGCCTGCTGCCCGCCTACAAGGAGAGCAGGGATTCAATCAGGGTACCCTTCTTCGATAAGCTGGTGGAACTGAGCGAACAAAGCCCCCAGACCGGTGCCATGGTTCTGCAAAGGGACCGCGCCCAGCAGTTCCTTGT
This sequence comes from Haliea sp., assembly GCA_024642245.1. Taxonomy (GTDB): domain Bacteria; phylum Pseudomonadota; class Gammaproteobacteria; order Pseudomonadales; family Halieaceae; genus JARRPM01. Next base: position 45,759 of record JAHEBM010000016.1, read on the forward strand.
TGGCTTTATGTGGCTGTGCCTGGTGCTGGCGGCGGCAAAGCCCCAGTGGGTGGGGCCACCGATCGAGCAGCAGAAGTCCGGTCGGGACCTGATGGTCGCGGTGGATCTGTCCGGATCAATGGAGACCAGGGACTTCAGCCTCCCGGACGGCACCGGCGTGGACCGCCTCGAGGCTGTCAAATACGTGCTGGAGGAACTGGCAGACCAGCGCGTTTCCGATCGCCTGGGCCTGATCGTTTTCGGCAACGCGCCCTACCTGCAAAGCCCCTTCACCGACGATCACAAAGTGTGGGCGCAGTTGCTGGCAGAAACGGGAATTGGCATGGCCGGGCAAAGCACGGCCTTTGGCGATGCCATTGGCCTGGCCATCAAACTGTTCCGCGAAAGCGATTCCGACAACCGCGTACTGATAATGCTCACCGACGGCAACGATACCGGCAGCATGGTACCCCCGGTGGACGCCGCCAAGGTGGCGGCCAGCCAGGGTATCCGTATCTACACCATCGCTATCGGCGACCCGGCTTCCGTGGGGGAAGAGGCCCTGGATATCGATACCCTGCAACGGGTGTCCGAGGTAACGGGGGGGCGCTACTTCCAGGCCCTCGACCAGCGGCAACTGGCCGACGCCTACCTGGCGGTGAGCGAGCTCGAGCCCCAGTTGTACGAGACCATCAGCTTTCGCCCGCGACAGAGCCTGCACTGGGTGCCCGTGAGCGCGGCGCTCAGCCTCTACCTCATTTACCACTGTATCGGCGCATGGCAGGCGTGGCGCCACTTGAGGTCCACCCGTGCTGCCTGAGTTGACCGTTCTCGAGCACTTTCACTTCCTGCGGCCAGCCTGGGCCCTGGCCATCATCCCCTGGCTGCTGATAACGCTGGTACAGAACCGGCGCGATGCGACGCGAGACATGTTCGGCGGCATCATTGCCCCCCACCTGCTGGAACACCTGAGGTTGCAACGCTTCCAGTCACGCTGGTTGAACCCTACCAATGTCACCCGCGTTATCACGGCGCTGCTGCTGGTGCTGCTGATGGGACCCACCTGGCGCCAGCAGCCCTCGCCGCTGAGCCAGGATGAAGCGGCCCTGGTAATACTGCTGGACGTCTCCACCTCCATGCAGCAGTCGGATGTACAGCCAAGCCGGCTGCAGCGGGCCAAGCAGAAGATAGGTGACCTGCTGGCCCTGCGGCCGGACAAAAAGGCGGCGCTGATCGCCTACGCGGGCAGCGCCCACACGGTGCTCTCCCTCACTGCCGACCAGGAAATTCTCAAGCAGTACCTGGCAGCCATCACCCCGGCCGTCCTGCCACGCGCCGGCAAGTTCCCGGAGTACGGCCTGCCGCTGGCCACGGAAGTTCTGCGCGAGTCCGGCGCACCGGCAACGATCGTGCTGTTCAGCGACGGTCTTGGCTCGGACAGTGCAGCGTCTTTCATACCCTGGTTCGAGCAGTCCGGCCACCAGCTGCTGATATTGGGTGTTGGTACCCAGCGGGAGGAGAAGGGCCTGGCGCCACTGGAGCGTCGCGCGCTGGAAGACCTGGCAGACGCCACCGGCGGTCGCTATGTTGACCTCACGGTGGACGACGCCGACGTGCGCCAGATCAACCGCAGGATCGACAGCCACTACGTGGTGATCGAGGACAGCGCGCTGCCCTGGCTGGACAGCGGTTATGTCCTGGTTTTCCCGGCCATGGCGCTGTTCATGCTGTGGTTCCGCAGGGGCTGGACGCTGACATGGACCTGGCTGCTGGTACCCGCGCTGCTGCTGGGTAGTCACGACGCGGCACGGGCCGATGCCGGGGCCGTCACGCCCGATCAACGGCACTGGTCTGCCGGGCAATGGTTTGCGGATTTATGGCTGACCGGTGACCAGCAGGGCAGAATCCTGATGCAGCGCGGTGAATATCACGCTGCCGCCGCTCACTTTGCCGACCCGATGTGGAAGGGACTCGCCTATTACTACGCGGAGGACTTCATGCTGGCGGCTGAATATTTCTCCCGCACCGACAGCGATGACGCCCTGTTCAACGAGGCCAACGCCCGGGCTCATGCCCGTGATTACCTGCGTGCGGTGAATCGCTACGACCGCCTGCTTGCGCGCAACGCCGCATACCCCGGCGCCAGCCAGAACCGGCGGCGGGTGCAGGAGCTGATTGACGAAATCAACCGGCTCAGCGAGAGCCAACAGTCGGAACCCGGCGTGAGCGGCGAGGACAAGGAACTGGGTACCGATGATGCGATTCCCGCCCAGGGCGCCCAGGAAATCACCTGGGAACAGGCAGAAACACTCCAGCTGACCGCGGAGGAAATCCTCCAGGATCCAGCCACCGGCGAGATGTGGCTGCGCAGCGTGCAACAGGATCCGTCCAATTTCCTTGCCATCAAATTCGCCATGCAGCTGCACAGGGGCGCAGACGGCGCCCAGGACGGCCAGCCGTGAGGCGCGCGGGCGGCTGCCGGACAGGGCGACGCCTGTTGCTGCTGGCGCTGCTGTGTGTTGCCCCATTCGGACACGGCGCAGCCACGACGGTGGACAGCCTGCTGGCGGCGGGGCGCCTGCAGCTGGATACGTCGGTGGCACCAGTTGGCGGCATCGTGCCGGGGCAAAAGCTGACGCTGACCCTGAAAATCGCCACTGACCGCTGGTTTAGCGGGGGCACCCGGATCACCCTACCCGAGGTGCCCGGGCTGGTGATCCTGCAAACCGAGCAATTCGCCAGCAACGCCAGTGAACGCCGCGGTGACCAGAACTGGGTGCTGCAAAGCTGGACCCTGGATGTCTATCCCCAGCGGGTGGGCACATTTACCGTGCCGCCGATCACCCTGCGGCTCAAGGTCAATGACGAAAACGACGGGGATGTGGAGGGGGCAGCCAGCAGCCCTGCCGTGACCTTCGAGGTGACCTTGCCCGAGGGTCTGGCAGGGGTCCCCAACTGGGTGGCGGCGCCCCGGTTCACGGTGAGCCAGCAGTTTGACCGGGACCTGGCGGACCTGCAGGTGGGCGATGCCTTCGACAGGGAGATCCTGTTCGAGGCGAGCGATACGATGGCAATGATGCTGCCGGATTTCTCGGCACAGGGGTTCGCAGGCCTGGCGGCCTACCCGTCTCCGCCCCGGCTCACCAACAGCAACAACCGGGGCACGGCCCGCGCCAGCCGGAGGCAGCGCATCAGCTACGTGGCGCAGGCCGACGGCAGCTACCAACTGCCCGCCGAGGATTATTTCTGGTGGGATACCGCCCGCGGACAGCTGGAGGTGGTGTCGCTTGAGCCAGTCCTGGTAACCGTGGGATCGGGCCTGGCACAGCCGTCGCAGGGGGGCTGGTTGGACACCGCGCGGGTCACGCCGCAGCGCGTGCTGCTGGCGCTGGCTGCCCCGGCACTGCTGGCCGCGCTGCTCTGGCTGGCACGCAGGTATTTCGACCGCGCTCCCCTGGCGCCAGTGGTGGCCCGCGTGAAAGCCTTGCGGCATCGACTGCGGGAACTGCGCAAACCGGCCCTGCCGGAGCGCCTCAACCCCGGTAGTAGCGCTGGGGAGTGAATGGCATGCGCGTGACCGTGACCGGTACCTGGGTGCCACGCACGTCGACGCTAAGCGCTGTGCCGGGTTCTCCCAGTGTCCGCTCGATATAGGCCATGGCGATAGGCCCCCCGACGCTCGCGCCAAAACAGGCGGAACAGACAGCCCCGACCTGTCGTCCCTGGGCGTCCATGACGGCCTGCCCCTCCCTTACCGGGCGCTTGCCCTCGACCACAAGTCCCACCCGCCTGCGGGAAACGCCCTCGGCAATACGCCGGTAGATCACATCGGCCCCGGGAAATCCGCCGGGGCGGTCACCGTCGGCGCGACGCGTCTTGCTGATAGACCAGAGCAGGCCCGCCTGCACCGGGTCGATATCCGGCGCAAGTTCATGGCCGTACAGGCACAGGCCCGCCTCGAGGCGCAGGGAGTCACGGGCACCCAGGCCGATGGGCTGGACCCCCGGGGCGCGAAGCAATTGTCGCGCCAGCGTCCCGGCGTGGCCGGCGGGCACGGAAATCTCAAACCCGTCCTCGCCGGTATAGCCGGAGCAGGTGACATAGACGTCGACACCGTCAATAGACGCGGGACAGCCCTGCATAAAGACGAGCTCTGCCGCCTGGGGGCACAGTGTGCGCATCACCTGCCGGGCAGTCGGCCCCTGCAGGGCCAGCAGCGCCTGTTCATGCAGTACCGTCAGTTCCTGCCCCCGCAGGTGCGACTCCAGGTGGGCGATGTCCTGTACTTTGCAGCCCGCGTTTACCACCAGGAAGAATTTCTGTGCGGACCAGCGGGTGATGATGAGATCGTCCAGCACGCCACCTCGTTCATTGGTAAACAGGGCATAGGTCTGGCGGTGTATTCCCAGTGCCTCGATATCCACCGGCACCAGGGACTCCAGCACAGCGGCTGCCCCGGGACCCTCGATGATCACCTGCCCCATGTGGGAAACATCAAATAGCCCCGCGGCAGCACGCGTGTGCAGGTGCTCCTTGATGATGCCCGTGGGATATTGCACCGGCATATCGTAGCCCGCAAAGGGCACCATCTTGGCCCCCAGTTCGCGGTGGAGCGCGTCCAGCGGTGTAGTCAATAAGGTCACGATCTGTTCCTCTGCCGGCGATGGCTCAATGCCAAGGGCGCCACTCTAACCAGCCAGGGTAGGCGGTGCAAGGCGCACCGGGACTTGGTTGTTGTAAGCCCAGGGCAGATAATGGCCGTGACTTCCCACACAAGGACGCTGCCCTGGTGGCCACCAGCGACAAGACCAAGGCTTCCATCAGCCTTATCGGCATGCCCGGCGCGGGCAAGAGCACCGTCGGTGTGCTGCTCGCCAAGCTCAGTGGATTGCGATTTGTCGACACGGACCTGGATATCCAGGTGCGCGCCCGCGCCACCCTGCAACAGATTCTCGAGAAAGCAGGCTACCGGCACTTGCGCGCACTGGAGCAGGAAGTACTGCTGGATATCGACCTGGACGGCGCCATCATTTCCACCGGCGGCAGCGTGGTCTACAGCCAGAGCATCATGCACCGGCTCAGGACAGCCGGCCCGGTGGTCTACCTTGACGTGGATCTGCCCACTCTCACGCGCCGGGTGGCGGCGGCGCCGCCGCGTGGCATCGCCTGCGACGCCAGCCACGGCCTCACCGACGTCTTCGCGGAGCGCACCCCGCTGTACCGGCGTTATGCCGATGTCACAGTGAATGCCGCCAACGGTACGCCGGACGCGGTGGCCGCCGCCATATTGCAGACGCTGGGGTTTCCCGCACAGGCGTGGGCCGGCCACAATTAAAGCCTGCCGCCACGCTCCCCGGAAAGTTTGCCCACAACCATGTCCGGACACGCCCGGACAACCCTTCCCAGCCGGAACTACCCCCTCTGCCCCGGCGGCATGGGCAGATCGGCAGTGGCACGGTAATTGCTGTATCTGTAGCAAGGCGGCCTGCCCCGGTGCAAGGGATGAGCCATGGACAGGCCACTACAGGGATGTAGCGCTGGGCACAGGATTGCCAGGGATGGCAGGCAGGCCGCCGATCAACCACCGGGCGCCGGTAATTGGCGACATACGGCCCATGATTTTGTAAAAAAATAAGTAAAAAAATCATTTACAGCCCCGAAACCCTGAGTGATATTGCCGCCAAACGGCTTAGTCAAATCATCTGGAGGTGATTTATGGCAGAACGCAATCAGGACTCTGCATCGACGGAACCCCTCGACGATTTCTTCGAACCCGTGCTGGGAGATCTTGGCGAGGACGACCTGTCAGAGCTGGTGCCGGTTTCTTCAGAGAAGCAGCGCCTGGCGGCCAAGCGTCGCAAGGCTGAACAGCGCCTCGAGGAGCGCCGCCTCAGGGACGAGCTCGGCTACTACGACCTGCAACTGGACGACTTCTAACCCGTCCTTCTTACCCTGGCGTCGCCAGACGTCAGGCACCTTGCGTCCAGCCACAGCCGGCTGCCTGTCCGCTCCCGCGTACCCCCCCATATATCCACTGTCAGCATAACATCGCACCCCGCCGGGTCTGGTCAGTACCCCGGGCACCCAAACAGTGCACGCGTGGCAGCCTGCAACGGTAGGAAAGTGAACGCCAATCCTATACATTCGCGGTGACTCATCGCCAATGGAGTATGGTCTCTTGCAACGTCCCGTCTGGCTGCTCAGCATGGATTCCGAGCAGTTCAATGCGCCACCCACGACCACCGCCGCCCTCACCGCTTATTTCCGCAGGTATGGGCAGAGCGCCGCCACCACTGACATCGACCTGGTACATTTCGCCGGCGGGGACGCTATTTCCCCCTGGCTGCGCCACTGGCACAAGGAGGGACTCCCCGTCGCGAGAAAGGCATTGGAAGCCGGACTGACCCCGGTCGTGGGATTCAGCTTCTACACCTGGAACGCAGCGGAATTTCTGGCGCTGGCGGGAGAGCTGAAACGGTCACTGCCCCGGCTGGTGATCGTGGCGGGAGGCCCCCACGTACAGCAGGCGGGTGACTACCTGGGGATTGACCCCATCGACGTGATTTTCCTGGGAGAGGCCGAAGTCAGCTTCCAGCAGTTTCTGGATTGCAGCAACCGGGAGGGCTGGGTGGATATCAGGGGCCTGGCCTTCATGGTCGATGGCGGCATCGTTACCACGCCGCAAAGGGAACGCTGCCAGGAGCTCGAACGTTTCCCATCGCCGCTGGAGGTGCTGGAGTTGACCGACGCCAACGGTAATCCGCGTTACGACTCCATCTCCTACGAGACCAGCCGCGGCTGCCCCTTCAAGTGCGCCTTTTGCGAATGGGGCACAGGGGCTATCGGCAGCAAAATGTACCAGTGGCCCCTGGAGCGTATTCGCCAGGACTGGGAGGCGATAGTGGCGGCAGGGATAAAGAATATCTGGCTGGCAGATTCCAACTTCGGCGCACTCAAGCAGGACCGGGAAAAAGCCGAGATCATTGTTGATTTAAAACGACGCAGCGGCCTGCCCCTGTCCTTCGCCACGTCCTGGTCGAAAAAGCACAGCCGCCAGGTACAGGAAATTGCCCTCATGCTGCACCGCAGTCGACTGCTGCCTCACTACCAGTTGGCCCTGCAAACGTTGACACCCGAGGCGCTGCGCCTCAGTAATCGCCAGAATATGAGTTCCAATGAGTACGAGCCCATCGCCAAGTCCATGGCAGAACAGGGTGTACCCATTGCCGCCGAGCTCATCTGGGGGCTCCCCGGCGACAATCTCGCGGATTTTGAGCGCAACCTCGACCAACTGCTTGCGACCTTTCCCAACATCAATATTTTCGGCTACACGCTACTGCCCGGCACCGAGTTCTACGCCCGGCGCGAAGAATACCGCATACAGGCCATACCGGTTGCGGGCTATGGCAAGGCCAAGGGCGAGTACGTGGTGGGCTGCCACAGCTTCGGCCGCGACGAGGGTGAGGAGGGATATTTCCTCATAACAGCACACATCCTGCTGGTTCACGGACATATCATGCCCCTGACCACCCGCCTGCTTGCCCTTCGCGGTGCAGTGCCGGTATCACCCCTGTTGCGCGAGATCCTGCGCGCACTCATCGCAGCACTGCGCCCCGCGCTAAACGATGTGGCGCTGGGCGAGCGGATGTCCGTCTATGAGCACCGGGATCGCATCTACCTCGCTGCGCTGGGCCAGCGTGAATTGCTCTACCAGACGGTGGCATCAACGCTGCAGGCGCATTGCCTCGCCCACGGCACGGACCCGGAGCCCGCTCTCCAGGCGCTGGCACTGGACCAGGCCCTGTGCCCGCGCCACGGCGCGGAGCAGGTGCTGAATGCCAGTTTTGACTTTGACGCCGAGGCGACCCACAGGGCATTGTCGGCCATGGAGCTGCCTGCAACCACCGCCGCTGGAAAGATCGGCAGTTCAACCCTTGCCATCCGCCATCCCGGCGGAGTCGGCGACATTCTGCTCGGGGCGGATGGGGGCAGCTGGCTGGGCGGCGCCATCGAGCCCCGGCGGATCGATGGACACGGCATCTCCAGCCGCAAAAAACCTTCAGAACTCGCGGTGGTCGCGATAGGATAAAGCGCGGGATAGCCAGGGGGATGAACCTTTATGCCAGAAGTCAAACGCGAGGTACGGCCGGTAGAGGTCAATTATGTCTGCGACGCCTGCGGCCAGGGCATGATGGCCCGATCGGGCGAAATGGACCCGGCCAGCGGTGACATCGAGCACCGCTGCCTGATCTGTAACCACCAACAGACCTTCCAGTGGCGGGAGTACCCCCGCATCGATCACATCGGCCTGGATGAGGACATCTGAGCCTTTAAATCCGCCAGCCCCGCGGGGCTGGGCTCAAAGCAACCGTGCTCGGTAATAAGCCCCGTCACCAAGGTAGCCGGTGTAACATCAAAGGCGGGGTTGTGTGCGCGCGTGCCGGCCCCGGCCAGCATCACTTGCCGGGTCTCGCCGCTGGCATCCATACCGGTCACGGCCAGCACCTCCACCTCGTCGCGCTCCTCGATGGGTATATCGTCTCCACTGGCACAATGCCAGTCGATGGTCGACTCCGGCAGTGCGGCGTAGAAGGGAACGCCATTGGCCCGGGCGGCAAGCGCCTTGAGGTAGGTGCCGATCTTGTTGCAGACATCGCCGTTGGCAGCGGTTCGGTCACTGCCGACAATCACGCAATCCACCACCGAGCGCCGCAGCAGCTGGCCACAGCTGTTGTCGGTCACAACGGTACAGGGCACCCCCGCCCGCTGCAGTTCCCAGGCAGTGAGGTTCATGCCCTGGTTGCGGGGACGGGTTTCGGAAACCCAGACATGCACGGGAACCCCGGCGGCGTGTGCCTTGTATACCGGTGCCAGCGCTGTGCCCCACTCAATCGTCGCCAGCCAACCGGCATTGCAGTGCGTCATGATATTCAATGGACCGTCGCGTCTCAGCCCCGACAGTAGCTGCAAACCGTGTTCGCCAATACTCGCACAGGCGGCGATGTCCTCATCGCGCAGCTGCTGGGCTTTTGCAAGCGCCGCCTCCCCACGCAGGCCGGGCTCAAGGGCGGATACGGCGGAAGTGACTTTATCCAGTGCCCAGCGCAGATTGACAGCGGTGGGGCGGGTGGCGAGCAGGGCGGCACCAGCGTGTTCCAGGTTCGCCATCGACGGGTCCTGCCTCAACGCCTGCGCAAGGCCAAAGGCCGCTGTAATACCTATCAGCGGGGCGCCGCGCACCTGCATGGCCCGAATGGCATGACAGTAGGATTCGAGAGATTTCAGTTGCAGCCAGCACAAGCTGTGCGGCAGGAGGGTCTGGTCGATGACCTCGAGGGCGTCGTATTGCGCGCTCCAGCGCAGGCTGCACAGTTTTTCGGGGGCAGGCATGTCAGTTGTTCTCAGGCCGCTACGGGATGTTCCTGGTCTGTCTCAAACTGCCACTCAAAAACATTGAGCTCGATAAAGATAAAGGCGAACAGCCACAGCGAGGCATCCCAGAAATCGAGAAAATCACCGGCATAGCCCCAGTAGCCCGCGCAGGCGAAAAGTACCGCATAGATCATCAACTTGATAATCCTGGTGGCATTCATCACCTGGTCGGAAAGGTTGCCGCGCAACTGCAGGCGAACTTCCACTTCGAGCACAACCACCACCAGTATCCAGTCCGCCGCGTTGATAAAGTCCACCCAGGCCAGGGTCTGCGCGGAGCCCAGCGTTTCACTGTCCACCAGGATATTAAAATGTGCCACGGTGTAGACCTGCTCGCCCAGGGCGGCGCAATTAACAGCGTCCAGTGGCAGGTATTCGTCGAGGCCAACCATCAGGGAGTAATCGGCTCCCACCAGTGAGCATGCGTCCACGACCGACAGCGGGGTGAGGTGGTAAAGGGTGGCCAGTTCCCGGTAGTAACCGGTAAAGGCATACAGCAGCGCAATACAGCAAAAGCCGCGCAAACCGTGCATGCCCCACTTCACGAGCCCGTGGATCTTGCGGTCATCCAGCACCGCCGTCTCGAGCTCAAACATCAGCAGCAAAACCACCCAGGCCGCTGTATCGATAGTGGCGGAGAATGCCTGGATTATCTGGCCGGGTTCGATGCCATCGGCGAAGGTGAAGGAAAGCGCCGCCATCTCTTCCTGCAGGAACAGATAGATATTGAAACACAACAACAGGTAGACAACGTACTTGGCGGCCTTGAAAAGACGGAACCTCGCGTCGCTGCCGAAGTAGGTATTGCCCTCTACCGTCAAATTTGTTCCCACATCAGACCTGAAGCAGCAGGTGTTCCCTTTCCCAGGAACTGATGACCTGGTTGAACTCCTCGAACTCATCGAGCTTCACGGCCGCGTAGGCCCGCAGGAACAGTTCACCAAACACTTCCTGCACCTCGGGCGAATCATGCAAGTGGCGCAGGCCCTCTTCCAGGGTTCTGGCGACTTCCACTTCCTCCTCGTTGGCCGTGCCCTGGTGGGGCTCACTGGGCTTGAGCTTGCCCTTCATACCGAGGTAGCCGCTGGCCAGTGTGGCGGCGAAGGCCAGGTACGGGTTCACGTCGGCGCCCGGGAACCGGTTCTCGACGCGCGTACTCTCCGGTCCACTCTGGGGCACCCTGAAAGCGGTTGTTCGATTGTCCACGCCCCAATTCAGGTTGATAGGAGCGGCAATGTCCGGGGCGAGGCGCCGATAGGAATTGACGTTGGGCGCATACAGGCTGATCAGTTCGGGCGTGTAACGCTGCAAGCCGGCGATATAACTCAGGAACAGGTCCGAATGACGGCCCTTCTTATCGGCAAACACGTTCCTGCCGGTAGCGACATCGACCAGGCTCTGGTGAATGTGCATGGCGCTGCCGGGCTCCGCCTTCATCGGCTTGGCCATAAACGTCGCATACACACCATGCTTGTAGGCTGTCTCACGCACGGTTCGCTTGAATGTAAATACCTGATCGGCCAGGTTGAGCGCATCGCCGTGCAGGAAATTAATCTCCATCTGGGCGGCGCCGTTTTCATGAATCAGTGTATCGACCTGTAATTCCTGGGCCGTGGCAAAGTTGTACATGTCCTCAACGAAGTCTTCAAATTCCGCGACGGCATCAATACTGTAGGAAAGGCGGGAGGATTCCTTGCGACCCGATCGGCCCTTGGGTGCGGTAAGCACATAGTCCGGGTCGATGTTTTTGCTGACGAGGTAGAACTCCACTTCAGGCGCCACTACAGGCTTGAGTCCCTCCGCCTCAAATAAACCGAGCACTTTTCGCAGAATGTTGCGGGTGGCCAGTGGGTGGGGCTGTCCATCCATGGTATAGCAATCGTGGATAATCTGTGCGGTGCGCTCCCGCGCCCAGGGCACAACCCGCATGGTACTGGCATCGGGCCTGAGAATCATATCGGCGTCAGTTGGCTCGACGAAGTCCCAGTGACTGTCGGAGTATTCGCCGGTAACACTCTGGATCATTATGCTTTCGGGAAGGCGGGGATTGCCCCTGCTAAGAAACTGGTGTGCCGGTATGAACTTGCCGCGCGCGCTACCGGTCATGTCCGGCACGAGTACTTCAACTTCAGAAATTTTGTGTCGCTTCAGCCACTCCTTGATGGCCTTCGTTTCGGCGTCCATAGGTTCCTCTAGGGATAGAAACGGCAAGTATCGCAGCACTCGAAAGCTCTCTTCAAGGCTTTTCCACAAGCCTAACCCTAACGTGTTATGCCTTGCACGCAGCACAAAACGGTATAGTTGCAACATGCAGAATCAATCCCATGTCGAGTCCTGGTACGCCGCCACCGCCAACCTGCAACTGGACCTTCCACCGCTGGAGGGGGCGGTTGATACGGACGTTTGCGTTATCGGCGCCGGCTATACAGGGCTGTCCACGGCCATCCACCTGCGCCAGATGGGTTACAGCGTCACCGTACTGGAGGCAAACCGGGTAGGCTGGGGAGCCTCAGGCAGAAATGGCGGCCACGTGGGCACCGGCCAGCGCGTTGACCAGGAGCGGCTGGAACAATGGCTTGGCCTCGACCGGGCAAAAGCCCTTTGGCAACTCGGCCTGGAGGCGGTGGAAACCGTCTGCGGCCTCATTGAACAACACGATATCGACTGCGAATTGAAGCGTGGCAACCTGCATGTGGCCTCGAAGACCGCAGATATCGCGGCGCTTCCGGCCGAAGTGGAGCACCTGCAGAAAGTCTACGGCTACGACCAGATCCGCTACGTGGACGCCGCAGAATTGAAACAGATGACCTCGGCCCAGGGCTTTGGCGGAGCCACACTCAACACGGGCTGTCGCCACCTGCACCCGTTGAACTATGCCCTGGGCCTGGCCCGGGCGGCACTGGCTGCGGGCGCCAGGATATATGAAGGCAGCCGGGTACTGTCCTACACCGAGGGCGGGCAAATTACCGTGCGCACAGACCGCGGCGAGGTTCGCGCCCGTTTCCTGGTCGTGGCCTGTAACGGCTACCTGGAAAAACTGGAGCCCCGCACTGCCGGGCGCATCATGCCCATCAACAACTATATGCTGGCTACTGAACCCCTCTCCGAGGAACTTGCGCGGCGCCTGATACGCGATGACGCGTCCATTTCTGACAGCCAGTTTGTCATCAATTACTGGAAGCTTTCCGCGGACAACCGACTCCTGTTCGGCGGGGGGGAGTCCTATACCCGTCGATTCCCCGCCGACATCAAGGGTTTCGTGCGTAAATACATGCTTCGCATCTACCCCGAGCTGGCGGATAGCCGGATCGAGTATGGCTGGGGTGGAACCCTGGCCATCACGCTCAAGCGAATGCCCGATTTCGGCAGGCTTTCGGCCAACACCTTCTATGCCCACGGTTATTCGGGCCACGGCGTCCCCATTGCCACTCTTGCCGGAAAGCTCCTGGCCGAGGTTATCAGTGGCACGGCAGAGCGCTTTGACGTCATGGCTGGCGTCCCCGCCGGCCAGTTTCCCGGCGGCACGCTCCTGCGCTGGCCCGGACTGGTAGCCGGCATGCTGTTCTACAGCCTGCGCGATAGAATCGGCTAGGGCCTACCGTCAAACCCAGGGACCGCGTCTGTCACTGCCGCGCCATAGACTGCTAGAATATCCCTTCGAAGCCACTTACCGATACGCTCACTGGAACTGCGCCCGTGCTACCCAAAACCCTGCCAATTCGGCAGCAGGACGATTGGCAAAGCCAACTCCGCAATGTCATCAGTTCGGCCCAGCAGCTGTTGTCCCTGCTGGAACTCGCTCCAGGCGACGTCGGCTTCTCTGCCGAGGCCTGCCGCGATTTTTCCCTCAAGGTACCCATGGCCTTTGTCCGCAGGATGCAAGCCGGTGACCCTCGCGACCCACTGCTGTTGCAGGTGCTGGCACGACAGGAGGAAATGGTGGTATCCCCCGGTTTCAGCTCCGATCCGGTTGGGGAAACCGGTGCCGCCAATCCCGCGCGCGGAATCATACAGAAATACCACGGGCGCGTGCTTTTACTGGTAAGCAGCGGGTGTGCAATAAATTGCCGCTACTGCTTCAGGCGCCACTTCCCGTATGCCCAAAACCAGAACAGCCGCAGCGAATGGCGTGAGGCGCTTGGCTACATCGCCAGCAATACCGACACCACGGAGGTCATCCTCAGTGGCGGCGACCCGCTGCTGGCAAGTGATGCCCACCTGGATGAACTCGTGACACAGATAGCCGCCATACCTCATGTTCGCCGCCTGCGCATCCACACGCGCCTACCGGTGGTTATCCCTGACCGGGTGACCCCGGCATTACTTCGCGCAACGACCCGCCCGGGCCTGCGCACCATCGTGGTTATCCACAGCAACCACGCGAATGAGATAGACGCTGCCGTCGAGTCGGCGCTGGAGCGCATGGCGCGCCACGATATCGTATTGTTAAACCAGGCAGTTCTGCTGGCCGGAGTCAACGATAGCGCCCGTACCCTGGCGGCACTCAGCGAGCGCCTGTTCGCCTCTGGAGTAATGCCCTATTACCTGCACCTGCTGGATAAGGTTCAGGGTGCCGCACATTTCGACGTACCCCAGGAGCAGGCGCGCCAACTGATGGCAGAGGTCACCGCTCGACTGCCAGGGTACCTTGTACCAAAGCTCGTGCGCGAAGTAGCCGGAGCGCCTTCCAAGCTCGGCCTTAATGACATTTATCCATAGGTCGTACTATGTCGGATAAAAAAACAGTCGCCATCGTGACAGGTGCCAGCCGCGGGGCTGGTCGTGGTATCGCCATTGCCCTGGGTCGTCATGGCTGTATTGTCTACGTAACGGGTCGTTCACTGAAAAGCGGGGACGCGCCATTACCCGGAACTGTTTATGACACTGCCGATGCAGTCTCCGCTGCCGGTGGCCATGGTGTGGCCGTCGGTGTCGACCACGCCAACGACGAACAGGTAAAAGCGCTTTTCGATAGAGTCATCGAAGAGCAGGGGCAACTGGATATTCTTGTCAGTAACGCTTTCGCCGCCCACGATGAAATGACAACAGGGGGGAATTTTTGGGAGAAGCCTCTCGACCTTGTCGATATGTGGCAAGTGGGACTCAGGGGCTCCTACGTGTCCGCCTATTACGCGGCGCAAATTTTTGCCCGGCAGAATCATGGATTAATCGTATTTACTTCCGCTCCTGGCGCCCGACATTATGTATTTGGACCCGCCTATGGCGTGCATAAGGCCGGGCTGGACAAAATGGCTGCTGATATGGCGGTGGACCTCAGGGACTGCAATGCAGCGTCCGTATCAATATGGATGGGCGCGCTATTAACAGAGCGCATGCAGTCCATGCGAGAAAACGAGCCGGAAAAATACCAACACCTGAACGATGAAAATATGGAGACGCCTGAACTTACCGGGCATCTTATATGGGAGATCCACAATGATCCCGAACTCATGTCATTGAGCGGCCAAACGGTCATCGGGGCGGAAATCGCTTTGAAATATGGCGTTAAGGACGCCCACGGGCGACAGCCACCCTCCTGCCGGGATCGGTATGGCGTATCCCCGGTTGCACAGCACCCCTTTATCATTCGCGGCTAGATTCGGTCCGGGCCGCTTTTAATTACCAGGATGGCAACAGGCCGACCTGGCTGAACCACGCCAACAGTGCTGGGACATTAACGAATTGGCCGGAGCTGCCCTCTAAATAACGGAGAAAATTATGTCTGATACTGACGAGCGACTTGCGCAGCTTGAAAGAAAAGTCCAGGAGATTACCGACCGGCAGGAGATACTTGATTGTATCGTGCGAAACGCCAGGGGCTGCGACCGGCACGATGTCGAGCTGCTGGCCAGCTCCTATCATGAGGACGGCATCGATGAACACGGTGCAGCCCATATTATTGCCGGGCCAAAATACCCTGAATGGGCAAATGAAACTCACGCCAAGGGGTCCATTCAGAATCTGCATAACATCACTAACCACAGTTGCGAAATTAACGGCGACGTGGCGCATGCCGAAAGTTACGTGATCGGACTTTTTTTCAATGCAGATGGTAAAACAGCACGGCTTTTGTCCGGCAGGTATATCGATCGCCTGGAGCGCCGCGAGGGGGAGTGGCGAATCGCATTGAGACGCTGCACCGTAGAGGTCGGTATGACTGCGGATGCCGCATTCATGAACTCGGACTATTTCCGTGACATGGGTTTCCTGAAAGGGCTCAGGAACGACAGGGATGTCTGCTACCAACGCCCGGTATCTTTGAATGAGACTCCGGCCGGTCACCGTTGGTGACCTTTTCTCGCCCCGGCGCGAGACCTCATGGTCCGGCTATAGTACTGGCCGGGGACTGGATGTAATATGGCGTGCGGCGATGCTGCCCGGATGAAGCCATACTCCGGGGGGTTGCCCCGGGTTGCTCGGATAACAATAAAAAGTCGATAGCGGGATTATCCGTCACCGCCCTCGTACTGTTCGGGAGAATGGATTGATGGCTGCAGGGGCGGTTGTAGCAGATATTGGCTCGGACGCCGTGCTGCGGGTTCTGGCAATGACCGAGAAACTTGCGGCTAACTTTGACCTGAACAGTCTCCTCACCGAAGTGCTGGAGACCGGCATGCATTTGCTGGATGCCGAAATGGGGGCATTGTGGTTGTATCAGCAGGATACGCACGAGCTGGTCAGCCTGCTTCCTGCGATGGAGGTGCCCCTTCGAGCGGCCATGGGTGTCGGACTTTGCGGCATCTGTGCCGCCGAGCGCCGCATAATCAATGTGCTGGATGCTCTTGCCGACCCGCGTTTTCGTGGCTCCATTGACAGGGCTGTGGGCTTCACCACGCGCTCCATGCTGAACGTACCCCTGATAGGGCGGGATGGTGCGCTAATCGGTGTCCTGCAATTTCTCGATGAGCAGCTGGCCGGTTATGACCGGAAATCAGAGACACTCGCTGCCGTGCTCGCTGCCCAGTGCTCGGTGGCACTGCAACATGCTCACCTCAGTGACAGGATGCAGCAAAGCGAACAGCTACACCGGGAGGTTGAGGTCGCCCGGGAGATCCAGAGAGGTACCCTGCCCACGAACATGCCACAGGTGCCCGGTTATGAGGCCCACGGGCATTTCGTTCCGGCTACCTATGCAGGCGGTGATTTGTTCGACCTGGTGGTCCTGGATGGGAAATTGTTCGTTTTACTGGGTGATGCCACCGGTCACGGATTCGGTCCCGCACTGTCGGCAACGCAGATGCAGGCAATGCTGCGCGTGGCATTCCGTTGCGGCGCCGACCTCGAGCAAGCCTACATGCACGTCAACAATCAGCTGGCGGAAGACCTGCCGGCGGATCGCTTTATCACCGCGTTCATGGGTTTACTGGACCCGCTCACACACGAACTTCGCTTCCACTCCGCTGGCCAGGGCCCAATCCTGCACTACAGGGCCGCCAGACACCTGGCGGAATGGCATCAGCCAACCACTTTCCCGGTCGGCATACTGGAAATCGATCAAGTCGATGCTGCGAAGTCACTTGGACTCGAACCCGGCGACATTATCGGCCTGATCTCGGACGGGCTCTATGAATACGCCAATCCCGCCGGCGAGCTGTTCGGCGAGGACCGCGTGGCGGCCATCCTGGAGCGGAGTCAGGACTTGCCGATGTCGGAACTGTGCGCGGTATTGCTGGAGGAAGCGCAGCGTTTCGGTGACGGTGCGCCGCAAGCAGACGATATCACGCTGGTGTTACTGAAACGCCAGGGTGGCTGAACCCTTGTATGGAGTTGAGAGCAGTGAAAACAACCTACCCCAGAAGCATCGATGCGCTGGAGTTGATCGTCGCGGACACGTCGCGATGCTTTCACGAGAAAGGCATCGACGCCTCGCTGCGCGGTACGATCGACCTGGCGATCGAGGAGCTGTTCGTGAATATGGTGAAGTACAACCAGGGAGCGGTTCACAAGATTGTTATCGACATTCGCCCGATTGATGGCGGCGTCGAGGTCAGCCTGACGGATTTCGACGTCGATCGCTTTGACCCGTCCCAGCCGCGTCCGGTCGACATCGATGCGCCCCTGGCCGAGAGGGAGGGAGGTGGCCTGGGCCTGTACCTGATTCACAAGATGGTCGACTCCATTCAGTACGAATACCGGAACCGGCAGAGCAGGATCACAATCACCAAACGAGTGGAAGACGCCAATGTTTGATATCGAAACCAACGAGCTTGGACAGGTCGCCGTTTCCGGTCGCCTGGATGCGGCGCAGGCACCCCGAGCTCAAGCCTTCCTCGACCAGGTGGCGGGCGAGTGCGTCATCGATATGAAAGCCCTGGAGTATGTATCCAGCGCCGGGCTGGGCGTTCTGCTTAAAACCCACAAGCGACTGATGGCGGGCGGCAGCGGCATACGCCTTGTGAATGTCAGACCTCACATCAACGATATTTTTCGCTATTCAGGTTTCGATCGCCTGTTCAAGATCGAATTGGCTGCCGACTGACAGGGCGGCGCAATGACCCCCACAAATAATCGCGTCTGCTACCAACTTCTGGCCGCGCCAACGGTACTTATTTCTGAATAGCGATGATCTGGCACTCATGGAGCGCTGTCGTAATGGCGATCGACGGGCCTTGCAGCTGCTCGTGGAAAGGTACCAGCGCCCCGTATTCAATGCCGCGTATCGCATACTCGGCAACAGGGATGACGCGGCAGATGCCACACAGGTCACTTTTCTGAAGGTTTTTGAGCATCTGGATAGCTATGACGCGAAATACAAGCTGTTCAGCTGGATTTACCGGATAGTCGTTAATGAATCCATCGACCAGCTTAAACGCAAGCACCAACTCCAGGCACTCGACGATGACGAGGAAGCGGGTATTGACGGTCCCGAGGAACTTGCGGCATCCGAGCTGCTGTCAAGGCAGGTGCAGGCCGGCCTCATGGAGCTGTCGGATGAGTATCGCGTGGTGATGGTGCTCAGGCATTTCTCGGAGTGCAGTTACGAACAGATAGCCGAGGTTCTCAAGATTCCGGAAAAAACTGTTAAATCAAGGATTTATACGGCACGGCAGCAGTTGAAGGGCGTGCTGGCAGCCAGGGGGGTCAGTTGGACATGATGGATGAACGCACGCAACAGTTGCTGAACGCGGAACTGGATGGCGAGCTGGTCCCTGCCGAGCGCCTGGAGCTGGATGCCTTGCTGGCGGCTCGGCCCGAGTTGCGTCAGGAACGCGATGGATTGCAGGGTCTTGCAAGGCGCTTGCGGGAGGCTCCGGATCTGGACCCACCGCCAGACCTGGCGCGGCGAGTAATTGCGCTCATCAATTTGCCATCGCGACTGCAGCCCCGACGGCGGGCCCCGCACTGGGCGCCCTCGCCCATGGGCCTGCCCTTCGCAGCACTTGCCGCCGGGCTTACGGCTGCGGTGTTGACGTATTGGTCCATACCCGACGGACCGGTTGCAGATAACTCCGTGAGAATGGTCGGCAGCATGGTGGGAGTCCAGGCCAGGGTCGGGGCAGAACCGCAGGACAGCCTGGCAGTAACTCTGGACGCGATCAGCGGACAGGTGACCCTGGGCACCTCCGCCGAGGACAGGCGCATTCTGGCATTTGAGCTCAACTCCGCAAATCCTGTCGATATCGCGGTCAACCTCGCTGGCAGCGGCCTCCAATTTGACGGTTTTGCCCGGGGTGAGACTGGCGTAGACCTGGTTGCGACCGACTCCGAAGCGCTGCACTTGCGCAGTGAGGGGGCGCGCTCCTTCGCGGTCTTCCTGCGCGGTCCGGACGCCTCACCGGCGGCAAAATTGCGCATCGGGCTGGCGTTCTCCGAGGGAGAAAAAGCGCTATATCGGGGCGCGCTGGAGGCCCCTTGAAATAATTTTCACTGCCCCGCCAACTTTTCCACCGTCCTGGAGTAATGGGTAACAGGGACTGGCGGAAATGCGGCACTGGTGGGTGCGGCCCGGTTCAGATCCTGACAAAAACGGAGTATACGGCATGATATCCAAGCAAGCGGGCAATACCAAGGGATGGGCTCTGACGGCCAGCCTCGTTGTAGTCGTGGGCGCCGGTCTTTACGTCGGCGGCCAGTATCCATTTGAAGATAACAGCGACCTGGTGGGCACCATCGCCCCGGCGCAGCGCTACCAATCCAACCAGATCGATGCCAGTGACGTGGTACTCGGCGATGAGGCCGTGGCGCAGTTCATGCAGACCGATGCTTTCCAGATGATCGCCGAGAACCCGCAGTTGGCCGGGCTCTTTGCCGATGAACGCTTTAGCCGGCTTATGGCTGATGAGCGCTTTACCCGGCTTATGGCTGATGAGCGCTTTAGCCGGCTTGCGGCTGATGAGCGCTTTACCCGGCTTATGGCTGATGAGCGCTTTAGCCGGCTTGCGGCTGATGAGCGC
>JAHEBM010000064.1 GCA_024642245.1 Haliea sp.
TCGGATGGTGTAAGCAGTTATAAGTCTTTGAAAATTATAAAAAATGGTGGGCCCAGAAGGACTTGAACCTTCGACCTGCCGATTATGAGTCGGATGCTCTAACCAACTGAGCTATGGGCCCCTGTGCGCAGAGAGCGGCATTATAAGTAAGATTTGGCCAGAGTCACAGCCCGGCGCTTGTTATTCTTTCGAGTCTCACAGGCCTTGTGGGTGAAGCCGCATTTGCGTCCTCGTCCTTGGATAATCACTTTCTGCCCCCACATCCAGTGTCGGGAGCAGGCAATTGCCGGGAGACCAGTCATGAGTGAGTCGATGCATATCGTATGCCCGCATTGCAGTGGGGTGAATCGTGTGCCCGCTGAAAAGCTGGCGGCAAATCCGCGTTGCGGCGGCTGCCATGAGCCGATTTTTTGCGCAGAGCCATTGGCGCTGACTGACAAAACTTTCGATCGTCATGTTACCCGCAACGATATTCCGCTGCTGGTGGATTTCTGGGCGCAGTGGTGTGGCCCCTGCAAAATGATGGCACCGGCGTTCAAGCAGGCGGCGGGTTCTCTGGAGCCGCGGGTGCGCCTGGCGAAGGTGGACACGGAGGCGGCGCCGGGTGTGGCGGGCCGATACAATATCCGCAGTATTCCCACGCTGATCCTGTTTCGGGGTGGCCGCGAGGTAGCGCGCCAGGCCGGGGCCATGAGCGCGGCGGATATCGTGCGCTGGACGCAGGCCAATCTTTAGGCTGAAACTGGCAACGGCTTATTCAGGTATAAAAAAACCTCTACAGGCTTGGCCTGTAGAGGTTTTTTTGTTGGCTGCCGATTACTCGTCCAGGAAGCTGCGCAGGTAGTCCGAGCGGGTCGGGTGGCGCAGTTTCCGCAGCGCCTTGGCTTCTATCTGGCGAATCCGCTCACGGGTGACATCGAACTGCTTGCCCACTTCCTCCAGGGTGTGGTCGGTGTTCATGTCGATACCGAAGCGCATTCGCAGCACCTTGGCTTCGCGCGCGGTGAGGCCGGCCAGTACTTCCTTGGTGGCTTCCTGCAGGCCCTGGCCAGTAGCGGCGTCCACCGGCGAGTGTATGGTGTTGTCCTCGATGAAATCTCCCAGGTGCGAATCTTCATCATCACCGATTGGGGTTTCCATGGAGATGGGCTCCTTGGCGATCTTAAGTACCTTGCGAACCTTGTCCTCGGGCATATCCATGCGCTCGCCCAGTTCCTCGGGGGTGGGCTCGCGGCCCATTTCCTGCAGCATCTGGCGCGAAATACGGTTGAGCTTGTTGATGGTCTCAATCATATGCACGGGGATACGGATAGTGCGCGCCTGGTCGGCAATGGAGCGGGTAATCGCCTGGCGAATCCACCAGGTAGCGTAGGTTGAGAACTTATAACCGCGGCGGTATTCGAACTTGTCCACGGCCTTCATCAGGCCGATATTGCCCTCCTGGATGAGGTCCAGGAACTGCAGTCCGCGGTTGGTGTATTTCTTGGCAATGGAGATCACCAGGCGCAGGTTGGCCTCAACCATTTCCTTCTTGGCGCGCCGTGCCCTGGCTTCGCCCATGGACATGCGGCGGTTGATTTCCTTGATCTCGGTGACCGCCAGCCCGCTCTGCTCCTCTATCTGTATAAGGCGCCGCTGCAGGCGGTGGATGTTGTCTTTCTCGGCGGCAAGCTTGCTGCCATAGTCTTTCTTGCGCGCGTTGCGGCTGACCCACTTGATATCAGACTCGGAGCCCTGGAAGGTGCTGATGAAGTCCTTGCGAGGCATGTTGCACACTTTTATCGCAATGCGCATGATCTCCCGCTCCTGGTCCCTTACCGCTGCCAGCAGGTTGCGCGGCGAGTCGGTCAGCGGGTCAAAAACACGGGGGGTGAGCTTGAAGAACTTGAACAGTTCGCCAAGCTTTTCCATTTCCTTGACGGCGGTGGCGTGGTTGCGGCCCTTGTCGGCGATGGCTTTTTCGGTTTTGTTAAACTGGCGCTTCAGCGCGGTGAAACGCTTCTTGGCTTCAACCGGATCCGGGCCGGTGTCGGTCTCTTCGTCATCGTCGCCGCCGGCAGGGGCGGCCTCGGCTATTTCCAGGGCGGAAGGAACGTCTTCGGCCGGGTCGAGGTAGCCTACCATGATGTCGGCCAGGCGCCTTTCTTCCTTGGCTACCAGGTCGTATTCGTCCAGTATCTGCTGCACCGCGCCGGGGAAGTGGGCGAGGGCGGCCATGAGTTCACGAATGCCCTCCTCGATACGCTTGGCGATCACGATCTCACCCTCACGGGTGAGCAGTTCCACCGTACCCATCTCGCGCATGTACATGCGCACCGGGTCGGTGGTGCGGCCCGCCTCGGTCTCGACGGCGGCAAGGGCGGCGGCGGCTTCGGCCGCTGCTATGTCGTCGGCCGAATCGCCCTCGGACATCAACAGTTCATCGGCGTCCGGTGCAGACTCAAACACCTGTATACCCATGTCGTTGATCATCTGGATGATGTCTTCGACCTGGTCCGGATCGGAGATGTCCTCTGGCAGGTGGTCATTGACCTCGGAATAGGTCAGGTAGCCCTGCTCCTTGCCCTTGGCAATCAGGTCCTTGAGGCGGGATTGTTGTTTCACGACATCGGTCATTAAGCTGAACCTTCACAAAAATGCAAAAAAAAATTAGCCGGCGATTATAACCGGAAAGCGTGTGCCTTAACCACATTTGGCCGGGGCTATTTCAAGAATTCCGGGCTATTTTGCACCCTATTGCCGCCAACAGACCTGAATTGTTATATGGGGTCTTTTTTTGGCAACGCAAGCGCCGTGTCATTCCGGGATTATGGCTCAAACGGGCGCTCGCAGGCTTTATCCGTTCAGTTTGGCTTGTTGCCCCTGGCATCCCGCCGCTGCTTTTCCTGCAGTAGCTCTCGCAGCCGTTGTTTCTCCAGTTCGCTGACTTCAGCGTAGTTGGTGAGTTTCAGTTTGTCGACCTGCGCCGCCAGTTTTGATCGGTGTGGCGCGTGCGCCAATACTGTCATGGTGTCCACGAACTGTTGTTCTATGCCCTCGGACGGGATGAGGCGTTCCTGGCCGGCCAGGCGGCTCAGTAATTCGCCCTCCGGCGTGCCATACCAGTGTCCCAGCAGCATCGCGGTATTGGACTCCGGCCGGCGTTGCAGCAGGGCCAGCACTTCCCGTAACAGCCCCACGTCGTCGCCTTCGAGTTCGGCCAGGGTCGCGGGGTCGGCCAGCGCGGCGATGGCGGGTTGATGCAGCAGCAGCGCGATAGCGGCCTGGGCCAGGTTCGAGTAACCGTGCGAGCGGGTGTGCTGCGCTTCGCGGCGGCGTGGCTGTGCCTGTGGGTGTGCTTCGGCGTGGCCGGGCGGACCGGGATCGGAAAAATCAGGCCCGGGGGCAGGTGGGGGCGGCGCGGGCTCCAGTTGCATCAGGCTTGCCAGGTCCAGCCCGGTTCGCTGGGCCAGTGCCTGGAACATCAGTTGCCGGTATACACCTTCCGGCAACTGGCGCAGGTAGGGCAGGGCCAGCTTGCTCAGGCGCGCCTTGCCGTCCATGCTGCCGGTATCCAGACCCTGTGCCACCGACTCGAACAGGAACTCCTCCAGCGGCATGGCACTGCTGACCAGGTCCTGGAAGTGGTCGGCGCCGCCGCTGCGGACCATGGTATCCGGGTCTTCGCCCTCGGGCAGGAACAGGAACCGGGCCTGGCGGCCGTCTTCCATGCAGGGCAGGGCAGCCTCCATGGCCCTGACAGCCGCCTTGCGCCCGGCCTCGTCCCCATCGAAGCAAAACACGACCTCCGGGCACAGGCGGTAAATGCGTTCCAGGTGCGTCTTGCTGGTAGCGGTGCCCAGCGTGGCGGTGGCATTGCTGATGCCGTGCTGGGCGAGGGCGATCACGTCCATATACCCCTCCACCACGATCAACCGATCCAGCTTGCGGTTGGCCTGGCGCGCCTCGAACAGGCCGTAGAGCTCGCGCCCCTTGTGGAAGATCTCGGTTTCCGGGGAGTTGAGGTACTTGGGTTTGTCGTCCCCCAACACCCGGCCACCGAAGGCCACCACCCGGCCGCGCTGGTCGCGAATGGGGAATACCACCCGGTCGCGGAAGCGGTCGTAAAGCTTGCCCGACTCGTTCTCCACCAGCATGCCGCTGTCCTTGAGCAGTGCATGCTGCGCCGGTGTTTCGCCCAGTACCTGTTGCAGGTTGTGCCAGCCCGGGGGGGCAAAGCCCAGGGCGAAGGACCTGGCGATCTCGCCGGTAAGGCCCCGTTGTTTGAGGTACTGCACGGCGCGGCCAGCCTCGGGGTGCTGGCGCAATTGCTGTCGGTAGTAGGTGCAGACCTGTTCCATCAGGGCATACAGCGCCTTGTTGCCCTGCTCCCGTTCGGCGCTTGCCTGGCCGCCCCGGCCTGGCTCGCGCGGCACTTCCAGGCCGGCGCTGCTGGCCAGGGCCTCCACGGCCCGGGGAAAGTCCAGGTTCTCATAGTCCATGAGAAAACCGAGCGCGTTGCCGCCTGCGCCGCAGCCAAAACAGTAGTAGAACTGTTTGTCGGGGTTAACGCTGAAGGACGGCGTCTTTTCCTCGTGAAAGGGGCACCGGGCGCTGTAGTTCTTGCCGGATTTCCTCAGTTTGACACGCCGGTCGATCACCTCGACGATGTCGACGCGTTCCAGCAGGTCATCGAGAAAAGCTTGCGGGATCCGTCCGGCCATCTAGAGTTCTGTCTGCTTGATTCGCATTATTTCGGCATCTCCCGTACAGCACTGCAACTGCATGGGGGTGCCCGGGCTGCTATCGTGTGATCTGGCCAGCTATTGAACCACGCCGGCGGGGGAAAGTTTAGTGCGGCTCAGCCGTTGAGGCGGCTTTTGACCAGTTGGCTGACGGCACCGACATCGGCACGGCCCTGCAGTTGCGGTTTGAGTTGCGCCATGACGGCGCCCATGGCCTGCATGCCGCTGGCGTCGCAGCCGGCGATGGCCGCGTCTACCATGGCGGACAGTTCCGCGTCGCTCAACTGCGCGGGCAGGAATTCCTGTATGACGCCGATTTCGAAGTTTTCCTGGGCGGCCAGTTCATCCCTGCCGGCGTTCTGGAACTGGTCCGCGGAATCGCGGCGCTGCTTGACCATTTTGTCCAGCACCGCCAGTGCCCGGGCGTCATCCAGTTCGATGCGCTCGTCGACTTCTATGCGTTTGAATTCCGACAGGATCAACCGGATGGTTCCCAGGCGTTCTTTTTCCCGGGCCTTCATGGCTGCCTTCATGGCCGCCGTGATGGTGGCCTTGAGGGTTTCGTCGTTCATCGGGGGGTGGCTGCCTAGTACAGGCGAACGCGCTTGCGGTTGTCCCGGGAGAGCTTTTTCAGGTGGCGCTTGACGGCAGCAGCACCGGCACGCTTGCGCACGGTGGTGGGCTTCTCATAATGCTCGCGCTTGCGCACTTCGGCGAGAACGCCGGCTTTCTCACAGGAGCGCTTGAAACGGCGCAGGGCCACGTCAAACGGCTCGTTTTCCTTGATCTTGATATGAGGCATTTATACCTTACCTGTCTCTTTGGTTGGGGCGGCTACTGGCCATACGGACAATGGTCACCTGAAAGGGCGCGCATTCTATCCTTATCCCGGCCGTTTTGCAAAGGGTGCGCGCGTCCTTCCGGCGGGGGGCCCAAGGTGGTAATTTGACCCCTCGCGACTGGCCTGCAGCGCGCACGGCCAGTATGATTCGTCCCCCTTTCAACAACGGTAGGCACAATGCTGGTCCTGGGCCTGGAAACTTCATGTGATGAGACCGGTGTCGCGCTCTACGATACCGAGCGCGGCCTGCTGGCCGACGCCCTGTTCAGCCAGGTCGATATCCACGTGGAGTACGGCGGCGTGGTACCGGAACTGGCCTCCCGGGACCATATCCGCAAGACCCTGCCATTGCTCGAGGAAGTGCTGGCGCGGGCCGGTTGCCAGGCGACCGATATCGATGGGGTGGCCTACACCGCGGGCCCCGGCCTGGTGGGCGCCCTGATGGTGGGCGCTACCCTCGCCCGGGCGCTGGCCTGGGGCTGGGGCGTGCCGGCGCTGGGTGTGCACCATATGGAGGGCCACCTGCTGGCGCCGATGCTCGAGGAGGATCACCCGGAATATCCCTTCGTCGCGCTGCTGGTTTCCGGCGGTCACACCCAGCTGGTCAGGGTGGATGCCATCGGCCAGTACCGCATTCTCGGGGAGTCCCTGGACGACGCCGCCGGCGAGGCCTTCGACAAGGCGGCCAAGATGCTCGGTCTGCCCTACCCGGGGGGGCCGCATATCGCCCGGCTGGCCCGGCAGGGCACCCCGGGTCGTTTTACCTTTCCCCGCCCCATGGTCAACCGCCCGGGCCTGGATTTCAGCTTCAGCGGACTCAAGACCTATACCCTGAACACCGTGGCGGACTGCCGCGCGGCGGGGGACCTGGATGAACAGGACAAGTGCGATATTGCCCTGGCTTTCGAGGAGGCCGTGGTGGCCACGCTGGTGATCAAGTGCCGGCGGGCATTGAAGCAGGAGCAGCTCAAGACCCTGGTGATTGCCGGTGGTGTCAGCGCCAATGTGAACCTGCGTGAGCAGTTGGCCACGGCATTGGCCAGGGAAGGCGGCCGGGTGTTCTACCCGGCGCCGCGGTTTTGTACCGACAACGGCGCGATGATCGCCTACGCCGGCGCCCAGCGGCTGCAGGCCGGCCAGGTGGACGCGGTGGCCAGCCGGGTGCGGCCGCGCTGGCCAATGGAGGAGCTGCCTCCGCTGGCGGCCCGGGGTGCGGGCTGATGGACATCGTGTTTATCCGGGAGCTGCGAGCAGATACCGTCATCGGGGTCTACGACTGGGAGCGGTGTGTCCGCCAGAGCGTGGTGCTGGACCTGGAGCTGGCGTCGGACAACCGGCGTGCCGCCGCCGGCGACCGGATTGGCGATGCGCTCGACTATGCCGCCCTCTCGGCGCGGGTGCTTGCCTTTATAGAGGGCAGCGAGTTCCAGCTTATTGAAACCCTGGCGGAGCGGGTTGCTGACATTATCCGGCAGGAGTTCGGCGTGTCCTGGCTGCGCCTGCGCCTGGCCAAGCCCGGCGCGGTTGCCCGGGCCCGGGACGTGGGCGTTGTTATCGAGCGCGGGGAGCGACCCTGATGCCCGCGGTATTCCTGGGGGTGGGCAGTAATATCGAGCGCGAGCGCTATATCGTTGCGGGCCTCGACGCGCTGGCGGGACTGTTTGGGGAGCTGGCCCTGTCCCCGGTATATGACAGCCAGGCCATCGGCTTCCAGGGCCAGCCCTTTCTCAATATGGTGGTGGGTATCGACACCGTGCTCAGCCCGGGGGCGCTGTCCCGCCGGCTGCGCCATATCGAAGTCGAGCACGGCAGGCCGGCCAAGGCCACGCGCTTCAGCCCGCGCCAGCTCGATATCGATATCCTGACCTATGGGCAGCTGACCGGGACTGTCGAGGGAGTGGAGCTGCCCCGGCCGGAGATACTGGAAAATGCCTTTGTACTGCGGCCGCTGGCGGATCTCGCCGGTGGCCAGAGGCACCCGCTGGCAGGCAAAAGCTACGCCGAACTGTGGCAGGCCTACGACCGGGAGTCCCAGTCACTGGTAAGGGTGGATTTCCATTGGCGGGGGCGCCCGATTTCCCAGGCCTAGTGTCGTGCTGCCTGATTATTGACATCCAGATCACCTGGCCGGGTGCACCGCGGGTATTAGTTGCCCGTGGCACGCGCCTCGTCGCGCAAGGCGTCCAGCTGTTGTACCCGCTCGGCGGTGATCGCCTCCCCCAGCGCCTTGCCCTCGAGTCCCTGCCCACTGAACAGGGCGGCGGTGATGCCCTGGGCAACTGAAAGGGCGCGGCGCAGGTAGTCGGCCTGGGGATAGTCGCGCAGTTCCAGGCCCTGGCGTCCCCGGGCATCCGCCTCACAGGCCAGCAGGAAGGCCTCGAAGCGGTCCGGGCGTCGCAGCGCATCAGTGGCGTTGAGCAGTTTCAGCAGGGTCTTGCCGCGCAGCTCCAGGGCGCGATGGCAATGGGTGTGGTATTCGCAGGCCTTCAGCGCCAGGTCGCGGTGTTGCCCCGGCGCCTTCAGGCGCTTGCACACCGCCTGCACCAGCTTGAGCCCGCGGTGCTCGTGGGCAATATGTTGCGGCCACTTGTCGGCGGGGGTGGTGCCCTTGCCCAGGTCGTGAATCAGTACCGCGAAGCGCACATCGGTGGCGGGGGTGAGTTTTACCGCCTGCTGCAGCGCCATCAGCGTATGTCGGCCGGTGTCGATTTCGGGGTGGTGTTCCGCCGTCTGCGGTACGCCGAACAGGGCGTCCAGCTCCGGCAGCAGGCTCGCCAGTGCGCCGCAGTCGCGCAGCACCTGTACCATCACCTCGGGGTTCGCTTCCCCCAGTCCCCGCTCAAGCTCCACCCACACGCGCTCTGCCGGCAGGTGCGCCAGTTCACCCTGGCTGACGATGTCCGCCATCAGCGCCAGGGTCTGCGGTGCCACGGTAAAGCCCAGGTGGGCGTAGCGCGCGGCGAAGCGCGCGGTGCGCAACACTCGCAGGGGGTCCTCCACGAAGGCATCGGATACATGCCGCAGTAGCTTCGCCGCCAGGTCGCGCTGGCCGCCGTAGGGGTCGATGATATCGCCGGCAGTGGTCCGGGCCATCGCATTCACGGTAAGGTCCCGGCGCAACAGGTCCTGCTCCAGCGTGACCGCGGGGTCACAGTGCACGGCAAAGCCGGTATAGCCGTGCCCCCGCTTGCGCTCGGTGCGCGCCAGTGCATACTCGTCCCGGCTCGTCGGATGCAGGAAGACCGGGAAATCCTTGCCCACCTGCCGGTAACCCTGGTCCAGCATGTCCTGGGGGGTGGCGCCTACCACCACCCAGTCGTGCTCGGCGGTGGGATAGCCCAGCAGGGCGTCCCGCACCGCGCCGCCCACCAGGTAGACCTCCATCAGGACTGCGCCTGCGGGGCCGGGGGGGGCGCTGTCTTGAATTTGCCCTTCTTGCACTTGCCGTTGACACACTGGCAGCTGATCCAGCGGCCGGTTTCCAGTTCGTACAGCGACATCGCGCCGCCCCAGACGCAGCCGGTGTCAAGGCCGATGGCATTGGGGCTGTCGGTGTGGCCCTCGATGGAAGCCCAGTGCCCGAACAGGATGCGATCGTTGGCGGTTTTGCGGTTGGGGTGGCTGAACCAGGCCGATACCTTGTATTTGCCCAGGTCCGGACTGGGCCCCTTGCTGTCCAGGTCGAGCACACCCTGGCTGGTGCAGAAGCGCATGCGGGTGAGGTAGTTGGTAATCACCCGCAGGCGCGTCATGCCGGTCAGGTCCTGGGACCATACCAGCGGCTCGTTGCCGTACATCTGTTTGAAAAATTCGACGCAGTCGGGGCTTTGCAGTACAGCTTCCACCTCCCTGGCGTAGCCTGTGGCCTCTTCAACCGACCATTGTGGCGGTATGCCCGCATGCACCAGCGTGTGATCGTGTTCGTGGTGAATCAGGGGGCGGTGCAGCAACCAGGTCAGCAGCACCTCCTTGTCGGGCGCCTTGAGGATCTTGTCCAGGGTGTCGGAACGGTTGGGGGCGCGCACGCCGGCCGCCACGGCCAGCAGGTGCAGGTCGTGATTGCCCAGCACCAGCACCAGGTTGTCGCGCATGTCGTGCAGGTAGCGCAGGGTCTTGAGGCAGCGCGGACCGCGGTTGACGATATCACCGACAGACCACAGCACGTCCTTGTCGGCATTGAACCGGACTTTCTTGAGTACGCACTTCAGCGGCTGGAGGCAGCCCTGGATATCGCCCACTACGTAGGTGCTCACGCGCGAACCTAGTGCAGTGCCGTCGGCGTGTGCAGGGAGAATGCCGGTATCGGCACCTCAAAGCGACCGGCTGCGGTCGCCCCCTCCTGGCCTGTATCGTGGCGGACCATGGTGTAGCTTCCCTCCATGCAGCCAACCGGCGTCGCCAGGGTGGCGCCACTGGTGTAGCGGAACGATTTGCCCGGCGGGATCAGCGGTTGCTCGCCTACTACACCCTCACCGCGCACTTCCTGCACCGCGCTGTTGGCGTCCGTGATGATCCAGTGGCGGGACAGCAGCTGCACCGGCACATCGCCGTCATTGCTGATCGTGATGGTGTAGGCAAAGGCGTACTGCCCCTGCTCGGGGCGTGAATGGCCCGGCAGGTAGGTGGTGACCACCACCACGTCCACCGCGCTCGTATCGGTGTGGGTATTGTCGGCTTTATCCATGGATTGCAGTCGTTATCTCTATAAACTGGTTCAGGGCCAGCGTTTCCGCGCGCGCCCCGGGGTCTATGCCCAGACTCTCCAGGCGCGCAGTATCTATAAGCCCTTTGAGGTTGTTGCGCAAGGTCTTGCGGCGCTGGCCAAACGCCGTCTGCACCACCTGCCGTAGCAGGTTCGTGTCGCAGTCGGGCCAGGGCGATTCCCGCCAGGGGGCCAGCCGGACAATCGCCGAGCGCACCTTGGGGCGCGGGTTGAAGGCCTCCGGCGGTACCTCGAACAGCTTGTCCACCGCGCAGTGATACTGGGCCATGATGCCCAGCCGCCCCCAGTCCTTGCTCCCCGGGCTGGCGGCGAGGCGGTCAACCACCTCGAGCTGCAGCATGAAATGCATGTCCCTTATGATGGACGTATTTTCCAGCAGCTTGAAAATCAGCGGGGTGGAAATGTTGTAAGGCAGGTTGCCCACGACTCGCAGGGGATGTCCCTCACGTGCCAGCGCGGCAAAATCAAATTTGAGGGCATCGGCACTGTGCAATTTGAACCTGGGATTGGCGCTGTAGGCCGCCAGCAGGCCCGGCACGAGGTCGCGGTCGAGTTCCACCACGTCGAGCTGGCAGTTGCTGGCCGACAGGAGTTCTGTCAGGGCGCCCTGGCCTGGCCCGATTTCCACCAGGTGGTCCTGCGGGAGCGGATTGATGGCCCGGACGATACTGTTGATAATTCCCGCATCCTGCAGGAAGTTCTGGCCGAAGCGTTTGCGCGCGCGATGTTGGGGTTTGCTCATGGCGCTCATTGTACCGCGTGAACACTCCTTGCATACTGCACCATTACAGCAGCCGGCCCTTTTGATAGAATGCGGCGCAATTTCCTGGATATGAATAAACACTTACCGGCGCCCACCTGATGTCCATACTCCAATATTTTCGCTTGATGGATACCATGGCGCGTATGGCGCTGCGGGCCGATGCGGCCAAGTATTTCCTGGGCTATATCTGGTGGATACTCGAGCCGCTGCTGTTCGTGGCCGTCTTTTACGTCGTATTCGAGCTTATCCTGGATTCCGGCCGGGCCGACTTCCTGGTGTTCCTGATGTGCGGAAAACTGGTGTTTATCTGGTTCTCCAAGTCGGTTAACCAGGCGGCCAACAGCATCACCGCCAACAAGGGCCTGATCGGCAGGATCAATGTGACCAAGACGCTGTTTCCCCTGGCGGTCATCCAGGAGGGGATGTACCGGCAAATTACCGTATTTCTGCTGCTGTTCTGTTTTCTTGCTTTCAAGGGCTATCCGCCCACCCAGGCCTGGTTTTACCTGCTGCCGGTTATCTTCGTAAACTACCTCATGATCGTGGCCTGCTCCTATATCGGCGCCTGCCTGGTCTGTGTCATGCGGGACTTCAGCATGGTCATATCCCTGAGCATGACGTTCCTGATGTTTACCTCGGGCGTGTTCTGGGATGCGCGCGCCCTGGGTGACCCGCAAAAAACCGAGCTGGTACTCGCGGTGAACCCGCTGGCCTTTATTATCGACGCCTATCGGCAGGTGTTGCTGCACGCCGCCGCCCCGGACTGGCTGCACCTGCTACAGATCGCCTGCGGTGCGATAGTGTTGCTGGTAGTCGTGGTCGCGGTGATGCGTAAATCCAGCCAGTTCCTCGCCTTGCGGACGCTGTCCTGATGAGTGCGGGAATGGGTGAGCCCATGCTGGCGCTGGACAAGGTGTCCCTCAGTTACCCGTCGCGGCGCCAGTCGTTCGATCACGGCTCCCATCACGTGCTGGACAGCCTTTCGCTGAAGCTTTACGAGGGCGAAACCCTCGGCATCATCGGCCGCAACGGGGTTGGCAAGTCTACCCTGCTGCGCCTGATGGCGGGCATCCTCGCACCGACCAGCGGCAAGGTGCGGCAGCGCCCCGGGAAGACGTCTTCCCTGCTGACCATAGGCCTGGGTTTTCGCCCCGATCTGTCCGGCCGTGACAACGCCATGCTGGCCGCCATGCTGCAGGGTGCATCGGCCAGGCAGGCCCGGGGCTACCTGGAGGAAATCAAGGAATTCTCCGAGCTGGGGGATTCTTTTGAAGAGCGGGTGAAGACCTACTCCTCCGGGATGCTGGCGCGCCTGGGGTTCACCACGGCCCTCAAGACGCACGTGGACATCCTGCTGATCGACGAGGTGTTGAGCGTGGGCGATGCGCAATTTCGCGAGAAGGCGGAAGAGGCGATGAAGAGCCGCATCAGTGGCGAGCAGACCGTGGTTTTCGTTTCCCATATGGAAGGCCAGGTGCGGGATATCTGCAGTCGGGCCATCTGCCTGCACAAGGGCTCGATCCTTGCGGAGGGTGACCCGGTCGATGTCCTCAAGGCGTACGGCGCAATCCTGCGGGAACCCCGGTAGCAGCGCGCTAATTTTTCGGGGAGTTACCGCAGAATTCGTTCAGCGCCACCGCAATTACCGGTCCATCAGGTCGAGGAGTTGCCACCGCTCATGCTGATGGCATGGGCGAGCGCCTGCTCCAGGCTGCCACAGTCCGCCCCGCCGCTGCCTGCGAGGTCCAGGGCAGTGCCGTGATCGACCGAGGTGCGGATGATCGGCAGGCCCAGCGTGATGTTCACGGCCTTGCCGAAGCCGGCGTACTTCAGAACGGGCAGGCCCTGGTCGTGGTACATCGCGAAAACCGCGTCACACTGTTCCAGCACCTTGGGATTAAAGGCGGTGTCGGCGGGCAGGGGTCCCAGCAGGTCCATTCCCCCGCCGCGCAGCTCCTCCAGCACCGGAATGATGGTGTCGATCTCCTCCCGACCCATATGGCCACCCTCTCCCGCGTGGGGGTTCAGGCCCAGTACCGCCACCCGCGGGCGCGGCAGGTGGAACCTGTCTGTCAGGTCTCTTACCAGTATGTGCAGTGTGTCGAGCAACAGCTCGCGGGTGATTGCCGCGGGCACGGCGGCCAGGGGCAGGTGGGTGGTGGCCAGGGCAACCCGCATCGCTTGCGTGGCCAGCATCATGACGACCCTGGGGGTCCCGGTTGCCTGGGCGAGGAACTCGGTGTGCCCGGTGAACGGGATGCCGGCATCATTGATAATGGATTTTTGCACGGGGGCGGTGACCATCGCGCGAAAATCCCCGCGCAGGCAGCCGTCGACAGCCTGTTGCAGGGTCTCCACCACATAGGGGGCATTGATGCTGTCCAGCTGTCCGGCGCGGCAGCTGCCGGCCAATGCAACGGGCAGTATCTTGAGCGTGCCGGGCTTGTGGGGGCGCGGTTCGCCGGCCAGATTCACCGGTTCCAGCGTGATTCCCAGTCCCAGCGCGGCGGCGCGCTCTCGCAGCAACCCGGGGTCGGCGACGGCTACCAGTTCGGCCTGCCACTGGTTGCGGGCGATCGCCAGCAGGATGTCCGGTCCGATGCCGGCGGGTTCCCCGGGGGTGATGGCTATCCTCGGAGTCGCCACGACCACTTACCTACTTGATATCGACAAAAGCTTCGTCGCGAATCTGTTGCAGCCAGGCATCCAGTTCTTCCTGGTACTTGCGGTTATGCAGGTATTCAGCCGCCTTGTTGCGAAGGGCCTCGCTGGTCATGTCCTGGTTGCGCCGGCCCTCGACTTTCAGGATATGCCAGCCGAACTGGGTATGAACCGGCTCGGATATTTCGCCCACGGCGGTATTGGCCATCGCCTTTTCAAACTCGGGCACCATCTGTCCCGGGTTCGTCCAGCCCAGTTCCCCGCCCTCGGCGGCAGAACCGATGTCCTCGGAATACTTCTTGGCCAGGGCGCCGAAATCCTCGCCCGCCTCGGCGCGCGCCCGCAGGCCGGCGACCCGCTCCCTGGCCTGGTCGTCGGTGAGAATCTCGGTGGGCTTGATCAGGATATGGCGCACTTCGGTCTGGGCAACAATCTGCTCCCCGCCCCGCACGTCCTCCATGTAAATCAGGTGAAAGCCGCTGTCGCTGCGGATGGGGTCAGAGGTTGCGCCCTTTGCCAGTGTGGGTGCGATATCGGAGAACAGTGACGGCAGGTCCTCCGCTTTGCGCCAGCCAATATCACCTCCACTGAACTTGTAGCGGGCGCTGGCGGATTTGACGACATCCTCGAACGACTGGCCGGCGCGGATACGCTTGACCATTTGCTCGATATAGGTCCGGGCGGCGGCTTCGTCCTCGGCGTTGGTCCCCGGGGCAAGGGGGAGCAGGGCATGCAGCAGGTGGTACTCCGGCTGCGTAAGCTTCTTGCCGTCCTCGGAGGAGAGGAAGTTGTCCACCTCCTTGGGCGTGATCTGGATGCGCTGGTTGACGTTGCCGCCTTGCACCCGCTGGATAATCATTTCCCGGCGTACCTGTTCACGCATCTGTGGGTAGGACTGTCCCTGTTGCTCCAGCGCCGCGACGAATTGCTCAATGGTCATGCGGTTCTGGGCTGCAATGTTCTGGATGGCGCCGTCCAGTTGTGCATCGGAAATTCGAATGCCGACCCGCAGGCCTTTCTGCAGCTGGATACTTTCCAGGATCAGGCGGTCCAGGGTTTCACGGATCATGGTGTCTTCCGGCGGTACCTCCATGCCCCTTGATTTCAAGGTCTCGGTAAGGGACGCCACCCGTTCACGCAACTCGCTGGCCATGATGATGTCGTCGTCGACAATGGCCACGACCTGGTCCATCAGTTCGGTAGCGGCCCGCAGGCCGGCGCAAAAAATCAATGTCGCGGACAGGGTGGCCGCAACGAGTAAAGCCTTAGTATTCACGCTCTTGGTAACCTCGAATCATATCTTCAAGAATATTGGTAATCCGGCTGCCGAAGCCGCCCATGCCCTTAAGCACGAACTGTACCTGCGTCGTGTGTTCCTGTTGCAGGTCAGGATTGTTGAAGTCGGGGAAAAACCCCGATGTGTCGTTGTCGTAATAGCGCAGGTGCATCATGCGCACTATCCAGCAGCAGTTTTCATACTCCACGCCGAGCATCTGTTCGATCGCGGTGTTGTCGATAATGCTGTAGTTGATGGCGCCGAAGAGTCGCCAGTTGGTGTCCACCGGCAGGAAAGTGGATGCCGTCACCTGCTCGGTTTGCGGTAGCAGCTGGTTTAGCGCCTGGTTTACTTGCAGCTGCCGGTTGTAGGCATAGCCGAGGTTGAAAATGGTGCCGTTGTCTGTGGTGTACCCGGCCAGTATGTTGCCCGAGTTCATGTTGCCGCTATGCGGATCGTACACCAGGTCGGTCCGCAGGGAGAGGTACTTGTCCGGCGTGAAGCTCAGGTCGGCGGCGATTTCCGAGCTGGACTCATCCAGGGGTGGTGCGCCCGGCAGCAGGCGGACCTTGCGATCCTTGAAGTAGAAGATCTGGCCGATGCTGGCGCCCAGCAATTTCTGGCCGCTGTGGGTATCGATGAACTGCGAGCTTACACCCATCGACAGGCGGTTCGCGTCATCGATGCGATCGTGGCCGGAAAAGCGGGTTTCCCGGAACAACTGGTTGTAGGAAAAGGTGAGTTCCGCCGTATCGAAATCGGGTTGGTCGTCCTGGTTCTCGTAGCCGGAGTAAAGGTAGTACAGGCGTGGTTCCAGAGTTTGCAGCAGGCTTTCCCCGGCAAAACTGGTTTCCCGTTCGAAATACAGGCCGCCGTCCACACTGCCCATGGCCGACCCCGCCGCCGGGGTGTCCTCGGTATAAAACGGGTCGTTGCTGAGATTATAGTTAAGCTGGCGATACTTTACCGTGGGTTTGAGGAAACCGTAGGCCCAGTTCATCGGGTAGGCCGCCCCGCCCTCCGTATAGATGCGCTCGCCGGTAACCACGTCCTCGTCGGCGCCAAAATTCGAGTACTGGGACAACAGGATCGGTTGTATCTCAAACGGGGCACCACTGCTGCGGTACTGGCCGGTAAGCTGCGGCAGTTTTTTGTATACGTCGTTAATGTCGTCTGCCAGCGACTGGTACTGTTCCACGTTCATATTTACCAGCCAGCTGTCCCCCAGGTAATCCATGGAGGCGCTCTGCAGCAGGCTGGTACGGCGTTGTGCAGTGAGGCTGGAGGTTTCCAGGTCTTTCATGTAGTCGACGTCACTGGCTTTGCTGTAGTCAACATGCGAAAGCCAGCGCTGGTTCAGCAGGCCGTCCTGCCGGATGATCGCGAGCCAGCGGTCGTCGCTTTCCCCAGGTTGAACCTGGTCCTTGTAGCGTTTGTCGCTGGACATGTAGGTGCCGCCCACAGTCCAGTAACCCAGGTATTTATTCAGGTACCGGGTTTTGAGCTCGTGATTTACCCCGCGCTCCTGGATATAGCGAGGGGAATAGAGTGCGTCATAGTTGGGTGCAAGATTCAGGTAAAGCGGCGCGGTGATGTCGAGGCCGCCTGTGCTGTCATTGCCGAAATCGGGCCACAACAGGCCGGTGCGCCGGCGGTCATCCAGGGGGAACTGCAGCCAGGGTGTGTAAAACACCGGTAGCCCGGCAATATCTACCGTCGCATGGTGGGCGGTGCCCAGGCCTTCGACCAGGTCCAGGTCTATTTTTTTCGCGTGGATGAACCAGTCCTCTTCCCCGGGTGGGCAATAACTGAATTTGCCATCGTGTACATGGACCATCCCGTCGGCGTCGCGTTCGAGCAGGTCGGCTTCACCCTGCAGGTGATTGGGGTGGAGTACGAAGAGGCTGTTTTCCAGCGTTGCCTCTCCGCTCTGGGTAAAGATGTCGGCTCGGGACCCCTGCAGCAGCACCCCGGGTTCACGCAGCGTGACCTTGCCGGTGAGGACGGCCTCGCCATTTAGCCGGTTGATGGTGGCCTCGTCGCCCCGGAAATGGCGGTAGCCCTGGGTGACGTTGACGCCACCGGAAAATTTCACGAAGTCGCCCTGCAGCTCGGTGCTATTGGCCCAGGCGTTGATATCGGATTCTTCCGGGTCGGCCTGTGTGTCCGCATCGGCCAGCGGGTCCAGGTAGCGACCGCTGCAGAGCAGGCAGTCCAGGTCGCGTTGCGCCGTCGGCACCAGTTCCAGCGCTTGCCAGTCCAGCACAAGCTCGATGGGCAGGGAGACAGGCTCCGCCAGGGCTTCCTCGACAGGGGCAGGCTCTGCGGCGGGTGCGGCAGCGGGTGAGAGTGAGGGAGCAGGCGCGGGTGTGGGCGCGGCAGCGGGCACGGCAGCCGGCGCGGGCTCCGCGACCTGCGCAGGCCCGGGGACGGTAATCGCTGCTGCTGCTGCGGCGGCGGCGGGCGCGGGCGTGACCTTGGGAGTGGCCGGGGCGGTTGGCGAGGCCACCT
>JAHEBM010000065.1 GCA_024642245.1 Haliea sp.
GAGCGGGGAAGCTACGATGTGATTACCTCGTTCTATGTGCTTGAACATGTATTCGACCCCGGTGCCATGATGCAGCGCATATACGACCTGCTGGCAGCAGATGGCGTGGCGATCATCCGGATTCCCTATACCCGGCCGTTTTTCCCCTTCGCCAGGCTGCTGGGACGCCCGCTGATGTACGCACCCATGCACCTCAACGATTTCGCGCCCTCGCATTTCGAGCGTATGTGCCGCGGTATTGGCTTCACGCGGGTCGAGACCTCGATTGGCGCCCGGCGCAACTCCTCCGACCTGGTAGAGAAACTGGGCGCGGCGATATTCAGCAGCGTGGGGCGGGTCTATGAGGCGATGACCCCCGCGACGGTTCGTTTTCCCTTTGCCGGGGCCTACAGCTATACCCTGCAAAAGTCCTGGTTTACTGCTGCCTTATGATTGGCATGGTCAGACGGTCGGGGGTGACCCGCGGCGTCGCAGCCCGAGTGCGCCCAGCAGTACCAGTGTCGCTATGGCCAGGGCCGATACCAGGGCCCCCAGCCTGAAGCTGTCGGACTGGAAGTAGATTTTCAGCCGGTGTTTGCCCGCTGGTACAAAGATGGCTTTGCCCAATACCTGGGCCGCGTATATCTTGACCGGTGTCCCGTCCACCGTGGCCTTCCAGCCCGGATAGTAGGTATCTGCCAGGAACAACCAGAAGCCTGTCGTGCTGTCCGAGTGCAGGCGGTACCGGGTAGCACTCGCTTCCAGTGTTTGCAGCGCGGGAATGCCCTCAGGCGGGGCCAGCTGCGCGGGGCTGAGTTCCCCGGGTGACGCCTCGATGAATAGCGTGTTGGCGGCACCTGAGTGCACCCCTTGCAGGGCCTGTTCTGCATTTGCAACAGGCTGCGCCCGCAGCCAGGTTTGTATTGTCGGCATGGCGTAGGGATTTTCCCATACCACCAGGTTGCCATCGGGATCCCGTACCGGCACCAGGAGCCTGCTGGTAGGACTGTTGCGGATACTCTTCGATACCCATTTTATGGACAGATAGTCCATCAGTCGCTGCCCGGGTCGGTCGTCACTGCCGCCCTCTATTTCCGCCAGTACGGCATCGTTGGTCATTGGCTTGCGCCAGGACTTCAATGCCAGGGCACCGCTGAAGGAGGGTATGCCCCAGGCCAGGTTGGTAGAGGCCACCAGGTTGTCCAGTTCATTGCGGGCCCTGCCGACGAGTTCCTTGCTGTTGGGGTTGGAAAAGGTGAGCGAGGCCAGGCCCAGCTGGTAGTGCCTGAAGGACGCTGCGTCAGCCGTTGATTTGATATAGCCCACCGCGGCCGGCTCCCGCGTCAGCAGGCGGGTTTCGACTGTGCCGAACGGGACCAGCTTGAGAAGCAGGATCTCGGCTGTCAGCAGGACAACCATGGATAGCGGGAAGGCGTGTGTGCGCCTGGCGACTGCCAGGATCGCCAGCACTGCCAGGCTGAGTCCGGCAATGACATAATTCAGGGCAGGGGCTGCACTGTTGTGGTATCTGTACAGAAGGGCGCCCCAGCATGCCAGGAGCGCCGCCCACCCCAGCAGCGCCGGCACGCGGGGCAAGGCCCACCGCGGTCCTGCACCGCTACCGAGGCGATCCAGGGTGTTCGCTGCCAGTGCAGCGAAGCCGATAATGGACAGGATGAAGTAGGGGAACATCATGCGGAAACTTTCAATACCGGGAATGATCCCGAAATCCGTCACAAAACGGTAAATCGGTGACAGGTTGCCAAAACCGAGATTTACCAGCAGAAGGCTGGCGACGATATGGCCTTTGAGCCGGGGGCTGGTGGGCACAAGGAAACACGCCGAGGCGAGAAAACACACCAGCAGGCTGCCGGTATTCGGGAAATAATCGGGATTGGGTGGGTCGCTTGGAATGAAGTTATTCGTGGAGTAAAACAGGCCCCGGATCAGAAACTCGACGGTGCCGTTGATGGCGATGCCCACGCCTTCCTGGCGGTGGGACAGGCTGGCCAGTTCCAGCAGCGGCAGCCACTGTATGCAGGAGATTGCCGCGCACACCGCTACTGCCAGCAGACCGGTTTTCCAGTATCGACCGATGATTCGCGGAGCCTGCTGGGTCAATGGGCCCCCCAGGAACAGCGTGGTCATGCTGGCCAGCATGTAGATCACCGTGCCGTGCAGGAAGTGGGGGTAACCCGAGAACACCAGCATCGCGGTGCACAGGCCGAATGTCACCGCCTGCCACTTGCCTGGACGGGTGAGCCAGGATTCAAACGACCACAGGGTGAGCGGGATCCAGGCCATGGCCTCGATGGCGGTCATGCTTGTGTTGGAATGGATGACAAGGCTCGAGAAGGTGGCCGCCAGGCTGGCGAACAGGGCGCCCACGGGGCTGATAGCCAGCGCCCGGCAGAGGCCGTAACAGCCCAGGCCAAAGGCGGTCATCGCCAGCCAGTGCAGCAGGTTGTGGCCGAATTCGGGCGGGAACAGCCAGGCCGCCAGGTAGTTCACGGGATTGCTGAGTCCGGCCTGCCCTTCCGCGAACAGGGCGTGGCCACCGTAGACAAGGTTGGTCCACAGGGGGGAGAGACCCTCGTAGATGACGTCGTGGTGAAATTTCAGGAAGGCGTAACCGTGGTGAATGTTGTCGCCGTGCGCCAGCGACCTGTCCAGAAACAGGGCCGGATACAGCAGGTACGCGGACAGGCCCCCTACCAGCAGCAGGGTGAGGGTAGCAAAAGCCCGGCTTGGGTTGGGTTGCGTAGGCAAGCGGCCAATTTCCTGGTGTCGAGTAATGAGGGCGGGAGTCTATCACCCACCCGCAGGTGGGCATAGGCGGCTCTGGCTGCGGCGTGCTGGCAACTTGAATTACTGTTGTGCACCCCCATACTGATGTAGTGATGCCTGATGTTTGGCTCATTCAGCCAGGCCCAACGGAGACTCCCGCATGCGTTTATTTATCACGCTCCTGCCCTGGCTGGAGCTGTTCACCCTGATTGAACTGGGTATCAAGACCAGCGCCCTGACGGCCATTGCCTATGTGTTTGTCACGCTGGTGCTTGGCCTGGCCATCCTGCAGCGCCAGGGGCAGGGTATGTTCGAACGCCTGCGCCAGAGCCAGGAGGGCCGGTTGGTGGGGCCGCAGCTACTGCTGGATGATATGGCCCTGGGCCTGGCGGGTGTATTGCTGGTGATTCCCGGCCTGATCTCGGATTTTGCCGCCCTGGTCGTGGTCATCGGTCCCCTGCGGCGGCGCCTGGCGAGCTGGATCTTCGGTGTCCAGCCAGAGCCCTATGCACCCGATCGCGATCCGACTGGCCATGTCACCATCGAGGGGCAGTACAGCCGCGTCGATGAGGAAAAATAATCCTAACCTATTGATTTATAATCATAATATGTGAAATACAGGGCGCAGTTCAGCAGCGCTCACCACGCTTGACTCCCTCTCCCGCGGGACTAGAATTGGCACTCTCTTGAAAAGAGTGCTAATCGGGGCTTGAAAAGTTGTTTCGCGCCCCAATAGTTGAGGCTAGCCCCGCGAGGGTATCCATAAAATTGTTGCTAGGAGAGTAATACCGATGAAAATCCGTCCGCTGTACGACCGTGTTGTCGTTCGTCGCAAGGAAGAGGAAGAGAAGACTGCTGGAGGCATTTTCCTGCCCGGTTCGGCCAAGGAAAAGCCCAACCAGGGTGAGATCGTGGCAGTTGGCGAAGGCAAGGTACTGGAAAATGGCACTGTTCGCCCGGTGGCCGTGAAGGTTGGCGACAGGGTTGTCTTCGGCCAGTACGCCGGCAGCAACACCATCGAGGTCGATGGTGAAGAGCTGATTATTATGGGTGAGAGCGAAATTTACGCGGTAGTCGAGTAAACACGCGACTGCGCTTACCTCTTTTTTAAACACTGTATTGGCAATTTAAAGGAATCAGAACATGGCAGCTAAAGACGTATATTTTGGCGACAAGGCTCGGTCGCGCATGCTGAAGGGCGTGAACATTCTCGCCGACGCCGTAAAG
Organism: Haliea sp.; assembly: GCA_024642245.1. Classification (GTDB taxonomy): domain Bacteria; phylum Pseudomonadota; class Gammaproteobacteria; order Pseudomonadales; family Halieaceae; genus JARRPM01. The sequence continues at coordinate 3,994 of JAHEBM010000065.1, forward strand.
GCAACTCTCGGTCCGAAGGGCCGCAACGCAATCCTCGACAAATCCTTTGGCGCACCCACCGTGACCAAGGACGGTGTATCAGTGGCCAAGGAAATCGAACTGGCTGACAAGTTCGAGAACATGGGCGCGCAGATGGTCAAGGAAGTCGCTTCCCAGGCTTCTGACCAGGCCGGTGACGGCACCACGACCGCAACCGTACTGGCACAGGCTATCCTGAACGAAGGCCTCAAGGCCGTCGCCGCAGGCATGAACCCCATGGACCTCAAGCGCGGCATCGACAAGGCCGTGGCAGCCGCTGTGGAGAAGATCAAGGAAGCTTCTACCCCCTGCGCTGATAACAAGGCGATTGCCCAGGTGGGCACCATCTCCGCCAACAGTGACACCCAGGTCGGCGATATCATCGCCGAGGCGATGGGCAAGGTCGGCAAGGAAGGCGTTATCACCGTTGAAGAAGGCTCCGGCCTGGAGAACGAACTCGACGTGGTCGAGGGTATGCAGTTTGACCGTGGCTACCTGTCTCCGTATTTCATCAACAACCAGGAAAGCATGAGTGCCGACCAGGAAGATCCCTACATCCTGCTGGTTGACAAGAAAATCTCCAATATCCGCGAGATGCTGCCCCTGCTGGAGCAGGTAGCCAAGGCTTCCAAGCCGCTGGTTATCGTGGCAGAGGACGTCGAGGGTGAGGCCCTGGCCACCCTGGTAGTCAACAATATGCGCGGCATTGTGAAGGTATCTGCGTGTAAGGCGCCTGGCTTCGGCGATCGCCGCAAGGCCATGCTGCAGGACATCGCGATCCTCACCGGCGGCACCGTCATCTCCGAGGAAGTGGGTCTGGATCTCGAGTCCGCTACACTGGAGCACCTGGGCACTGCCAAGCGCGTTTCCATGGACAAGGACAACACCACCATTATCGATGGTGCCGGCAACCACGATGCCATCAAGTCCCGCGTCAGCGAAATTCGCGTCCAGATCGAAAATACCTCTTCCGATTACGATCGTGAGAAACTGCAGGAGCGCGTAGCCAAGCTGGCCGGCGGTGTTGCGGTGATCAAGGTTGGCGCCGCTACCGAGATCGAAATGAAAGAGAAGAAAGCCCGCGTTGAGGATGCCCTGCACGCAACCCGTGCCGCTGTAGAGGAAGGTGTTGTGGCGGGTGGTGGTGTAGCCCTGGTGCGCGCCGTTGCCGCTATTTCCGGCCTCAAGGGTGACAACGAGGACCAGAACCACGGTATTACCGCGGCCCTGCGTGCCATGGAAAATCCCCTGCGCCAGATCGTTGCCAACGCCGGCGGCGAGCCTTCTGTTGTCCTGAACAAGGTCAAGAACGAAGGTACCGGCAACTATGGCTATAACGCTGCGACCGGTGAGTACGGCGATATGATCGAGATGGGTATCCTGGACCCGGCCAAGGTAACCCGCGTTGCCCTGCAGGCAGCCGGTTCCGTTGCCGGCCTGATGATCACTACCGAGGTGATGATCGCCGATGCGCCTGAAGAGAAGGGCGCTGGTGGCATGCCCGATATGGGTGGCATGGGCGGTATGGGTGGTATGGGCGGTATGGGCGGCATGATGTAAGCAGCCCCATCGCCAGAAAAAAACCCGGCCTTGGTGCCGGGTTTTTTTTATCCGCAAAATACGGTGTCAGGCCAGTTTGCTCGCTATGACGATCTGGCCATTATCCCACTCGTTCTCGAAGCCCTCGTAGTCGCGCAGGTCAGTCACGCTGAATTGCGTAAAGCCGTTGTCCAGCATCAGTTGGCGAATCTGCGCGCGGGAGTAAAACACCATGCGCAGCATGGTGCGCCTGTGCAGCCAGTTGCCCGTCCCGGGGTTGTAGCGCGGTTGGTCCTCCTCGCGCAGCTTGATCTGGAATACGGTTTTCGCGCCGGGCTTCAGTACCCGGTAAAACTCCTGCAGGAAGCGCTGCACCTGGTCGGGGGTGAGGTGCTGCAGTACCACGAAGGAGAACACCAGGTCCAGGGACCCGGTGGGGATAAAGGACAGGTCATCCTTGCGATTGGCAACAAATTCGACATTCGCCGGGTGCTCCAGCGCGCGGCTGATGTCGATCACCCCGCGAGACACGTCCACCGCGATGACCTTGCCCACGTGCGGCGCGGACATATTGGCGATCACTCCCGGTCCGCAACCAAAATCCAGCATGACGCTTTCGGTGGATACGTGGGGAAGCACCAGGGTATCCACGACTTTGCGGCGGTAAGCCAGGCCCTCCTTGCCGTTGGCCTCGACCTTCTGCTCCCGGGTCCAATCGGCGGGATATTTTTTCTCCCAGTTGGGCAGGAAATAGTGCGGGCTGAGCGACAGGATATAGTTGGCCAGTGGCCGCTTCCAGCGTTGCGGCGTGAGGGCCATCACCAGGCCGAAATAGGGACGGTCGAGAAAAGCGTGGTCCTTGGAGCTGGCCAACACGAACTGCTGTATGCGCGTGAGCAGGGGCCGGCGATAAGCGGGTTCGGCCGGCCTGGGTGTCGCCCCGGTGTCGGTGTCGCCTGTCATTTGGCTTCCGTTGCAGCGAGCTCCTGGGCGAGCTCAGCTTTCCTCTTTGCAAGCATGTCCCCGGCGACTCGCGCACCGCGACGGCGCAGGGGTACTTCGAGGATGCGGTAGTTCAGCTCGCTGCAGCTCACGATGATCGCGCTGGCGATCGTGACAAACAGCCAGAAATAACTGCTGTCGAACGTGGTGCCGGGCATGGCGCGGTGCATGATTTCGCGGGTGGCAAAGAATGCGGGGATATGGCACAGGTAAATAGCGTAGGAGCGCGAGCCCACCCACAGCAGGATGCGTTTTGGGAAGCAGTCGGGCATCAGGTAATCCCTGTTATAGGAGGCCAGCAGCACCAGCAGCGCGCAGAGGGGTGAAATCAGGCTCCAGCGCAGCGGCACGATGACCAGGCCCTTGCCCCCGGGTGACAGCGAGACAAGGCACAGGGTTATTCCGGCCAGAATAACGAAGCCTGCCCAGGGGCGTGCCCCGAGAAAAACAGGCTCCACCATCCGGTAGCTGTCGCGCACTGACCAAAGGGCAATCACGATACCCATCATCAGGGCGTCGGTGCGCACGGCCAGTCCCAGGATCGATCGCGGCTGGGCCAGCTGGAACAGGATCGCGGCTGCCAGGATGTAGATCAGGTAACGCCGGCCGAACCAGATGACAAAGGGGAACAGCATATAGAACTGCTCCTCCAGGGAGAGTGTCCAGTACACAAAGCTCGCGCCATAGGGATAGGCGCCAAAGGCAGCGGCGAACCGAAAATTGGCGACCTGCAATACACCCGCGATGGTTGCTTCAAAGTTGGACCGGAATGTCCCGAACACCCCGGTCGAATTGAACACCACGGACAGCAGCAGAATGACTGCCAGCCAGAACCAGGCAGAGGGGAGTATGCGATATACCCGCTTGATCCAGAAAAACAGGCTGGCATTGAGCCACTCTTTGGGGGAGCTGCAGCCGCGCAGGCGCGGTACCAGGTCCCTGGCGATGATAAAGCCGGAGATGGCAAAAAACAGGTCGGGTCCGAAGCTGCCGCCGAAGTAGGCGTAAAATCGTGCCATTGCAGGCGTGCTCCACTCGATGAGGTTGCCAGCGGCGTGGTGTACGACAATGGCGATAACGGAAACGGCCCGCAGCAGGTCGAGGTCGGTTATCAGGTTTTTTCTTATTGGATTGGCGGCAGCTGTCACGGTTACACAATTCAATTGTCCAGCGGAGGCGCCAAGATGCCAGATCGCAGGGTCAATGAAAAGTGCTATTTGCCCGGTGGATTTGGACTTGTTGGCTCCGGCATACCAACTTGCGAAGCAGGGTGTATAATAGCCCGGCAAGTTCTACCAAAATAATCGGGGGTATAGGTGATGATTCTTGAATTTCTGTTTAGATGGGCACACGTCCTGTTCGGTATTACCTGGATAGGCCTGCTGTATTATTTCAATTTCGTCCAGGGCGAGTACTTCAAGGAGGCTGAAGCCGGCGCCAAGGCCGACGCCATGAAGAAACTGGCACCGCGTGCGCTGTGGTGGTTCCGCTGGGGAGCGATGTTTACCTTCCTGACCGGCGCCTACCTGCTGCACAGCATTGGCGCGGACAGGGATATCGCGGGCCAGCCCATTATCTGGGTAGGTGCGCTGGCGGGTATCTTCATGTTCCTCAACGTGTGGCTCATTATCTGGCCCAAGCAGCAAATCGTGCTGGGCATGAAAGAGGGAGACGGACCGTCATCGGCGGCGAAGGCGGGCCTGGCCTCGCGTACCAACACCCTGTTCTCCGGCCCCATGCTGTTTGGCATGCTCGGTTCCAAGCACCTGTTTATCCAGGACGCGGGCGGCACCGGCTTTTACGCCGCTATCGCGCTTATCGTGCTGCTGGAAGCCAATGCCATCTTCGGCAAGACCGGTCCGATGACCAGCGTCAAAGGTGTCATTCACTGCAGCATCGCCTTGACCGCGGTAGTGTGGGGTCTGCTCAACTTCCTGTAACCGGGCACCCGCACGATCAAAGCCGGGCAATGCCCGGCTTTTTATTTTCAGGACGGTGCAGGCCAGCACACCCGGGGTGACTGACCCGCAGCGCAAAGTGCGCAGCCAGATGTCCCGATTTCCTTTCTGGGGAACAGGGCGATATGTATAATCAGCGCCACTGGCCGTAACAGGTGTATTCCCCATGTCCGATGACGATCTCGACCACATTCCCTCGATAGTGCCGACCCGTGAGGGCGGGCCATCGCGTGGCCCAGGCAAGCCGCGCCCCAGTACCACCCAGCGACCCGGGCCGCAAAAACAAGCCACGGTGGCTGCCGGTGGCAGTGGGCCGCTGGCGCGTGTATTTATCGCCCTGTCCCTGGTGGCTGCGGCCGCCGCCTGTGCCTGGGCCTGGCAGTTGCAACAGGCACTGCAAGCGGCCGACGTGAAGGCGCAGGACTACGATCAGCGCATCGGCGACCTCGAGGCCCGGTTGTCCGACACGGATGAGGGAATGAACCAGAATGCGGAGCTGCAGGCGGCCAAGATCCGGGAGCTGGACAGCGAGGTGCGCAAGCTATGGGACAATGTCTGGAAGGAAGCCAGCAGCCGGTTGGCCAAACTGGAGAGTGAGACCGCCAGCCAGGACAAGAAAATCAGTGTCGCTGCGGCGGGGCTGGCAGCCGCCCAGGGCCAGATCAAGGGCGCGGGTAACGATATAGCCAAATTGAAGAACGTCGCCGGGGACCTTGACCGTATTATCGCCAGTGGCAAGCTCAACCAGGCCGAGGTAGAGCGGGTGGCGGACGCCATCAACCGGGTCAATCTCGACCTGGCCAAGCTGAACAAGCGGGTGCAGGGCAACGAGGAGTGGATCGCGTCCATCAACGCTTTCCGCAAGCAGGTCAACGCCAGCCTGGTAGAGCTGCAGGCAGCCGCGCGTGCCCAGCCAAAAACCACTCCCTGATTCCAAGAGGATTTCACCATGACGGTTATTCGCCAGGACGATTTTATCGATAGCGTTGCCGACGCCCTGCAATTCATCTCCTATTATCACCCGGTGGACTTCGTGAAAGCCGTGTTTGAAGCCTATGAGCGGGAGCAGAACCCCGCGGCAAAAGACGCCATGGCGCAGATCCTGATCAATTCGCGCATGTGTGCCGAGGGCCATCGGCCCATTTGCCAGGATACGGGCATCGTCACGGTGTTCCTGAAAATAGGCATGAACGTGCAGTGGGACGCCACCCTGTCCGTGTCTGACATGGTCAATGAGGGCGTGCGCCGCGCCTATACCAATCCTGACAACGTCCTGCGTGCCTCCATTCTGGAAGATCCCGCCGGTGCCCGCCGCAATACGAAGGACAACACCCCGGCGGTAATCCATATGGAAGTCGTGTCCGGTGATACCGTGGACGTGCAGGTGGCGGCCAAGGGCGGCGGCTCCGAGAACAAGTCCAAGCTGGTGATGCTCAACCCGTCCGACAGCATCGTCGACTGGGTGGTCAAGACGGTGCCGACCATGGGAGCGGGCTGGTGCCCACCTGGCATGTTGGGGATCGGTATAGGCGGCACTGCCGAGAAGGCCGCGGTGCTGGCCAAGCAGGCGCTGATGGATCCCATCGATATCCACGAGCTGCGCGAGCGCGGACCGGCCAACCGGGTCGAGGAGTTGCGGCTGGAAATTATGGACGCGGTCAACAAGCTGGGCATCGGCGCCCAGGGCCTGGGGGGACTGACCACGGTGATGGATGTCAAGATACTCGATTATCCCACCCACGCCGCCTCCCTGCCGGTGGCGATGATTCCCAACTGTGCCGCCACGCGCCACGCGCATTTCGTGCTGGATGGTTCCGGTCCCGCACTGCAGACGCCGCCGGATATCAATGACTGGCCCACCATTACCCAGGAAGTGAGTGCGGGGGTGCGCAGGGTGAACCTCGACACCATCACCCGCGCCGACGTGGCGCAGTGGCAACCCGGCGACACGCTGTTGCTGTCGGGGAAAATGCTGACCGGTCGCGACGCTGCCCACAAGAAAATGAAGGAGCTGATCGAAAGCGGCGAAGGTTTGCCGAGGGAAGTCGACCTCAAGGGGCGCTTCATCTACTACGTCGGCCCCGTGGACCCGGTGCGGGACGAGGTGATGGGCCCGGCAGGTCCTACCACCGCCACACGGATGGACAAGTTCACGGATTTTATCCTCGAGCACACAGGCCTGCTGGGCATGATCGGCAAGGCTGAACGCGGACCTGCCGGCGTGGAGGCCATCCGCAAGCACAAGGCCGTCTACCTGATGGCGGTGGGGGGCGCGGCTTACCTGGTCTCCAAGGCTATTACCTCGGCGCGGGTGGTAGCTTTCAAGGAGCTTGGCATGGAAGCGATCTACGAGTTCGAGGTGAAGGATATGCCGGTCACCGTGGCAGTCGATAGCCAGGGGACCTCCGTGCACGAAACGGGTCCGAAGCTGTGGCAGGCGAAGATAGCCGAGCAGGCCATAACCGTTGCCTGATACGTTTTACTGGCACGATTACGAGACCTTTGGCGCGGACCCCTCCCGGGACCGACCAGTGCAGTTTGCGGGACTTCGCACCGACCGGGCGCTGAACCCGATCGGCGATCCACTGGTGCTGTTCGCCCGTCCGGCGGACGATTTCCTGCCCCACCCGCAGGCCTGCCTGGTGACGGGCATCAGTCCCCAGCTGGCGCTGGAAAAAGGGGTGCCCGAGAGAGAGTTTATAGAGGCTATCCACCTTGAACTCGCCCGGCCCGGCACCTGCGGTGTCGGTTACAACTCCCTGCGCTTCGACGATGAGGTCACACGCTACACCCTTTACCGTAACTTTTACGACCCCTACGCTCGTGAATGGCAGAACGGCAATTCCCGCTGGGACATCATCGACCTGGTGCGCACGGCCAATGCCCTACGCCCTGAGGGGGTCGAATGGCCCCTACGGGAAGACGGCCTGCCCAGTTTCCGGCTGGAGGACCTGACCGCGGCGAATGGCATCAGCCATGCATCCGCCCACGACGCCCTCTCGGACGTGCATGCCACTATTGCCCTGGCCCGACTGGTGCGGGAGCGCCAGCCACGACTGTACGATTATGTGCTGGATCATCGCGACAAGCGCTCGGTGCAGGCGATGCTGGATATCGCCAGCATGAAACCCGTGCTGCATGTGTCGGGTATGTTTGGCGCCCAGCGCCACAATATCGCCCTGATCGTTCCGCTGGCACCGCACCCGGTGAATCGCAACGAGGTGATTTGCTATGACCTTGGCGTAGACCCGGCGCCGCTGCTCGAACTCGCGCCGGAGGAGCTGTGCCGACTGTTGTTTACCCGCAATGCGGACCTGCCCGAGGGGATCGAGCGGCCGGGACTGAAATCGGTTCATATCAACCGCTGCCCGGTACTGGTCACTGCGAAGATGGCTGATCCCGCCACTGCCGAGCGACTGGGCATCAGCGGCCAGCTCTGCCGGCAACACCTGGCGGCCCTGCGCGATTTTCGCGAGCGTGACCCGAAGGGCTTTGTCGCCCGGGTCCAGGCGATCGTCACCGGGCGGAAATTTGAGCCTGAGACGGACCCGGACCGGATGCTTTATGGCGGCGGCTTTTTTCCCGAGCCCGACAAACAGGTGATGGAGGCGGTGCGCGCCAGCAGTCCCGAGGAGCTGGCCAGCAGCAGTTTCCCGTTTGAAGATGCGCGCCTGCCGGAGATGTTGTTTCGCTACCGTGCGAGGAATTTCCCCGACAGCCTGTCACCCGAAGAACGGGCCCTGTGGGAGGAATACCGCTTCGGACGGCTTACCGAGCCGGCTGTCGGAGCCAGTATCTGCATGGAAGAATACCAGTCCACCATCGAGCAATTGCTGGCCTCGGGGAGCCTGAGTGCCTCGCAGGCGGCCCTGATGCACCAGCTCCAGGACTACGGTGACAGCCTGCTCGCCTGAGCTTGCCCAACTGTCACCCGGGTTTATTCGGTAATACGCACATGGGCAGGACCCCGGCCCGCTCGTATAATGCGCGCTGAACCGGGTTGTGGCCTGACCCGGAAATTGTTTTCCAGGAGATATCCCCTGTGGAGTTTGCCGGTAGCCATATTCTCTCGGTTCACCAGTTTGAGCGTACCGATGTGGAGCGTATTTTTGCGGTGGCGGACCGGATGGGGCCCTATGCCCGCCGTCGCCGGGTGACCCGTGTCCTGGATGGGGCCATCCTCGGCTCCATGTTCTTTGAACCCAGCACCCGTACACGAGTGAGTTTCGGTAGCGCGTTCAACCTGCTCGGCGGTGAGGTGAGGGAAACCACCGGCTTTGAAAATTCCGCCATCGCCAAGGGCGAATCGCTGTACGATACCGCCCGGGTGCTCAGCGGTTACTCGGATGTTATCGCCATGCGCCACCCGGTGGCGGGGTCGGTTGCAGAATTTGCCGCCGCCAGCCGGGTGCCGGTGATCAATGGCGGCGATGGCAGTAATGAACACCCCAGCCAGGCGCTGCTGGACCTTTACACCATCAAGAGCGAGCTGGCGGGGCGGGGGCGCGGCATCGACCGGCTGCGCATCGCCATGGTGGGCGACCTGCGTTTCGGCCGCACCGTGCATTCCCTGAGTAAGCTGCTGTGCCTGTTCGAACGGGTGCAAGTGACACTGGTGTCCCCCGGCGAACTGCGTATGCCCGGTGAAATCGTCGAAGAAATGCGCCGCGCGGGAATCGAGGTCATCGAGTCCGACGCCCTGGAGGCGAGCATCTCCCACGTGGATATCGTCTACTCCACCCGTATCCAGGAAGAGCGTTTCGGCACCCAGGCCGAGGCGGATCTGTACCGCGGCCGCTACCGGCTGAACCAGAGCATTTATACCCACCATTGCGAGCCCAACACGGTGATCATGCACCCGTTGCCGCGGGATTCCCGCGATCATGCCAGGGAGCTCGATGACGACCTCAACGACAATCCCAACCTCGCCATTTTCAGGCAGACCGACAACGGGATGCTGGTGCGCATGGCGCTGTTCGCACTGACCCTGGATGTCGTCGAGCAGGTGGACAAGCATGCGCGGGATGTAAACTGGTACACCGCGGGCCGGTTCTGATGATCCCGGAATTAACGTTTGGCGCGCAGGACGTGCGTATCCTGCATGACGAGAAGGTATTCTCAGGTCATTTCAGCGTGCGCCGGCTCACCCTGCAACATCGCTGCTTTGGCGGCGGCTGGAGTCGGCCGCTGGTGCGCGAGTTGTTTGAGCGGGGCGACGCGGTGGGCGTACTGCCCTACGACCCGGTGACCGACCGCGTGGTGTTGATAGAACAGTTCCGTCCCGGCGCCATTCGCAACGATGACAGCCCCTGGATGCTGGAGCTTGTCGCCGGCGTGGTGGAGGCCGGCGAGGACGACGCGCAGGTCGCGCACCGCGAAGCCATGGAGGAGGCGGGTTGCGAGCTGGCAGAGCTGCGCCCGATTGCCACGGTGCTGCCCAGTGCCGGCGCCTGTAGCGAGCAGGTGCGCCTGTTTTGCGGCCGGGTCAGCCACGCGGGGGCGGGCGGGATACACGGTCTGGCAGATGAGGGTGAGGATATCCTGGTGCACTCGGTCCCCCGGCAAGAGGCGCTGGCATTGCTGGCAAGGGACCGCGTACCCAACGGCCATACGCTGATCGCCCTGCAGTGGCTGCAGATTCATGGCGCCGCGCTCAGGGAGAGCTGGAGCTGAGGCCTAACACCCCGCAGCCAGAGTAATCATGTCCGACACCAAGCCCGATAAGCCCGACGACGCCCTTCCGGACAATACACCCGGATTGCTGCGCGCCAGCGCCCTGGTAGGGAGTATGACGCTGATCTCCAGGGTGCTTGGCCTGGTGCGGGACGTGGTCATTGCCGCGTTTGTGGGCGCGACCGCCAACGCCGACGCTTTTTTTGTCGCATTCAAGATTCCCAATTTCCTGCGCCGGCTGTTTGCGGAGGGGGCTTTTTCGCAGGCCTTCGTGCCCGTGCTCGCGGACTACAAGCAGGAAGGCAGTATCGCCCTGGTAAAGGCGCTTATCGACCGGGTGGCGGGGGTGCTGGGCGGCAGCCTGTTGCTGGTCACGTCACTCGCGATCCTCTGCGCACCGGTGGTTGCTGCGCTGTTCGCACCGGGCTTCATGGATGACCCGCAGAAGTTTGAGCTGACGTCCGAGATGATCCGGATCACCTTTCCCTACCTGCTGCTGATTTCCATGACCGGTTTTTGCGGCGCGATCCTGAACAGTTTCGGGCGGTTTGCGGTACCCGCTTTCACCCCGGTGTTCCTCAACCTCTCCCTGATTTTCGCCGCTACCGTGGCCGCGCCCTGGTTTGAACAGCCGGTATTCGCGCTGGCCTGGGGCGTTTTCTTTGCCGGGTTTATCCAGCTGCTGTTCCAGCTGCCCTCCCTGTATCGCCTGGAGCTCGTACCCCGGCCGATCTGGGACACCCGGGATGAGGGCGTGCGGCGCATCCTCAAGCTGATGGTGCCCGCCCTGTTCGGTGTGTCCGTCAGCCAGATCAACCTGCTGCTCGATACGGTGCTGGCCTCTTTTCTCCCCACCGGCAGTGTCTCCTGGCTGTATTACTCGGACCGACTCACGGAGTTGCCGCTGGGGGTGTTCGGCATCGCCATCGCCACGGTCATCCTGCCCAACCTGTCTGCCCACCGGGCGGCAGCGCGGGTGGAAAAATTCAGCCTCACCCTGGACTGGGCTATCCGCTCGGTACTGCTTATTGGCCTGCCAGCGGCCCTGGCGCTGGTGCTGCTCGCCCAGCCTATTCTTGTCACCCTGTTCCAGTACGGGGAGCTCACGCCGGAAGACGTGGCCATGTCGGCCCTCAGCCTGCAGGCCTACAGTCTCGGGCTGGTGGCCTTCATGCTGGTCAAGGTGCTGGCGCCGGCCTACTACGCTCGCAAGGACACGAAGACGCCGGTAAAAATCGGTATTATTGCCATGGTCGTCAACATGGTGCTCAACCTGGCGTTCGTGTTTCCGCTGATGCATTACTGGAACGCGGGACACATGGGTCTCGCGCTGGCAACCTCGGTGGCGGCGTGCCTCAATGCCGGCCTGTTGCTGCGGGGCCTGCTGCGGGACGGTGTCTACCAGCTTCACGGCGGTTGGGGGAGCTACACCCTGAGACTGGTCCTGGCCACTGGCGGCATGATGGCTGTCCTGGTGTTCCTTAACCCGGACCTGGCGCAGTGGCTGGCCTGGGACTGGCACCGGAGGGCGCTGGAAATGACCCTGCTGTGCGCAGCGGGTGCCGGGGCCTACCTGGCCATACATATGCTGCTCGGGACCCGCCTGCGGCACCTGCGCACTCCCTCCGCACTCTAGGTCGATTGTACCCACCGCTGTGGGGGTATTATTTCCCCCTCCCCACGGGGCTCAGACATAGGCGTGTGCGCCCACATTCGATATACTGCGTCGTTTGGTTTGACTGAGTACTTCCTGACCTGATGGAATTGATCCGCGGCCTGCACAATATGCGGTCCCGACACCGCGGCTGCGTGGTTACGATCGGTGCCTTCGATGGCGTGCACCTGGGCCACCAGGCGGTGATCAGGCACCTGCTGGACAAATCGCTGGAGCTTGCCGTTCCCTCGCTGGTTATCGTATTCGAGCCCCTGCCGCGAGAGTATTTCTCGCCCTTGCAGGCGCCGGCACGCATCATGAGTTTCAGGGAGAAGTTTTTTGCGATGCGCGCGCTGGGCGTGGACCGTTTGATGCGCGTGCAATTCAACGAAAGCCTGCGTGCGATGACTGCCCAGCAGTTTCTCGACGACATTTTTGTCGCCGGCCTGGGGGTGCGTTACGTGGTGCTGGGCGATGACTTCCGCTTTGGCAACGACCGCGAGGGCGACCTGGAATTCATCAAGCAGCAGGGTCCGCGTTATGGCTATGAAGCCAGGCCCACCCCCACGCTGTCGATCGATGGCGAGCGGGTGAGCAGTACCCGTATTCGTGAGGCCCTGGAGGCAGCGGATTTTGCCGAGGCCGAGCGCTTGCTGGGGCATGCCTACAGTATCTCCGGCAAGGTGGTGTATGGCCGCCAGCTGGGGCAGACGCTGGGTACGCCCACCGCGAACCTGCAGTTACACAGGCTGCGTGCGCCGCTGTCGGGCGTGTACGTGGTGGAGGTCAGCGGCGCGGGCCTGGACCGGGCGCCGGGTGTCGCTAACGTCGGTGTGCGCCCGACGGTGGATGACAGTATCAAGGCCAACCTGGAGGTTCACCTGCTGGACCGGGAAATCGGCCTTTACGGGCAGCATATCGAAGTCACATTCAGGCACAAATTGCGGGATGAACAGAAGTTTGGCTCAGTGGATGAGCTCAGGGAAAACATTACCAGGGATATCGAAAACACGCGGGCCTGGCTGAACCGGCACTGAGGGTTTTCAGTAAAGACATTATGAGCGATTACAAAGACACACTGAACCTGCCCCAGACGGCTTTTCCCATGAAGGCAAGCCTGTCCCAGCGCGAGCCACAGCGGCTCAAGCAATGGCAGGAGATCGGGCTGTACGAGAAAATCCGGGCGGCCAGCGCCGGGCGTCCCAAATTCATCCTGCACGATGGCCCTCCCTACGCCAATGGCGACCTGCACCTCGGGCACGCGGTAAACAAGATACTCAAGGATATCATCGTTAAATCCCGCTCCCTGGCTGGCTTTGACGCGCCCTA
>JAHEBM010000113.1 GCA_024642245.1 Haliea sp.
CAGTGGTATTCCTGTGCAGCGACTGGGCCGCCCAGATCACCGGGGTCACCCTGCCCATCGATGGCGGCATCACCGCCGGAGACCCGGTCAATCACCTGCAGGAAATTTTTGCGGCGCGGGCGCGGGCCCTGGAGTGACCCGGCGATGTGGTCTACTCGAACCAGGTTGTTTTTTTTTCTGTTATCAATGAGGCGTGGAAAATAATGAAAACACTATCCCTTTTCAAGCATCGTACGCTCTACCTTGCCCTTGCTATGGGCGGCGTGGTGACGCCCGTGAGCACACTGGCCCAGACCCCTGACACTGCCGATGGCGCTTACGGCGGTAGTACCTCGCCCTTGGAGGAAACCCTGGTGACCGCGCGTAGGCGCACAGAGAGTCTGGCACGCGTGCCTATCTCGATCAGTGCGCTGAATTCGGACCAGATCCTGGAAAAATCGATCCGCACGGATTCGGACCTGCAGTCCGCGGTGCCAGGCCTGACCATTCGCCAGACCCAGGGCAATAATTCCCTGACGTTTTCTATCCGGGGGCAGTCGGCGGATACCTTCAGTGGCTCGCCGTCGGCGGTGATTGCCTACCTCGACGAGGTACCACTAACCATCAGTGGCGCGTCCACCTTCTACGACCTGGCATCCATCCAGGTGTTGAAAGGACCCCAGGGCACCCTGTTCGGTCGCAACACCACTGGCGGAGCGATTCTGTTCACCACGGCCAAGCCGACTGACGAACTGGACGGCATGCTGCGGGTGCGGGGCGGCAACTACGACCTGCAGGAAGTGGAGGGCATGATCAATATTCCGCTGATCGATGACACCGTCCTGCTGCGGGCAGCCTTCGACACAATCGAGCGCGATGGCTACATCGACAACCTGTTTACCGGCCAGGAACTGGGCGAGATCGACCGCGACAGCGGCCGCATCGCATTGACCATCCGGCCCAGCGAGCGGTTTGAGAATACTACAGTGTTCAGTTATGCCGACGTCAGCGGCACCAATACCGGCGCCTCCTATACCTACAGCGTCTACGCCTACGGTGACACCAATAATGGCTATCCGCTGAATCCCGCCAGCGGCTCCCTGTTCGGACCCGGCCTGGACGCGGCGGTCGCTTTCCCCGGTGCCTGGGACGCGTACCTGGCCGAGCACCCGCAGGCCTATGCCCCGGGACTTATCGCTTACGTCGACGAACAGAAACGCATTGGCTACTACAAAACCCGGCATCCGGCCGGTGCCAAGCACAAGGGCAAAGACTGGTTGGGTTCGAATACCACCGTGTTCGAGCTCAACGAGAATTACCAGATCAAGAATATCCTTGGCGCGTCCCATGCCAAGACGGATTCCGAGCAGCCCCAACTCGGCGCCCCCTTTGTGACTATTCTCACGGCCAATGCCGCCACGGGTAAGTCCGGCAACGAGCAGAAGGTCGACTCGCTGTCGGATGAACTGCAGCTCAACGGCACCGGTCTTGGGGGTGACCTCACTTATATCGTTGGCCTGTATCTGCAGAGCACAAAAGCCGACACCCTGTGGCCGCAGACTTATTTCGACGTATCGCCTATCATACCGCCGAGTTATGCCACCAATAACTTCCGGATCAAGACCGACACCTATGCGGCGTATTCCCAGGGTACCTACAACCTGGGCACCCTCACCGGGATGGAAAATCTCAGCGTCACCGCGGGATTGCGCTACACCTGGGAGGACGTGACCATCGAGCACCTGGCCCAGGGTGATGCCGCCGGTTCTCCGGACCAGGACGAGAGCTTCAGTGACCCCTCCTGGGAACTGGGCCTGGAGTACAATGCTTCGGATAGCACCTTCACCTACCTCAAGTACCGGGGCAGCTTCCGCAGCGGCGGCTTCAACGGTTCGGCCCCCCCGGTCGATGCCGGGGCGACCGGAGGTGGTAACAAGTTCAAGTCGGAAACGACGGAAGACGTGGAAGCAGGCCTCAAGTACCTGGGCAGCTTGCTGGACATGCCGACGACCTTCAACGTGGCGGTGTACAAGCAGTGGATTGACGACGTGCAGCGCGTGGAGTTTCCCGACCCGGATGGTCCCGGCGGTATCACTTCCATCGCGGTGACGGCCAATGTACCCAAGATGGAGGTTGACGGGGTCGAGGTGCAGGCGAGCATTGCGCCGCTCGACTGGCTGGAGTTCGGTGTTTCCGGTGCCTATACCAATGCCGATTTCAAGGACGGGGATGTGAACCTGTTCGGCACGCTCTACAGCTACGGACCGGTGGCCAATACCCCCGAGTACACCGGGCTGGCCTGGGCGCAGATCGACCTGCCGATCGGCGACAATCTGGGGAAAATGAGTTTCTACAGCGAAATTTATTCCCAGAGCAGTATGTACTTTTCGAACACGGCGGACTCCATCGGTGCGAAAACGAAGCTTGATTCCTACGAACTGGTGAATGCCCGCCTGAGCTGGACCAATATGTTTGGCAGCGGATTTTCCGGGGCTATTTTCGGCAAGAACCTGACCGACGAGGACCATTTTGTCGGCGGTATGTCCCTGGCAGCCGCCCTGGGTCACAATGCCGCGGCGGTCGGTGAGCCGCTCACCTACGGCGCCGAATTGACCTACGAGTTCTGAGTCGGGAGCTTGGCGACAGTGAAGACAGTGAGGGTAAGCCTGCTCCAGCAGGACGGTGAAGAGGTGGTCATCGAGGACGCGGCAATCGGCGAGTCGTTGATGGAGGTCGCCCGGGCCAATGGGGTGGAGGGCATCCTCGGCGAGTGCGGCGGTGGCTGCGCCTGCGCCACCTGCCATGTCTATATCGAACCCGAGTGGCAGGAGGCGGTGGGCCCGCCCGATGTGTTGGAGGAGATGACCCTGGACGGCGTATCCCACATTCTGCAGGGCAACAGCCGACTCGGCTGCCAGATCCTGCTGCGGGAGGAACTGGATGGCCTCAGGGTCTCGGTGGCGCCGCCACAATAGCGGCTGGGGTATACTCCCGGTTTGGTGCAAACAGCCGGGCCGATGGTGTCGGCCCCGGGCGGAGAGGAATAAATGAATTCAGCTGAAGTATACGATGTCGTGGTGGTCGGCTCGGGGGCTGCCGGGGCGATGGCGGCCCTGCGCGCCAGGGAGAAAGGGCTGTCGGTACTGATCGTCGAGAAGGCGCACAAGTACGGCGGCACCTCTGCCACCTCCGGCGGCGTCATGTGGATTCCCAACCATCAGCTGGAACCCAATGGCGACAGCCGCGAGCAGGCGCAACAATACCTGGACGCGCTGATCGAGGTCCCCATCCAGCGCGAGCGCCTGGACGCGTTCCTGGATACGGCACCCGGGATGGTGCAGTACCTGCGCTCGCTGGGCTTGCCCCTCGCCGCCGGCGTATGGCCGGATTATTTTCCCGAGCTGCCCGGTGCCCGGGCGGACCGCTCCCTGGTCTGCGATACGTTCGACGGGCGCGAGCTCGGCGAGCTGTTTCCGCTGATGCGCGAGCAATATACCCGCTTCAAGCTGCTCAACCGCTACGCCATGGACCTGCCGGAATTTTTCGCCATCTCCAGCCGCGGTCCGGGCTGGATCAAGGCGCTGCTGAAGCTGTTGTGGCGCTACTGGAGCGATATAGGCACCCGTATGATCAGCAGCCGGGACCGCCGCTTCACCCAGGGCGGGGCGCTGATGGGCTACCTCTACAAGCAGGCGTTCGATCGCGGTGTGGAAGTGCGCCTGGAAACCCGCCTGGACGAACTGGTGGTGAGCGATGGCGAGGTCAGCGCCGTGCGGGTCAGTCATTTTGGTCGCGGCTATGAAATCAGGGCGAGACGGGGCGTTATCCTCTGCGCCGGCGGTTTCGAGTGGAACCAGGAACTGCGCGACCGGTTCCTGCCGGTGCCGGGGCTCACCCGCCACAGCAGTTCGCCCGAGGATGGCAACCGCGGCGAGGCCCTGCTCGCGGGCCTCAAAATCGGCGCCGCCACCGAGCACACCGGAGACGCCTGGTGGATTCCCACCATGCAGATGCCGGCGCCGAAGGCGTCCAATTTCGAGGAAATTCACCAGGCCGCGTTTGACGTGGGCCGCCCCCACAGTGTCTGTGTCAATCGTCACGGCGTGCGTTTCGTCAACGAGGCCTGCAGCTACGATGAATTCGGCGAGGCCATGGTCGCGGACCAGTTGCGCAACGGCAGCAACAATCCCTGCTGGCTGGTGTTCGATGCCAACTTCCGCGCGAAATTCAGCGCCGGCGGATTCATGCCCTCGCTGATCATGCCGGACTGGCGCATCAGCGTCGACTGCTGGGACCACTACATCTTCAAGGCCAACAGCATCGAGGGCCTGGCTGCGAAGATCGGCGTACCGGCCGATGCCCTGCGGCAGACCCAGTTGCAGATGAATCAATACGCCCACAGCGGTGTGGATCCTCAGTTCAACCGCGGCGGCA
>JAHEBM010000001.1 GCA_024642245.1 Haliea sp.
GGGGTGATTCCTGAAGCTTACAAGAGCGCCGTGGATAAAGCCGCAGGCGTCGAGAATACACTCAACGACGCCATGCAATTGCAGGACCAGGCAATAGAGCAGAGCGAGGCGCGTTGATCAACTGCCCTGCAGTTTCCTCAGGATACTGGAGAAATCCATCTGGCCGTTACCCGCCTGCTGGTGTTGGCTGTATAGCTCCCGGGCCAGCTGTCCCATGGGGTTTTCAAACTCACTTTGTTGCGCAATCTCCAAAGCCAGGCCCAGGTCTTTTACCATCAGGTCCACCATAAAACCCGGCTTGTAATTGTTGCTGGCCGGCGCCTTCTCCATCACCCCGGGGTAGGGGTTATAGACCTCCAGCGACCAGTTGCGACCCGAACTTGCCAGCATGATTTCCGACAAGACCTTCGGATCGAGGCCGTTGCGAGCGCCCATCTCGAGAGCCTCACAAGTGCCTATCATATGGATGGCGAGCAGCATGTTGTTACAGCCCTTGGCAACCTGGCCGGCGCCGGCGGGACCGGCGTGAAATATATTCTTTCCCATGTCCTTGAGGATCAGCCGGGCCTTGTCGAAAGTCGCGGCACTGCCACCGCACATGAACGCCAGGGTTCCCGCCGCCGCCGCGGCCACCCCGCCCGATACCGGGCTGTCCATAAAGCCTATACCCAACTCCGCTGCAGTTTCACCCACCTGGCGTGCGGTGGCGGCATCGATGGTACTGCAGTCCAAAACAGTGGTTGAAGCATCCAGCTGGGCCAGCAAACCGGCGTCACCGAGATAGGTTGCGGCCACATGCTTGCCCGCTGGCAGCATGGAAATCACGTAGTCCGCTCCCGCGGCAGCTTCCGCCGCAGAGCCTGCAACCGCGGCACCTGCGGACTGCAATTGCTTGAGCGCGGCCTCCGACAGGTCGAACACCGTGACCGTGTGGCCCGCCTTGACGAGATTGGTGGCCATGGGGCCGCCCATATTACCCAAGCCGATAAATGCAACCTTTGGCATAGTTCGAAACTCCGCAGTAACGCTGTTACAGGTCAGCCAGGGGATGTTGTTCCCAGGGCGCGAGAAAAAATGAATCCAGTACGTCCGCCGGTACGTCCCGGGTCGATTTATAACGCCATGCCGGCTTGCGGTCCTTGTCGATCAACAGCGCCCGTACCCCCTCGGCGAACTCCGGGTAGCGCATGATATTGGTAGCCAGCACCAGTTCCGCCAGGAATACTTCACGCAATGACGCATGGCGGGTTTCCACCAATTGTCGATACGCCACCAGCGCCGCCAGCGGTGAGCCCTGCGACATACTCTTCCTCGCCGCAGACAGCCAGGGGTCCTGGGTTTGCTGCGACAGGATATTGTCGATGATCTCGTGTACGTCGTCGCCGTCACACAAAGTGGCGATAGAGCCAAGGTGAGGCTCGACCTGCCCGCCGGGACACTGGCTCACACTGAGCTCGGCAAAGGGGCGCAGGGTGTGGCGCACCAGCGCGTGATTAGCCGCCGGATCGACCTGCCACTTCTGTCGCACCAGGGCCTCGAACACGTCTTCCCTGCGTTCGCTGGAAATAAAGCGATCGGCGATGCCCGTGTAGATCGCGTCGGCGGCGTTGATGGAAGCCCCGGTCAACGCAAGGAACTGGCCTGACTTGCCCGGCATATGATTCAGAAACCAGCTGCCCCCGACGTCCGGAAACAGGGCAATGCCCACCTCGGGCATGGCTATGCGGGTTTTTTCCGTCACCACCCGGTGGGAGCAGCCGGCCATAACGCCAAGTCCGCCACCCATGACGATACCGTGGCCCCAGCTGACAACCGGTTTGGGATAGGTATGCAGCGTGTAGTCCAGGCGATATTCCCGGAGGAAGAAATTTTCCGCGTACTCGCAGGGGCCGCCGGGTGTCGCCGTGACATCATCATACAGAGCCTGCACATCGCCGCCGGCACAAAAGGCCTTGTCACCGGCGCCCTCCAGAAACACCGCTGCGATCGCAGGATCGTCACGCCACAGATCGAGTTTCGCCTGCAGCTGGTCCACCATGTCGAGGGTCAGGGAATTGAGTGTGGAGGGAACATTCAGGGTAACCCTGACCAGTTTGCCCGCGCCGGCAAGGCGCTCCTCAAACACTATGGATGCATCTGACATCAAGGGACCCTCAGCCATTCTTCCAGGCAGGTTTGCGCTTTTCCAGGAAAGCGTTGACACCCTCCCGCTGGTCCTGGGTAGAAAACAGTTCGACGAAAAGGTCACGCTCTCCTTCAAGGCCGCTGGCAATGACGGTGTCGCGGCCCGTGTGCATCAGCCGCTTGCAGAATGCCACGGAGGTCGGGCTCTGCTCGCCGACCTGCTCCGCCAGGGCCAGTGCGCGTTCCAGCGCCGCGCCCTTGCCCACCACTTCCTCTACCAGGCCGATGCGCTCTGCGGTAGCAGCATTGATGCGCTCGCCACAGAGAATGATGCGCTTGGCCCAACCTTCCCCGACCAACCAGGACAGGCGCTGGGTACCACCGGCGCAGGGCAACAGGCCAACCCGGGCCTCAGGCAGGGCCATCTGGGCTTGCTCCTCGGCAATACGGATGTCGCAGGCCATGGCGACTTCCAGTCCGCCACCCATGGCAAAGCCGTTGACGGCCGCTATAGAGACACCGCGAAAATCCGCAAGAGCCTCGAAAGCCTCACCAAAATATTCCGCCATGGTGCGGGCGGTAGCGGGGTCACCGTCGGCAAAAAGCTTCAGGTCTGCTCCTGCTGAAAAGAATTTTTCCCCGGCCCCGGTGATCACCAGCGCGTAGATATCCTTCTCCCCGTTGAGCTTTTCCACCAGGTCCTTCAGGGCAGGCAGGCTTTGTTGGTCCCAGGTGTTGGCACCGGGATTATCTATCGTCACCAATGCCGTGTGACCACGCAGTTCCACCTTCAACTTTTCCGACGTACTCAAACTCACTTTATTACCTCCAGGGCGCCTTCCATTAACATTCGGCGGGACACGATGACCCGCATGATCTCATTGGTACCTTCCAGAATCTGGTGCACCCGGGTATCGCGCACATGACGCTCCATCGGGTATTCCTTTATATATCCGTAGCCACCATACAACTGCAGGGCATCGTTGCAGATGTTAAAACCCGCGTCGGTGGCAAAACGCTTGGCCATTGCGCAATAGGTCGATGCCTGTGGATCCCCGTGGTCGAGCTTACTGGCCGCCAGCCGCACCATCTGGCGCGCCGCGACCAGCTCGGTGAGCATGTCCGCGAGCTTGAACTGGGTCGCCTGGAAGTCTGCGATGGCCGTGTCAAACTGCCGTCGCTCCTGTACATAGGCAGTAGCCTCCTCCAATGCCTGCTGGGCAGTACCCACACTGCAGGTCGCTATGTTGATCCGCCCGCCATCCAGGCCCTCCATGGCGATCGCAAAACCCTGTCCCTCCTCCCCCAGCCGGTTGGTCACCGGCACCCGCACGTTGTCGAAACTGATCATGCGGGTGGGCTGGGCGTTCCACCCCATCTTTTCCTCTTTCTTGCCGTAGGAAATTCCCTCGGCATCGGCGGGTACCAAAAGGGCGGAGATGCCTTTCGGTCCCGGCCCACCGGTACGCAGCATAACCACCAGCACATCGGTGGCGCCGGCCCCGGAGATAAACACCTTGCTGCCATTCACCAGGTAATGGTCCCCGTCGCGCACAGCACTGGTACGCAATGAGGCGGCATCGGAACCCGCACCCGGCTCGGTCAGGCAATAGGAGGCGAGCTTGCTGCCGCCAACGAGGTCCGGGCACCACTGCTCGACCACCCCGGCGCCGCAATATTTACCGACCATGCTGGTGGCCATATTGTGGATCGTCAGGAAAGCGGCGGTGGCGGTACAGCCCTTGGCCAACTCCTCGACAATCAGGCTGGCGTCCAGCCGGCCCATGCCGAGCCCGCCGGCTGACTCGGGGGTATACATCCCCATAAAGCCAAGCTCACCCGCCTGCTGCAGCACTTCCCGGGGGAATATTGATTCCTCGTCCCAGCGGGCGGCGTGGGGCGCCATGGCGCCCTCGGCAAAAGCACGGGCGCTCTCGACAAACGCCCGCTGGTCGTCGCTCAGGGAAAAATCCATAGCCCGCTCCTCGCCTGGAGCGATCTAGAATTTGCCGATGACCTTGGCAAACAGTTCCTCGTCCGGTGGCAGCACCTTGGTGACGGCCAGTGGCTTGGAAACCCAGGTCTCGTTGACCAGGTCGCGCCAGGTAATGTTGTGGTTGATACTGTTGCCACCCCAGGAACCACAGCCCAGGGAGAAGGTCTGGCGCATGCCGTTCCACAGGTTGCCGCTGTTGGAAGCGGACTGGGGCTGGTTCACCATGACCCGGGAAGTGCGCGTACCCATCGCCAGTTTCATGATGTGCTCGTCATTGTAGGAGTAGATGCCGCAGCTATGACCCTGCCCCTGGTAGGCCTGGATGCGATTGGTAAGGTCGACGGCTTCATCGATATCCTTGACCTTGTAAAGTGCCATCGTCACAGTCAGCTTTTCCCCCGAGAACGGGTAGTCAACACCGGCACCGGTCTCCGGTACGATCAGGAACTGCTTGCCCTCGGGCAGGTCGATGCCGGCCTTGCCGGTAATCGTCAACGCGTGCTGGGCAACAATTTTGGGATTGAGGTGACCGTCTTCCCAAATCACAGCCTGCAGCTTTGGCTTGTCTTCACCTTTAATGACAAAACCGCCTTCACGTTCGAGTTTTTCCAGGAATTCATCGTAGACGGACTCAAACACCAGTACCGAGTTGTCAGAGGAACAGGACGCCGCCAGATCGAGGGTCTTGGATATGCGGATCTTCTCGGCCGCCTCGTCCAGGTTGGCAGTATCGTCCACCGTAATGACAGCGTTGCCCACACCAACACCCAGTGCCGGCGTACCGGATGAATAAGCAGCGCTCACCATGGCTTCACCACCGGTGGCCAGAATGCGGTCACACTGGCGCATCAGCTCATTGGTCTTGTCCAGTGAGGGGACGTCGATGCTCTGCACCAGGTCTGCCGGGGCACCCATGGCAACGATGGCCTCGCGCATATAATCGCAGATCATCTTGTTGGTAAGCTTGGCCCTTGGGTGCGGCGCGATAATAATCGCATTGCGTCCCTTGACGGCCGATATCGCCTTGATGACTGGCGTCGCCTCCGGGTTGGTGGAAGGGGAAAGCGCACCGATCACGCCCACGGGCTTGGCGATCTTGACAATATTGCGCTCTGGATCTTCCTCGATCACCCCTACCGATTTGTCGTTGATGATATCCACCAGGGTGGCCCGGGTCTTGCGGTGGATTTTCAGGTACTTACCGGCGTAATTGCCAAGCTGGGTCTCATCCACCGTGAACTGGGCGATTTTTTCCGACACGTCTTCCCGCGCCACCGCCCAGACCATCGCGGTGATCAGCTCATCCACCTGCTCCTGGGTATAATTGGCAATCTGCTCCTGGGCCGCCCGCGCCCGCGCCATCATGGCCTTGATCTCGTCCCGGGCTTCCAGTACTTCGTGGCTCTGTTCCATGTTCGCATGCTCCAGTGGTATGTCGCGGTGCACGCACGGGTATGGCGTGCACCGCTCTAGGTTAGCTGATCAAAATACGACCGCCAGCTTACCCTGCCTGCAAGTTGCGTCAAAGGGAGGAAATTGCGTATTACATGGACTATATTGCTATAATAAGGCAGCTCACCCTGCGCGCCGGATGCGGCGTGCCGGGACGCGCCGGTAACTTCATACCGCAGGCTCATCGCAGCCCCACCGCCCGCGGACGACCCGCTGGAGCCGTACCCGCCCGGACGCCGGAGGCAGGCTTTTGCCGAGAATGCGGTTTATTGCGGAAATAACGGGAATCTTATATGAACAAGGTGTTCACCACCGGGAAAACTGATGAGCGCACCCTCTAAATGGCCCCTGCCTGAGGACGGCGTTCGTTTCCTCACACCCAAATTCATGCTCAGTAAACTCGCCCGCCACCCCCTGACGCGGGAGTGCTACCCGGCGGGCATGGGTTACTACCCGGTGGCGAGTGGCCACCGCATGGAGCGCCAGAGACACGATGACAACCTGTTGATTTATTGCGTGGATGGCCAGGGTCATGCCGGCACCCCGGACTGGTCCGGGCCCGTCGGTGCCGGGGACATGCTGTTGCTGCCCCAGGGTGTGGCGCACCAGTATCGCGCTGACCCGGCCAGGCCCTGGACCATCTACTGGGTGCACTTCCAGGGGGGCGGCACAGCGGTGTTCAACCAGTACCTGGGGTACCGGGAAGGGGGCAACCCGGTAACGCGAGTGGGTGTCTCGCCGCAACTTACAGCGCATTTCCGGGGACTCATGGAGGTGCACCGCACCGGCTATAACACCCGGGCATTTATCAACGCCGCCAACCGGCTGCGTCACCTGCTTACCGAAATAGCCCTGGAAATGCGCCGCGCACAGGCAATGGACCAGCACAGCTTCAACCTGGCTGCCGTGCAAAGCTTCATGCTCGAGCAGTTGTCACAGCAGCTTGACCTGGACACCCTGGCAGCAGCGGCGAACCTGTCGAAGTACCACTTTTCCACCAAGTATAAAGCGCTGACCGGCTACTCCCCCATCAAGCATTTTCTCAATATGAAGATGGAGCACGCCTGCTATTTGCTGGACACGGGCAACCTGGGTGTAAAGGGCGTGGCGACGGCCCTGGGCTACGATGATCCGCTGTATTTCTCGAGGCTGTTCAGCAAGACCGTGGGAATGTCGCCGCGGTCTTACCGCAACTCTGTCAGGAAATAGCCTGGTTAAGGGGCTGCAAAGGCGTTGCGGGCTCAACCGTTTCCCCCGGGAGGGTGAGCTGCTTCATCAATAGAGCCCGCATCCACTGGTGTGGCGTGCTGCGGGAAGTACGGGTGTGGCGCATCAGGGACATTTTGCCTCGATTGCCGCTGTGGGAATTGCGTATCATGCGCTGCAGCTCCGCTGGCATTTCCTGGCCGGTGATGCGCTCCCGGTAGAGCCCTCCCGCCTCGAAGCCCGCATTTGCCACCAGCAGGGAATCGGTGCGGCATAAAACACCCACCGCTGCGGCAAACTGGGTGGTTTCCAGCGCGATGGTCCGGTGCACACCGTACTGTCCCAGCACATCATCCACCATACTGGTGTTTTCCCTTGTCAGGCCCGGGATGTACAGGCGCAGGTGTGGGTAGGCCAGAAAATCCTGCAGGCTCATCTCTTTTGTTACCAGTGGGTGATCCGTTCGCATATAGCAGCGCGGGGCTATAGTCGCAATGGGCTCGGCGAGAATATCCCGCTCGGTGTCCAGGGCTACGAAGGCAGCAAAATCAGCCTCACCTTTCTTGAGTTGCTCCTGGTAATTCGGGGCTACTTCCGCAGTAATGATTTGTACAGCAGGGGCAATCTCGCTCAACTCCGCCATCAGGCCGGGCAACAAGGCCTCGCTCAGGATCGGGGGAAGCAGCAGCTTGAAAGCGCCATTGAACGTCAGGGGGTCAAACCCCTCATTGCCAAGCACCTGCTCCACTTTCTCCAGCAGGGACGGCAGGTCGTTGGCCAGCTCCTCCGCGCGCGGGGTGGGTACCAGGCCATGGGCGGTACGGGTGAAAAGCTCGTCGTCAAAGGAGTCCCGCAACTTTTGCAGGGTCTTGCTCAGGGCTGGCTGGGAGACCGACAGGCGCTCGGCCGCGCGGGTTACGTTGCGCTCTTCGAGCAGAATCTGCAGGGCAACCAGCAGGTTCAGGTCGGTACGAATCAATTTGCGAGAAATCATATGCCTTTCCCAGAAATAACTTATGGTTATAGCGCCGATCCTAGCAAAGTGATCCAGGCAATTCACCTGAATAAAGCCAGAAAATCCGCCGGGCAGGGGATGGCCCGCAGTGCAAAATGGCCTGGTAGCTGGCCACCCCCGAGACTGATACCATGGCACGCGACTGCGGCCTGGCAGCAATGGCGGGCCAACTCCAATGAACGAGAGGTTTTACATGCGCGTCATCACGATACTGGCAACCCTGGCACTGACGCTTGTGGCCTGTAGTGGAATAGAAACCCGGCCGGCACCGACGGAGACTTTTGCCGCCGGCAACTACACGTTTTACAAGTGGCGCAGCGACCCCCTCCCGAAGGTGGCCAACGCGCAGGACACCATGTACCTGATAGACCCGATCCTGCGTGGCGCGGTGGACAATGAGCTTGCGAAAAAGGGTTATGTGCTAGACACCCAACGCGCCCAGTTCAGCGTGGACTACCTATTCGCCGAAGGCCTGCGCATGGGCGAGCGCAGCGCGGATGCTTACAACATCACGCCTTATCCCTCGGTAAATCCCAACCGCCAGGTCAACCAGGCGGTGGTCGACAATGCCTATGCCCTCGGCGGCGTTAAAGAAACCAGCAACATCGCCCTGCAGTTCAACGACGATGCCAGCAAAAAAGAAGTGTGGCATGTCATCATCACAAAAATCGTCGAGAATGTGAACGAGGTCGATATGACGGAAATGCGCAAGGCCGTCAAGCAGGGCGTGAGTAAGGCCTTGAGTACGCTCCCACCGGCCAGATAGCCGCCGCGACGATCAGGGCTGGTGCTCAGCCATAAACCTGCGGATTGACACAACAGGGCATCGCTTGCCCCGCGAGTGCAGCGATAGCATTGGCGGCGGCGATGTCTGCCATACGGGCGCGGGTGAGTGTTGTTGCGCTGCCAATATGGGGTGTTACGACCACGTTGGGCAAACGCAATAACGGATTGTCCGCCGCAACAGGCTCTCGCTCAAAAACATCGACTCCCGCTGCCGACAACCTGCCGCCGGCCAGTGCTTCCGCCAGCGCCTGCTCGTCAACGATGCCACCGCGGGCTGTGTTCACCAGCACGGCACCGGGCTTCATCCGGGCGATCCTGGCGGCGTCGAGTAAATTGCGCGTCTGTGGGGCCAGGGCAACATGCACGCTGACAAAGTCGCTTCGCTGCAACAGCTCGTCAAGCGCAAGCATTTCGACCCCGGGTACCTCCCTCGCGGTCCGGCTCCAGGCTAATACGCGCATGCCAAATCCCGCCGCCCGCCTGGCCACCGCCTGGCCAATCTCCCCGAGGCCGACGATCCCCAGGGTAGCGCCAGTGACGTCCTTGCCGGTAAAGAATTCCGGGGCCCAGGCGTTGGCCGCGGTCCACTGGCCATCCCGCACAAAGCGATCGGCCTCCGCGACACGTCTTGCCGCCGCCAGCAGCAGGGCAAAGGCGGTATCCGCGGTAGTGTCCACCAGCACACCCGGGGTATTTCCCACCGGTATGCCCCGCTCGGACAATGCCTGCACATCAATATGATCCACGCCAACCGACATGCTGGAAACAAACTCCAGCTCCGGCAACTGGTCCAACAGCGCCTTGTCGATGCGGTCCGTGAGCAGGCAAACCAGGCCGTGGCAACCGGTCAGCTGAGTGCGCAGGGCCGCCGACGGGAGCAGGCCCGGCCCCATCCAGACGTTCATCTCACAATGCCGGCTCAGTTCGTGTATCCGCTTGCCGGGAAGCTGGTGGGTGACAAAGACCTTTTTAGCCATCGCTGCCCTTCCCTATAGCTCTGCCGGCACCAGGTCGATCATCTTCCTGAGATCGGATTGCCAGGCCTGTAATTGCAGGTGCTCGTATTGTTCACCCGCTGGCAGGTTACCCCATACCGGCTGTGGCCAGCAGGGATCGCCCTCCTGGCGCCCTATAATATGAAGGTGCATTTGCGGTACCACGTTGCCCAGGCCGGCAAAATTGACTTTACTGAAACCGAGCACCTGCTTGATGAACGCCGAAACCGCGGCGCAGTCCGCCAACACCACGTCGCGATGATGCTGCGGCAGGTCCAGCACGTCACCCAGGCGCGTATCCGGTACCACAATAAACCAGGGCAGGGATGCATTCCGATTGAGCAGTAATTCCGATGCCGCGAGGCTGCCAAGGTAATGACAGTCCGCAAGCAGTTGCGCGTGTATCTTGTCTCGTTCCATTGGCCTCTCCCGTGGGCTTTGCTGGCACTTTAGCCCCGTGCCACTGTATTTGGCAACGCATCGGACACCGGCACAATGTCACCAGCGCACAAGCCAACACCCAATACCCAAGGCCCAAGGCCCGGCGGCACAAAAACCGGGGCACCCTGAAAATGCAGGAAGGAAGGGGGATTCCCCTGCCGGCTAGAGAGTCAGGCCGCCATCCACCACAATGCACTCGCCATTGGTATAACTGCTGGCATCCGAGACCAGGTACAACACGGTACCCGCCATCTCGCTGGGCTCGGCATGGCGACCCATGGGAATACTGCTGATAGCGGTTTTGTATATGTCCTCGTTGGAAAACAGGGCCCCGGCGAACTTTGTGCGCGTGAGTCCCGGTAGCAATGCGTTGCAGCGAATACCCAGGGGGCCGCACTCCTTGGCGAAAGCCTTGGTCATATTGACCACGGCTGCCTTGGTAATCGAGTAGATCGCCTGCATCGGCCCGGGCTGCAGCGCGTTAATGGAGGCTGTATTGACGATGACGCCGCCACCGTGGTCACGCATCAGTTTGCCCGCTTCAATGGACATGAAGAAGTAACCGCGAATATTGACGTCAACGGTCTTATTGAATGCACCCAGGTCCGTGTCCAGCACGTGCCCGAAGTAGGGGTTGGTAGCCGCGTTATTCACACAGATATCCAGTTTGCCGTAGGCCTCATGGATATGGGCAAACAACGCCGCGATATGATCCATGTTGCCAACATTGCAGGCAAATGGCTCGGCACTGCCTCCCGCTTCACGAATACCCTCTGCCACCGCGGTGCAATCGTCAATTTTCCTGCTGGAGACGATAACGTGTGCTCCCTGCTCCGCCAGCAGCCTGGCGATCTCCTCGCCAATACCGCGGCTGGCGCCACTCACGAGGGCAAGTTTTCCAGTCAGGTCAAACAGTGTTGTAGCCATTGAAATGGTTTCCCCGGGCAATTTTAAGGCCCCACAGACTAGCGCCTCCAGACCTAAATTGCCACGCGTGCAGCCGGATTAATGTGTCACATCCAGTGTAGTGCTGCGCAATGCGTATTCACGGTAAACCCATCCCAGGTAAAAAACTGAAACGAGCACAGAACCCAGCCAGGCAACGTGATAACCAAACAGTGTGAGATTGAGACCTGCCAACAAAGGCCCCACCACCCTGCCCCAGGAGGCCGACGCGCTGGCGACGCCGAGCATGCGCCCGCGGATTACCGCCGGGGAGCGATGGCTTACAATGGCGTTCAGCAATGGCATGCACAGCGTTGCGCCCGTCATGGCAACGAATATTGATCCCACCATCAGCGGCATCGTGTCCGCAAACACCCCCATTGACAGGCCGATCACCAGGCAGCTGACGGTGAAGCGCAGCAGCTTCAGTTCGCCCCAGGCACGCACCATGGGTCCTATCAGGCCGCCTTGCACCACAACCATAATGGCACCCTGGATGCCGAACACTATGCCCACCTGGTGGGGGCCCCAGCCGAGGGTGTCACCCGCCCACAGTGGGAAAAGGTAGGTCAGTGAACTGACGCAGGTATTGTGCAGGCAGAACTGGAGGATCAACAGCCGGTTGCCTCCTAGTCGCAGCATCGTATAGGTGGATCCGGACCCGCCTCCGGGCCGCCCCGCCGTGGTGACGGACCGCTTTTCAGCGGGGAGAGACTCCGGCAGGAAGACGGCCGCAGCAATCATGGCCAGTACCGACATCATCCCGGCAACCGTGCATGGCAGCGCAAATCCCGGCCTATCTCCCGCCAACAGGCCACCGAGCATGGGACCCAGGACCAGGCCGAGACCGAATGCGGCGCCAATAACCCCCATGCCCTTTGCCCTGTGCTTCGGGAGGGTGATATCCGCCATCATCGCGGAAGCCACCCCGACATTTCCCGCCATCAGGCCGGCAAGCGTCCGGGCAGCGTAGACCATCCACAGCGCGGAAGCGAGACCGAGCACAACGTAGGACACCGCCGCGCCGGCCAGACAGATCATTATCACCGGTTTGCGCCCGATGCGATCCGAAAGCCGTCCCCACACCGGCGCAAAGAGACCCGCGCCCACGGCATAGGCAACGATGATAAAAGCAATATCCAGCTTGTCCGCCCCGAGCTGGGGCGATAAAAACGGCAGGATAGGGATGACAATGCCGAAGCCTATCAGGTCCAGCAACACCACTGAAAACAATACAGCCACTGCTACCTATCTCCGGGCGGGGCGCCCCGCCGCGTATCGGGCCTGGATCGTCACTTGGGCTTGCGGCGCGCCGGAGCTTTCTTACCCGCTTGCTTCGACTTTGCCGGGCGCGATGAACCATCATGGCCCCGGGAGTCAAGCCGGGAGATCTGCAGTCGCTGGCCGCTGACCCAGACATTTTTAAGGTGCTTGAAAATTTCCCGGGGCATCCCCTGGGGCAGTTGCACGGTGCTGTAATCGTCGAAAATCTCGATGCGGCCGATATACTCGCTCTCGATTTCCGCCTCGTTGGCAATGGCGCCAACGATATTACCCGGCTTGACCCCGTGATTATGTCCAACCTCGATACGGAAGCGCTCCATGCCTGTATCCGCCTCATTCGTGCCGCGCTCGCTGGTGCGTTCGGCGCGAGGTGGCGCCGAAAGATCCGGAACCGCGCCGGGGCCCGGTGCGGCAGCCGTTTCGGAATCCTGCCTGCGTGATGCCTGCCGATCCGGTTTGCGCGATGGCTCCCGGTCGGCCTTGTGGGCAGGTCTATGGCTGGGCTCCGCAGCATCGCGTTGCGCCGGGCGCTCCCGCTTGCTGTCGGGACCACTCTTCTGCGGAGCAGCTGCAAGCGGCTTCGCACCCTGCGCCAGGGCCCCAAGGGCAGCGGCGATCTCAATAACGGGCACGCCGTACTCGTGCTGGTAATCTTCCACCATCTTGCGGAAAAGTTTCAGGTCAGCGGTGTCCAGGGTTTCGGTAATACGCTGCTTGAACTTGCCAATACGTTTGTCGGTCACCTCCTCCGCGGTCGGTAGTGCCATTTGCTCGATGGTCTGGTCAGTGGCTTTTTCGATCGCCCGCAGCAAACGGCGCTCGCGATTGGCGGCGAACAATATCGTCTCCCCGGTCCTGCCCGCACGGCCGGTACGCCCGATCCTGTGTACATAGGCCTCGACATCGTAGGGAATATCGTAATTGATTACGTGGCTGATCCGAGCCACATCCAGGCCACGAGCCGCCACATCGGTAGCAACCAGGATGTCCAGCTCTCCCTTTTTAAGGCGTTCGATGGTCTGTTCCCGCTGCTTCTGGGGAATATCGCCATTCAGGGCCAGGACCGAGTAACCCCGTGCTGCAAGCTTGTCGGCCAGTTCAGTGGTGAGGATACGGGTGCGTACAAAAATAATCATCGCGTCGAAATCCTCCACCTCGAGGATACGGGTCAACGCATCGAGTTTGTGCACGCCCGCCATCATCCACACACGCTGGCGGATAGCGGCACTGATGACACTCTTGACCTCTATCGAAATTTCCCGCGGATCGCGCAGGTGACGCTTGGCAATACGGCGTATGGCTTCCGGCATGGTGGCAGAGAACAAGGCGATCTGGCGCTGTTCCGGTGTTTTTTCCAGGATCCACTCGACGTCATCGATAAATCCCATGCGCAGCATCTCATCGGCCTCATCGAGCACCAGGGTCTGCAGTCCCGAGAGATTCAGGGATCCCCTGCGCATGTGATCCATCACTCGACCAGGCGTCCCGACGACGACATGCACGCCGCGTTCCAGTTGCCGCAACTGGCCGCGCATATCGGAACCGCCGTAGATCGGCAGTACATGAAAGCCAGGCAGGTGATGCGCATATTTCTGGAAAGCCTCTGCCACCTGGATTGCCAGCTCCCGCGTGGGAGCCAGCACCAGTACCTGTGGCAGCTTCTTCTTGAGATCGAGGCGGGCCAGCACCGGTAATGCAAATGCTGCAGTCTTGCCGGTGCCGGTCTGGGCCTGGCCCAGCACATCGGCTCCCTCGAGCATATGTGGAATGATTCGAGCCTGGATGGCAGAGGGCTTTTCATAGCCGACATCTACCAGGGCTTTTTGCAGGGTCGCGGGCAAGTCCAGTTCGCTAAAACTGTCTATCCCTTCAGGAGTGGACATGTAGGTACCTTGAGAGCTGAGCGAGGCGCCGAAACCAGCGCGGCCGGAGATTATACAGGGAATCCGGCCGCCTGTCCGTTGGCGCCACAGGCTGTGGTTGTCAGGATGACTTGAAGGTAGCCAACACCTCGGGGCCGGCCAATAGCGACAGCGTATCGCCATCCAGCCTGAATGCCGTAACCCTGTCCAGCATCCCCAGATACCGCTGCTCAAGCTCAGCGCCCTCCTGGCACGCCATCAATGTACCCGCTACCGGGCCAATCTTGAGCGCACTGCCGTACTCGTTTGCACCTTCGCGAGCATAACCACCGGTATAACGGTTACAACCGGAAAAGCCGCTCGCCCGCTTCTCCTGTGCAGAAAATTGCAGATTCACGGGGGCGCCTCCTGCCCCAGGGCCCGGGGATTCTCCGGCCAGGCTATCCAGTATCCAGGTGACGCCCTCCAGCGACGGTCCCTCACGCCGCACGGATTCGGGTACGCGATGAACCAGGATTTCCACCGGGTTGCTCTCGAAAGGATCGATATAATCGGTGGAGCTGAACAGCAGCTGCTCGCCGTTACTGATCGTCGCCCGCAGGGCGTAGCGCATGCGCGAATCGATGATGGTGGGGTCATACTCGATAACAAAGCCATAGGGCGGACCACCCTGGGGTGTGGACGTTACGGTAGCCAGGACGGTGGCCATCGCATCGGCCCGGGAAATATCCTGCAGCTGAACCTCTACCTCAATCCCGGGTGGCAGCATTATTCGCTCCCGGTAGAAAACACTGCCTTCTATACGCGCCACCTCAACCGGCTCCTGCCCCGGGACCGACGGGCTCTCGACACCACACGCTGCAAGCCCCAGTAGAACCACCAGCAGCGGGAATCGCGACAAACAGGGGATAATCAATCTCATGGGGCTTTTTCTCCAGGAAATGTTCGGCATTCACAGGCTCGCCCACGGGCAAGCCGCTCAACCCGCAAGTGATTCAAGCATTTCGCGCATCCGGGCATGCAACAGGTTGATGGCTTTCAGGGGGCGCACCATCACCTTGAATTCATTGATTTTTCCATCCTTATCGAAGCTCATGATATCCACCCCGTTCACCGTAATACCATCGATCTCGCAAACAAATTCCAGCACCGCATGCTCGGCACTCACCACCTCCTTCACGTAGTGAAAGTCCTTGTTAAGCACGTGCATGGCGCCGGTCAGGTAGAGCTTGGTAAGGGCCTTACCCCGCTGGGGAGTGTGTACCACCGGCGACAGGAATACGCAGTTTTCCGCGAGGATTTCGTCGAGCAGTTCGGGCTTGCCCTGCTTGATAATCTGGTGCCAGCGTTCAAGGGTATTCATGCTCAATAACTCCAGGCAGGACAAATGGCTGCAACGACATCGCCAAAAAAGGCTCAGGAGGCCGTAAGGTAACCCGAAGTTCCGGCAAAGCCAATCCGCCGCGACCTGATGCCATGTTATCTGCGGGCGCTTAAGCTGCTATCCTGATACAAAATCAACTGTCCGCGGCAGCGTAATTACATGGATTCATTACACGATAGCCTCACAACACTGTGGCCCCTCGCCTCGATAATCGGTATCGGGGCTGCTTTGGCATGGGCCATAAGCTGGTTCGTCAAGCGCGGCCCGGACAGCGCCTCTGGCCTGCTCTATCCCTTGTTAAACTGGATCAATATCTCCGCCGTCATCATCGCACTTATCATCATGCTGCCCATCAGCGAACAGACCCGGGGCCAGGTACTGAGTTTGCTTGGGGTAGTTCTCACGGCGGTTATCGCCCTTTCCTCCACTACGTTCGTTTCCAACGCGATGGCAGGAATCATGTTGCAGGCCACCCAGCCCTTTCGCCCGGGAGACTATATCAGGGTCAATGACCAATTCGGGCGCGTTACCAAACGCACGCTGGTAAACACCCAGATACAAACCGAGTGGCGCGACCTCACTACACTGCCCAACCTGCTGCTGGTCAACAGCCCGGTCAATGTGCTCCACCGGGAGGGAACGATCATATTTGCCGAAGTCTCCATAGGCTACGATATACCTTATACAAGGGTGGAGGAGCTGATGCTGCTGGCAGCGCTGGATGCCGGCCTGGAGGAACCCTTCGTTCTGGTGCATGAGCTGCTCGATCACGCCGTGGCTTATCGCGTTTGCGGATTTTTGCCCTCGATAAAAAACCTGCTGAGCTCACGCTCGAATCTGCGCAAGACAGTACTTGCGCAAATGCACGGTAACGGCATAGAAATCGTTTCACCGAATTTCATGAACCAGCGCCAGCTGGATCCTCAACGGAAGATCATTCCCGACCAGCCGGTGTTGCATGATGAAGGCAAGCCCGAAGCGGTGAGCCTGGCACCGGAGGAGAAAATTTTCGACAAGGCAGTGGAAGCCGCCAGCCTGGAAGAGATCAAGGTGAATCTTGAGAAAACCCGCGAGGAACTCAAAAAAACCCGTCTGGCATTCAAGGAGGCCAGCGCCGATAAAGCTAAGCAACTGGAACGCCGGATTGCAGAGCTGGAACAGCGTGAGCAGTGGCACATCCGGGCCATGGAACAACGCGAAGAAAAAAAATAAGCCCTACTCGCAGTTCTAGAGATCGACTTCCTGGGTAAACTCCTGCTCGATACGCTGCTCCAGCTCGTAGCGCGCCACGCCGCGGCGGGCGGTGGAGTCATTCATTCTCTGCTGGTATCGCTGCCGACGATAGTGAGCAACCAGGCGCGGGAAGCGCTCCTGCTCGATTTCCCCGGCAATCAATTCCTCGATAAAGGCAATATCAATTCCCACGCGGTAGGCAATCCGGCTGGGCCGGATTTTATGCGCATGGAACTCCGCCACGATGTGGATCTGCTGGTCCCTCGAATGGTTACACTCTCGCGAATAACCGTAGGGAGGTGAAGGGGTGCGGCTATCGCCATTGCTGTGCTTGCTGTCCATGTCGAATTAATAGCAGCTCATCCGGTGCTTGCCAAGTCCGGGCATGACGAATCTGGCGGCCAGTTCCGGAGCCAATAAATGGTTATCATCCTGTCGGTCCGGGACTATACTCGCCAGAATCCCGATTCGCTTCACGGCCAAAAACACGGAAAAGACATCCATGACCTCAGTTGCATCAGCATCGGATTTAAGCGATATCGAAACCAGCATGCTCAACTTGCTGGAGGCCCAGAGAGCCGACTACCTGGCCGAAGGGGTGGTTAGCGCGGCTACCCGCATTGACCGGCTGGATCGTGGCATAGATGCACTGGTGCGATACGCAGACAGCCTCACTGAGGCGTTGAACTCGGATTTCAGCTGCAGGCCCAGGGAAATCACCCTGCTTACCGATGTCGGCGCCTCCATAGCTCCCATGAAGCACGCCCGGAAACACCTGCGCAAATGGATGAAAGGCGAGAGACGCCCGACCGTTTTCCCGCTAAACCTCCTGGGGGGGCGTTCGCGTATCGAGTACCAGCCACTGGGGGTTGTGGGTATCATCTCGCCGTGGAATTTCCCGGTATCCATGGTATTCGCCCCGATGTCGGGCGCCCTGGCGGCCGGCAACCGGGTGATGATCAAACCCTCCGAATTCACGCCCGCCACTTCGGAAGTGCTGCAGGCGATGATCACAGACGTCTACGACCCCAAGGAGGTCGTCCTGTTCACGGGAGGCCCGGAAGTTGGGCAGGCCTTCTC
Source organism: Haliea sp. (assembly GCA_024642245.1). GTDB lineage: Bacteria > Pseudomonadota > Gammaproteobacteria > Pseudomonadales > Halieaceae > JARRPM01. The sequence continues at coordinate 17,804 of JAHEBM010000001.1, forward strand.
CAACCTGCCCCTGGATCATTTGCTTTTCACCGGTGCAACCTCAGTGGCCCGCCACATCATGGCCGCTGCAGCGCGCAACCTCGTGCCTGTCACCCTGGAACTGGGTGGCAAGTCTCCCGTGATCATCTCCCGCACCGCAGACCTGGAAAAGAGCCTGGGGCGCATCATGCTGGGCAAGACCATGAACGCCGGCCAGATATGCCTGGCGCCCGATTACCTGTTGGTGCCGGAGGAGAAGCTGCACGACGTCATTGCCATCGCGCAAAAGGCGGTGGCCGCCATGTACCCGAGCCTGCTGGACAACGCCCAATACACGTCCGTGGTCAACGAGCGTCATTACCAGCGCCTGACAGGCTATCTCGCGGAAGCGGAAGAACGCGGTGTGAAAACCATTGCCATCAACCCGGCAGCAGAGGATTTCAACGCTCAACAGGGTACTTATAAAATTCCACCTACCCTGATACCGGAACCACCGGAGGACCTCAAAGTCCTGCAGGAGGAGATATTTGGCCCACTGCTGCCCATCCGCACGTATCGCGAATTTTCCGAGACGATCGACTATATCAACTCGAAGCCCAGGCCCCTGGCGGCCTACTACTTCGGCGACGACGCCAACGAGCAAAGCGCCGTGGAGACCCGCACGACCTCGGGTGGTATGTGTATCAACGATGTGGTGATGCACGTGAGCCAGGAAGACCTGCCCTTCGGGGGGGTGGGCCCCAGCGGAATGGGCTCTTACCACGGCCTTGAGGGCTTTCGCACCTTCAGTCACGCCAAGTCGATCTTTCGCCAGGCCAACGTGGACATTGGCAAGCTGAGCGGGATGCTCCCGCCCTATGGCAAGGCCACACAAAGGTCGATCAGGATGCAGGTGAAAAAATAGCTGCAGCCGGACCTGCCCGGCAGGCGATAAGCCACCCGCCAGCCCCCGTTATTGACGGCGATCAATAATTGTACAGTTTCGAATTGTCCCCCGGCCTGAATAGATTAGGATTTGACTCGGGGATCGTCGTATCCCGGACTGATCAGATGGCGGCGGGCCGCCGGGAGCTATCCAATGGAGATGTGGTTTGACCACACGGGGGCCGACGAGCGTGGCGTTCACCGCAAACGGGGTCGTCCCTCGTCTGCCGAGGGCGCCTTGGCGATCGACCTGACGCCCATGCTGGACGTGGTCATGATCATGCTGATCTTCTTTATCGTTTCCGGCTCATTTATCAAAGAGATTGCGATAGAAGTGGAGCGAAAACCGACCGCCACCAGCGAATCCGGAGAAGCCGCTGAAAATATCGTCGTGCAGATCAGCGCCACCGACGAAATCTGGATCAAGGGCAGGCGCATCGACGCCCGCTCGGTACGCGCCAATATCAGCCGCCTGAAAGCGGAAAGTCCCAAGGCCGCCGTGGTAATCAAGGCCCATAATAAATCGACCGTGAACGTGTTGTCTGCGGTGGTCGACTCGTCTCGCGAAGCGGGAATTTACAATGTCTCCCTGACCACCGGCAACTGAGTCCTACTTGCATAGAAATTGCTGCTCCGGGCGCACGGTGCCATAATTGGCCCGGTAGTTTTTTCCCAAAGTCCGGAGGTTTATATGAAAGTATTGATGGTGTTAGCCGGTGTCCTGCTTCTGAGCGCCTGCAGCGCAGAACCAGGCAGCGAAAAATGGTGCGCCGCAAAAAAAGACCAGCCCAAGTCGGAGTGGACAGCGTCGGACCTTGGTACCTACACCAAAAACTGCCTTATCGACGGCACTGCGGTCGGTTCAAAGGACTGGTGTGAGGGAATGTCAGAGACGCCCAAAGGCGAATGGACAGCGGACGATACCGCGAGCTACGCAAAGCATTGCGTACTCTAGTGTAGTTGTAGCAGTAGGGTTGGGATGCCCAGGCAGTGGCTTTTTACCGTCGCTACCTGGCTTCCCGGCTTGCGCCCGGCCCGTATCTCGGAAAGGCTGATCCCTCGCTTAACGAGGGCCTCTATTGTGCCCGACAAGTCCTGGCATTGGTAAGCGATCCCCCAGAAGTAATCCGCCTCGGGCTTTTCTTGCTGCGACTCAATCACTTCCAGGGTCACTTTTCCCGCACGGAAAAACAACATTCGACCACCCCACTGGGGTACTGTCTTATCAAGCGCGAGACGGATTCCAAGGCGCTCACCAAACAGCTCGATACAACTTGCTGCGTCGGCTGTACGCAGCACGATATGGTCTACCCGTAGCGTGCTTTCACCACTGGGCCCCACATGCGTACGGAGGCCATCAGTGCCGCTGCCATCGCATAACTGGATATCAAGACCGCGCGGGTTGGCCAGGGGCATATCAGCGTTGCCAGATCCTGGATCCCCGAAGACAATCCCCCGGATCCGGGGATTTTGATAAGGGGATTGCACCAGTTCAATTACGGTATTGGGCAACACAAAGCGCGCTCCGGGCACTGCATACTGCCGTTCACCAGGCTCTGCGGGAGGTACCCCGAGTAAAAGCCGGTATTCACCAATCGCCGCGGGCAGGTCAGGAACCCCTATAACAATACGATCAAACCTGCTTACCATTACGACCCTCACTGCTGCATAAAAAAACCGTCACTGATAAAAAATTTTGGTATCTCCCGGCTTCAGACTTAAACTGCCATTACCGCCCAGCAATGTGCTAAGGCCACGCCAGCTCAGCATAACCCGGAACGCCCCCGAAATGGGCCCTCAGTAAGGAAGGAGATACTTTCATGTCAAAATTTCTACCGCGCCTGATCCTCACCGGTCTATTCACCCTCGGATCCGCAATTTCCCTCAACTCGATGGCCGGTGACACCCTGCAAAGGGTTGTGGACTTCAAGGTGCTGACGGTGGGAATGTCGGGCAATCAACCACCGATGACCATGGCGAACCGCGATGGCGGGCTGATGGGCTTCGATGTGGATCTGGCAAAGGCGCTAGCCGAGGCCATGAAGGTCAAGCTGGAAATCGTCGCCATGCCCTTTGGCGAACTGATGAACGCCCTTGAACAGAACAAGGTCGATATGGTGCTGTCCGGCCTCGCGATTACCCCCGAGCGGTCCGAACAGGTATCTTTTGTCGGCCCTTACATGATGTCTGGAAAATCAATTCTCACCAAAAATTCCGTGCTGGCAAAAATTCAGGCCAGCAAGGAATTCAACCACAAGGAACTCAAGCTGCTGGCACTTAACAAGTCAACCAGCGCGGCTTTTGTAGACGCCGTCGCGCCAGACGCGCAACTGACAGAGATTTCCAGCTACGACGAGGGCGTGGCCATGATCATCGATGGCAAGGCTGATGCCCTGGTGGCTGATATGCCGGTATGCGTGCTCTCGGTATTGCGCTTTCCCGAAGCTGGCCTGACAACGCTGGAGCGTCCGCTGACACTTGAACCCATAGGAATAGCCGTAAGCAAGGATGACCCGCAGTTCTTCAACCTGGTCGATAACTACCTGAAGGCATACGAAAAAACCGGTATCCTGAACCAACTGCGCAAAAAGTGGTTCGAAGACAGCTCCTGGATTGCTGAGATGCCCTAAGGATGTGGTTCCGACAGTTTTTAAAAAGGGCGTGGCGCTGGTAGCATCCCGCCCTTTTTTCTTCCGGTAATGCCGACTATGACCAGATCCAGCAGCCCTATCGTTATTGCCCATCGCGGCGCCAGCGGCTACCTGCCGGAACATACCCTGGCGGCCAAGGCCATGGCGCACGCCATGGGCGCAGACTATATCGAACAGGACGTGGTACTGAGCAAGGACGGCGTAGCGGTTGTCCTGCACGACGTCTACCTCGACAGCACCACCGATGTGGCGGAATGCTTTCCGGGCAGGGCCCGCCCCGATGGCTGTTTCTATGCCATGGATTTTACCCTGCAGGAGCTGCGCCGGCTCCGGCTACACGAACGCAGCACGCGCGGTACCGACGGCAGGGAGACAGCAGTATATCCGGACAGGTTTCCTCTTGGGTCCGGCCTGTTTCGTATTCCGACCCTGGCGGAGGAAATCGACCTGATTTCCGGGCTGGACAAGAGCAGGGGCCGTAGTACCGGCCTCTACGTGGAACTCAAAGGCCCCAACCTGCATTCGAGCGCGGGCATGGATATCGCCTCGATAGTTCTCGACGTGCTCGCCGGGAAAGGCTATGCAAACCGTCCGGAGCAGGTCTTCCTGCAATGTTTCGATCCGCTAACCCTGCAGCGACTGCGGCACGAGTTGAAGACGCCGCTACCGCTCATACAACTGATCGCGGAGAATGACTGGGGCGAGGACAGTTGCTCGGACTACAACGAAATGAGAACTGCCAGGGGGTTGGAGGAGGTGGCCGCTTATGCCAATGGTATAGGCCCCTGGCTGCACCAGATTTACCTTGGCAGGGATACCGCCGGGGAGGTTTTGCTCAGCGACCTGGTGCAAACAGCCCGGGATCTGGGCCTGCTGGTTCACCCTTATACATTTCGCAGGGACGAACTGCCCGCTGGTGTCGCCAGTTTCGATGAGCTACTCGATATCTTTTTTCGCCACGCAGGGGTCGATGGCGTCTTTACAGATTTCCCGGACCTCGCTAAACACTACCTGGAGGAGCACGGAGCGCGGCAGCCGTGAACTACGATGAGGCCAGGCGCTATCTGCTGTGCAAGCCAGAGGCGTATGAGGACTTTCCGTTCAGTCCGGATCTGTCAGTAATGAAAATTGGAAAAAAGATGTTTGCCACCCTTGGGCAGCGCAACGGCCTGGCGAGCATGAACCTGAAATGCGACCCTCACGAAGCGCTGATACTGCGTGACATCTTTGTCGCCGTCAGGCCGGGCTACCATATGAACAAGCGCCACTGGAACACGATTATCCTGGACGGCAGCATTCCCCCTGGTGAGATAGAACGAATGATTGACTGTTCTTTTGCCCTGGTGGTTAAAGGCCTGCCCAGAACTGCGCGGCAGGCACTGGAAATTCGGCATGGCAGGGCAGCCCTCTATGCACAGGCCGGTACTGGAAGTACGGCCGGATAAGGTTATCATGTAGGCCGCTCAAACATTGGAAACAACGTGATCCCGAAAATTAACAGGCGAACAAAGATCGTGGCCACTATAGGTCCGGCCAGCGAATCCGCAGACATGATTGCCAGGCTTATCGGCGCAGGGGTCAATGTTTTTCGCCTGAATTTCAGCCACGGCACCACAGAGCAGCACGCACGGGTGGCCAGGCGAATACGTAAACAGGCCGCCATCGCCAACCGCTACGTCGGCATTCTCGCCGACCTGCAGGGACCCAAGATCCGTATTGGCAGTTTTCGCCAGGACTTCGTCGAAATCGCCAACGGTGACCGTTTCCGGCTGGATCTTGCCATTGGCGAAGGCGAAGGTGATACGCGGGGCGTGGGCCTGGACTACCCCGCACTCTGCAGCAGCGTATTCCGCGGGGACACCCTGCTACTGGATGACGGCCGCATACGCTTGCGAGTGGATGATGTCGATGTCGCCGCAGTAGACTGTACCGTATTGATAGGCGGCAAACTCGGCTCGCGCAAGGGTATCAATCGCCTGGGCGGTGGACTGGCAGCGCCGGCCCTGACTTCGAAGGATCTCACCGATATCAGCAGTCTGGCGGAGGTTAATCCCGATTTTGTCGCGGTATCATTCGTCTCCAGTGCCGCGGATATCTTCCAGACTCGGGAGTTACTGGCAAAACACCGGCTGAATCCTTCCATCATTGCCAAGATAGAACGAGCTGAAGTCGTTGCCGATGACGACACCCTGAACAATATCATAACCGCCTCGGACGGCGTGATGGTGGCCCGGGGGGACCTGGGAGTAGAGGTCGGCGATGCGCAACTGATCGGTATCCAGAAGGAGCTTATTTCCCGGGCGCGTAAAATGGACCGGGTAGTGATCACGGCCACGCAGATGATGGAATCCATGATCAGTAACTCGATGCCCACCCGGGCGGAAGTGTTTGACGTGGCCAATGCGGTGCTGGACGGTACGGACGCGGTCATGCTGTCGGCGGAGACCGCCGTCGGCAAATACCCCGTTGAGGTAGTCGTCGCGATGGCAGATGCCGCCCTTGGAGCGGAGCGGCAGGCAATCACCCGTACCTCTCGCTATCGCCTCGACCGGAAATTTGCCAACGCCCAGGAAACGATTGCGATGGCTGCCATATATGCGGCTAACCACTACGCCAATGTAAGGGGTATCGCCTGCCTGACCGAGTCTGGCACGACGCCCCTGCTCATGTCACGCCTCAGTTCCGGCCTGCCCATTTTCGCTCTCAGCCATCACAGCCAAACCCTGCAAAAACTCTGCCTGTGTCGGGGCGTGATTCCCCTGTTCTTCGACGCTACCGCCTTTGATCATGACAGTGTTGAGGCCAGGGCAATCGAGTTCCTGCTGGATGGCAGGTACCTGCAAAAAGACGACTCGATACTTCTCACCAAGGGTGAGGTAATGGGTCGCGCGGGGTCAACCAACATCATGAAAATCCTCCCGGTGATTTAGACAGTGGCTCAAAAGTCCCCGCCACCTGTGCGCCTGGTTGCCGATGTGGGCGGTACCAATACACGAATAGCACTGTACGACCCGGCGCTGGATGAATACCGTTCCCTGCGCACCTACATCAATCGCGAATTCGCCCAGCTCGCGGATATCATCGGCCAATGGCTGACCAGCCTGCCAGAAGCAGCGCCGGAAGTTTGCTGCATGGCAATCGCGGCCCCGCCGTCTACCGACCGCGTGGTGATGTCCAATATGAACTGGTCATTTTCCTGCAGGGAGCTGGCAAACCACTTCGGCTTTAAAAAATTGCGGCGCCTGAACGATTTCGAAGCCAATGGCTACGCGCTGCCCCACCTGGCAGAACACGAACGCCTGCAAATGTACCCGGGGCAGGCCGGGCAAGCTGGCCGCCTGGCAACCGTCGGCCCCGGCACCGGCCTGGGTGGAGCGTTCCTGACATGGTTCGATGGCGTACCGCACAGCTTTGCCTGCGAGCCGGGGCATACGGGTCTGTCGCCAGGCACTGCACTGGAGTTGGACTTGTTCCGCCTGCTGCTGCCCCGTTACGGCAACCTCTATGCCGAGCTGCTGGTCTCCGGTCCAGGGCTGGCTCGCCTGCAACAGGCACTGGGGGAACTTCGGGGCGAGGCGGCACAACAACTTGATCCCGCCGAAATTTCACGCCGGGCACTGACTGGGGAGGACGAGCTCTGCGTGCTCGCGCTGGAGACGTTTTGTGCCCTGCTTGGGTCCGTCTGCGGTGACTTCCTCCTGGCAAACGGCTCCTATGGCGGGCTGTACCTGGCCGGTGGTATCGTCCCCAACATCATCCCCTTTATGGCAAGCACCCCATTCTTGCAGCGCATGATCGAAAAGGGGGCTATGCGCGACACCCTGGCCGGGGTACCCGTGTACGCCATCACCACCAGCCAGCCGGGTCTGGTGGGTGCCGCACACGCTCCGCTATAGTGCCGGGCCGCGAAAAAGACCCCGCCGGCCAGGCTGAATTCCCCGTTTATTTGCTACCGGCACCCGGGCTTTCTCCCGGGCAGGAAATCACAGCCCCCGGGGCGACTTACAGTCCCAGCCCGGGGCAGGAAGAAATAAGGAAATATTCCCAAAATAGTTGAAAAACCTTGACGGCAAACCGGCAAATTTGGTGATACACTTTCCCCAGCTGAGTGGTTTCAGCGGTATTTATGCTCGCGGTCGAAGTTCCATCAAGTTCATCGGTACGTTAACCATAAATAATTATTAAATGAAAAGGTGCCTAGACATGGCACCGCAAGCAATACAGGTAAAATATATGTCTACAACAACCGGCACTGTAAAATGGTTTAACGAGACCAAGGGCTTCGGCTTTATCGAGCGTGAGGATGGACCTGATGTCTTTGTCCATTTCAGCTCAATCAAGGGCGACGGCTTCAAGACTCTATCCGATGGCCAGAAAGTCCAGTTCACTGTCACTGATGGCCAGAAGGGCCCTCAAGCAGAGAATGTAGTCCCACTCTGACACCTGTAACAAGGTAAACGAGAATAAAAAAAGGAGCTCAATAGAGCTCCTTTTTTATTCCCGCGACACAGCGCGTTACGTTCAGCTGTCTCGCAGCTTGGCCTGTCGGTCAAGCTCGGACTCCAGGTACTTGATCCACTGCTGTGCATACTTGGCGGAGCGCTCGTCACGTCCGGCGGACGTGAATGCATCCCTGGCCTTGTCGTACTGCTTTTCATTGAAATAGGCCATGCCGAGAACCAACCTGGCCGTGTCCGGCCGCTTGACGCCGCCACGTGACAGGCCCTTGTTAATCGCTACGATAGCCTTGTCATTCATATCACTATCGAGATAAATATTACCCAGCCGGGCGTAAAGCTCCCCATCCTCGGATTTGGCTGCCGCCGCTTCCATGTCGTCTATGGCCTTGTCGAGCTCCTGGGCCTGGCGCCAGGCGCTGGCCGAAATCTCGTAGTTCTTGGAAGTGGGCTGGATGGACCCGTTTTTCAACCCTTTGGCCATCACCTGACCAGCTTTATAGGGCACCTCGCCATTGAGATAGAGGTACGCCATGGTCACCTGCTCCGGTCCCTTGTCCAGCATGTTCTGCACATAGGCCGTATCCATCGCCGCCAGTTGCCTGCCGTCCTTCTTCTGCTCACCATACATATGGGAAATCTGCACCCAGTATTCTTTCTTGGGATAGTACTTGAGCAATTCTTCCAGCGTATCTACAGTTTTATTGACATCGTTCTTTTCGAAATACAGGAAGCGAGCCAGGTTGTACCACTGCTCTTTCGGCAGCTTGTTGTCAGCCTTGTACATGGAAATGGCTTTTTCCACGTTCAGGAGAGCCTTGTCATAATCCTTTGTCTGGTAGTAGCCCTGGGACAGCAACACATAGGCACTGGCGTTGGGTTTATCAGTCACCGCAAACCAGCTCAGCAGCGCATTGATGCCCTTTTGCCACTCCTCCTGCACAAAGTACAACTGGGCTATCGTGTACTTGGTGTTTATTTCCATCGCCAGCGGAATATCAGGTTGCGCAACAACCTGCTCATAGGCCTTCAGGGCCTTGGCATAATCTTCCTTTGAGTAATAGATGAAGGCGTAGAGGTTGTAGACGTTGGCCAACTCGTAGCTGTTGAGCGCGCCCTTGCCACCCGAATTGATCATCTCGTCGAGGATGCTTGCAGCGCCATTGAGGTCTTTGCCCTCGGCTGCCTCCTGGGCCTTGGCCAACTTTTCGTATACGTTGTTGCGCAGGGCCGGGGTGCGCCGGGTTTCCCGCGTATCGGGCTTTCTCTCCTCCGCCAGGGCTGCAGCCAGCGGGTGGTAGCCGAGGTCGCCCTGCAGCTGGGACACGGCCACCTGGGTCATTACAACCGGCACCGCCAACAAGGTGGCGTTAATCCAGATCCGGGGCTTAAACAATTTCATAACGTGTTAACCGTTTCACTGTTCCAACTCATAGGTGAACTTGTTCTGGACGCCTGCCACTTCAATGGCCACACCATCCACCACCCGCGGCTTGTACTTGAATTTCAAAGAGGCTTTCAAAGAAGCGCTCTCGAATACACCGGATGGCTGGCAATCCACCGCCTTGGGATCACGGATGGCACCCGAAGTCGTCACCGTGTACTCGATGATGCAGTACCCGGTAATACCACGGGTTTGTGCCCGCCGCGGATAGATAGGCGCGACCTTCACAATAGGAAGGTATTCGCCATCGCCGGTGGCCATGCCAGTAGTGGTAATAGCAAGGTCAACCTGGGCGGCGGGCGCGATATTGACCACGTCGACATCCATTTCCATATCAACGTCGGGAGAATCGAGATCTGGCGGAGGCTCTTCGGGATCCTCTACCTTGTCTGGCTTTTGCTCCTTCAGGTTTGTTTCAATCTCACGCTCCGGCATAAGAATATCTGCCAACTTGCGCTGCTTGCTGTCATCAATTTTAGGATCACTCATGGCGATCAGATATTGCATGATAAAGAACAGACCCGCGGCGACAGGTAGCCCGAATAGCGCACCAATAATGAGTCTGGATAAATTGCGATTCATAGTCGACTACTTGTCTTCAGTGGCCAGGGACACATCGTATACGCCCGCCTCGCGGGCTGCATCCAGAACGGCGGCGACAGTCTCGGTATTCGACTGGTTGTCCGCCTGGATTACCACAGCACCCTTGGGGTTCTCTGCATGCAGGCGCTCAATATTGGCCCGCACCGAACGCACGTCAATGCGTCGTTTGTCCATCCAGATCTCGTTGGTGGCACTAACGGCCACCAGAATATTCACATTCTCCTTGGGCTGGGATGTCGATGCCTCTGGCCGATTTACCTCGATACCCGCCTCCTTGATAAAGGAGGCCGTAACAATGAAGAAGATAAGCATGATAAACACGACGTCCAGCATGGGCGTCAGGTCGATCTGGGCTTCATCCTCAGCAGCTGCTTTGTTTGTCCTGCGCATTACGATTGCTCTCTTAGTGATCGGTGGTCAGGTTGTCTTCGAGAAACTGGGTCTGCCGCTGGGCGTTCCGGCTAACATAGGTATTGGCGAAGACCCCGGATATCGCGGCGACCATTCCCGCCATCGTGGGAATTGTTGCCCGCGACACGCCGCCTGCCATCGACTTGGCATCACCGCCCCCGGTGACCGCCATGATATTAAATACCTCAATCATCCCGGTAACAGTACCCAGCAAGCCCAGTAAGGGACACAGCGCCACCATCGTCTTGATAACGGGAAGATACTGGTTGATCTGCATGGTCGCTTCGGAAATGAGTTTTTCCCTGATCTGCTTCGCGTTCCAGGACTTGCGCTCACTGCGCGACTCCCAGGTGGCGATGGCCTTGCCGGCATCGGCTTTCCAGCCCGCCTTGAAGTACCAAAGCCGCTCGAAGATCAGGGTCCACATCAGAAACAGCAGGACCGCGATGCCCCAAAGGACGCTGCCACCCATATCCATGAAGCGGGCAACAGCCTCATAAGCACTATCGAACCAGTACATATTACTTCCTCAGGTTGGCTTCGGTGTGCTCCGCTATGATGCCCGTGGTCTGCTCGTTGAGCACATGTATGATGCGCTGCGCGCGTCCGTTCACGATGGTGTGCAGCAGCAACATGGGGATTGCCACTACCAGGCCCAGTACAGTGGTCACCAGCGCCGCGGAAATACCGCCGGCCATTGCCTTCGGGTCACCCGCACCAAAGATGGTAATAGCCTGGAACGTCACGATCATACCGGTTACCGTACCCAACAGACCCATCAACGGCGCGATTGCGGTGATGATCTTGAGGAGATTCAGGCCCGATTCCAGTTTGGGCGTCTCCCGAAGGATACCCTCTGACAACTTGAGTTCCAGGGTTTCGATATCCATCGAGGGATTGTTCTCGTGGATTTTCAACACGCGACCCAGGGGGTTGTTTTCGTTGGCCTTGTCGCTCTTGAGCTGCGAGCTGACCTTGGAGCTGACTGTCGCCAGAACCACAAGGCGGTAGAGCGCCAGGATAAAGCCGAAGATACCTACCACGGTAATCGCGTAGCCAACTGTACCGCCTTGCTCCCAGCGCTCCTCGAGGTTGGGGCTGTTGATCAGCGCCGCCAGGAAAGAACCGCCACTTGGCCCGGTCGGGTCAATACCAAAGCGGTGCAGGCCTTCAGTCGAACCAACCAGTTCCTCGGCGTAGCTCAGATACGGTCCCGCAGGCTGGCGGGGTAATTCTTCCAGGGATCCCTTGGCGGGCACGTACTGGAGATATTTACCGTCTTCGGAAACCACGTTAAAGGCACCGACTCTGACAACACTCTGCTCCTGCTTATCACCGTTGGGTTTGGCTACCTGGGCGGTAAAGCGCACAACCTTGCCGGTTTCTACCATTTCCTGGTTGAGCAGGTACCAGACCTTCTCGATTTCCTCGACGCTGGGCAGCTTTTCACTGCCGCTCATCTTGGCGATCAGGTCTTCGAGGAACTGCTCGCGGCCCGGATACTGGGCGCTGGTGATCGAAAACTCCAGGGTCGATGACAGGTCACCCGCGGTGGAGGTCAGGTGGCCGAACAACTCGGCGAGGGTACCCAGCTTTTCCTTCAGCTGAGCCTGCTTGGCGACGACCAGTAATTCATTTGATTCGAATGTGTCTTCCAGCGTGGCGCTCAGCGCTTCCTGGCGGCTGCGCTCGCCCTGGGCTCTCGTCAGCTCGGCTGCCTGGTTGGCCTTGTCCTTGGCAAATGCCTGCTCCCGTGCCCGGTTCTCCCTGGCATCAGTCACCTGGCCCTGCTTTACGAACTCCAGCAGCTGGTCCAGCGACTTGGGCTTGGCTTCCTCGGCGTTGGCCATGGCGGCAGTAAAGGCGAATGTGCTCACCACCGCAAAGGCGGCGGCTTTCATAAATTTGGCACTCATTATTTGGCCTCCGGTGCAGCTACTGGCAGGTTCATCAGGTCGATTGAGGCTTCCTTACGGGCGATCCGCAGGCCCTTCATGATGGCGTTGCGGTACTCGCCTCGCGACAGCGGTACCCAGCTGCGACTGGCCTGGTCCCAGCCACCGGACATTTCCGTGTCCGTAGTCTGGTAAAGGAAGGAGATGCGGCCAACCCGGAGGAAGTTTACGTCGCGCGCTACACCTTCGATTTCAATGCTACCCTTGTAGGCGTCAATCTTGCGGCCGTACTCGTTCTCTATCTTGTACGCTTCGAGGACCTGGCGGAATTTTTCCGCTACCGAGACATCCGAACGATCGAGGTTGGCGCGCAGGAATGCAATACGCTCCATACGCTCGTCCATGTGGAAAGGTACGTCCAGTTCTATAAAGGTTTCCAGACCATCGATCATGCGAATTGCCAGGGGTGTCATCTGGCGGGAAATCACCGTGACCTGGTCGATTGACTCGTCAATCTCTCCGATCCGCACCGACTGGTTGTCTATCTGGCGCTGCAAGCGGGCGTTGTAGACCTTGAGACCGTCGATTTGCTTGGTCACTGTCTTGTAGTCAGTCAGCAAATCGCGCGTTTCATCGGCGAGTCGATCAATTTTCACCTGGGATTGACGCGCGGCTTTATTCTTGTCTTCTCCAACCTTGAGGACGGAGTCGAGGGTGCTGGCCTGCACCGCGGCTACTGCACCCGACAGGGCGCCTGTAGCAACGAGTGCAGCGATCAGGACATTTTTCAATCGATGCATAGTCATGGGAATCGTGTTTCCTATAATCTAACGAAGCGTTTCAGAACTGCGAAAATCAGACCCGGTACTTATATCTATAGTTAATAATCTGGTGTCGGTAAACCGAGGAAGCGACTTTAAACTGAAAGCCCGTGTATTTTCAATGAAACCCAATTGTTCATTTAAGCAAAACACGCGCGTGTGTATTTTGGTAACACCGGCGAGCCCGGGTCTGTCTCAGGGTAACGCGCCGTCATTACCTTCGTCAGCCGCACCCCCGACACGGTCATAGACCACAAAACTGTAGTCATAGGGATTACCCTCCCCCGCCGGGTGTCGCTCGCGGCAGACCTCCCGCCATTGCAGCCAGTCGATCCGCGGTAACATTGCATCCCCCACCACGCTGGCGTGCACCTGCGTCAGGTAAATCCGGTCCGCGCGGGACATCGCCAGCGCATACACTTCGGCGCCGCCTATCACCAGTGTTTCTGCCACCCCATCGGACCGGGCAACGGTCTCCGCCAGCGCCAGCGCCTCATCCAACGATCCAACCCGCTCGACGCCCACCGGCGAAAACCCCGGGTTACGGCTGATAACGATATTGGTACGCCCGGGCAAGGGGCGACCAATGGACTCAAAAGTCTTGCGGCCCATCACAATGGGTTTACCCATGGTAATTCGCTTGAAGTAGCGCAGGTCCTGGGGCAAATGCCAGGGCAGGGCATTATTGCGTCCGATAACGCCGTTTTCGGACGCGGCCACGATAAGGGCAAGTCTCGGCACGCGAAAGGCGACCCCCGACCTAGACCGCCACCGGGGCGGCGATGTGTGGATGGGGGTCATAGCCGTGCAGCGCAAAGTCCTCAAAACGGTAATCGTAAATCGTTTCCGGCCTGCGCAGTATTTCCAGGCGCGGGAGCGCCCGCGGCTCGCGCCCAAGCTGTTCTCGCACCTGCTCGAGGTGATTGCTGTAGATGTGGGAGTCCCCGGTACAGATTACGATCTCCCCGGGCTCGAGGTCGCACTGCTGTGCCAGCATCATGGTCAGTACCGCCAGGCTGGCAGTGTTATAGGGCAGGCCCAGGAAGGAATCGCTGGAGCGAATCAGCAGCTGGGAGGAAAGTACGCCATTTGCCACGTAGAACTGGTAGAGGAGATGGCACGGCGGCAGCGCCATGCGACCGGCCCGCACATTGTCCTGGGGGCTCATGCGCTCATCGGGCAGGTACTCGACGTTCCAGCCGTGGAACAGGATCCTGCGGCTATCGGGATTATTGCGCAGGCAATCGATTACGTAGTCAATCTGGTTGATCTTACCCCCGTCGCGGGTGGGCCAGGCGGTCCACTGCGCACCGTAGATGGGGCCCAGGTCACCGTCCTGGGTAGCCCATTCGTCCCAGATCGAGACGCCGTTCTCCTTCAGCCAGCGGGTGTTGGTATCGCCGCTGAGGAACCAGATCAGTTCATTGATGATACTCTTGAGATGCAGCTTCTTGGTGGTAAGCAGGGGAAACCCATCCGCCAGCCTATGGCGGTACTGGCGACCGAAAACAGAAATTGTTCCTGTACCCGTGCGATCGCCCTTGGTCGCGCCGTTATCGAGAATATCCTGCAGCAAATCCAGGTATTGCTTCATTTGTTTCGACTCTTTTCCTTGGACCCTGGCGAGGGCGATGGGGTGCGGTAGGCGTAAAACAGCAGGAATATTCCAAGCGCGACCAGCGGCAGGCTCAGCTCCTGCCCACGGGTCATCCAGCCCAGGGCCTCGAAGCCGATATGCTGGTCGGGCTCCCGGAAAAATTCGGCAACAAAGCGCAGGCAACCGTAACCCGCAGAAAACAGGCCCGCTACCGCCCACCTGGGGCGTGGTCGGGAAGAGTACCAGTAGAGAACGACGAACAGCAGCAAGCCTTCGAGCGCAAACTGGTACAGCTGCGACGGGTGTCGAGCCAACTGCAGCGGGTCCCGGGGAAAGACCATTGCCCAGGGTACATCGGCCGCGCGGCCCCACAACTCCTGGCCAATAAAATTGCCCAGACGTCCCAGGGCAAGACCCACCGGCACCAGGGGAGCCACAAAGTCCAGCAGGTCGCCTATGGCGATGTTGCGACGACGGGCAAACAGGTACATTGCCACCATCACTCCCAGCATACCGCCGTGAAAGGACATCCCTCCCTGCCACACACGGAACAGCCAGCTCGGATCCTCGGCCAGCTTGTCCCCACCGTAAAACAGCACATATCCGATCCTGCCGCCCAGGACCACGCCAAGCGCGCCAAAGAAAATCAGGTCGTCTACCTGCTCCCGACGAACCGCCGCTCCCGGCACCTGACTGCGGCGAACGCCGAGCCACCACGCAAACGCGAGGCCCGCAAGATAGGCCAGGCCATACCAGTGCACTTTCACGGGGCCCAGGGCAATTGCAACGGGGTCTATCTGGGGATACGGCAGCATATCAGCCTATCTGGAGTCGGTGGACGCAACAACGAACCCCGGTGGACGGGCGCCGCCGGGGCATTCGTGGCATAAAGGCGTTATTATCAGTCACCCTGTTGTGATGCACAATTCTTTAGCCCCGGCGGACGATATGTTATGTGCCTGTTGATCTTTTCTTACCGGGTAGACAGCCGGTACCCGCTGGTGCTGGCTGCCAACCGCGACGAATTCCATGCCCGGCCCACCGCGGCCGCCCGGTTCTGGCCTGAATACCCGGAACTTCTGGCGGGGCGCGACCTGGAGCAGGGTGGCACCTGGATGGGCATCACCCGCAGCGGTCGTTTTGCCGCCATCACCAACTACCGCGATCCCGCGCGAACGGGTCCCGCGCCACGCTCCCGCGGAGAGCTGCCACTGAACTACCTCGCGGGCAGCCAGGACCCGGAATCGTTTCTTGCTGGTGTGCTTGCCCACGCACGCGAATATGCCGGCTTTAACCTGCTGGTCGGCAACCTCGATAGCCTGTGGTACCTGACCAACAGCCTGCCGGCGGGAAATGCCTCGCCAACCCGCTTGCAACCGGGCCTTTACGGCCTGAGTAATGCACGCCTGGATACGCCCTGGCCCAAGGTGGTCCTGGGGAAGCAGCAACTGGCGGCCCTGTTGCGCTCAGGCGAGCCCGACCACCACACGCTGGCCACCGTGGTGGCGGACCGACGCCTGGCGGACCCGGGGGAATTACACAGGCAGGGCCTCGATGGTGACATGGATCAGGTACTTTCAGCCCAGTTCATAACCGCCGGCAGCTACGGCACCCGCTCCAGCACCACCTTGTGGGTAGACCATAAGCGGAGGGTCAGCTGGCGCGAGTCAGGTTTTGACGCCGTGGGAAATGTGGTACGCGAGCAGGATGAAATGTTCACGCTGGGCTGAGCGCTCCACCGGGTGCACCCTGGAAATGTCACACCACGGGGTTGTGGATAAACTGCTCGAGACCGTGTTCGGTGAGGAACCGATGCAAACGCTGGTGAACTGCAACAACGTCTTCCAGCGCCATGACTTCGGTTAACAGCTCCTCCGCCTCAGCCATGCTGATATTGCGCAGGGCTTTCTTGACGCGGGGCAGGCTGGTGGAGTTCATCGACAGCACGTCATAGCCCATCGCCAACAGCAACACGGCGCCCTCCGGATCCCCGGCCAGCTCTCCACATATTCCTATGGACTTGCCCTCTGCCCGGGCCGCGGCAGCGACATTCGCCAGGGCCTGGATCACCGCCGGATGCAGGGCATGATAGAGGTCTGCCACGCGGGCATTATTGCGATCCACCGCCAGCAGGTACTGGGTGAGATCATTGCTGCCCACGGATAAAAAATCCACCCGACGCGCCAGCGCCCTAGCCTGGAAAACCGCGGCGGGCACTTCGACCATCACCCCGATCGGCGGCAGCTCTCCACTCAACCCCTCCTGCAGGATTTCCCTGTGACTACGGCGGATCAGTTCAAGTGCCTCGTCCAGTTCCGCCGTATTGCAAATCATGGGGAGCATGATGCGCAGGTTGCCAAGTCCCTCGTTTGCCTTGAGCATGGCACGGATCTGCGCCAGGAAAATTTCGGGATGATCCAGCGTTACCCGGATACCGCGCCAGCCCAGGAACGGGTTGTCCTCCTCTATCGGGAAGTACGGCAGGGATTTATCCCCCCCGATATCCAGGGTGCGCATGGTGACCGGCCGGGGAGCAAAAGCCTCCAACTGGTCCCGATAGATCTGCCGTTGTTCTTCCTCTGTGGGAAAACGGTCGCGCAACAGGAATGGCACCTCTGTGCGATACAGTCCCACCCCCTCGGCGCCCTGCTCGAGAGAGCGGGTTACATCGGCCATCAGCCCGGTGTTGACCCACAGGGGTATCCTGTGACCATCCAGGGTTTCACAGGGCTCGTCCCGCAGCGCTTCCAGGTCCCGGGTCAGCGCGAGATCCTGGTCGAGCACGTGCTGGAAACGTTGCTTGAGTTCCGACGGCGGGTTCAGGTGCACCGTGCCGTTGTAACCGTCAATAATCAGTTCGCGATCCTGCAGGCGGGCATAGGGCAGGTCGACGGCCCCCATGACAGTGGGCACACCCATGGCCCGAGCCAGTATCGCAACGTGTGAGTTGCCTGAGCCGCGCACCGATATGAGTCCGGCGAGCTTGTGGCGCGGCACTTCCCCCAGGGAAGACGCTGTCAGCTCCTCGGCCACCAGGATGGTATTCATCGGGTAAGTGCGGTTTGCTACCGTTGATTCCTGAAGATAAGTAAGTACTCGCGTACCCAGATCCTTAACATCGACAGCACGCTCCTTCAGGTAGCTGTGCTCCATCCGCTCGAAATGGCGGATATGCTCTATCATCACCTGGCTGAGCGCACCCTGCGCCCACTCCCCCGCCTTGATCAGGCTGGCGACCTCGGCACCGATACTGGAGTCGTCCAGGATGCCGATGTACACATCGAACAGGGCGTGATCTTCGGGATTGAGTTCGCTCCCGAGGTTGTCGGCAACCGCCCGGATATCCGCGCGCACACAGTCCAGCGCCTCCTTGAAAGCACGCAGCTCCCTGCGACGGTTTTCCGCCTGGCGCCTCGGTACTGAATAAAGGTCGGCCGTTGGTGACACCACGACCGCGGTTCCAATTGCGATACCGGGGGCACCGGGCACCCCCACGACCTTGGCGGTTGCCCCCTCGCCAGCCAGTATACCCACACCTACCGCGCCGGTGACCCGGGCATGAGCGATAACGCCAGCCAGCTGGGCCGACATGGTAACCAGGAAGGCTTCTTCGCTCTCATCAAAGCGACGCTGCTCGGCCTGCTGCACGATCAGTACGCCAAGTACTTCCCGCTGGTGGATGATGGGCACGCCGAGGAAGGAGTGAAACCTTTCCTCCCCCAGGTCCGGTAGAAACTGGAAGCTCGGATGGCTCTCGGCATTTTCCAGGTTAACCGGCTCTTCCCGCTCGGCAACCAGGCCCACCAGGCCTTCGCCGGGCGCCAGGCTGGCAACGCCAACCTGCTCGCTGTTAAGCCCCTCGGTCGCCTGGAATATGAAACGACCCGTATCGGGGTCCCGCATATACACGCTGCACACTTCGGTTCCCATGGCATCGCGTACGCGCTTTACGATGATTTCAAGGGCCTCGGGCAATCCCTCGGCGGCATTGACCTGCTGGACGATCTTGCGCAGGGTATCGAGCATGGCCTGCTATGTTTCCTGCCGCTGTTCGGTATGGCGGCCCAGGGGGAGTGCCAATTCCTTCATTGCACGGCGGTACACCTCGCGCTTGAAGGCGATAACCTGGTTCAATGGGTACCAGTAGCTGACCCATTGCCAATGATCGAATTCGGGTTTTTCGTTCCGATCGAGCCGGACCTCGGCATCGTCCGCCAACATGCGCAGCAGGAACCATTTCTGCTTCTGCCCTATGCATACCGGATTCTGGCCCTTGCGCACGAAGGCCCTGGGCAGCCGATATCGCAGCCAGCCGCGGGTGCAACCCAGCACCTCAACCGCCTCCGGCTCCAGGCCCACCTCTTCATGCAGTTCCCGATACAGGGCCTGCTCCGGTGACTCTCCCCGGTTGATGCCACCCTGGGGAAATTGCCAGGCATTGCGCCCACCCACCCGGCGAGCCCATAAAACCTGCCCATGGTCGTTCGCTACCACTATGCCAACGTTAGCCCTGAAGCCGTCGGAATCAATCACGTCAAAGCGCCGCTCTCGTCATTAGTCCCGGTATTGTTCCACACTTTAGGGCGCCTGAGAAATTTACTCACCGACTGACTCGGGCTATGCTGGCCGCCCTTCAAAAGAGGCTTTCACCCGTGACGCTGGCTATTTTCGACCTGGACAACACCCTGCTCGGGGGAGACAGCGACAACCTCTGGGGCGAGTTTGTATGCGAACAGGGCCTGGTTGACTCAGACGATTTCGCCGCACGCAATGACCAGTTTTACGCCGACTACAAGGCCGGCACGCTGGACATCGATGCCTATCTTCGCTTCGCCCTGTCCACGCTCGTGGGCCACCCCCGGGAAGAGCTGGATGCCTGGCACCGTGACTTCATGGCGAGCAAGATCGAGCCGATCCTGCTGCCCAGGGCAACGCAACTACTGGGCAGCCACCGGGAACAAGGACACAGGCTGCTTATTATCACCGCTACCAATGAGTTCATTACGCGGCCGATTGCCAGGCTGCTTGGGGTCAGTGAACTGATTGCCTGCGAGGGTGAGATTGTAGACGGCCGCTATACCGGTGAGCCCTCGGGTGTACCCTCCTACCATATTGGCAAAGTCACCCGCCTGAACGCCTGGCTGGCAGAGCAGGACGTGGCGCTCGATGGCGCCTTCTTTTACAGTGACTCGCACAATGACCTGCCGCTACTCGAGCTGGTGGACAACCCGGTGGCCGTCGACCCTGACGACCGGTTGCGGGCGCGGGCTGTGGCCGAAGGCTGGCCGGTTATTTCCTTGCGGGATTGAACCTGGCAAAGGTGGTGCAGTGCTGCCAATAATTAAACGGCTTTACGCTAGATACGGCGGGCAAAAATCGCCTTGAGATACTCGGTCTCCGGTATCGCCGGGTGAATCGGGTGGTCCGGTCCCTGCGCACCCTGCTCGACGACACGCAACTGGCACCCGGCCCGCACCGCTGCCTGCTGCATGGCCAGGATCAGGTCGGCGCGGGACAGGTGCATGGAACAGGAACCGGAAACAAGCAGTCCACCCGGACGCAGCAGGCGCAGGCCCAGTTCGTTGATTCGCCGATAGGCCGTGATGCCCTTCTTCAGGTCCTTACTGCGCTGGATAAACGCCGGTGGATCCAGGATAACTACATCGAACTGGCGACCCTCGGCAGCCAGGGTCGCCATGGTCTCCGGCGCGGAACCGCGCAACGTTGTCACCCGCTGCTGCAGGCCATTCAGCCTGGCATTGACTGTCACCCCTTCCAGGGCCTGGGCGGAGCTGTCCAGGCAGCACACCTGGGCGGCGCCGAATGCGGCGGCCTGTATACCCCAGCCACCGATATAGCTGTACACATCGAGTACGGTTTTGCCCCCGACCCAGGGAGCGAGGCGCGCCCGGGACATGCGGTGATCGTAGAACCAGCCGGTTTTCTGGCCGCCGTGGACCGGGGCCAGGAACTGCACGCCGTTTTCTTCCAGTGGAACCAGCTCGGGCACCTCGCCATAGGCAAGCTCCGCTCCACCGGCCAGGCCCTGCTCCCGGCGGCTTCGGCTATCTCCGCGCAGCAGCACGCCGCGGGGCTGGAGTTCCGCAACAAGTACCGCTATCAGGTCGTCCCGATAACGTTCGACCCCCTCGTTATTGCATTGCACCACGAGGTAGTCACCGAAGCGGTCGATCACGATGCCCGGCAGGTTGTCACTGTCACCGTAAACCAGACGATAAAAAGGCTTGTCAAAAGCCTGGACCCTGCCCGCGAGGGCGGTGGTCAACCTGGCCCGGAACAGCGCCTGGTCAAACGGGCAGCGCTCCCCCGGTGCGTAGAGCCTGGCGCATATCAGTGACTGCGGCTCCATATAGGCGGAGCCCAGCAATGCACCGCTGGTGTCGCGCACACAAACCAGGTCACCGGCGGCAAAACCGCCAAGGGGAGTGCGCACGGTATCAATTTCGTTGGAATAGACCCACAGGTGACCACCGCGCAATCGCCGGTCCGCACCCTTGCGCAGGAAAAGGTCGGCGGCGGGTGCCGCCACAGGATTCAAGAACCGGCGACCGGTCGGGAAAACCTCAAGAAGCGGCTAGTCTTCTTCATCGCACTGCTGCTGGTAGTCACCGGCCGACAGCAGTGCCTCCAGCTCGCTGGTATCACTGGGCTGCAGCTTGAAAAACCAGCCGTCGTTATACGGGTCGGAATTAACCATTTCGGGCTCATCCCCGAGCTGATCATTGATCTCGATGACTTCACCGCCAATCGGGGCATAGATATCTGAAGCGGCCTTGACCGACTCGACAACGCCTGCGTCATCTCCCGCGGCCAACACAGTCCCGACGTCCGGCAACTCCACAAAAACCACGTCGCCCAGTGCCTCCTGGGCGTGGTCGGTAATACCGATCGTGACCGTGCCGTCCTCCTCCAGGCGCGCCCATTCATGGCTGCTGGCGTATTTCAATTCACTGGGAGTCTGGCTCATGGTCTTTCCTCTGGCGACATTAAATCGGTGTAGGGCGTGGAAACTGATTTCATTTAAAGCCGCCCCATTTTAGCGGGCGACCGGCGAAAAACAATGACCGTGCCGCGATGATCGCCCGCGCTCAACCCACGCCCATGGCGCGACGGATAAGCTGTTGCTTGAGGGGGCCCATCTGGCTCACCCTGCGCATGCCCGCGTTGCGCAGCCAGCGCAGCGGGAGGGCCTGCTGCTCAAACAGGGCCTTGAACCCGTCCATGGCCGCCATCATCAACAGGTTTTCGCCCTTGCGACGCCGCTGGTAGCGCCGCAATAGCGCCAGCTGGCCCGGCCTGACCCCCCTGGACTGCCCGGCCAGGATTTCCTCTGCCAAAACAGCGACATCCTGCAGGCCCAGGTTAATGCCCTGCCCGGCCAGCGGATGGATGGTGTGTGCCGCGTCCGCCACCAGGGCGACACCCGGCTGGACGTAGTCGACAGCATGGCGCTGGCGCAGGGGAAAGGCAAAGCGGGCCGCGGTGTGCAGGACCTTGCCAAGCCGGCCCTCGATAGCGCTCTCAAGCCGGCAGCAAAAATCCCTTTCCTCCAGCGCCAGTACCTCGTCTACCAGCTCGTCGCGCATGGACCACACAATTGAACAGTAATGCCTGTCAGGCTCCCCGGGCAGG
The DNA here is from genome assembly GCA_024642245.1 of Haliea sp. Classification (GTDB taxonomy): domain Bacteria; phylum Pseudomonadota; class Gammaproteobacteria; order Pseudomonadales; family Halieaceae; genus JARRPM01. The sequence continues at coordinate 40,239 of JAHEBM010000001.1, forward strand.
GGTAAAAACGCGAGCGGTCCGCTGGCAAGGAATCGCTGCCAGCAGGTATCCTGGTGCGGCTGCTCCACCTGGACCGTTGTCACGATAGCGCGGTGACCGTAGTCCCACTCCCGGGTGGCAAAACCCATCATATCGCGCACCCGTGACAGGGCGCCGTCAGCGGCGACCACCAGGTCGGCCTCGAGAACTGCGCCATCCTCAAGCGCAACACGCATGGTGCCGGTGGCTTCATGCCGCACGCAATCGAGCAAGCGCGCCTCACTGAAGCTTGTAACATCCGAAGATGCCGCGACTTGTGCCAGCAGTGCGCTGACAATGGCACGGTTCTCCACAATGTAACCCAGCGCCTGTGCGTTCACGTCGGCACAGTCGAAATCAATCCCGCCAGTACCCTCTGCGTCCCAAACCGTCATATGCCGGTAGGGGCATAGGCGGTAGCTGGCGACGGTCTCCCAGGCCCCCACTTCCTGCAACAATTGCCTGGAACGCGGGGTGATCGCACTGACCCTGGGATCAAAGGACTGCAGGTCCCTGGGGGCGGGCAGCTCCGGAAGCGCCAGTGATTGGGCCTCCACCAACGCCATCGCAAAACCCTTACCACTGAGGGCCGCCGCAAGCGCACTGCCGGCTATACCGGCACCGATAATCACGATATCGAAACGCCGCGCCTCAGTCATTGCGCCCCCCCTGTTGATGATTCGCCAGGACCAGCTGCCATTGCCGTGACACCCGCAGCCTGGTGCACAAACTGGCGCTTGAGTGACGGCAGGATATCCAAACCGGACAGGGCCAGGTCCCTGGCCAGTCCCAGCACCGGATCAGTCTGCATAAAAAGTCCCGGCAGGCGATCACTGAATTGTATCGTCCTGTCCTGGTCGGCTTGTTGCCGCCTGAGATAGCGCTGCAACAGGGCCAGGTCACCGGCGGGCCTGCCCTCGGCAAGGCCCTGGGCAAGCACGCCGGCCAACCCGGCTATATCGCGCAACGCCAGATTGAAGCCCTGGCCCGCCACCGGGTGCAAGGCATGGGCGGCATTACCCATGACTACCACGCCCTGGCGCACTTGTTCATTGGATTGCACCAGCGCCAATGGATAACAGTGCCGCTCCCCCACCTGGAGCATCTTGCCCAGGCGGTAGCCAAAACGTTCTTGCAGGGCTTCGAGAAATTCCGACTCCCCACAGACCTGCAGGTGTTCCGCCTCCTGCGGCGCGAGCGTCCAGACCAGCGAACTGCGATGCTCCCCAGGGGTAGAGGCAAGAAGCGGCAGCAACGCCACCGGACCACGGTCTGTAAACCGCTCGTACGCGCAGTTCCTGTGGGCTTGCGCAAATGCGACATTTGCCACCAGTGCATGCTGGTGGTAAGGCTTTTCATGCACTGTCACACCGAGCTGCTCACGCAGCCCCGAGCTGACCCCGTCGGCCACCACCAGCAATGCTGTTTCCAGATCCGGGTTTTTACCACCCTCGAGTTGCAGCCGCATTCCCGGACCTTGCGGCTGGGCTGCGACGACACGGGACGGACTGATTATTTCCACCCTGTCCTGGCGATAAAGCGCCTGGACCAGAGCGTTGCCAAGCCACGCATTTTCAACGACATAACCCAGGGAGGACCAGCCATAATCAGCGGCTCGTAACAGAGAGCTGCCGAAACGCCCGCGACTTGATACATGGATGCTGTCGATAGGGCATAGCCACTGCTGCAGCTCGTCCCACACCTGAATTTTTTCGTAGATCAGGCGCGAGCTGTAGCTCAGGGCGGTGGAGCGGGCATCAAAGGAGGGGTGATAGTCGGGCCGGCCACCTGCGAGCGGCTGGGGCAAAGGAAAACCTTCCACGAGGCAGATCGAAACTTGCGCCGGAAGCACGGCCGAGAGTTGCAGGGCCAGGCTGGCACCAACCATACCGCCCCCCGCGATCACGATGTCGGAGTAATCTGTCACGGGCCTGTGGCCATCAGCGCTTCGATATCCTCAATGGTCTTCGGCAACGCCGCGGTAATAACCTCACAACCATCCGCCGTCACCAGCACATCGTCCTCGAGGCGAATGCCAATGCCGCGCCACTTCCTGGCCACTTTGCTGTTCTGCGGTGAAATATAAATGCCAGGTTCCACTGTCATCACCATGCCCGGCTCCAGCTGGCGCCATTCATTTCCCACCCGGTAATCGCCGACATCGTGCACATCCAGACCCAGCCAGTGCCCCACCCGGTGCATGTAAAACTCGCGATAGGCCTCGCGCTCGATGAGCCGGTCCACCGTGCCCTTTAGCAGGCCCAAACTGACCAGGCCCTCTGTAATTACCCGGACGCTTGCATCGTGCGGCTGGTTCCAGTTATTACCCGGTTTTATCGCTGCAATCGCCGCCAGTTGAGCCTGCAAAACCACCTCGTACAGCGCGCGCTGCACGGCGTTGAAACGGCCATTGACAGGAAATGTCCGGGTCACATCCGAGGCGTAGTATTGCAACTCGCAACCGGCATCTATCAGCACCAGGTCACCGTCGCGCATGGCACTGTCGTTGTCGACATAGTGGAGCGTACAGGCATTCGTGCCACTGCCGACAATACAGGGATAAGCCAGGTGCCGGGCACCGGAGGATGCAAACTCGTGCGCCAACTCCGCTTCCAGCTGGTATTCGTACTGGCCAGGAGCGCAGAACGCCATGGCACGACGGTGCCCCCGGGCGGTGATCTCCGCCGCCTGGCGCAACAAGCGTTGCTCTGCAACGCTCTTTACCAGGCGCAGGTCGTGGATCATATGGTTGAGGTCGGTGAACTCCCCCGGCGGGACTGCTCCCGATCTCTCCTTGCTGCGAATCCTGTTCACCCAAGCCATGATCTGGCGATCAAAATCTGCGATGCGCCCCATTGAATAGTAGACGCGCTCCCGGCCCTCTATCAGCCCCGGCAAAATATCGTCGATATCCCCGATTGGGAAAGCATCATCGGCTGAAAATTTTTCACAGGCGCCCTCGGGTCCGGCGCGGTACCCGTTCCACAATTCCACCGCCGGCTCACGTTCCCGACAAAACAGGACAAATTGTCCGTGCCTGCGACCGGGTATCAAAACCAGCACAGCCTCAGGCTCGGCGAAACCACTCAGGTAGTAGAAATCGCTGTCCTGGCGGAAGGGATGTTCCGTATCGCGCGTGCGCATCTGTTCCCGCGCAGACGGAATAATCGCAATACTGTTCGGCTCCATCAGCGCCATCAGGTTTTTCCTGCGCCGGGCAAATTCCGATTTACTGATACTCATCATCTGTGTGCTGTGCTTGTTGCCACGTGCTTTACCAAGTGGCGCAGATTATCACAGCTAGTGCAGCTGCGGCCCCTCCTGGCCAGCACCCGATCTGGCGGTATTCCCAAGAACCCTGTCCGTATAGGCATTGAGTGCCGCGAACCGAAGGTATTCGGTCAGCTCCGCGTAGGCCCGTTCAGATTCCTCATCCTCCAGGAGGTCATCCAGATCGGCTTCGGCAATGGCTGCCAGGTCTGCCAGGACCTCGCTGCTGTCACCCGGCAAGGCCGATGGCGGCTGTCCGATATCGGCGCTTACCTGGGCGTAACCCAAAAGGAAACTGCGACACCAGGTGGCAAGCGCCGCGGTGCGGCTCACGATATCGGCATCATCATCCAGCAGCAGGGGATAGAAATCGAAATCCTCGTCTACCATTGCCCGTCCCGTGGCGAGATACAGGGCCATCACCTGTTCCGCCAACTCCCCGTGAAGGTCGAGGTCCAGCGCCTGGTTCAGCCTGGCCAGGCCCGCTTCGGCCTGGTGGCTTGCACCCGCGGCAAGCAGGCCGACGATGCAACCGTGAAGGTCTGCTGGCGAGGCCGCCCAGCCCTGTTCTGCCAGCTGGTTTGCGAGCTCCTCAAAGTCGAATTCCGACACCACACCCCGTGAATTGGTAGACATAATGTTCTCCCTCGAACCGAAAATAGGGCGCGGCCCCTCGCGCACCTCGACCGAATACTATAAAAATCTTGGCAGGCTATTGATATTTATGAATTTTGTTACGTTGACCTTGTAGCAAGCCGCCACTATAGTGGCAGGCACATTAAGCGACCCCAGTATAACTCCATGGCCGACAACCAACTCCAGGTTCTTGAACAGAAGATTGACGAGTTGATCGCCCTTTGCGACCAACTGAACCGTGAAAACCAGGCATTGAAAGCGGATAACGCCGGCTGGCAGCGGGAACGGCAGGACCTGATGGACAAGAACGAACTCGCCCGCACCCGGGTCGAGGCCATGATCAATCGCCTGCGGACAATGGAGTGAATTCGTGAGCCAGCCACACACCGTAACCGTGAAGATTCTCGACAAGGATTACCAGGTCGCCTGCCCGGAAGACCAGGAGGCCGAACTACTGGTATCAGCAAAATATCTCGACAAGCAGATGCGAGGTATCCGCGACAGCGGCAAGGTGATAGGACTGGAGCGCATCGCCGTGATGGCCGCCCTCAATATCAGCCACGAATTACTGCGGGCCTCGGAAGAGCCGGAGATGGTCGAATTGCCCCCCTCCGTCGAGTCCGTGCAGCGCATCAATCGAAAACTGGATGACGCACTGTACCAATTGCGCCAATTGGAAATCGGCTGATTTACCCCACCGATCAGTTTTTTCTGGGTTATACTGGTGCCGGGTACCTGGCGTATTCGCCAGGCAGACAGTCCTCGAGCCGATAAATTTGTAACCGGGGGTTTCTCGTTGCTGTTGGTGTGCATGTCCGGCCCAGTCCGGAAAGCCTGATACAGTGCAGGGACCACCACCTTGAACCATCGGGTTCAAGGGCAGCGCTGTCAGCGGTACGCCAGGAATCCAACTATGCCAGACAGCCCCCACTCCAAAGCGGCGTTGCGGGAAATATTGCGCCAGCAACGACGGCACCTGGATCCGGCGGCCCAACGAACCGCGGCCGAGGCCGTAGCGGTCAACGTCGCCCGGTTGCCGGGCTGGTCCGATGCCACGCGCATCGCCCTGTACCTCCCAAATGATGGCGAAATAGGCACGGCCCCCCTGGCCGAGCTGTGCCGCGAGTCCGGCAAGCAGCTGTTCCTGCCCGTCATCGATGCCAGCCTCAAGCTGTTGCAGTTTGCCCGGTGGCAGGAACACAGCGAACTGGTCACCAATCGCTTCGGTATTCCCGAGCCAGGCACCCAGGCACGCAGTTGCAGCGCCTGGGCGCTGGATATCGTGATCCTGCCAATGGTTGCATGGGACCGCCGTGGCGGACGACTGGGGATGGGCGGGGGATTCTACGACCGCGCACTGGCCGGAACAGGCAACACACTGCGGGTGGGTATAGCGCACACCTTGCAGGAAGTGGCCGAAGTGCCCTGCGATGACTGGGATATCGCACTGGATTTCGCGGTGACAGACAGCGCGGTGCATTGCTGCCAGCGGTAAAAAACCGATGCCGCCGCATCACTCCCCGATGATGATGCCTGCCTGTAATTCAGAAGCGGGTGCCGCCACTGTATCGTTGGCTGTCAGCGGCAGGAGCAGCGTGACCAGCACACCAACACCAAAAGCCAGTAACAGGACAAACAGTAGATCCGGTTTACGCGACAATGTAATTTCTCTTACAAGGGTTTTCACTACGCGGCGCATCTACGCCGATTTCCGTTTGTGTCACCGACAGGCCAGTGATTTTTTGTGATTATTCCACAAACTCGCGGCGATTCTATCCCAGCCCCCCACAAAAAAAAACCCCGGAACCCGCGCTATGAGGGTATTGACAGCGGATCAGCCCTTTCTTTGTCCGAGGTATAGCTGGTAGGCGCGGTTATCGGTTTCGTCCCAAAAGGGAAAGTTGAGTTCTCCCAGCAGCTCTTCGAAAGCCCTGCGCTCGTTTTTTGGCAACTGTACCCCGACCAGGATGCGCCCGTAGGCCGCACCATGATTGCGATAATGAAACATGGATATATTCCAGCGCTGGCCCAGCCCCGACAGGAAACCGAGCAGTGCCCCGGGTCGCTCCGGAAACTCAACCCGGTAAACGCATTCGTTGTTAACGACAGCGGGGGCGTGCCCACCAACCATATACCTGACGTGCAGCTTGGCTACCTCGTTATCGGTAAGGTCCTCGGTGGTGTAACCACGCTTGCTCAGATCAACGAGCAGGCCTGCCAGGTCTTCACCGCCGGGCACCACGCTTAAGCCGACGAAAACCTGGGCCGAGCCCGTATCGGCATAACGGTAATTGAACTCAGTGATATTGCGCCGACCCAGGGCGCTGCAGAACGCCCTGAAAGCGCCCGGTTGTTCCGGCAGCGTTGCACTGATTACCGCCTCCCGGTGCTCGCCTGTTTCCGTGCGCTCAGCGATGTACCGCAGCCGGTCAAAGTTGGTATTGGCGCCGCTGACAATGGCCAGCAGGTGCTTTCCGGTTACGCCGCTACGCTCTACATACTTTTTCAAGCCGGCCAGCGCCAGCGCCCCGGCTGGCTCGGCGATACTGCGTGTGTCCTCGAAGATATCCTTGATAGCCGCGCACATTTCATCGGTGGAAATGGTGATAACCTCATCCACGGTGTCCCGAATCACACGAAACGTCTCCCTGCCAATCTGGGCGACGGCGCAGCCATCGGCAAACAAGCCCACTTCAGCCAATGTTGCGCGGCGCCCCTTTTGCAAGGCCAGCTGCAGGCAGGCGGCATCTTCCGGCTCCACCCCGATGATCCGGGTTCCGGGCCACACGTAACGAAGGTATGCGGCAACTCCCGCAAGTAACCCGCCCCCGCCCACCGGAACAAAGACAGCGTCCAGGGGCTGCTGGTGCTGTCGCACGATCTCCATGCCTATCGTACCCTGCCCCGCGATAACGTCAGGATCATCGAAGGGGTGCACATACGTCATTGCCTTTTCTTCCACGAGCTTGCGTGCAAAAACAGAGGCCTCGTCAAATGAATCCCCGTGCAGCACTACCCGGGCACCGCGATTGCGCACCGCGTCTACCTTGATCTGCGGTGTTGTCCTTGGCATCACGATAGTCGCTTTCACGTTCAGCTTCTGGGCGGCCATCGCCACCCCCTGGGCGTGGTTGCCGGCTGAGGCCGCCACCACTCCCGCCGCCAGCTGTTCCGGGCTGAGTCGACTCATCTTGTTGTAGGCGCCGCGCAGCTTGAAGGAAAACACCGGCTGCAAATCCTCGCGCTTGAGCCAAACCCGGTTGTCCAGGCGCCGCGACATCAGCAGGGCTTCATCGATCGGGGTTTCCCTGGCCACGTCGTAAACCCGCGCATCGAGGATTCGCTTGATATAGGACTGTGGCATGGTGGTGATGTTTCCGGTTTACGGGCAGACCTGCCATCTTAATGTAGCGCCGCAGGTTTTTCAGCCCCGGCTGCACCGGTGATTTGGGTATTTTTCGTGATCACCCGCATGCGCTGGCCTATACTGTGGCGCACCCAAACCGCCCCTCTCACCAAGGAAAAACCATGGACCAGAACCAGATGAAACAGGCCGTTGCCGACGCTGCGCTGGACTATATCCGGCCCAGGCTGGAAAACGACACGGTGCTTGGGATCGGTACCGGCTCCACCGCCAACCTGTTCATAGATAGCCTGGCCAGCATCAAGGGCCTGGTCAACGCCACGGTCGCCAGCTCCGAGGCCTCGGCACAGCGGCTAAAAAGTCACGGCATTCCGGTGTACGACCTGAACACCGTAAACCAGGTGGATTTCTATATCGACGGCGCGGACGAGAGCAACAGCGCCCTGCAACTGATCAAGGGCGGCGGCGCGGCATTGACCCGGGAAAAGATTGTTACCGCAGTGGCCACCCGGTTTATTTGCATTGCCGACGAGAGCAAGCTGGTTCACACCCTGGGCCAGTTTCCCCTACCGGTGGAGGTGATACCGATGGCGCGCAGCCACGTGGCGCGGGAGCTGGTCAAGCTGGGCGGCGACCCTGTATACCGCGAGGGTGTAGTGACGGACAACGGCAACGTTATCCTCGATGTCTACAATTTCATGATCCCCGAGCCGCTGGCGATGGAAGCGAAAATCAACAACATTACCGGCGTGGTGACCAACGGCCTGTTCGCGTTGAGGCCGGCGGATGTGTTGTTGCTGGGGACTGCTTCGGGCGTTAGGACGCTTTTTGCTCAGTGAGCGATCTCCATGGAGTGCACTCCGAGTATTTTGGGCTGGTTTGGTCCATCCGCATCGGTCACGCGGTGTAGTCTCTCCGGACACGCCGCAAGTACATGGACGTATTTACGGCGTGTCCCGAAGTGCATGCTCCCATGCCCGCGGCGAGGCGTAGTGCACGTTAATTTCCATTTACGCACCGTCGGCTAAAAAAGATACTGCCGAACTTTACACACAACGCAGGCAAGCCCCTACAAATCAAAAATCTTGCCGGGGTTCATGATCCCCTGCGGATCAAACGCACGCTTTATCTGGCGCATGATCTCGATCTCCAGAGGCGAACGGCTGTAGTGCAGGTAGTCTTTCTTCAATAAACCCACGCCGTGCTCTGCGGAAATACTGCCGCCATGGCGCTGCACAATATCGAAGACCCACTTCGAGACCTCACCGCAACGGCGCTGGAACTCATCCATCGCCATGCCCTCGGGTTTCAGGACGTTCAGGTGCACGTTGCCATCGCCTATATGGCCAAACCAGACGATCTCGAACTCGGGATAACTGGCGGTAACCACCGTCTCGACTTCCGCAAGGAAATCGGGCACCCGGGATACCAGGGTCGAGATGTCATTTTTGTAGGGTGTCCAGCGGGAGATGGTTTCCGAGATGTCCTCGCGCAGGCGCCACAGGGTCCGGGCCTGGGCAACGCTCTGGCTCACCACCCCATCCAATACCCAACCCTGCTCCACGCAGTGCTCGAACAGGGCCATGGCTTTCTCCATGGCTTGCTCGTCCGGCTGCTCGAATTCGAGCAGCGCGTAATACTCCGTGGGCGTGGCAAATGGACGCTGCAGGCCCTGGTGTTCCACAACCTTGCACAGGGCCAGATCGGAGAAGAACTCGAAGGCGCTCAGCTCGATGCCACCCTGGAAAGCCGCCAGTACTGCCATTATCGATGCCATGTCGGGAACCCCCAGCACCAGCACCGCGAGATTCTGCGGTGGCCGTGACAGGGACATGGTGGCCTCCACCACTATGCCCAGGGTGCCCTCGGCGCCTATCACCAGTTGGCGCAGGTCGTACCCGGTATTGTTTTTGACCAGGCCACGGTTCAGGTCGAGCAACTCACCCGTCCCCGTAACCAGCTTCAGTCCGGCTACCCAATCCCGGGTCATGCCGTGACGAATGACCTTGATACCCCCGGCATTGGTAGAGATATTTCCGCCGATCTGGCTGGAACCGCTGGAGGCAAAATCCACGGGGTAAAACAGGCCCTGGGCCTCGGCGAACCGCTGCAGTTGCTCAGTGACGACGCCGGCGCCACAGCGAACAGTACGATCCACCGGGTTGAAGTCCCCGATCTGGTTAAGCCGGTCCAGTGCCAGCACCAACTCGCCACTGCGCGCAACAGCACCGGCACTGAGTCCGGTGCGCCCACCCGAGGGAACAATCGCCAGCTGCTCCCGGGCCGCCAACCGAACGATAGCCTGCACCTGGTCAATGGTCCCCGGAAGCACCACTGCGCCGGCATCCGGCGTATAGGCACGGGTCCAGTCGCGACCGTACTGCAGCAGCGAGTCCGCGTCGGTAAGTACCCTGTCCTGACCTACGATATCCGCCAGCGCCGCGAGGATATTCCTGTCGATTGATGTCACTTGGCCTACCTCCGGTATTTTTCACAGGGCGCTGTTTCAAAGGGCGCGTATGGTACCATACGCGCCGTTTTTCCCGCACGGGCGACCTGCCTGGACCGGGCACCCATCCAACCGGCAAGGATCTTCACCGCAATGACACAAAAGTCGCTGGAAAAGAGCAAAATCCGTTTTTTGTTACTGGAGGGTGTGCATCCCTCGGCAGTCGAAACACTCAAGGCCGCCGGCTACGACAACATTGAACTGCACCAGAAAGCGCTGCCCCCGGAAGACCTGAAGCGAGCCATAGCCGATGCCCACTTCGTGGGTATACGCTCGCGCACCCAGCTTACCCAGGACATCTTTGACTCTGCCAAAAAGCTGGTGGCGGTGGGCTGTTTCTGTATCGGCACCAACCAGGTGGACCTCAGGGCAGCAACCAGGAAAGGTGTGGCGGTCTTCAACGCCCCGTTTTCGAATACCCGCAGCGTGGCGGAACTGGTTATCGCCGAGGCCATCCTGCTGCTGCGCGGGGTTGCGGAAAAAAACGCCGCTGCCCACCGGGGCGAGTGGCAAAAATCAGCCGCCAACTCCTTTGAGATCCGGGGTAAAAAGCTCGGCATTATCGGCTACGGCAATATCGGCATGCAGCTCGGAGTTATCGCCGAGGGACTGGGCATGCAGGTGCAGTTTTTCGATGTAAGCAACAAATTGCCCATGGGCAACGCACGGCAGATAAGCAGCCTCAAACAGTTACTGGCCAGCTCCGACGTGGTAAGCCTGCATGTTCCGGAAAATCGCTCCACACAAAATATGATTGCCGGCGCCCAGTTGGCCGAAATGAAACCCGGCAGTATTCTTATCAACGCATCCAGGGGTACGGTAGTCGATATCGACGCCCTGGCGCAGCACCTGGAAAGCGGCAAGCTGGGCGGCGCCGCCATCGACGTGTTCCCGGTAGAACCCCGTTCCAACGACGAGGAATTCCTGTCGCCGCTGCGGCGTTTCGACAACACTTTTCTCACCCCTCACATCGGCGGTAGCACCATCGAGGCGCAGGAAAATATCGGCACGGAAGTCGCCGAAAAACTGGCGCGCTACAGTGACAACGGCACCAGCACCTCCTCGGTTAACTTCCCGGAAGTCGCGCTGCCCGAACACGCGGGCAGCCATCGCCTGCTGCACATTCACCACAACGTGCCTGGCATCATGGGCGCAATCAACCGGGTCTTCTCCGACAACAATGTAAACGTGGCGGCGCAGTTCCTGCAGACCAACGAGGACGTTGGCTACGTGGTTATCGATATCGATGCCGAGTACAGCGACATGGCCCTGGCAAGCCTGGCTGGCATCGAGGGAACCATCCGCTGCAGGGTATTGTTCTAGAACCCGACAAGCCCACTGCTCGCCGGCGAGCCGGTGCCAGGAATACCTCCCCGAGGTCTCGCGCCCGGGCGAGATAGCGCGCGACAGACGTTCTTATTTACAAGCTGTTGCAGCTTTACAACCGTATTCCCGATCTCCATCGCTGCGGCGTCGGGGTAGAACTCGCTTATTCAGTCCCCTCGAGCAGCCTGAGCTTCTGGTTGTAGGTTTGCCTGGACGCGTCCGAGACGGCGAACTCACTCGCTTTTGCAATTGCGCGTCTTGCCTCGTTGACATTGCCCGTCTTCACGTAATTGAGCCCCAGCAAACGGTAGAACTGCTCTTCGTTGTCCCGGATGCGCATGGCCCGTTTAAGGGTACTGATGGATTCCTCGTAGTCTCCGGCGTAGTACGCGGTTTGTGCTACTTCATAAAGGTAGTATGGATTACGATCCCTGAAACTCCTGACCTCTTCCTGGAAATAGGCGGCATATCCGGTATTGCCCACACCTCGGTAGTACCGCGCCAGGTTACTGGCTGCCGATAGCTCGCTATCGAGCTGCAGTGCATGCAGCCAGGCGGATTCTGCACGTGACGCATCACCGACCCGGTGATAAAGCACGCCAAGGTTGGTCCAGAAGTAGGCTTCTTCGGGTGCCAGGGATATTGCCTCTTGCAGGTTGAGATAGGACAGGTCATACCGCTCTGCCAGCAGCCAGTAAACACCCATATTATTGTGGTACTGGGATAGCGCCGACCTGTCGCTTATCCGATGCTGCTGAAAATCGCTCCGCACGGGCGTGGAATTGAAATCGACAAGGTATTGACCCAGCTCTGAAAGATCGACCAGGGCATTGATGTGGCGATTGTACATCCAGGTTCCGCCCTGCCGCTCCCAGTTGTGCGGAACACGCATTTCCTGGAAGTGCACCTTGAGTCCGGCCTCCCGCGCCAACGCAACAAACAGGTTGGTAAAGGAAAGGCAGTTGCCTTCCCTTGCGTGAAAAGTTTCCCGAGCGGTATAGGTCTTGAGATTGTCGTAGTGAAGGACGTATGGCCCGCTGTTTAACATGCTGTCCAGCAAATTGACCAGTATCGCTTTCTTCGTAACGCTCCTGTCCACAATTTCTGCCAGGAACGCCCTCATGTCGTCGTCCAGTGCCAGAAGTTCCACAGGCGCCAAACCACGCACATCGCCCGGGCGCGCAAAAGGCGCCGTTTCAAGAACCAGCTGCCCGGGAGAGTGGTGAATCTCCAAATCATCCGGCAGTCGCGAGGCACAGGAACACAGCCACATCGGCAATAAGAACGAAACCAGTAATTTGCAGGCAAGGGGGTGAGAGTAAGAAATGTTTTTCACCATGAGTGTCGCTTGCTCCCTTTGCCGGAGTCCGGAATACAGCACATTCATGCCGGGATAGTGCTCCGGTTGCGGATTATATTCAAGGAGACGCAAAAGCATGGAAAGCACATGGGTGAAACTCGGCGTGAAAATAGCTTAAACGGCTCGCCCAGCGACAGCGTTTGCTGCGATGGCAAAAGGACGATGATCGAAATGCGTGATATCCTGTCCCAAAATCAGGCTCCCGGGGAGCTTGCCGATGTGCGACTGACACCGACAGCCCAGATGCCTGAGCGCACCAATACTAATCACTAAACTAATCACTGATATGCGCATGCGATGACAGCTGACAATGAACAGGCCATTCGTGCGCTGATTGGGGCAGCGCTTGCAACAGCCCAACGCGGCGACGCCCGGGCTGCCAGGGAGATGCTGGAAGAAGCCCAGCGCAGTCATCCGCTGGATCTCAATATAAAGCTCAACCTGGCGGCCGTGCGCAGAAACCTCAACGATTTCAAGGGAGCGCTGACTACCCTTGACACAATCCTCAGCATGGACCCGTACCACTTCCTGGCCCTGCTATCAAAAGGAGCCTTGCTGGAGCAAATGGACTCCCGGCGACAGGCCGCGGTTATCTACCGCAACGCCCTGAAGCTGGCGCCACCTGAGGACATGACACCGCCCGCGCTTGCCGAGCCTATTCGCCGCGCCCGTGCAGTTGTAGCCGAACAGGCTGAGGCTCTGCGCCACCACCTGCGAGATCGGCTCGGGGGTTTATTGCAGGAGCATGCCGGGCAGGCTCTGGCACGTTTCGAGGAGAGCCTCGATGTGCTGGCGGGAACCGCGCGAGTATACAATGCCGAGCCGGTGCAACTGCATATTCCCCGGCTACCGGCCATACCGTTTTTTGATCGCGATTATTTCCCCTGGCTGCCACAGTTGGAGGCGGCCACCGATATCATTCGGGCAGAATTAATGACGCTGCTGGATGAAGGCATGCCCGGTTTCGCCCCCTATGTTCAATACCCTCCGGGGACCCCGGAAAACCAGTTCGCAGCGCTCAATAACTCCCGGTCGTGGAGCTCCCTCTGGCTGTGGAAGGATGGCAAGCCACAGCGAGAACCACTGGCCCGATGCCCACGCACGGCCGCTGTGCTGGAAGAAATTCCCATGGCCGACCAACCGGGTTTCGCGCCGACTGCCGTGTTCTCCGCCCTGGCGCCGCACACACGCATTCCCCCGCACACCGGCTCAACCAATTCCCGACTGCTGGTACACCTGCCCCTCGTTTTGCCAGGCAAAGCAGGCTTTCGGGTGGGCAACGATGCCCGTGAGTGGAAAATGGGAGAAGCCTGGGTGTTCGACGATACGATCGAGCACGAGGCCTGGAATGATGCGGACGAAACCCGGGTAATCATGATATTCGACACCTGGAACCCGTTATTATCGGCCGCTGAACGCGAACTGATCTCGGCGCTGCTGCGGGAGCACTCCCAATGGCTGGGGCATTTACCCTCGCCTGGACTGGCTTAACCCGCTACAAGGCCCGCTTCCTGCAGCCGTTCTCGCACCCCGTCGAAGCCACTTCCCGCCCGCCGCCAGGCACCTATGGATTCAGCGTTGACCGGGTTTCTGACCTGCATGGCGCTGGCTGTCATCGAAGGATTGTCCTGCTCGTGGAAATTCAACACCGCGTGCTCCCAGGGTAATCCGCACCAGTCAAGCACTCGCCTGGCCTGTTCCTCCGGCGCCTGTACCAACCGCTCGTAACTGACGTCGAGGATCCTGCCCGGAAGCACCTGGTGCCAGTGGTCCATGTGTTTGCGGTAGCTGATGAAGTAATCAACCAATTCGTCAAGTTGGTAAGAATACGAATAGGCGCGGAAAAACAGCGTCTTGTAGATCGCGTAGCAGGTATCCAGCGGGTCGCGAGTGAGGTGGACCAGCCTTGCTTGGGGCAGCGCCGCCAGGATATAGCCGCAGTAGAGGAAATTATAGGGAAGCTTGTCGATGAAGCGCGGACTGTCGCCGGCCAGTTGTCGCGCGGCCGCCACATAGCGCCGCCCCAACTCCCGGAAGTCCAGTCTCAATGACAAATCGGTACCCGACCCAGTGCGCGAATCCGACGCCTGGGCGATTCGCATCATGTCGTTGAAAAGCATCGGAAAATCAGTGAACTCACCGATCGATACCGCCTGAGAGTGACTGCCAAGCATGCGTTCAACCAGTGTGGTACCCGTACGCGGCATGCCGATGACAAATATCGGGCTTTCGTCCTCGAATCCACGCCCCAGCGACTCGTAGGCCTGCCGGGTAAAGTGCCTGCGAATGGCCTCCTGCGAGGCCAGCTCCGACGCCGCATCGTAGGGCAGGGTTTTGCGAAAAGCCTCGGCACCTCGCTCCAGTGCGGCGAAGGATTCCTCGTACTGCATCAGGTCCTCGAGTTCCTTGGCCAGGGCAAAATTAGCGGCCGTCACCATATTGGCTTGCAACGAGGTTTGCTGCAGCCGCTGTTGCAGATCCGCCACGTGATTGTGCCCCGCGCTCTGGGTACGAAGCGCAGAACGCAAGTGCACTGCGCCAGAGTGCGAGGGCTCTTTTTGCAACAGCTCCTCGATATGTTGTTCTGCCTCATCCGGCAAGTTAAGGTGAAATTCCGATAAGGCCAGGTCATAGAGTATCCCCGAACTTTCCGGTAACGTTTCGTGCGCCCGCAACAGCCATGCCCTGGCTTCCCGAAGGTCATGGCAATCACTGAAAAGGCGTGCCACGGTCCGCAGCTGCCATTCTTCCGGACCCACCAATTCTGCCGCAGCGCGCGCCGTCGCCAGGGCTGCGCCACGCTGGCCGTCATTGAACAAAAGCTCTGCTTTGCGTAAGAGCACCGGCACATTGCGGTCGCCAGCGGGCACAGTCTCAAGACACCGGAGGGCGGCACCACGATCGCCGTTCATACTGGCGGCATCCGCGGCAAACAGGTGTACCACCGGATGGCCCGGGTATTGCGCCAACAAGCTTTTTGCGAGTTCCAGGGCCTCTCCCAATTGCCCTGAACGCAATAGCTGCGAACCCCTGTCCAGCTGGCGCTGCAAGGTATTACTCACTTCCGAGTCTCCATTTTCCAGTGGTAAATTTACGCTTCGGGTACCAGGTCAAAAGCTACGGTAATCCGCGGCTGTTGCGATACGAACGGTACTGTACCGTGCCACATATAAGAAGGGAACAGCACCAGGGTGCCAACCTGGGGTCGAACGATACGCTGTGGCGGTAGTTCCATACCCAGCGGGACGCCAAACTGAATATGACCGGCATGATCATCGCCCTGGCCTGTCTCGTCGGGCAGGGCGATATACAGTGCTGAACTGATCCAGCCCTCCGGATGCATATGATTGGTGTGAAAGCCTTCGCTGCTCAGGCGGACCGACCAGGCGCCTGAAAAAACCACGCTATCGCCGCCTGGACTACCCGGACGCCGACCCCAGAACGGGTGTTGCGGATCCTCCGGGAACTCGGCCAGGACAGAGCCCACGGCGAGGCGAATTTGTTGCTCCAGCACCCGCAGTAAAACGTGCTTGTGCCTGAACAAATGACCGTTGGTCTGGGTGCCTCCGCGCAGGGTCTGTTCTATGGGGTGGGCCTTTGTCCGGTGCATTGCCTCAAGGCACTGTTGCACTTCGTGAAAAAAACCGGCCCTGTCGGCAAAGCTATCGGGCACTGGAACAGCTACCGGTTTGACCATGCGCTCGTAATCCATCAGCCAGGCTCCCCGCGGGTCGCCGAGCAGTTGCCAGGCCGTGCCGCGATAGGCCCAGGCGAGCTGGTCATAGCGGTTCAGATCAAGCACTTCAGCGCACAGTTTTTCGGCATGGGCCGGATCCCCGCTGGACAGCAAATGCTCGGCAAAACCCAGCTTGCAGCCGACGTGCCGTGGGTATTTGGCAATCAGTCGGCTGAATTTTTCCGTGGCCTGCGCGGCCGCTCCGTCGTGCACGGCAGCCAGGGCCTCGAGCAGCCGTATCCCGGGGGTGTCGGGACACCCGCGCGCAAATGCTTCAGCGACGGCGGCACGGCATTCATCTTGCCTGCCAAGCCTGTTCAACAACTGGCCCAGGGTTTCCCACAGGGCGGCATTCGTTGGATAGCGCTGCGCCGCCTGCGCCAGCATCCCGGTAGGGTCTCCCTCGGCGCCTGCTTCCCAGTACAGCCGCGCCCGGGTCCGCTGCAGAACCGGATCCTGCGGATACCGGGCCACGCCAGCGTTCGCACAGTCCAAGGCCCGCTCCATGTCACCCGCCTCCAACAGGGCTTCCGCCTGGTTGCGATATAGATCCGGCGCCTCGAAGCCATTAATGCGGGCGGATTCGTAGGCCCCGGCGGCCTCGGGAAACTCACATTCCTGGCGCAGCAGCTGGGCCAGGGAGTACAGCAACCGGGGTGCAGCAGGTTGGTGGCGCAGTCCGGCGCGACACGCGGCGATCGCGGCTGCGGCATCACCACGCTTCTGCTCGATGGCGGCGAGCAGTTCCCAGCCAGCCGGGTAGTCCGGTGCCAGCCGGGTGACTTTCAGGGCACAGCGGGCCGCCTCTTCCTGTGCCCCGGTTTTATGCAGTGTCAGGCCCAGGCCATGCCAGGCGGGCACAAAATCCGGTGCCAGCTTTACTGCTTTTCGCAGGCGCTTGTGTGCCTCCTGGTCGCGTCCCTGGCTGCGCAGAAAATTGCCGTAATTGACCAGGATATCGGCCCGGCGCGGTGCACTCGACAAACTCTGCAGGAACAGTTTTTCGGCTTCCGCCGGTTGCCCGCTATGCAGCATCACCCTGGACAGCAGGTGCAGGGCATCGGGTTGGCCTGGCGTGTGCGCCAGCACCTTGCGGCACAGCGCGGCGGCCTCCTCTGGCTGCCCGGCCTGCAGCCTGGCCGCTGCCTGCTGCAGTGCCGCGCCCAGCTGTGCTGCGGTGTCAGTAGGTTTCACAACGTTATTTGTCGATCATATTTGGCTGGAGAAGAGCGCGAAATTATCGCATAAAACGCCGCAACAGGCGCAAGGCATGCAAAAAAGGCATAAAAAAGGCGGGCAATGCCCGCCTTGTAAGGGTAGTTGGGTGGGGCGAACCCCACCCTGGACACACTAGAACTTCAGGGTTGCACCAAGATACAGGTACTGGCCCAGGACATCGTACATGTTCGGGTAGGTATTACCGTTTTCCCGCAAAGTTACACCCTGGGAGATGTACTCAGGCTCTTCGTCAAAGACGTTGTTGATACCGCCGCGAACAGTCGCCCATTCGGTAACGTCCCAGCTGGCTGCCAGGTCGATGTAGTTCACCGCATCCGGATTATTCGGCGGATTGCTGGTCTGGGTCTGCTTATAAGAATCAACATAGCGCCAGTTCAGGTTAAGTGTGACATCCCAGGGCGTGGCCCAGGTTGCCGACGAGCGAGCAGCCCACTCAGGCGTGGGCGTACCGCAGGAGCCGCCATAGAGGCCAGCACAGTCTATCGCGCCAGCACCCTTGTACTCTTCCTGTTCCCAGCTGTCCACGTAGCCGACCACCGTGCCGAACAACATACTACCCCAACTGCCCATCTCGAGATCGTAGCTGGCCTCGATATCGACGCCCTTCACCTGGAAGTAGCCGATGTTATCCGACAGCGCCTGGACACCAGCGGTTGGCCCGGCGTTACCCAGCCACAACGAGTCGTTGGTGGTACGGAATACCTTGTCGCAGAAAGTATCGTTCTCGATACACTGGGTCAGGGTGGTTTCCGCTTCGATTTCGGTAATCGCATCCTCCACCTTGATGTCGTAGTAGTCCATGCTCAGGGTCAGGCCGTCGAGGAAGTCGGGAGTGAAAACGAAACCCACGGTATAGGTATCGGACTCTTCCGGCGACAGCTCGGTGTTACCACCGACCAGGGTGTTGTATTGCGCTGCGGGTGAATCAGTCGGACCGCCTGCATCCCAGATACGCTGGCTGACGCCGCTGCGGGCACACTGTTCAAAGGTGTAACCGCGTCCGCTCTTACCGTCGACAACACCACTACAGGGGTCATTGTCCATGGCGAACAGGCTGCCCTGCTGCGGCTGGTACAGGTCTACAATATTAGGCGCCCGCACCGCGCGGTTGAACCCGCCGCGGAACATGATGGCGTCATTAATCGCCCAGGTACCGGCGATCTTGTAGGTGTCGGTGTTGTAATCGGCGTACTCGGAATAACGGTAGCCGAGGTCCAGGGACATCAACTTGGCCCAATCCTTGCCCTCAACCAGCGGAATATTGGCTTCGGCAAAGACTTCCGTCACATCGTATCCACCGTCCACGGGAACCAGGGGCGCGGTAATGCCGCCAACCACGCCCGCTTGCGCGGCATCATCTGGATCATACTTGAGGTTTTCGTCGCGGTACTCGGCGCCGACTACCACCACGATGCCGCTTTCGGCCCAGGGTAGCTTGATGCCGTAGTCACCCAGGTCACCCTGGACGTACCCGGTGGCTACTTCCTGGTCGGTGCTGCCTGTCTCGTAGTAAGTCTGGGAATAATAGGCCACCTGCTCCGGGGTTACGCCACCTTCCTGCCAGATATTCCAGGGTACACAGCCTGCCGCCGTCGAGTCCAGACAGACAATGTTGCCATCGGCGTCGGTGGTCGCCTTGAGCGCAATGTTGGACTTGCGCACATCCTGGTAGTTGCCGTTCCGGGTGTTCATATTGACTTCGGCGTACTGGTAGGACACATCGTAACGCCAGGTGTCGTTGATCTCGCCACGGGCGCCGAAAACCCCGCGGAAGCTGTCGTGCTTCAGCTCGCCGAAGCGCGGGCCGCCTTCCACGTTACGCCGGCCAAAAATTACACCCACGATGTCGTCACCGGAGCAACCGATGGCCCCGCGTTGCTGGTCCGACAGCAGGGGGTTGTCGCAGTTTACGGTCATGCCGTCGTCATAGAAAATACCGGCGGGGCCAAACTGAGTTGTTGAGTCGTCGTTCATGTACATCAGCTGGGTATAGGCCTCGACATGCTCGTTGATATCGTAGTGGCCCATGGCGCCCAGGTTGTAGCGCTTGTCGGGACGCTGGTAGTAGCTCGGGGCGGCAAAGTTGAAGGGCGCGCCTGAACCCTCTACCAGCTCGTTACCCTCTACGTGGGTAAGGGCATCGTACCCGTCGGGTTCGAAGTAGAAGCTACCGGAAGCGTTGGTGCCAGAACCAAGGCAGCGCAGGGATCCGTCCGAAACCACACGGACCGCACATGTAGAGTAGTCGCGTGAGTCCTGGGTAATACCTTCGATCTTGCGGTAGGTGCCGTAGGCGGTGATGTTGCCGCGGCCGTTGTCGAAGTTCCCGCCCATGATAAGGGACAAGTCATTCATATCGCCGTCGTTGACGGTGTCGGTCGGGACGGAAGTGCCCTGCGCCACGGTGGCTTTTGCCGGGGCGTTGCCACTGTTGTCATGACGGTATTGGGAAGTCTGGTAATCCAGGCTAACGCCCTCGAAATCGTCCACCATGATAAAGTTGATAACACCCGCGACGGCATCGGAGCCATAGGTGGAGGATGCACCACCGGTCAGTACCTCAACGCGCTTCACCAATTGCATCGGGATAAAGTTCAGGTCAGGGCCGGATTCATCGGAAGTCGGCGAATTGATCGGCAGGCGCTTGCCATCGACCAGCACCAGGGTCCGGCTGACGCCGAGGTTGCGCAACTGGACGGTCGCTGTTCCCTCGGCCTCGATGGCCTGCCCGGCCCCCTGGTCGATAGAAATCTGTGGCAGCGAGGACAGTACGTCCTCTACCCGGGTAACACCCGAGAAAGCGAGCTGTTCCTGGTCGAGTTGCTGTACCGGGCTGGCACTGACTAGGTTGAGCCGCTGGATACGCGAACCGGTTACAACAACTTCTTCGAGCTGATTTGCGCTGGATTCCTGTGCATGCGCTGGCATAAACGTCAAAGACGATAGTCCTAGCGCAGCGCTAACCGCTATGGAAAGCTGAGACTTTCTCACCATGGTATTTCCCCTTGTGTTTATAAGTTTGTGCAATCTTCTTGCGGAAGTTGCGTAGCCGAACTTTATAAGATTCGGTCTGGCAAATCTCCCGATGGGCGCATTTTTGCATAGAATTCACGCTTTTAAACCCCCCCTAAAGGAGTATTACCGTGAATATCTTGGAGACAAATACAAAGATAGGTTTTATTTTAGCCGCTTCACCTGGATGGTTTTGCCGTTCTCAATTAGCTCCATCCGAAAAAATCCCATGAAATTCTGGGTAATACGCACTTCGGGGTGGCTCCCGGTATAGCGGTACTTGCCCGCATACCGCTGCTTCCAGACCTGTCCATTTTCCAGCGCAAAGATCGTATCTCCCGACCAGCCCCTGAACGGTTGCTGGATCACGGATGTGATTACCTGCTCCTGCGCTGCCTTTTGCACTTCCTCGTCGCTTGCAATCAGCGCCACCGCGTCCTCCGCGGTATACCTGATCAGGAACCGGTCAAGAGCCTCCAGCTCAGCCGGGCTCAGCTTATCCAGCCCAGCCGCCTGGTATTCCCCGGGGGACATCAGTGCCTTGATGCCCGGGAACGTGCCGCTTTCCTCCGCCAGCAAAGATGGACTGGCAAGGGCCACACACAACAGGGGATACGCCAGCATCTTCATCGAATTATCTCTTTGGGATTGGGAGAGCCATTTTGGAGCGCCAGCCATACGCCCACACTATCGAGATATTGCCGGCGCAGCAACGCGGTTTCGTTGGCCAGCTGGTGCCCTGCCCCGGGCAGCAGCACGACCTGGCTGCCGGGAAACAGCTTTTGGTAGAGCGGCAGGTTGTAACGCCAGTCCACGGTTCGGTCGGCATCGCCCTGCACAATCAGTGCGGGCCCGACGCCGAGATCAGCGGTGGGCAGCGCCGCCTGCCACCGTCGCAGGGCAGTTACCCAACGCACGGGCAGCCTGCGGCTCTGCAGTGGGTCGCTGCGCAGGAACGCCTGGAATTCCACGTCGGTTGAATTGGGGACAAATGTGCGCTTGACGCTGTCGACGAAAGGGCGCAACAGTGAGTGCGCCAGCCGACCGCCGCGCCACCCCAGCGGCCGCACGAGCGGCGCCAGCAGCACCGCGGCAAAGAAGGGCCACGGGTACTGGCGCGCATACTCAACCAGTGCGGCACAGCCGGTGGACTGCGCCATCACCCACAGCGGCAGGCGCGGCAGGTCCCCCGCCTCGAGTACCGCCCGAATAGCCCGGCCGTAATCGGCGAAATCATCGATGACCGCGGGCTCTCCGGAGGACAGGCCGTGGCCCGGCAGGTCAAAGATCAGCACATTGCAATCCTGGGACAGGCCGTATTCGATAAGCTTGCCAAACAGGCCGCTGTGATCGAAATAGCCGTGCACCAGCAGCAAATTGCGGGTCGCATCTCGCTGCAGCCAGCGGTGCACGGCCAGGGTGAAACCGCCGGAAGGCACCGCGCCAAGCCGGTATTGGAGGCCCGGGCGGCCCGCACTGAAATCAATACCGTAATAGCGACAGAATTCCCGTTGCAGGGGCGTGGTGCCCCTCGCCGCGGAAAACGCTGGCAACCCGGTTCGCAGTTTCTGCAGTTGCCCCGGTGTCAAGATGTCGGGGCTCAGTTTACCCGCTGCTTTAACTCACCGGCATCATAGGCCTGCTGCATCCGCCCCAGGGATTTCACCCGGATCTTGTCGGCATTGCCGGCGGTACCGAAAGCCTCGTAACGCGCAATGCAGATATCGCGCATGGCCACAATGGTTTCCGCGAGGTATTTGCGAGGATCAAATTCCGACGGCTTCTGGGCCATAAAGCGGCGTATCGCGCCGGTGGAGGCCAGGCGCAGGTCGGTATCGATATTTACCTTGCGCACACCATGGCGGATACCCTCCTGGATCTGCTCCACGGGTACGCCATAGGTTTCGGGGATTTCCCCGCCGTACTGGTTGATGATCGCCAGCCAATCCTGGGGCACCGAGGAGGAGCCGTGCATGACCAGGTGTGTGCCTGGAATGCGCGCGTTGATCTCCTTGATACGATCAATTGCGAGAATGTCCCCCGTGGGGGGACGGCTGAACTTGTAGGCACCGTGGCTGGTGCCGCAGGCGATGGCCAGGGCATCCACCCCCGTGGCCTTGACGAACAGCGCCGCCTCTTCCGGGTCTGTCAGCATCTGGTCATGGGTCAGCTTGCCCTCGGCGCCAATACCATCCTCCTCGCCGGCTTCCCCGGTTTCCAGGGAGCCCAGGCAGCCCAGCTCGCCCTCCACGGAGACGCCGCAGGCGTGGGCCAGGTCCACCACCTGCCGGGTGACCGCGACATTGTAGTCGTAATCCATGGGGGTCTTGCCATCTTCCCCCAGGGAGCCATCCATCATTACCGAGCTGAACCCCAGCTGGATCGAACGCTGGCAAACCGCCGGTGAGACGCCGTGGTCCTGGTGCACCACCACCGGGATATGGGGAAACTCGTTCATCGCCGCCTCCATCATCGCCCGCAGGAACGGTGCGCCGGCATATTTGCGGGCGCCGGCACTGGCCTGCATGATGACCGGGGAATTGGTTTTGTCGGCAGCCTCCATGATGGCCCGGGTCTGCTCGAGGTTATTGACGTTAAAGGCAGGTACCCCGTAGCCATGTTCTGCCGCGTGGTCCAGCAACTGACGCATACTGATTAATGCCATGTCGTTCGTCCTTTTATCCGGAAATGTGAAATACAGTGCTCGCCTACTCGGGGGCCCGGCCGGCGCGCTGCTCAAGCATGGCAACCGCGGGCAGAATCTTGCCTTCCACGTATTCGAGGAAAGCGCCACCGCCTGTGGAGATATAGGAGACCTTATCGGCGATGCCAAATTTGTCAATTGCGGCCAGGGTATCGCCACCCCCCGCGAGCGAAAACGCCGGGCTATCCGCTATCGCCCGGGACACCACTTCCGTGCCCGCGGCAAACTGGCTGAACTCGAAGACGCCCACCGGGCCATTCCACAATATGGTGCCGGCCTGCCGCAGAATATCCGCTATCTCGGCGGCCGCCACCGGGCCAATGTCGAGGATCATGTCATCCGCTGCAACCTCGCTCGCGGGCTTGAGCATCGCACTTGCGGTCTCGGAAAATTCAGTGGCAGTCACCACGTCGGGGGGCAGCGGTATATGGGTTTTTTTCATCAGTGCCAGTGCGGCAGGCACCAGGTCGTGTTCACACAGGGACTTGCCCACAGGTAGACCACTGGCCGCAAGAAAGGTGTTGGCAATGCCACCGCCGACGATTAACTGGTCGACCTTGTCTGACAGGGTTTCCAGTACGGTCAACTTGGTGGAGACCTTGGACCCGCCAACAATAGCCACCATGGGCCGGGCCGGATTGGCCAGGGCCTTTTCCAGCGCTGCCAGCTCCCCGGCCAGCAACGGGCCGGCGCAGGCGACCGGCGCATACTTGCCCACCCCGTGGGTCGAGGCCTGGGCCCGGTGGGCCGTTCCGAAGGCATCCATAACGAAAACATCGCACAGGGAGGCATACGCCCGCGCGAGTGCCTCGTCATCCTTCTTCTCACCGGTGTTGAAACGCACGTTTTCCAGCATGGCCACTTCACCATCGGCCAGCTCAACGCCCTCCCGCCAGTCCGTTACCAGCGCCACGGGCCTGCCCAGCAAGTCCGCCAGGTGCCCGGCTACCGGTGCCAGCGAAAACTGGGGATCGAATTCACCTTCCACCGGCCGGCCCAGGTGAGACATCAGGATCACCCGTGCGCCGGCGTTCACCGCCGCCTCTATTGTCGGCAGGGCGGCGCGGATGCGGGCGTCACTGCTGACCAGGCCGTCCTTGATCGGTACGTTGAGATCCTCGCGGATAAGCACGCGCTTACCCTTGAGATCCAGGTCTTGCATCAGGTCAACTTTCAAGCTCATTCCCCCATTTCACTCGGTTGCTGCAAACCACCCCAATAACCGGCCACATCCAACATCCTGTTGGCGTAGGCCCACTCGTTATCGAACCAGGTGAGCACCTTGACCAGGCGCTTGCCGCTGACCCGGGTCTGGCTCGCATCGATGATGCTGGAGCGGGCATCGTGGTTGAAATCACAGGAGGCCAGCAGCTCCTCAGTATAGCCCAGCACGCCGTTGAACCCGCTTTGAGCTGCGTCATGCAATGCGCGATTTATGGCAACGACATCGGTATCCGTGCGGGTATAAACCGTCAGGTCGAGGGCGGAGACGTTCAGGGTGGGCACTCTCAGGGCCTGGGCGCTAAAACGCCCGGCCATCTCCGGCAGTATTCGCTCAACGCCCTTCGCAAGGCCCGTATCCACCGGGATGATCGACTGGGAGGCCGCTCGCGTTTTGCGCAGGTCGGTGTGGTGGTAGGCATCCAGTACCGGTTGGTCATTCATGGCGGAGTGAATGGTGGTAATGGTGCCACTGTCGATGCCGACCGCCTCGTGCACCGCCTTGATCACCGGCACTATGGCATTGGTGGTGCAGGAGGCGTTCGAAGCGATGCGGTGCTGCGCGCGCAATTGATGATGATTGACACCATAAACCACCGTGGCGTCGACATCGGCCTCGGCCGGCTGGGAAAACAGCACCTTGCCCGCTCCCTGCTGCAGGTGTAACTCGGCGGTAGCCCTGTCGGAGAAGGCACCGGTACATTCCAGAACCATATCCACGCCAAGGTCTCCCCAGGGCAGGTCGCCGATATCCGGGCATCGCAACAGGGTGACGGTGTCCCCATTCACCTGGATCCGGCGTTCATCACCGGCGAGCGTACCGGCGAATCGGCCATGGGTGGAGTCGTAGCGGGTGAGATGTAAAACCGTGCGTGCGTCGGCAAGTTCGTTGATGGCCACCACTTGCAGTGAGGACCGCAAGGGGCTTTCATACAGTGCCCGCAGCACGCTGCGGCCGACCCTGCCGTAGCCGTTTATCGCCAGTCGCAACACGGGATTATCCTTACAATCGGCCGTTACAGGACCTCTTCCACGAGTGCGACCAGGTTGTCCACGGTAAAGCCGAAGTGTTGCATCAGGTCACCGGCCGGCGCCGACTCGCCGAAGGTGGTCATGCCCAGCACCCGACCGTCCAGGCCCACATACTTGTACCAGAAATCGGCGTGCAGGGCCTCCACCGCGACGCGCGCCAGCACATCACTTGGCAGCACGGACTCGCGATAGGCGGCGTCCTGCTCCTGGTACACCTCGGCACATGGCATGGAAACCACTCGCACCTGCTTGCCGGACTGTGCAAGCCGGTCGGCCGCCGCCATGGCCAGGCCTACTTCGGAGCCGGTGGCGATGAGAATGGCGTCCGGCTTACCCTCGCAAGTGCGCAGCACGTACGCACCCCGGGAAACCGCCGCCACCTGACCGGCATCGCGCGCCTGGTGGGGCAGGTTCTGGCGGGAAAACACCAGTGAAGTCGGGCCGTGCCGGCGCTCGATGGCCATTTTCCAGGCCACCGCCGACTCCACCGTATCGCAGGGGCGCCAGGTGTGCATATTCGGGGTCGAGCGCAGCGCTGTGAGCTGCTCCACCGGCTGGTGGGTCGGTCCGTCCTCGCCCAGGCCGACAGAGTCGTGGGTGAAGACAAAGATGGACTGCACTTTCATCAGCGCCGCCATGCGCACGGCATTGCGGGCGTATTCCATGAACATCAGGAAGGTGGCGCCGTAGTTGATAAAGCCGCCGTGCAGGGCGATGCCGTTCATCATGGCCGCCATGCCGAATTCACGCACACCGTAATAGATGTAGTTGCCACTGGCGTCGTCCCTGCTGATACCTTTCGAACCACTCCATATCGTCAGGTTGGAACCCGCCAGGTCGGCGGAACCGCCCACCAGCTCCTGCAACAGCGGGCCGAAGGCATTCAGGCAGTTCTGGGACGCCTTGCGGGATGCGATCGTGGCGCCCTCGCGCTGGCACTGCTCTATATAGCTTGCGGCCCGGGCTGAAAAATCCGCCGGCAGCTCGCCGGCAAGCCGGCGCCGCAACTCGGTGGCGAGACCGGGGTGGGCCTTCGCGTATGCCGCCATCTTTGCTTCCCAGGCCTGTTCGCTGGCCGCGCCCCTTTCCCTGGCATCCCAGCCGGCATAGATCTCCTGCGGGATGTGAAACGGCTCGTGGGTCCAGCCCAGCGCGACCCGGGTAGCCGCGACCTCGTCAGCACCCAGCGCCGCGCCATGGCAGGATTCGGTGCCCTGCTTGTGGGGCGCCCCTTTGCCGATAATCGTCTTGCAGCAGATCAGCGTGGGCCTGGCAGTCTCGTGACGGGCCGCCTCGATCGCGGACTTCACCTCTGAGGGGCTGTGACCGTTGACGTCATTGATCACCTGCCAGCCATAGGCCTTGAAGCGGGCCGGGGTGTCGTCGGTAAACCAGCCCTCCACCTCGCCATCGATGGAGATGCCGTTGTCGTCGTAAAAGGCAATCAGCTTGCCCAGGCCGAGGGTACCCGCCAGCGAGCTGACCTCGTGTGAGACGCCTTCCATCAGGCAGCCGTCGCCCAGGAAAACATAGGTGTGGTGATCGACGACGGCATGGCCTTCACGGTTGAACTGGGCGGCCAGCACCTTTTCAGCCAGCGCCATGCCTATCGCGTTGGCCAGGCCCTGGCCCAGGGGCCCCGTGGTGGTCTCGATACCGGGGGTATAGCCATACTCGGGGTGGCCCGGGGTCATGCTGTGCAGCTGGCGGAAATTCTTCAGTTCCTCCATCGACAGGGCATAGCCGGTGAGGTGCAGCAGCGAGTAGATCAGCATCGACCCGTGGCCATTGGACAGGACGAAGCGGTCCCGGTTGGCCCAGTGGGGGTTGCCCGGGTTATGGCGCAGGTAATCGTTCCAAAGCACTTCGGCGATGTCGGCCATGCCCATCGGGGCGCCCGGGTGGCCGCTGTTGGCTTTCTGGACAGCGTCCATACTCAGGGCGCGGATGGCATTGGCAAGTTCGGTACGGGAGGACGACATCGGTTTCTCCGGGAGGCGTGGGCGGGCGGGCACTCAAATGGGTCGGTATTTTCGCGTAAGCTGAGGCCAACGGCAAACAAACGGGCGGAAAATTTCAGTTTTCGGGCTTTTTGCCCGCCCCGTGGGAACAGCCGAAAATCTATATCAAATTATTTTGATATAGACTGCAAGGCCTGCTAGACTCGCCGCCATGCTGACTTCCACCACAGCCCCCGCCACCGTGAACGCAGACCCCGCATCCGGCGGGCGCCTTGCCGCGCTGTCCGCTCTTTGCAAGGCCAGCGCGGACCCACTGCGCCTGCAGGTGCTGCGTGTCCTGTGCAAGGACTCCTTCGGGGTGTCGGAGCTGTGCTCGATCTTCGGCATCCGCCAGCCCGCGCTGAGCCACCACCTCAAGGTGCTCTCAGGCGCCGGACTGGTGGCGACCCGCCGGGAGGGCAACTCCATCTTTTACCGGCGCAGCAGCCTGGGCCAGCGCCCTGAACTGGAGCGGCTGCAAAGCAGTATTTTCGAGAGCGTGGATCAAATCGACTTGCCCGCGGAGACGGCCGGGCGCCTGGCGCAGCTGTATCGCCAGCGGGAGGAAAACTCCCGCAACTTTTTCCGGGAAAACGGCCACAAGTTTCGCCAGCAACAGGACCTCATTGCAAGCTATGAACAGTATGCCGACACGGTGGCGCAAATGCTGCGGGACGCACACCTGGCACACCTGGACAGTGCGCTGGAGATAGGACCCGGGGATGGCGCGTTCCTGCTGGAACTGGCGCCGATGTTCAAACGTGTCGTGGCGCTCGATAACGCCGAGCTGATGCTGGCACAGGCCCGAGACCGGGCCGCGGCTGCGGGGCTGGATAATATCGAATTCGTCCTGGGCGATACCGGCAGTGAAAAACTGCAGGGCCTGGCAGCCGACTGCGCCGTTATCAACATGGTGCTGCACCACACGCCGGAGCCCGGGCAAATCCTCCAGGATGTGTCGGGCTGCCTCGCCCCGGGTGGGGTGGTGCTGGTCACCGACCTGTGCAGCCACGACCAGGGTTGGGCCCGGGAAAACTGTGGCGACCTCTGGCTGGGCTTCGAACCCCGGGCACTCACCGCCTGGGCCGCGGAGGCGGGACTCGACGATATCGCCAGCGTCTACCTGGCACAACGCAACGGATTTCAGATACAGGTGCGCCTTTTCGGCCGCTCCTGAACCGGTTTTAACAGCCCCAAAGGAAGCAACTATGAGCGAATACGCAATCTTCACCTCCGAATCGGTATCGGAAGGACATCCGGACAAAATGGCGGACCAGATTTCCGATGCCATCCTGGACGCCATCCTCAAGGATGACCGCAATGCCCGGGTGGCGGTGGAAACCATGGTCAAAACGGGCATGGCGATCATCGCCGGCGAGGTGACCACCTCGACCTATGTCGACCTGGAGGATGTGGTGCGCCAGGTAATCCTCGACATCGGCTACAACAGTTCGGACGTCGGCTTCGATGGCGCCTCCTGCGCGGTACTCAACGCCATCGGCAAGCAGTCTCCGGATATCGCCATGGGCGTGAACGAGAGCGAAAACCACGAACAGGGCGCCGGCGACCAGGGCCTGATGTTTGGCTACGCCACCAATGAAACCAGCGTGCTGATGCCCGCCCCCATCTACTACGCCCACCGCCTGGTAGAGCGCCAGGCGGAGCTGCGCAAGCACGGCACACTGCCCTGGTTGCGCCCCGACGCCAAGAGCCAGGTAACACTGCGTTATGAAGACGGCAAACCTGTGGCGATCGATGCGGTCGTGCTGTCCACGCAGCACGACGAGGATATAAGCCAGGCCGATATTCGCGAGGCGGTTATGGACCTTATCATCAAGGAAGTGCTCCCCACCGATTGGTTACATGCCGGCACCCGTTTCCATATCAACCCGA
Source organism: Haliea sp. (assembly GCA_024642245.1). GTDB lineage: Bacteria > Pseudomonadota > Gammaproteobacteria > Pseudomonadales > Halieaceae > JARRPM01. Next base: position 69,559 of record JAHEBM010000001.1, read on the forward strand.
CCGGCCAGTTTATTATCGGCGGGCCCGTGGGCGATTGCGGCCTGACCGGGCGCAAGATCATCGTGGATACCTACGGCGGCATGGCCCGCCACGGCGGCGGTGCCTTCTCGGGCAAGGATCCATCCAAGGTCGATCGGTCAGCGGCCTATGCGGGGCGCTACGTCGCCAAGAACATCGTCGCCGCCGGCCTTGCCGATCGCTGCGAGATCCAGGTGTCCTACGCTATCGGCGTTGCGGAGCCCACGTCCATTTCCATCGATACATTTGGCACAGGCAAAATTTCCGATTCACAAATTGCCAAGCTGGTGCGCGAGCATTTTGACCTGCGGCCAAAAGGCCTGGTGGACATGCTGGACCTGAAGCGCCCGATTTACAGGAAGACGGCGGCCTATGGGCATTTCGGGCGGGAGATGCCCGAGTTTACCTGGGAGCGTACTGATCGCGCGGAGGCCTTGAAGTCAGCGCTGTAGAGCCGTATCGGGAGCAGATCGAATCAGGGCGCGCTGCCGGATCGCGAGGCGGCGAGCCCAGGGGATTGTTAACAAACAGAAACGCAGGATAAACCGAGGGAAACGAAGATGAACACAGCAGAAAAACTGGCTAGCAAGCAGGACTACAAAGTTGCCGATATCAGCCTGGCCGACTGGGGTCGCAGGGAGCTGGATATCGCCGAAGGGGAGATGCCCGCACTCATGGCCATGCGCGCCCGCTACCGGGACAGCAAGCCCCTGGCCGGCGCCAGGATCCTGGGCTGTATCCACATGACCATCCAGACCGGCGTGCTGATCGAGACGCTGCGGGAGCTGGGTGCCGAGGTACGCTGGTCCTCGTGTAATATTTTCTCCACGCAGGATCACGCCGCTGCCGCCATCGCCGCAGCCGGGGTACCCGTGTTTGCCTGGAAAGGCGAAACCGAGGAAGAGTATGACTGGTGCCTGGAGCAGACCATTTTGAAAGACGGAGTGCCCTGGGACGCCAACATGGTGCTGGACGATGGCGGCGACCTCACGGGAATGCTGCATGAAAAATACCCCGCCATGCTGGACAAGATCCACGGCGTCACCGAGGAAACCACCACCGGTGTGCACCGCCTGCTGGAAATGCTCAAGCAGGGCACCCTGAAAATTCCTGCAGTGAATGTGAACGACTCGGTGACCAAGTCGAAAAACGACAACAAGTACGGCTGTCGCCACAGTCTCAACGATGCCATCAAGCGCGGCACGGACCATTTGCTGGCTGGCAAGAAGGCACTGGTTATCGGCTACGGCGACGTGGGCAAGGGTTCGGCCCAGTCCCTGCGCCAGGAAGGTATGATCGTGCGCATCACCGAGGTGGACCCCATCTGCGCCATGCAGGCCTGCATGGATGGTTTCGAGGTGGTTTCGCCCTTCAATAACGGGATCAACGACGGCACCGAGGCCAGCATCAATAACGCGCTGCTGGCCAGTATCGACCTTGTCGTCACCGCCACCGGCAACTTCAACGTATGCGACGCCAATATGCTCAAGGCCCTCAAGAGCGGTGCCGTGGTGTGCAACATCGGCCACTTCGACAATGAAATCGACACCGCCTTCATGCGTCGCAACTGGGAATGGCAGGAAGTGAAGCCGCAGGTGCACAAGGTATACCGTGACCAGGCCAGCAATGACCACCTGATCCTGTTGTCCGAGGGCCGTCTGGTAAACCTGGGCAATGCTACCGGCCACCCGTCGCGCATCATGGACGGCTCCTTTGCCAACCAGGTGCTGGCGCAGATTTACCTGTACGAACGCAAGTTTGCCAACCTGGAACCCGAGATGAAGCCTTCGGCCCTGAGGGTGGAGGTGTTGCCGAAGAAACTAGACGAGGAAGTGGCGGCCCACATGGTGGGCGGTTTCGGCGCGGTGCTGACCCGGTTAACACCGGAGCAGGCAGACTACATCAATGTGAGTGTGGATGGCCCTTACAAGCCGGAAAGCTATAAGTACTAGGAAAAACCGCGATGCCCAGGCAAAGACCCAGGATGAGCTTTGAATACTTCCCTCCCCGCACACAGGAGGGCAAGGCAAAGCTGTTGCAGGAAACCACGCCGGCGCTGAACGAGCTTGACCCGGCGTTTTTCTCCGTGACCTATGGTGCCGGGGGCACCACGCGCGACACCACCCTCGGGGTGGTGTCCGCAATTCGCGAGGCGGGCATCGAGGTGGCACCCCACCTGAGCTTCGGGGGCGATGATGAAAATGCCATCGGCACGCTGATCGATACCTACCAGGAGCGCGGCATCAACCGTCTGGTGGCCTTGCGAGGGGATATGCCCTCGGGCATGGGTGGCTCATCCCAGCTGGTCTATGCCAATGAACTGGTGGCTTTTGTTCGCGAGCGCACCGGTGATCACTTTCAAATCGAGGTGGCCGCCTACCCTGAAATTCATCCCGAGGCGAAGAGTTACGACAATGATATCCAGTTCCTCAAAGGCAAACTGGACGCGGGCGCCAACAGCGCCATCACCCAGTACTTCTTTAACGTGGAGTCCTATTTTTACTTTCTCGACCAGTGCGCCGCCGCGGGCATAAGCAAACCGATCTATGCCGGCATAATGCCCATTATCAATTTTGCGAATCTCGCACGCTTTTCCCGCAACTGCGGTGCGGAAATCCCGCGCTGGATCTGCCAGCGGGTGGAGGGCTATGGTGAAGACCAGGAAAGCATCCGTAAATTCGGCATCGAAATAGTGACCCAGTTATGCCAGACACTGCTCGACAGCGGTGCACCGGGCATTCATTTCTACACCATGAACCATATTGAGCCCACCCGGGAAATCTACAGGAACCTGGGGCTCTAGTTCGCCCACATCATGCGCATACCGCGGATATTCACCGGCCAGTCACTGCAGGCCGATACCCGTGTCGAGCTGGAGCCCGGCGCGGCCCAGCACGTGTGCCGCGTGCTGCGCATGCAGGTGGGCGACGCGCTTATCCTGTTCAACGGCAGCGGCGGCCAGTACCGCGCCACCATTGACAGGATCGACAAGAAATCGGTTCGCGTCGAAACCGCAGACTTTGACCCTGTCGAGCGCGAATCCGACCTGCAAGTCGAGCTTGGCATCGCTATCTCCCGGGGCGAAAAAATGGACTGGGTGATCCAGAAGGCAACCGAACTGGGGGTCACGTGTATCGCCCCGCTCTTCAGTGAGCGCACTGAGGTCAGGCTACGGGGCGAACGCGAAGAGAAGAAGCTCCGGCACTGGCAGCAGGTAGCCACCAGCGCTTGTGAGCAATGCGGCCGTAACCGCGTTCCGCAAATCCTGCAGCCGCAGGCGATCGATCATTGGGTTCAATCCGTCGAAGCGGACGCACGCCTGGTTTTACATCACAGGGCCGGCAATGTCGGCACCGGGGTCATGCACCCCTCAAGCGTGGCCCTGCTGGTGGGTCCTGAAGGCGGCTTGAGCGCCCGGGAGATCGGCGTCGCCGAGACGGCCGGGTTCGAGTCCCTGCAGCTGGGGCCGCGGATTTTACGCACGGAAACCGCGCCGCTGGCCGCTATCGCCATCCTGCAGGCCCGCTGGGGCGATATGGACAGTGGCGCGAGTTGAGCCCGCCCGCGGGCCCGGTATCAGCTGGCCGCCTTCAGCTGCTGTTCCAGCCATTGCGCATGTGTCCACTCCAGGAAATGGCCCACCGCATTTGCTGTGTGATCCGTACGCACGGAGTGAAACAACTCGAAGGCGTGTTGGGCACCCGGCAACTCCGCATAGGCGACCGGGTGGCTCGCCACCGGCTGCAGGGCGGAAACAAACGCCCGGGCCTCTTCCACCCACACCAGCGAATCGTGGGTACCGTGAATGACAAACATGGGTGGAGCGCTGGACGAAACATGATCCAGCGGTGACACGCTGGCCCATATCCCGGGGTTTTCCTCCCGGGTGCACTGCATCACCCTATCGGCAACCATTTCCTCCATGGACATTTCCGGCCGAATATCAAAGCGGTCCAGGAAGTCGTATACCCCGTAAAAGGGCACCGCAGCCTGCAAGGTGGTATCCGCCTGCTCAAAACCGGGCTGCCATTCCTCGCGGTTGGGCGTAAGCGCCGCGAGGGCACTGAGATGCCCACCGGCAGAGCCGCCGGTAATAGCGATAAAATCCGGGTTACCGCCGTATTCACGGATATGCTCACGAATCCAGGCAATGGCTTTTTTTACATCAATAATGTGCGCTGGAAACGCCGCCTGGGGACTCAGGCGATAGTTTATCGCCACGCACAACCAGCCGCGCTGCGCCATGTGATACATCAGCGGCAGGGCCTGCTGTTCTTTCTCGCCAATCATCCAGGCTCCACCGTGCACCTGCAACAGTACGGGGAAGCCCCCTTCGCGTGGTTCGTGCGGGTGGTAAATATCCAGCAGGTTGCGCTTGCCCGCATCTGAATAGCTGATTTGGCTGTGCCTGCGCACACCCTGCCGCTTGAAGCGAAACGGCTGGAGCCAGTGCCTGGCGCTGATATCGTCGGCCAGCAAGTGCTGGCGCTCAACCGGTATCCCCGCACGGTAATCCTGGCCGAGCCCGCGGCGCAGTGCCGCCCCCAGGTGGCGAGGGGTTTCCATCGCCTGGCAGTGCAGGTAAACCAGGCCGAGCCATGACAGGGCAAAAATACCCAGGCCAGCCTGTGCTAAAGGCTCGGACAGGCCCCCGGTAAAGGCGAGCAGCGCCGTGACTGCCACCTGCCAGATCAGGTGTATCAAGGCCAACTCACCCGCAAGCCAGCCCATCGCGAAGTATACGGGCACAAACCAGTAAACCTTGCGTGCCTGGATCACTGCGGTGGTGGTACATGCAGCACTCACCAGCGCGAGAAAAAAATACGTTCCTGCCCAACTCATGCGCTTCTCCATCTACGATCGGCAATTACAATGGCGCCTATTCTAAAGCAATTTCTACCCCATGCCCCTACCACCAATCCAAAAGCACCACCCTTGCGCCGGCTATCGGCTTTGCGTAAGTTAACCAGCCAATAATTTCCTGTTACGGCAGATAGGTAATGTGATGACCTTAAAAGTGGGCGTGGTGATGGATCCTATCGCCAATATCAATTACAAGAAGGACAGTACCCTGGCCATGCTGTGGGCAGCCCAGGCCCGGGACTGGCAGCTTTTTTACATGGAGCAACAGGACCTGTACCTCGACCAGGGGGTCGCAGGGGCAAGCATGGCCCCACTGACGGTCTTCCACGACCCGGAATGCTGGTACCAGTTGGGCCCACGCCAGGACGTCCGGTTGGCCGAGCTGGACGTGATCCTGATGCGCAAGGACCCGCCTTTTGATAATGAATTCATCTATTCGACCTACATCCTGGAAGCGGCGGAGCGCCAGGGCACCCTGGTGGTCAACCGCTGCCAGAGCCTGCGCGATTGCAACGAAAAGGTCTTCGCTACCCGGTTCCCGCAGTGCTGTCCGCCGGTGCTGGTCAGCGCCGACAAGAAGCGACTGAGGGCCTTCCACAAGGAACACCGGGATGTGATTTTCAAACCCCTCGACGGCATGGGCGGCACGGCAATTTTTCGGGTGAGGCAGGACGACCCCAACGTGAGTGTGATCCTGGAAATGCTGACGCAGCACGGGCAACAGACCATCATGGCGCAGCGCTTTATTCCGGAAATCACCGCCGGCGACAAGCGCATACTCATGATTAATGGCGAGCCGATTCCCTACTGCCTCGCGCGGGTGCCGGAGGTGGGGGAAACCCGGGGCAACCTGGCGGCCGGCGGATCCGGGCGACCACAGCCCCTGTCGGAGCGCGACCGCTGGATAGCCTCACAAGTCGGCCCGGCGCTACGCGAAAAGGGCCTGTTATTCGCCGGCCTGGATATCATTGGCGACTACCTCACGGAGATCAACGTCACCAGCCCCACCTGCATACGTGAAATCGACGGGGCTTATGACCTGGATATCGGTGGGCAGTTGATGGATTGTATAGCGCAGGTTTTAGGCAAAAAGCGCTGACGTCGAGGTAGCCGGGCGGATAAACTGGCGGCATGTACTATCTGGAATCGGGATACTCCAAACACAGCCGGCTGCGCAACGCGATAGTGTTGGCAGTTGCCGTACATCTGATCCTGCTCATTGCCATTACCTTCGAAGCAAGCCCCGGAAACTACCATACACCACAGATAGAGGTGACGCTGGCGGCCAGGCCCAGCGAGCAAGCGCCGGATGAGGCCCATCATATTGCCCAGGCGAACCAGGCAGGCGATGGCGAGGCAGCCGACCTGGCCCGCCTCACCAGCCCGAATAACGAGCTTTCCAGCGAAGGCGATCCGGGGGAGCAGGCACTTTTGCAGCCACAGGACGCGCCAACGGACCCGCACAGGGATGCCGTGACCACGGCTGCAGCGGCCCAGCGGGCCGTGGCCACCGAGCAACTGGAACAAGAGCAGCTGCCCTTGCTGGGGGTGAGCCCCGAAGTCGACAAACTGACCAGGGAATTGGCCAACCTGGAAGCCGAGCTGGACCAGCAGAGCCGCAACTATGCCGAGATACCCAGAGTCAGGCGCCTGACTTCCGTCTCGGCAAAACAATCCGTCGATGCAGCTTACCTGCTCGACTGGCAGCGCCGGGCCGAGGCGGTAGGGAACCAGTACTACCCGGAAGCCTCGATACGCTATGGCCTGTTCGGCAGCCTGCGCCTGCTGGCTGTAATACGCGCCGATGGCAGCCTGGAAGATATCCGGGTGCTGTCATCCTCCGGCTACGCCGTACTGGACGAGGCGGCGGTCAAGACAGTGCGCATGGCAGCGCCCTACGCCCCTTTCCCGGCGGAGCTGAGGGCCACGACCGACAAGCTGGAGATAATTCGTACATGGACTTATGGCGATAAGGGGCTAAGCTCAAAGTAGGTCACAAATTTCCCGCGACTCGCGGCCATGGTGAGCCCCGGAAGGAGATTTTCACGATATGTCAGCACGATTTTCCGTCAATACGGCCAGGAGCAGCGACTGTCTGCGAGACCATTTCCTGCTGGCCATGCCGGGGCTGTCCGAGGGTATTTTTTCCCAGAGCGTCACCTACATTTGCGAGCACGGTGAAAGCGGCGCCATGGGTATCGTCATCAACCAGCCGCTGGACCTGTCCGTGGAGGAAATTTTTGAACATCTTGATATCTCACCCGTCCGTGACTTCTCCGAGGTGGCGGTCATGGCGGGTGGCCCGGTACAGATAGACCACGGTTTCGTTCTGCACCGCAACAGCGAGAAAAACTGGGAGGCCAGCCTGAAGGTCACCGCCGATATCACACTGACAACCTCCTGCGATATCCTGCGCGCAATCGCCAGGGACGAAGGGCCCGCAGAGCACCTTATTGCCCTGGGCTATGCCGGCTGGGCCGCCGGACAACTGGAGCAGGAGCTGGCGGATAACAGCTGGCTCACCCTGCCCGCGAACAGCGACATCATCTTCCACACCCGGCCCCAGCTACGCCTCAGTGCGGCCGCCGCCCTGCTGGGGATAGACATGAACCTGATCTCCGGTGAAGCCGGACACGCCTGACAGCTGCTGAAAGATCCCAGGTGAAATCCCGAGGCCACACTGTGATGGCGTTTGACTACGGCCTGCGCCAGATAGGCGTGGCGGTGGGCAACAGCCTGCTGGGCTCAACGCAGGCGCTGCCCATCATCAGGGCGAAGGACGGTATACCCAACTGGCAGGCGTTGGAGCAGCTGATGGTGGAATGGCGCCCCGACCGGCTGGTGGTCGGCGACCCGCTGAACATGGACGGGACTGACAGCCCATTGTGCGAACGAGCCCGTAAATTCGCGCGCCGCCTGCATGGCCGTCTTGGCCTGCCGGTGGAAATGGTCGACGAGCGCCTGAGCAGCTTCGAGGCGAAACAACTCAGTCGGGAACATGGCCACAAGGGCGATTACAAGCGGCATCCGATAGACAGCCAGGCCGCAGAGCTGGTACTGCAAACCTGGCTGGGCAGCAGGATCGAAGATTAGTGTAATGCCGCCCGATTATTGGCAGCACTGCATCAACATCAGCGCCGGACGAATTTTCCCGGGTCGGGCGTGTCGTACGACAGTCCCAGTTCTTCCCGGCCGCCCTTGGCACCGGGTATTGTTTTTTCGAACATCTTGATCTGCAAGCGGACGTCGTTGGTGGAGTCGGCATACCGCAACGCATCCTCCTTGCTGATAACGCCGGCCTTGAAAGCGTTCACCAGGGACTGATCGAGGGTCTGCATGCCCAACTCGGTGGATTTGGCCATCAGGTCCTTGATCAGGTGCACCTCTCCCTTGCGTATATAATCGGCTATCAGTGGTGAATTCAGCAGCACTTCCACTACTGGCGCACGCCCTTTCCCATCTTTTCGCGGCAGCAGTTGCTGGGCCACCATCGATTTCAGGTTGAGGGACAGGTCCATCCAGACCTGGCTGTGCAATTCCGCGGGGAAAAAACTCTGGATACGGTCCAGCGCCTGGTTGGCATTGTTGGCGTGCAGGGTACACAGGCACAGGTGACCTGTCTCCGCAAAAGTCAGGGCCTGGGCCATGGTCTCGGCGGATCGCACCTCACCAATCATGATGACGTCGGGTGCCTGCCGCAGGGTGTTTTTCAGTGCCACATCGAAGGACTCGGTGTCCATTCCCACTTCCCGCTGCGTGACGATGCAATTTCCGTGTTCGTGGATATATTCGATGGGATCTTCGATGCTGATAATGTGGCCATGGCTATGCTGGTTGCGATAACCCACCATTGCCGCCAGTGACGTTGACTTACCTGTTCCCGTAGCGCCCACGAATATGACCAGGCCGCGCTTGGTCATGGACAGTTCCTTGATGATCGGCGGCAGGCCCAATTCATCTATGGTCGGGATTTCAGTGTTGATGCGCCGCACAACCAGGCCGCATTTTCCGCGCTGGACAAAAGCACTGGCGCGAAAGCGGCCGAGTTGCTCGTAACTCAGGGCATAATTGCATTCATGGTGCTTGAGAAAGGTTTCTTTCTGGTCCTCCCGCATGGTGGACAAAACCAGCTCCCGCGATTCTTCTTCCGTCAGCGGGGTTTCCGCGATGGGGCGTATTTCACCATCAACCTTGATACTCGGTCGCGCGCCCGCCGAGATGAATCCATCGGAAGCCTGTTCTTTTACAACTTGCTCAAGCAATTGTTCAATTTTCATAGTGGTTCACTCCCTCATGCTACCGCGACCAGTGAGTCCTAGAAATTTTCCGGCATCCGCGCTTTTTCACGTGCCACATCCCTGGTCACTACCCGCTTCTCAACCATTTCGTGCAAGCACTGGTCCATGGTCTGCATACCCATCGCGCTACCGGTTTGTATCGCCGAATACATTTGCGCGACCTTGTCCTCGCGAATCAGGTTACGGATCGCCGAGGTGCCACGCATGATCTCGTGGGCGGCCACTCGACCCCCGGTAGCGCGCTTGAGCAGTGTCTGGGACACAACCGCTTGCAGCGACTCGGACAGCATCGAGCGCACCATGGATTTCTCGGCAGCGGGAAATACGTCTATCACACGGTCGATGGTTTTTGCCGCGGAAGTCGTGTGCAGCGTGCCGAACACCAGGTGGCCCGTTTCCGCCGCCGTTAGCGCCAGGCGAATGGTTTCGAGGTCGCGCATCTCGCCCACAAGGACGATATCCGGGTCTTCCCGCAGCGCAGAGCGCAGCGCCTCGGCAAAACCCAGGGTATCGCGATGCACTTCGCGCTGGTTTACCAGGCATTTCTTGCTCTCATGAACAAATTCGATCGGGTCCTCGATGGTGAGGACATGCTCGTATTTATTGTCGTTGATATAATCGACCATCGCCGCCAGGGTGGTGGATTTACCCGAGCCGGTAGGGCCCGTGACGAGCACCAGGCCCCGCGGCATCATACATATGTCGCGAAACACCTGGCCCATGGAGAGATCCTCCATCGACAAGACTTTAGAGGGAATGGTACGAAATACGCCCCCTGCGCCACGGTTCTGGTTAAAGGCGTTGACACGAAAACGGGCCACCCCGGGCACTTCAAACGAGAAGTCTGTCTCGAGGAACTCCTCGTAGTCCTTGCGCTGCTTGTCGTTCATGATGTCGTAGATGAGATCATGCACCTGCTTGTGGTCCATCGGCGGCAGGTTGATTCGGCGGATATCGCCATCCACGCGAATCATCGGTGGCAGGCCAGCCGACAGGTGAAGGTCAGATGCTCCCTGCTTGGCGCTGAACGCCAGTAGTTCTGTTATGTCCATATGCTCCCCTGCATGCTCCCCTGTGCTATCGGCACCCATGGCCGACTGTTCCATGGACAACGCCGCCTTGCGGCAACAAAGTTCCGCCCCAGCTTTTTATTCTGCAGTCGCCCCCCGCGGCCGTAATCGGCTAAGATTCAGGCCATGGATGAGCGACTACTTTCTGACAATATAGCAAAGCTACTCGAGAGAGTACGACTCAGCGCTGAAAAAAGCCAGCGAGTAACTGGCGATATTCTGGTGCTCGCGGTGAGCAAAAATCACCCCGCGGAGGCCATTCGAACCGCCTGCCAATTCGGCCTGGGAGCATTCGGCGAAAGCTATTTGCAGGAGGCGCTGACCAAGATGTCCCAACTGGGTGACCTGCCGATTAGCTGGCACTTCATCGGCCCCATCCAGTCCAACAAAACCCGCGCGATAGCCGAGCACTTTGACTGGGTTCACAGTGTCGATCGCGGCAAGATCGCCAGGCGCCTGAGTGATCACCGGCCCGCTACCATGGCGCCACTGAATATTTGTCTGCAGGTCAATATTTCCGCAGAGGAAAGCAAGTCGGGCGTCTCCATTGCAGAACTGCCGCTGCTCGCACGGGAGGTACTGGCTTTGCCAAGGCTGCGACTGCGCGGCCTGATGACAATTCCCGCACCCTCGCAGGACCCGGTGCAGCAGCGCGCGGCTTTTGCCAGGCTGCGCCTCGCACTGGGACAAATTCAGGCGCTTGCCCCCGGGATAGACACCTTGTCGATGGGTATGTCCGATGACCTGGAGGCCGCTATTGCCGAGGGCGCGACGATACTGCGAGTGGGCACCGGGATATTCGGCAGCCGCAACAGGTGATTTTGACAGAAGCGGCCGTGTATACTGACAGACTTGTTTTTCCAGCTTCAGTAACTCAACGGGCAGGTTTCTTGGACGCACCCCATATCGCATTTATCGGCGCCGGCAACATGGCAAGCAGCATTATCGGCGGCCTGGTCCAGAGCGGCCATCCCGCCAGCTCCATCAGCGCGGCCGATCCCTTCCCGGCCAGCCTGGAGCGGCTTGGCGAGATAGCCGCGGTCACACTGTGCGCAGACAACGCCGCGGCGGCTGAGCAGGCCGATGTCGTGATAATGGCGGTAAAGCCCCAGGTCATGGCGGCGGCCACCAACAGTATTGCGCGGGCAGTACGGGCGAGGCGCTCCCTGGTGATCTCAATCGCTGCGGGCGTCACCATCACCAGTATGCAGGCGCGCCTCGGACCCCAGGCTGCCATCGTGCGCTGCATGCCCAACACCCCGGCACTACTGGGCTGCGGAGCCACCGCACTGTATGGCAATGCCAACGTATCCGCGCTGCAGCACGAGTATGCGGAGTCGATTCTCTCGGCGGTTGGCATGACGCGCTGGGTTCCCACCGAGGGTGCGCTGGATGCGATCACGGCGCTTTCAGGCAGCGGGCCCGCTTATTTTTTCCTGTTCATGGAAGCAATGATCGACGCTGCCTGTGAGCTGGGCCTGGATCGCGAGACTGCGACGGCGATGACGCTGCAAACCGGGCTGGGCGCTGCCCGCATGGCCGTGGAGAACGATGTCGACCTGGTCGAGCTTCGACGTCGCGTGACCAGCCCCGGAGGTACCACAGAACGCGCTATCCAGAGTTTCGAGGACAGCGACCTGCGCAATATCGTCGCAAAGGCCCTGGACGCGGCGGCAGATCGCGCAGCCGAAATGGCGCGGGAAATGGGCTAGGAGAGTATTGATTCATGGGTGCAGTCAATGAAATCGTCGGATACCTGATACAGACCTTTCTCAGCCTGTATCTGGTGGCCATGTTATTGCGGTTTTTACTGCAACTGGTGCGGGCTGACTTCTACAACCCGATAAGCCAGTTCCTGGTCAAGGTAACCAATCCCCTGGTGATTCCGCTGCGAAAGGTGGTACCTGGCTTCGCCGGAATGGACATCGCCTCCCTTTTACTGGCTTTCCTGCTGCAAATGGCCGGTATCACGGCGATGGTTTTCCTGAAATTTGGCGGTTTCCCACCCCTCGGGCTGCTACTCACAGGTAGCCTGCTGGGAATCGTGGCCCTGCTGGTGAACATTTATTTTTTCGCCCTGTTGGCAATGATCATCCTCAGCTGGGTCGCGGCGGGCAGCCGTCACCCGGCCATTTACCTTTTATACCAGATCACGGAACCCGTGATGGCCCCATTCCGCAAGGCACTGCCCCCTATGGGCGGCCTGGATTTTTCCCCGATCCTGGTGTTCATCCTGATCAATGTCATTCAGATCGCCCTGCACCACATGTCCGCTGCGGCCAATGTGCTGGGGCTCGCTCCCTGGTTGACCTGACATTATGGCGCCAGCGGTAAATCAGCATTCGGTCGGCATCGTCGAGCCCAGGGTAGCGCGTTTCACGGAGCCGCTGGCGCTCGCCTGCGGCCGGGATCTGGCGACTCACGAACTGGTCTTTGAAACCTACGGCGAACTCAACGAGCAGCGCAGCAACGCCGTCCTGATATGCCACGCGCTGAGCGGCAATCACCACGCGGCGGGTTATCACAGCCCCGAAGACAAAAAAGCCGGCTGGTGGAACGAATGCATCGGGCCGGGCAAGCCCATCGATACCAATCGATTTTACGTGGTCAGCCTGAACAACATCGGTGGTTGCCACGGATCCACCGGCCCCACCTCCATCAATCCCCAGACCGGGAAACCCTGGGGGCCCGACTTCCCACCCCTGCGGGCCCGGGACTGGGTGAACAGCCAGGCCCGGCTGGCGGATTACCTGGGCATCGACTGCTGGGCTGCCGTGGTGGGCGGCAGCCTGGGTGGTATGCAGGCCATGCGCTGGTCACTGGAATATCCGGAACGCGTCAGGCACTGTATCGTGATTGCCGCTGCGATGAAGCTCAGCGCACAAAACCTGGCTTTTAACGAGGTCGCGCGCCAGGCTATTTTGTCCGACCCGGCCTTTTCCGAGGGGCGTTACCAGGAGCAGGGCACGCTGCCGGTCCAGGGCCTGGCGCTCGCGCGCATGGTAGGTCATATCACCTATCTTTCAGACCATGCCATGGCAAACAAATTTGGGCGGGACCTGCGCTCGGGTAGTCTGGACCAGGGCAATGACGAGAATGTCGAATTCCAGGTGCAGAGTTACCTGCGTTACCAGGGCAGCCAGTTTTCAGGCAGCTTTGACGCCAACACCTATATCCTTATGACCCGGGCGCTGGATTACTTCGACCTGGCCAGGGAGTACAACAACGATCCCGTGGAGGCCTTCGGCCACGCTAAATGCAGCTACCTGGTGGTCTCTTTTTCCACCGACTGGCGCTTCTCCCCGGCGCGATCGCGGGAAATCGTGAACGCGCTGATTGCGGCAGACCGACCCGTCACTTACGCTGAAATCGAAGCGGATGAGGGGCACGACGCTTTTCTGTTGCCTATTCCCCGTTATATGGACGTGTTCTCGGCCTACATGCAGCGTGTCGGGGCAACCAATTGATGCGCCTGGACCTCGCCCACATCCAACGCTGGATCCGGCCTGGCTCGCGGGTACTCGACCTGGGCTGCGGCGACGGGGAGTTCCTGCAGCTGCTGCGGGACCAGCGCCAGGTACGCGGTACCGGCATCGAGATTGGCGAGCGGGAGATCACCGCGGCCATCGCCCGCGGGCTCAATATCGTCGAGCAGAACATGGACGAGGGCCTGGGCAATTTCCCTGACCAGAGTTTTGATACCGTGGTAATGGCACATGCGCTGCAGGCCGTACACTTTCCCGATCGCGTGCTGGACGAGATGCTGCGTATCGGCCGTGAGGGTATTGTGACCTTCCCCAATTTCGGCCACTGGCGCTGCCGACTCTACCTGGGCACCCGCGGCAGGATGCCGGTATCGCGTTTCATGCCCTATAACTGGTACGACACCCCGAACATTCACTTTTGCACGGTGAAAGATTTTGAGGCGCTCTGTGAACAGAAAAATATCCGCATACTGGCCCGGGACGTCGTGGGTAATACCGACCGGCAACCCTTGTTTGCCAGTGTCTGGCCGAACCTTTTCGCCGCCACGGCGATCTACCATATTACCCGCTGAGATGGCTGCGCTGGCACGACTGGGCCTGCTGCTGTTAGGGATTTTCGGCGGCGCCAACGGCGCCCATGCCCAGCAATCGAAAATGTTCGGCCCTTACGAGCTGCATTACAGCGTGGTTAACACTACATTCCTGGCACCCGACGTCGCAGCTACTTACGGCATCGTACGCGGTGATAATCGCGCGATCCTCACGCTGGCGGTGCGCGAGCACCAGTCCGGCACCAGCGAGATTCGCCCCATGCTGCTGAAGGGGCGTACCTGGGACCTGATCCAGAACCAGGACCTGGACTTCCTGGAGATCCGCGAGGGCAAGGCGGTGTACTACATTGCCGATTTCAAGTTCATCAATGAGGAATGGCGCTTTTTCGAAGTGGACTTTCGACCCGAGGGTGCGGACCAGACCTACACATTCGAATTCAAACATCAGCTGTACGTGGAAGAATGAACGACCCCGCTCAGGAGCAGGTAGTGGTACTGGCCAGCGGCAACAAGGGGAAGTTGCGGGAACTGGCCGGTATACTCGCCCCGCTCGGGCTACGCCTGAAATCCCAGGCAGAGTTCAATGTACCGGAAGTAGAGGAAAACGGACTCAGCTTCGTGGAAAATGCCATCATAAAGGCCCGGGCTGCGGCCGGTTGCAGCGGACTTGCTGCCATCGCGGACGATTCGGGGCTGGAGGTCGACTTCCTCAATGGCGCACCGGGTATCCATTCAGCCCGCTACTCCGGGCAAGGTGATGCCGCCAACAACGCCAAGCTGCTGGCCGCGCTGGGGGAACTTCCCCGGGAGCAGCGCACTGCCCGTTTCCAGTGTGCACTGGTGTTCATGCGTCACGCACTGGACCCGATGCCCCTGGTCTGCCAGGCGAGCTGGGAGGGCTATATCCTGGAGGCACCCAGGGGCGAGAACGGTTTTGGCTATGATCCCCTGTTCTATGTGCCCCGCTACCAGTGCAGCAGTGCCGAACTGCCCGCCGGGGTAAAGAACCGGATCAGTCACAGGGCCATGGCCAGCGCCCGCCTGCTCGAGGCCCTGCGCCAGCGCTGATGCAGCTGCTACCGCTGAGTCTTTATATTCACCTGCCCTGGTGCGAGCGCAAATGCCCCTACTGCGACTTCAACTCCCACGAGGCCCGTGATATCCCGGAAACCCAATACGTGGACGCATTGCTGCGGGACCTGGAGGGCGATCTGCCGCTCGCCCGGGGGCGTCCGGTCTCCACCGTGTTTATCGGTGGCGGTACACCCAGCCTGTTTTCAGCCCGGGCAATAACGCGCCTGCTGGCCGGCATCGGCTCACGCCTGGCCCTATCGCCCGGCCTCGAGGCCACCATGGAGGCAAACCCGGGCAGCGCGGAAGCCGGCAAATTTGCCGATTTCAGGGCGGCGGGTATCAACCGACTGTCACTGGGGGTGCAGAGTTTCGACGACCACTGCCTGTCCACCCTGGGCCGGGTTCACAACGGTAAGCAGGCCCGCTCAGCCGTCGAGTACGCCCGCGCAGCGGGCTTTGACAGTTTCAATATCGACCTGATGCACGGCTTGCCCGGACAGACCGTCGCCACCGCCGAGGCCGACCTGCGCACCGCACTGGCCTTCGACCCGCCCCACCTGTCCTGGTATCAGCTCACCATCGAGCCAAACACCGTGTTCCATAAACGCCCCCCACGTCTGCCGGTGGAAGATGCGCTGGCCGACATACAGCAAGCAGGAGAAAGCTTGCTGGCCGCCGCGGGTTACGGCCAGTACGAGGTCTCCGCCTACAGCCGGCCGGGGTTTCGCTGCCGCCACAACCTCAACTACTGGTCCTTCGGCGATTACCTGGGTATTGGCGCGGGCGCTCACGGCAAGATCAGCCATGCAGATGGGCGGGTCGAGCGCTACGCGAAAAAGCGACAGCCGGGGGACTATATGGCGGCGTCCCAAAGGGGTTTTACCAGTAGCCGGAGATACCTGTCCCCTGCAGATATCACCGGGGAATTCATGCTGAATGCGCTGCGCCTCAATGACGGTTTCAGCCTGGCACAATTTGCCGCCATGACCGGGCAGGACCCGGCGGACCTGGAGCCCCGTTTGCTGGAATTCCGTCAACGCGGCCTGCTGGATATTGACAACTCCCGGGTGAAGACCAGTGAACTGGGGCGGCGTTTCCTGGACACGGTGGTTGCCGGATTCTTCCCCGACTAGTGACGCGCCGCCCGATCAGTGACAGCTGAACACCGGTACATACTCCGCGCGATCGATAGCTGAATCAGTCCCGGTTTTTACGGAACACCAGGTCCCACACACCGTGGCCCAGGCGTTCACCGCGAAGTTCGAACTTGGTCAGGGGGCGATGCCCGGGCCGGGGGGCGAATTGACCTTCACCATAATCGTTGACCAGGCTCTCCTGCGCCGACAGCACCGCCATCATCTGCTGGGCATAGTCTTCCCAGTCAGTCGCCAGATGCAAGGTAGCGCCGATTTTGAGCCGGGTAACGAGTTGCGTAACCAGGGCAGGCTGGATCAACCGTCGCTTGTTGTGTTTCTTCTTGTGCCAGGGGTCGGGGAAAAAAACCTGGATGGTATCGAGCGTGGCCGGTGGTATACAGTCTCTCAGGACTTCCACCGCGTCGTGGCAGTAGACGCGGATATTGTCGACACCCCGGCCGGCCATGGTGTGCAGCAGTTTACCGACACCCGGGCGGTGCACCTCGATCCCCACGAAATTGCTTTGGGGCGCCGCAGCCGCCATCTCCACCAGGGACTGGCCCATACCAAAGCCAATTTCCAGTACCCTCGGGCCGGGCCGGCCAAACACCGAATCGAAGTCCATCGGGCCGTCCGCGTATTCCAGGCCCCAGCGCTCCCAGTCCCGGTCGAACGCGCGCTGCTGGCCGGGTGTCATGCGACCGGTGCGCAGCACGTAGCTGCGTATGGGTCGCCTCTTTTGGGTTTCAGTCACAGCCCCCGCACAACCGGGTCAGGCCAGCATTTTCCAACTGGCGGCAGCAAGGCAGCCCCAGCCGGCAATGAACGACAGGCCCCCCAGCGGCGTGACCGCCCCCAGCCAGCGCAGTCCACTGAAGCTGAGCAGGTAAAGGCTGCCCGAAAACACCACTATCCCCACCAGGAACAACCAGCCGCTGCTGCGCAGCAGCACCGTGTCGGGTTGGCTGAGCGCGATTACGCCAACGGCCAGCAGGGCAAGGCTGTGGTAGAAGTGGTACTGCACTGCGGTGTGAAACACGCCCAGGGCGTAATCATCGAGCCGACCCTTGAGCGCGTGCGCACCGAAAGCGCCAAATGCCACGGCCAGCATGCCGCTGAGTGAAGCCAGGGTAAGAAACAATTTAGCCATGGGGGGTCCTGTCCGGCTAATAAAAATATCGCATGACGAGGGGCGGCATGACCGCCCCCGGGTTTGACGGGTCAGTCGACCATCGCGGTCCGCAGTTTTTTCATGGCGCTTTGTTCAAGCTGGCGGATGCGCTCGGCGGAGACATTATACCTTGCGGCGAGATCATGCAGGGTTGATTTTTCCTCTGCCAACCAGCGCTGGGCAAGGATATCGCGACTGCGCTCATCGAGTTCGGCCAGCGCCTGGTGCAGGCGCTCTTCGCTGCTCTGCTGCCAGTCGCTCGATTCCGCTGCGAGTGCGGGATCGGCGCTGTGGTCTTCCAGGTAGTACTGGGGAGCCAGCCAGCCGTCTTCGTCATCGGCATTGAGCGGCGCATCGTAAGCCAGGTCCCGGCTGCTCAGGCGGCCCTCCATGCGCTGCACTTCCTTCACGTCCACGCCCAACTCGTCGGCCACTGCCCTGGCCTCATCGGCACTGAGCCAGGCCAGGTCTTTCTTGGCGCTGCGCAGGTTAAAAAACAACTTGCGTTGGGCCTTGGTAGTGGCGACCTTGACGATGCGCCAGTTGCGCAGGATGTACTCGTGCATTTCCGCCTTGATCCAGTGCACGGCAAACGACACCAGTCGCACACCCTTTTCGGGGTTGAAGCGCTTGACCGCCTTCATCAGGCCAACGTTGCCTTCCTGGATCAGGTCGGCTTCCGCCAGGCCATAACCGGAGTAGCTGCGGGCTATGTGAACAACGAAGCGCAGGTGGGACATAACCAGTTCGCGCGCGGCCGCGAGGTTGTCATTGAAATACAAATCCTCCGCCAGTTCACGCTCGCGCTCCGCACTCAGTATCGGAATGCTGCTGACGGCCTGGACGTAGGCCGGGAGATTGGCTCCGGGCACCATCTGGTCGACTGGCTGCAAGCTTTTACTCATATTTGACCTCCACGTTAGCCGAGTGATTTTAGCACTCTTTGGATTAGAGTGCTAATAGTGGAAAAGTTCCCAGCGACATCCATGCCGTGAATAAATATCTTTTAAAATCATATAGTTATTGTCTTGAAATTTCAGGCTTGCCCGGGTCGGCCGGCAGTCTCAGCGCGGCTGGATATCCGCCAGGTGCCGGGCAACGGCGAGCCAGGACCCCGCCAGGCCAAGTAGACCGCCGAGAATAACCAGGTTCAGGCCGCCCATGACACCGAGCCCGCGTAGCCGGAACTCACTCTGGTAAAGCCCGGCGAGCTCGCTGATAGGCTGGCGCAGAAACCACAGGGACGCCGCAACCAGCACGGCGGCGAAAACACCCCCGCCCACGCCATACCACAGGCCGGTGTACAGGAAAGGCCGGCGCACAAAGGCGTTGCTCCCTCCCACCAGCTTGACGATAACAATCTCCTCCCGCCGACTCTCGATGGCCAACCGAATCGTGTTACCCAGAATCAACAACACCCCCACCACCAACAGTCCACCCACAGCCAACACCAGCCTTCGGCTCAGCTCCATGAGGCTGTTTAGCCGCTGCAGCCACTCCATATCGAGCACCGCCTGGGCCACGTCCGGGTAGGCCTGCAGGTCCTCCCGCAGGGCGAGGGCGGCGGACTGCGCGGCAGCGCCGGCGGGGGATACCAGGATGAGGTGTGGCAGCGGATTGCTGTCCAGGCTGGCCAGTACATCGGCAAAACCGGACAGGGTCCGGAATTCATCGAGGGCCTCTTCCCGGGATACAAAGCGGGTTTCCGCCACGTCGGGCCGCTCATCCAGTTCTGCCTGCAGCTGCCGGGCCCGGTCGTCGCTCACGCCATCCTGGAGAAACAGCGATATCTGGGCCGGGCTATCCCAGCTGGAGCTCAACTGGCTGACGTTGTCCAGCGCCACATTCAGACCCGTGGGCAGGGCGAGCGCGATGCCGATCACCAGCCACGTCATGACACTTGATACGGGATTATCGATTACCCTGGTCATACTGTCGGCGGCGGACAGGCGATGGTGCTGAAGCCAGGCCTGGTACCGGTCACGCAAGCCCGTGCGGCTCTGGCTGGCGCCCTCCCGGCGGCCGCCGGGCACACTGCGAGTGGCCTTCAGGCGCCCGATCACGATTTGCCCCCCGCTACCAGGCGCCCGTCGCGCAAGGTGATTATGCGGTGGTGCAGCCTGGAGATAAGGGCAAGATCGTGGCTGGCAATGAGCACGGTTACGCCAACCTGGTTGAATTCCTCAAACAACTGCATGATTTCGGCAGACAGCCCCGGATCCAGGTTGCCTGTGGGCTCGTCGGCCAGCAGGATTTTAGGTTTACCCACGACGGCACGGGCAATACCCACCCTCTGCTGCTCGCCCCCGGACAGGGTGACAGGCATGGCGCGCTCGCGCTTGAGCAATCCCACTTTATCCAGCGCCGCGCGCACCCTCCTGCCCACCTCCCGGTGATCGTGGCCCGCTATCACCAACGGCAGGGCAACATTGTCAAAAACGGTCCGGTCCAGCAGGAGACGATGGTTCTGGAATACAACCCCGATATTGCGACGATGCCTGGGTATACCGCGGGAGCCGATGTTTGCCAGATTCTGGCCGTCGACCAGCACCTGGCCGCGGGATGGGCGCTCCATCAGCATGATCATGCGCAACAGGGTGGTTTTACCCGCCCCTGAATGGCCTGTAATAAAGACCAGTTCATCCTTGCCGATGTTGACACTCACTTCGCGCAGGGCGTCGTGACCCTCGGCGTAGCGCTTGCTCACACGGTCAAAACTGATCATGCAGCGGCATCGTCCCCGGCAAAAAGTGCGTCAATAAACTGTTGGGCCTGAAACGGCCTCAGGTCATCCACCGCCTCGCCGACACCTATATAACGGATCGGCAGGCCGAGCTTCTTGGCGATGGCGAAAATCACCCCGCCCTTTGCAGTGCCATCGAGCTTGGTCAGGCTGATACCGGACACGCCCACCCACTGCTGGAAATGTCCCGCCTGGGCAAGGGCGTTCTGGCCGGTACCGGCATCCAGTACCAGCATCACCTCGTGGGGGGCAGCGGGGTCGAGCTTGCCCAGGACACGCACCACCTTTTTCAGTTCCTCCATGAGATTATCCTTGTTGTGCAGGCGGCCTGCCGTGTCCGCGATCAGCACATCGACATCCCGGGCCTGGGCCGCCTGCAGCGCGTCAAACAACACCGAGGCGCTGTCCGCCCCGGTATGTTGCGCGATAACAGGCACGCCGTTGCGATCGCCCCACACCTGCAGCTGCTCTACCGCCGCTGCCCTGAAGGTATCGCCGGCCGCCAGCATCACAGAGCGGCCCTCGGCCTGGTAGCGTTTGGCGAGCTTGCCGATAGTCGTGGTCTTGCCAACCCCGTTCACTCCTACCATGAGTATGACGAAGGGTTTCTTGCCGCCCACGTCCAGCGCCTGCTCGCAGGGCTTCAGCAGGCTCAGCAGCTCTTCCTGCAAGGCCGCCTGCAGACCCTGGGCATGTGTGAGCTCCTTGCGCGATACCCGCTGTGTGAGGCGCCCGATAATCTCAAGGGTTGCATCCACGCCGACATCGGCCAGCAACAGGCGCGATTCCAGTTCCTCGAGCAGGTCCTCGTCGATCTCCTTGCGCCCGAGAAAAAGTGTGCCCATGCCCTGCACCAGGTTTTCGCTGGTGCGACCCAGTCCGCGGCGCAAGCGCGAGAAAAAGCCGGCCTTGGCCGCTTCGCTCCCGCCACTGTCCACGGCGGGCTTCGTCGTCTCCTGCGGAGTGGCCTGACCCTGCGGTGCAACACTCGCACCTGCGGGCTCCCCCGGCGCCGGGTCCGCGGGCACGGGCCGTTCCGGTATTGCGGCCTCGTCAGCTGCCGGTACAAGTTCCGGGTGAACAGCGCCTTCATCCGCTGCTTTTTTGCGTTTGAAAAATTTCATAATTGTCGTGCTAGAGTAGGCGCAGGCGAGCGCCTGCAAAAAAACGACTATCCTAACACCCTTGCACAAAGCGACGAAATGGCCAGATCCGGCAAACACCCCACAAGGCAAAGTACCCTGCGCATTATTGGCGGGCAGTGGCGAGGCCGCAAACTCCGGTTTACCCCCGCAGAAGGCTTGCGGCCCACCCCTGACCGCGTGCGCGAAACCCTGTTCAACTGGCTGGCCCCTGGCATTCACGGCGCCAGATGCCTGGACCTGTTCGCCGGCAGCGGCGCACTGGGCCTGGAGGCCCTGTCCCGGGGCGCTGCCAGTTGTGACTTTGTGGATACCTCTGAACCGGCCTTGCGCCAGATCCGGGATCACCTGGACATACTGCAGGCCGGCGCAACGGCCCGCTGCCACCCCATGCCGGCCCTGGCTTTCCTGCGTAGCGCCCGCGGTCCCTACGATATTGTGTTTCTCGACCCGCCATTTGGTAAAAACCTGATCGACCCGGTTTGCGCGCTGCTTTTTTCCCGGCAACTGGTGGCCACTGGCGGCTCTGTCTATGCGGAATCGGCTGCGCGCGATCCTGTTCCAGGGGTACCGGTGAACTGGCAGTTGCACCGGGACAAGGTGGCCGGTGATGTGGCCTACCGCCTGTACGCGTGCGTCGGGGAGGAAACCCCCGGCACCGCGCGACAGGAGCGATTGTAGCGGTCGCGATCACGTTGTGGCACCCGGGTAAATTGTTTACCATCCGCTGCTTCTGCCGCCATACAGGCCCTGCGCATGCGAACTCACTCCGTTATCTACCCGGGTACCTTCGATCCGATCACCAATGGTCACGTCGATTTGACAGAGCGCGCCGCCCGGCTGTTTGACAGGGTGGTGGTGGCAATCGCCTACAGTGAGAAGAAAACACCCCTGTTCAGCCTGGAGCAGCGGGTGGCGCTTTGCCAGGCTTCGCTTTCGCACCTGGACAATGTCGAGGTCATGGGCTTCAACAACCTGTTGATCGATTTCGCCAAAAGCCAGGGAGCCAACTGCGTACTGCGCGGACTGCGCGCGGTAGCGGACTTTGAATACGAATTCCAGCTGGCCAATATGAACCGGGCCATGTACCCGGCCTTCGAGAGCATTTTTCTTACTCCCTCGGAACGGCTGTCCTACATCTCAAGCTCGCTGGTGAGGGAGATTGCAGCGCTGGACGGCGACATCAGCTCTTTCGTACCCGAGCCGGTCAACAAGGCTATACGCGAGCGCTACCCCCACACTTGAGTGCAGTGTCCGGTGACAGGGGGACAAGCCGGTGGTGACAGACAGCCGAACGCGGGCAAATGCCACGCATTTGCCCGGATGCCGGCTCCGCGGAGGTTTTACTCGTCGGCCGAGGCGGCCTTGCGCTTTTCGTACTGATCTATATCGCTGTAGGTATAGCCTGATTGCCGGCAGCCCAGGCAGCGCATGAAGGTCTGTTCGCCCGGGCCCAGTATCAGCGTATCCGCGGCCTCATTGGCATTGCCCGCCAGCAGTGTGAACGGCAGGCTGACCAGCCACAGGGCCGCTCCGCCCGCCGTCAAAACCAGCCCTATGGGCCGTGCGACCAGAAAATCCCCCAACATCGCAAACCCGTTGGGGTTTTCATCGACGGCGCCTTCGCGTCCCATCATGGTCGCATCCTGCGCCCAGAGTGACTGGGGCAGTATAAGGCAGCTGATCAGGAGTGCCGCCGTAAGGCGACCGGCGCGTGGCATTATTTTCATACTTAACCCCCGGGTTATCATCCCGTTTTCCCCTATTCGTCGCCAGTGTAGCCTTTTCAGCGCTGGCAGGTCACGCAGAAAACTGTAGATCGCTGGCCCAGCCGGATCTCCCTCAGCGCGCCCCCACAACGCTTGCAGGGCTTCCCCGCCCGGCCGTATACATAGAGCTGCTGGGCAAAGTACCCCGGCCGGCCGTCACCCCCAACAAAATCTCGCAGTGTAGTGCCGCCTTGATCTATAGCCATAGTAAGCACTGACTTTATGCGTTCGGCCAGGAGCCGGTAGCGAGTCAGGGATACGCGCCCGGCGGGGCGCCGCGGATGGATACCGCTGAGAAAAAGCACCTCGTTAGCGTAAATATTACCAACCCCGACAACCACTTTTCCATCCATGATGAAACTCTTGACCGGACCGGAGCGGCCTCGCGACAGGCGGTAAAGCAAATCCCCGTCGAAGTCTTTGCCTAGCGGTTCGGGTCCCAGGTGAGCGAGCAGGGGATGCTGCTCACCGGGCTCCAGCCAGAGAAAACAACCGAAGCGCCTGGGGTCGTGATAGCGCAGACAGGCGCCGGATTGCAGTACGATATCTATATGGTCGTGCTTGCCTGGCACCTGCTGAGGGTCTACTACTCGCATTGACCCGGACATGCCCAGGTGCACCAGCAGTGATCCGGCCCCGGTTCGAAACAGCAGGTATTTCGCCCGGCGTTCTACCGAACTGATTTGTTGGCCGCAAATCCGCTGTGGCAGCCGCTGTGGGACGGGCCACCGCAGGCGGGATTCGCGCACCACGAGGCGCTCGACGGTCTCGCCCTCGCTGTACGGCGCGATGCCCCTACGGGTGGTTTCAACTTCTGGCAGTTCCGGCATAAGGTCCTGGCCTGGTCTTCGAGCGTCCCGGCGCAGACTGCGCCGCGATCCGCCTTTGCGCAATCCTGAAGCAAAAACCCCGGCTGTCGCCGGGGTTTTCAATCGTATTGCCTGGGGAAGGGAATTACTTGATTTTGCCTTCCTTATACATGACATGCTTGCGCGCCACTGGATCGTACTTTTTCATCTCCAGTTTGTCAGGGGTGGTACGCTTGTTCTTGTCAGTCGTGTAGAAATGCCCTGTACCGGCTGACGAATTCATCCTGATTTTGTCTCTCATGACTCTTCTCCCTTAAACCTTTTCGCCACGAGCGCGTAGATCGCCCAGCACCTGCTCGATGCCATTCTTGTCGATGATGCGCATACCCTTGCTGGACACGCGCAGGCTCACGAATCGCTTCTCCGACTCCACCCAGAAACGGTGATGGTGCAGGTTAGGCAGAAAACGGCGACGTGTGCGGTTTTTCGCATGTGATACATTGTTTCCGGTAACCGGGCGTTTGCCCGTCACCTGACATACTCTTGCCATGGTCTTCTCGCTCCCAAAAGTACGCGGGATTTAGGTAAATTAATGAGGTCAGGATGGGCGTAAAACATGCCCCCGCCGCGCAGAGCGCGACTTTATAACAGAACACCCTGGCCATATCAAGCGAAAGATAGGACCTGCCCGGCCCCGCCGGCCCGCTATAAAAGGCCCTCCCGGGCGAAGGAAAACTCCCTGCCGCGGCCAACAATGACGTGGTCCAGCACCCGGATGTCGAGCAGGCCCAGGGCCGCGCACAGCCGCTCGGTGATTCGCCGGTCCGCCGCGCTGGGCTCGGCCATCCCGGAGGGATGGTTATGGGCAAAAATGACCGCAGCGGCCCGGTATTGCAGGGCCCGGGTCGCCACCTCCCGGGGATATACCGCAGCACCGTCCAGTGTGCCGAAAAACAGGTCCTCACAGCACAACACCCGGTGCTGGCTATCGAGAAAAATACAGCAGAACACCTCGCGGTCGCGGGTGCCAAGGTGGTACTGCAGGAAACGCACGGTCTCTCCCGGGCTGGACAGGACATCACTCGCCCGCACGACCTGCAGGGCCTGCCGCCGCGCCAGCTCCAGGGAAGCCCGCAACTGGGCGTACTTGGCATCCCCCACACCGGGCCATGCAAGCAATCTGGCGCTATCGGCCCGGACCAGTCCCGCGAGTCCCTGGAACTCCTCCAACAGCTCGCCGGCCAGGGCCACGGCACTGCAATTGCGGTATCCGGTGCGCAGGATGACCGCCAGCAACTCCGCGTCCGACAAGGCGTGCTCACCGCGCTGGAGCAGCCTTTCCCGCGGCCCCTCGCCCGCCTGCCATTGGGCAATACCCATAACGCTCCTCCCTGGGCCGCGGCCCGGCGCGTGTGTCAAATCAGCTAACGGGGTGGTATCTTTCCACTCCCTTTGGCTATTTTCCCGATTCAGGCGTCTGAATGGCACATCTTTTCAATCGCAATGTACTGCTGGGCGTCAGTGGCGGAATTGCCGCCTACAAGTCAGCCGAGCTGGTGCGACAACTCCAGGAGCTGGGGGCCACAGTGCGGGTCGTGATGACCCGTGGCGCCCAGGAGTTCATTACACCCCTGACCCTGCAGGCACTGTCGGGGAACCCGGTACACACCGAGCTGCTGGATGCCGAGGCGGAGCTCGGGATGAGCCATATCGAGTTGGCCCGCTGGGCAGATTTGCTGTTGATTGCACCGGCAACCGCCGACCTGCTGGCCAGGCTGGCCGCCGGGCGCGCGGATGACCTCCTTACCACCGTGGCCCTGGCCACCGCGGCGCCGCTGGTACTGGCGCCGGCGATGAACCAGCAAATGTGGCGGGATCAGGCGACCATCGCAAATGTTGCCGCCCTCGCCTCCCGGGGCTATACCTTCGTGGGTCCCGCCAGCGGGGAGCAGGCCTGTGGGGATATCGGTCCGGGTCGCATGGAACAGCCGGCTATCATTGCCGCAGCGGCCGCGGGCGTATTCGAAAATGGCCTGCTCGAAGGCAAGCGGGTGGTTATCACCGCGGGGCCCACCCGCGAGGCCCTGGATCCGGTAAGGTATATCTCCAACCACAGCTCGGGAAAGATGGGCTATGCGTTGGCCCAGGCCGCGGTCGATGCCGGCGCCAGAACCACGCTGGTCAGCGGGCCGGTAAACCTGTCAGCACCGGACCACGCACGGGTGCTCCATGTGGAGAGCGCCACGCAGATGCTGGAGCAGTGCCTGCAGTTGCTGCCCGAATGCGATATTTTTATTGCCTGCGCCGCCGTTGCAGACTATCGCCCCGCCGCCATCGAGCAGCAGAAAATCAAGAAGGGACCCGAACACATCAATCTACAGCTGGTCCGCAACCCCGATATCGTGGCGGCCGTAGCCGCCAGCGAGCACAGGCCATTTACCGTGGGGTTCGCCGCGGAAACCAACGACTTGCTGGCGCATGCCCGCGATAAAATGAAGCGCAAGGGGCTGGACATGATTGTCGCAAATGACGTTTCCAACAGATCCATTGGCTTTAACAGTGATAATAATGAAGCCACTGTATTGTGGGCAGACGGCGAGCAGGTCCTGGCGATGACCGGCAAGAGTGCCATGGCCCGCCAGATTATCCAGATCATCGCACGGCAGCTCGGCAGCCCTGCTGGCTGAATTGCCAATCCCAAATTAAATACAACTGCACGTTTATGTAGTCCCCGCGGCGTAATATCATTGCCCCAATAAAGAGCCGGATAGAAACGCAGAATGTTGAAGCGCAAGAAAATTGAGGCCACGGCGGAGTCTGGCGGTAAACGCGCCGGCGCAAGCAATCCGCAGGGTATTGTCGGCAAGGGCAATGCCCTGGCACGGATAGCCGCGACTGCGCTGGTGGTGCAGCTGGTACTGGTTGGACTGGGCTTTGGCTACCTCATTTTCCTGCGGGAGCCCGTGCTGCAACAGGCGCAGATCGACCGGGTTGCCGCTTCATTCGCTACCCAGCAGGCGACCAACATTGGCCAGCTGATGTCGCGTATCAAAAGCCGTATGCAAGGTGCGGCCAGGTCTCCACTGGCCATGTCGGCAATTGCCAGTACCTCTGCGGATGACATCGGCCTGGTAGAGCAGGCTGTGCTCGATTACTTCCCGGAAGTGATCAGTCTTCGCATCATCCCCATGGGCGAGATGGGAACGGCTGATTTCGAAGGGGGCAGCCAGGGGCTGCGCAACCATATTGAGATCGACCTGGTGCGGCGCGCCGGTGCAGGGGAAGCCACGCGGGCCGAATCCTACCAGTTCGAAGGTCAGTGGATGACCTCCCTGGCGGCACTGGTAACCCACCCCCGGGTCACTGATCGCCAGGCCGTGGTTATAGCAACGATTAGCAACACTTTGCTGTCAGATCAGCTCAAGTCGCTGGATGTTACTATCGGTAAGTTTGCACTCGAGCAATTGTACGTAAGCTCTACCGGGCATGAGCGCAGGGATGTCATTGCCATGGCCGGCAGCGGGGATGGCAATGAATACGCCCACAGCGAGAGTATTCCCGAGAGCAACTGGGTCGTAACTTTTACCCCATCACAAGCACTGCTCAGTGAGTTATCACTGAGCCAGACGCCGTTGTATTTTGTACTTGCGCTAGGCGCTCTCGCCGCCATTTGCGCCATTATCTATATTTTGATGATATTTAACCGGGTGCTGGAAGCGCAGGTCAACAAGGTCATTTCCGCTGCGGATGTAAAGTCGCCTCTGGAGTTGAGTGTTCCCGCCCTGGTGTCGATCGCCAAGCAATTGCGTCGCGCCACTCTGCGTACGCTGCGCCAGAGCAGTGCCAGCGCACTGGCGGATATTCCCCAGCCGAAAGTGGAAGTCATCCCGCGCTCCGGCACCGACCTCACCAACCCCATGTTTCAGTCCGGGAGCATTCTGGACGAAGACCTGGACGCGGGCCCGGGCTTGGACCTGAACCTCGCCGGGGCAGGACAGGCCGAGAGCCCGCCATCAAGAGGCGGCAGTGGCTTTCCGGACCATATCTTTCGCGCCTACGACATTCGGGGCAACGCGAAGACCGAACTGACCGACGAGCTCGTCACCCGGATCGGCAAGGCAGTGGGCTCTATCGCCGGCGAGATGGACGAACAGACCCTGATAGTCGGCTGCGACGGACGCAAATCAAGCCCGCGTATCAAATCGGCACTGATCAAGGCACTGATGGAAAGTGGCAGGGATGTTATCGATATAGGCCTGGTGCCCACCCCGCTGTTGTACTTCGCCACCCGCCACCTCAACTGCAGGTCCGGTGTCATGGTCACCGGCAGCCACAATCCGGGTGATGATAACGGCCTGAAGATCGTACTCAACCAGAAAACAATTGCCGCTGGTGGCATCAAGCAAATCCAGGAGCGGGTAATCGACAACCAGTTCACCACGGGCAGCGGGCGCATGATCCGGGAGAATGTCGTAAACGACTACACCGATGAAGTGTTGAGTGATATCGCCATCGCCGTGCCGCTGAAAATAGTCATCGACGCCGGCAACGGCGTGACCGGTAGTATCGCGCCCCAGCTGTTCGAGCATCTGGGCTGCGAAGTAGTGCCGATGTACTGCGAGGTGGATGGCAATTTCCCCAACCATCCCCCGGATACCAGCGATGAAAACAACCTGGCGGACCTGATCGAAGCCGTACAACGGGAAGAGGCTGACTTCGGCGTGGCCTTTGACGGCGATGGCGATCGTCTCGCGGTGGTGACTGCCAGCGGCAAGATCGTGCGCTCCGATATGCTGCTTATGATCTATGCCAAGGACGTCGTCTCCCGTAACCCGGGCGCTGATGTGGTATTTGACGTCAAATGCAGCCGCAACCTGACCCAATTGGTAACACGCTATGGTGGAAGGCCGGTACTGTGGAAAACCGGCCATGCATTCATGAAGGAGAAAATGGCGGAAACCGGCGCCCTGCTCGGGGGTGAATTTTCCGGGCACATGTTTTTCGGCGAACGCTGGTATGGCTTTGACGATGGCATGTACGCGGCAGCGCGACTGGCCGAAATTCTCAGCACCCACGGCGACAGCCTCGACGCGACCCTCGCGGATTTCCCCACCACCGTGAATACCCCCGAAATCCTGATCCCGGTACCGGAAAAGCAGAAATTCGGGCTCATGGAAAAAATTATCCGCGGCTGTGACTTTTCCTCCGGTAAAATCAACACGATGGACGGCATAAGAGTAGACTTCACCGATGGTTGGGGGCTGGTGCGCGCCTCCAATACCAGCCCTGCACTGACCGCCCGCTTTGAGGCCGATACCCAGGAATCACTCGAGTCCATCAAAGCGGAATTCCGCGCCCAGATAGCACTGGTCATTCCCGACCTGGAGCTCAACTTCTAAGCCCGCATTTTCCCGAAAACCCGGCTAACAACAGGTTAAACCTATGTCACTGAACCGCGAAGCAGCGCTCAATATTGCCAATGTTCTCACCGAGGCGCTGCCCTATATCCAGCGTTTTACCGGAAAAACCATAGTGGTCAAATTCGGCGGCAATGCCATGGTTGACCCGGAACTCCACGAGAGCTTCGCCCGGGACGTGGTACTGATGAAGCTCGTGGGCATGAACCCGGTTGTCGTCCACGGGGGCGGACCCCAGATCGGGGCGCTTTTGGCCAAGTTGAATATCCAGACTGAGTTCGTCAATGGCATGCGTGTGACGGATGCCCAGACCATGGACGTGGTGGAAATGGTGCTGGGCGGCAGTGTCAACAAGGAGATAGTCACATCCATCAATCGCAATGGCGGCAAGGCCATCGGGGTGACCGGCAAGGACGGCCGGCTGATACGCGCCCGCAAGCTCACCGTGACCCGTCACAGCGCCGAACTGAACGCCTCGGAGATTATCGATATCGGCCATGTCGGTGATGTCGATCAGATTGATACCGAGGTGCTTAACGTGATCTTAGGCAGCGATTTTATCCCCGTCATAGCGCCCATCGGCGCGGATGCCTCGGGCTGTACCTACAATATCAATGCCGACCTGGTAGCCGGAAAGCTCGCCCAGGTCTTGCAAGCAGAAAAACTGATGTTGCTGACCAATGTCGCCGGGCTTCTGAACAAGGAAGGGCGCGTACTCACCGGGCTGAGCACCGCCGAGGTGGATGCATTGATCGCCGATGGCACCATCAGCGGCGGCATGCTTCCCAAAATTGGCTGCGCCCTGGATGCCGTGAAATCCGGTGTGGCCAGTGCCCATATAATAGACGGTAGG
Source organism: Haliea sp. (assembly GCA_024642245.1). Taxonomy (GTDB): domain Bacteria; phylum Pseudomonadota; class Gammaproteobacteria; order Pseudomonadales; family Halieaceae; genus JARRPM01. Next base: position 99,958 of record JAHEBM010000001.1, read on the forward strand.
GTGCCACATGCGGTGCTACTGGAGACCTTTACCAACGAAGGTATCGGCACATTGATAACCAATCGACGCCAATAATCTTTACCGGCGATAAAAATGTCGCCTCATTAGGCGAGACTTATTGCAGGCATGGCGGGTAATCGCTAGCATTGCCCGATACGCGACAGACTGTGGAACGATATGCCACCCAGAAACTCCCAACGGCGTCAGCAAATCCTGGAAGCCCTGGCCCAGATGCTGGAAGCCAGCCCCGGCAATCGCATAACCACCGCAGGGCTTGCTCGCCAGGTCGGCGTTTCTGAAGCAGCCCTGTACCGCCACTTCCCCAGCAAATCCAAAATGTTTGAGGGCCTGATCGAGTTCATCGAGGAAACCCTGTTCAGCCGCATCAAGATAATCATCAACGAGGAGCGCACAGCCGCCCTGCGTTGCGAAAAAATGCTGATGCTGTTGCTGACATTTGCCGAGCGCAACCCCGGAATTACCCGTATCCTGACTGGCGACGCCCTCGCCGGCGAAACCGAGCGCCTGCACCTGCGGGTGGCGCAGTTGTTTGATCGCTTCGAGACCCAGCTCAAGCAGATCATACGGGAAGCGGAAATGCGCGAGGGGCTGCGTCCGGTTATTCCGCTGCCCGCGGCCGCAAACCTGCTGATGGCCGCTGCCGAGGGTCGCATCTCGCAGTATGTACGCAGCGGCTTCCAGCGCTCGCCAACGGCGGACTGGGCGCAACAATGGGAATTACTGATCGGGGGGTTTTTCCGGCAGGCTGTCAGCCAGCCGATTCCGGGCCAGACCAGCTCACTGGCCGGTTAGTCAGCGCCGCGGGTCGGCCTTTTCCTGCTCCCTTTCGGCCTGTTGCCTGGCCAGAAGGGTCTGCCTCAGCTCCACCACTTCCAGCAACATCCTGAATCGCTCGATATCCTGCTGGTACGCCGCCGAGACGTCCTCGATCTCCCGGGCCCGGTCATTGATTGAGCGCTCAGTAGACTCGATTTCCGTCTGTATATCCTCGATTGCACTGATCCGGGCCATGTCGACCTCCCGTCCACTGCGCTCCAGGTCCGCCGCCTGAGCCTGGTAGTTTTCCACCTGCTGCCTGAGCGAACGCTTATTGCTTTTAAGAATACTCAGGCGAATGCGCAAATCCCGCAGCGCCCTCTCCCGCGCCGCTTCGATGTCTTCCACCGTGCTGTAACGCAGCAGCAGTGACTCATCCCACTCGCGCAGGCGCTGCTGCTCGGCCTTGGCGGCCGCTTCAAGCTCCTGCTGCGCATTCAGTACTTTTTTCTCTTCGCCCGTGAGTTCCCTGGGAACCACCTGGACAACCACACCATCCTTGTTGAGGACTTCATACCCCTTGCCCACGAAGGCCGCGGGCACCTGGTAATCCACCACGGTCACGCCATCGTCATTGATATAGCGATAAAGGTTCGCGGCAAAAGAAGCCGGCGCCATTACCAGGGCCATGGCTAACAGGGCATAGCGGAGATTGGTTGTGGATATCATCGGCTTAATATAGTGACTGCAGCGACTGGTAACAAGTCAGACGCCGTACCTGTCCCTATATTCCCTCATTGCCTGCAGGGACTGGCCCCCACCCGCTTCCCCGGCCTCCAGATAGGCGATTATGTGGTCCATGTCGATAATGCTGAGCACCGGCACCTGGTAAGCCTGCTCCAGCTCCTGTATGGCTGACAGCGTCCCCGCCCCGCGCTCCTGGCGGTTGAGCCCGACGGCCACTCCGGCCAACTCGGCACCGGCCGCGCTAATCATGTCTATGACCTCGCGCACTGCAGTTCCGGCGGTAATAACATCGTCGATAACCAGCACGCGACCCCGCAGGGGGGCTCCCACCAGTACCCCGCCCTCGCCATGGCTCTTGGCTTCCTTGCGGTTATAGGCAAAGGGGATGTCCCTGCCATGGTGGTCCGCCAGGGCCACCGCGGTGGTCGTGGCCAGGGGAATACCCTTGTAGGCTGGTCCGAGCAGGATATCAAACTGCACGCCGGATTCGACGATTCTGCGCGCGTAACAACGGCCGAGCTCCGCCAGGGCTGCGCCACTGCAAAATGCCCCTGCGTTGAAGAAATAGGGGCTTATCCTGCCCGATTTCAACGTAAATTCGCCGAACTTAAGTACATCGTGCTGACGCGCCAGCTCGATAAAATCAATTTGGTAAGCTTGCATCTAAATGAATGGTCCCCGTATCAGGCTTTGTATTCCGCATATCCACCATATAAAATGCCCCGCACATCTGGAAATGACTGCTTCATAAACAGCCCTGCCAACGCGAGCGCGGTGGGCAGCAGGCACTACAAGTAAAAGCGTCACTGCCAGCGGTTTTCTATACAGGATTTTGTACCTGGGCCCTGCCCGGCGGGAATCTGTCCCTGTCGGCGCGGGATGCGCCATGATACACGCTCTCATTATCAGGAGCTACGAATGAGAATCATCAGTTTCAGTGCGGACGGCATTATCAACGCCGCAGAAAATGGATTTTACGACTGGATGAGTGAGCAGGATGCAGACTTTATCTGCATTCAGGATCTGCGCTGTTCGGAGTACGATTTACAGGATAACAAGTACTTTCCCCAGGATTATAACGCCTACTTTCTCGATGATATCGATGGCAAGGCCAATGGCGTCGCCATTTACTGTCGCAAATTACCCAAGGCCATCATGTCGGGACTGGGCTTTGCCGATTTCGATATGGAAGGTCGCTATATCCAGGCTGACTACGAGAACCTGAGCGTGGGCTGCCTGCTGGCCCCCTATGCGGAACCGGGCAATGCAGATCAACTGGCGCGCAAAATGGCCTTTTACGAACAACTGGGCGGCCACCTGCAAAAGGTACGCAATAAGCGCCGTGAATTCATTATCTGTGGTAACTGGCAGCTGGCCCATACCGCGGCCGACGTCCAGGACACCGACCGCAACAGCAATGCGCCCGGCTTCCTTACCGAGGAGCGCCAGTGGATCAACGAACTGCTTGATTCCGGTTATATCGACGCCTTCCGGGAAATCAATTCAGATCGGGATGAGTTCAGCTGGTGGCCCGAGGGTGACCGCGAACTCAATGGCTGGCGCTCGGACTTCCATATCATCTCAAAAGGCCTGCAGTACACGGTCGACTATGGCGCCATCTACAAGAGCAAGGCATTTTCTACCCACGCGCCGATTATCATGGACTACGATATCGAGCTGTAGGCCAGAGCCCGGCTAGCCGGCCAGCGCGGCCTTCTGCCGGGCAATCAACTGGTTGATGCCATCGGATGCCAGGTCAAGCATACTGTCCAGCTCGTCCCGTGCGAAGGGCGCGCCCTCGGCCGTACCCTGAACCTCGATAAAGCCCCCCGACTCCCCCATGACAACATTCATGTCGGTATCTGCGGCGGAATCCTCGGGATAATCCAGGTCCAGCACCGGTACCCCCTTGTATACACCGACCGACACCGATGCCACCATCTGCAATAGCGGGTCCTGGGTAAGCAGTTTTTTGCGCTGAAGGCCGTTGATTGCATCGACCAGAGCGACACAGGCTCCGGTGATGGCGGCCGTTCGTGTGCCGCCATCGGCCTGGATAACATCGCAGTCTATTGTGATGGTGAATTCCCCCAGCTTCGCCAGGTCGACCGCGGCCCGCAGCGAGCGACCAATCAGGCGCTGGATCTCCACGGTGCGCCCGCCCTGCTTGCCCTGGCTTGCCTCTCGCGCCATGCGCGTGCCGGTGGAGCGCGGCAACATGCCGTACTCTGCGGTTACCCAGCCACGGCCCTGGCCGCGCATGAAGCGAGGCACCCCCTGCTCTACCGAGGCGGTACAAATCACGCGGGTGTCGCCAAAACCCACCAGCACCGAACCCTCGGCGTGGCGAGTAAAGTTCCGGGTGATGGTGATATCCCTGAGTTGCGTTGGCGCTCGACCACTGGGTCTTTGCATGATTTATCTCCCTTGCATTGCTCGTTATACGCTGCCGTTGTTTTGGCAGGCGCAGTATACGCGAGCTGGCGTCCGCATGGTTGCGCTAATACGTTTTTCAGCGTGTCCCGGTGCGCTGTATGCCCCGATGACAAGCTGCTACACTCAAAACCCTCGATGTTTTCCCCCCGGGTTTGTACATGATTCACAGCATGACCGCCTTCGCCCGCGAAAGCGTGGCCACTGACCAGGGCCTGCTCACCGTTGAATTGCGCTCCGTCAACCACCGCTACCTGGATTGCACTTTCAAGTTACCCGATGCGCTAAAGGGACTGGAGCCACGCCTGCGCGAAACCGCCGCCACGGCATTGGCCAGGGGCAAAATCGACTGCCTGGTGAGACTGCAGGGTCATGCCGCCCCGGGAGGCGAGCTGAGTATCAACACCGGGCAGCTCGATAAATTGCTGGCAGCCACTGCACTCATAAACGAGCGTGTACCCGGGACCCGACCGCCCACTGCGCTGGAGATATTGCAGTTCCCGGGGGTCTGTGGTGGCGAAGAGGATTCGCAGGAAAACCTGCAGAAATCGACCGAAGCCCTGTTTCGCACGACCGTCGATAACCTGCTGGCAAATCGCCTGCGCGAGGGTGACAAACTCGCGACCCTTGTGCTGGACCGGCTGCACCAGGTAGCCGTGGCTGTAGCGGATACCCGTGAGCTCCTGCCGGCACTGAAGCAGCAGCAGCAAAACCGCATTATCGCCCGAATCGAGGAGCTGGATATCGAGCTGGATCGCAATCGGCTTGAGCAGGAGCTGGTTCACCTGGCCCAGAAATCCGATGTCGACGAAGAGCTGGACCGCCTTGAGGCTCATATTGGCGAAGTGCGGCACACCTTGGAAAAAGGGGGTCCTTGCGGGCGCCGGCTCGATTTCCTGATGCAGGAACTGAATCGGGAAGCCAATACCCTGTCATCAAAATCGATCGCCAGCAGCACCACCCAGAATGCGGTAGAGCTCAAGGTTTTGATAGAACAGATGCGCGAGCAGATACAGAACATCGAATAGCCATTAGAAAGATAAACCACAGTACGGCACAGGACCTCCATGAGCAGCACAGGAACACTCTTCACGGTATCGGCCCCCTCCGGTGCGGGTAAAACCAGCCTGGTAAACGCACTTATACAGCGTGACTCCGCCTTGCGGGTTTCCGTATCCCATACCACCAGACCCATGCGACCGGGGGAAGAGGACGGCGTCAATTACCATTTTGTCGATGGGTCGGCCTTCCACGCGATGCTCGAGCGAGCCGAGTTCCTGGAGCATGCCCAGGTCTTCGGCAACCTTTATGGCACCTCCCAGACCTGGGTGGAACAGGAGCTGGCAGGGGGCACCGATGTGATACTCGAAATCGACTGGCAGGGCGCGCAGCAGGTAAAACGGCTGATGCCCCAGACGCAGGCCATTTTTATCCTGCCACCGTCACGGGCAACCTTGCAGCAGCGCCTGACCGCCCGGGGCCAGGATGACAGCGCCATAATCGCGGCGCGCATGGCCGAGGCGGTGGAGGAGATGTCCCACTATGTCGAGGGGGATTACCTGGTGGTAAACCAGGATTTCGACCAGGCCCTGGCCGAACTACAGGCGATTATCGGCTGCCAGCGCCTGCGGACCTCCCGCCAGCAGGTTGAACTGGCACATTTGCTGGAAGACCTGTTGAACTGACCCCGCTTTCGGTGGCACGGGGCGTAACGCGCCGAATCGCCGCTTTCCCGCCGGCTCCCGGGGGGCGCCGGATGTGCCAATAATTAGGCAGCACTACACTAGTGCGGCCCCGGCTGTTAAGGGTATAATTTGCGGTTCCGCCGGCATTGCCAAACCATCCGGCAAGAGGTCGGGCGCCGCCTTCGGGATGGCCGCCGGCCCGGTTTTATTAACTCGCCGCCTGGAGCCCTTGGGCCCCGGTCCGGCGCACTCAATATGGGAAGTAACAAGCAATGGCACGTGTAACCGTTGAAGATTGTCTGGAACATGTCGCAAACCGCTTTGAACTGGTCATGGTAGCCAGCAAGCGGGCGCGGCAGATGGCCACCGGGGGTAAAGACCCGATGGTACAGGAAGAGTCGGACAAGCCGACTGTCATCGCGCTGCGCGAAATTGCCGAGGGCCATATCACGCCGGATATCCTTATTCGGGAGGATGAGCTGGACGCCGAGCAGGAACTCGCCGATGTGATGGAGGCCAGCGAAGCCCTGTAATTCCCCACGGGCATCCGTGGACAGGACCATTTAACCACAATGCAAACCATTGATGCCCTCGACTCCACGCTTCGCAGCTACCTCAACCCCGAGCAAACCAACCACGTAAAACGCGCATACTTTTTCGCTGAACAGGCCCATTTTGGCCAGGTCAGGCGCAGCGGTGAGGACTATGTGACCCACCCGCTGGCAGTGGCCGGCATCCTGGCCGACATGCACATGGATCACCAGAGCCTGATCGCCGCCATGCTGCATGACGTCATCGAAGACACCGGCATCCCCAAAGCCGCCATTGGCAAGCAATTCGGGCCCGCCGTGGCGGAACTGGTTGATGGCGTCAGCAAGCTGACCCAGATGGAATTCGAAACCCTGGAGGAAAAACAGGCGGAGAATTTCCAGAAAATGGCGCTGGCGATGGCTCGCGACATACGGGTAATCCTGGTCAAACTGGCAGACCGCCTGCACAACATGCGCACCCTGGGTGTGCTGCAATCCGGCAAGGCCCGCCGCATCGCCAGGGAGACCCTCGACATCTACGCGCCCATCGCCATGCGCCTGGGGATGAACACCGTGCGGATGGAGTTCGAAGACCTCGGGTTCAACGCTCTGTACCCCATGCGTGCCCGCCGTATAGATGCCGCCCTGCGCAACGCCCGGGGTAACCGCAAGGAACTGGTCGATAAAATTCGTCACCAGATCGAGACCACACTGGCCCAGGAAGGGCACGAGGTGGAAGTGGTGGGCCGGGAAAAACACCTGTACAGCATTTACAAGAAAATGAAATCCAAGCGGAAGTCCTTTTCTGAAATCATGGACATCTACGCCTTCCGCATCATCGTGGACTCTGTGGACACCTGCTACCGGGTCCTGGGCTGCATCCACAGCCTGTACAAACCCGTGCCGGGCGAGTTCAAGGACTATATAGCCATTCCCAAGGCCAATGGTTACCAATCACTGCACACGGTGCTGATGGGAATGCATGGCGTTCCCATTGAAATACAGATCCGCACCCGCGAAATGGAGGCCATGGCCAATAACGGGATCGCGGCCCACTGGTTGTACAAGACCGACAGCCAGACCGCTAACGGCAGCCACACCCGCGCCCGGGAGTGGGTGCAGGGTCTGCTCGAGATGCAGCAGCGCGCGGGTAATTCCCTGGAGTTCATTGAAAACGTAAAAATCGACCTTTTCCCTGACGAAATTTATGTATTTACCCCGAAGGGCCGGATCCTGGAATTGCCCCGGGGCGCCACCGCGGTGGATTTCGCCTACGCGGTGCACACCGATGTGGGCAACAGCTGCGTGGCCTGCCGGGTCAATCGCCGCCTTGCACCGCTGTCTGAACCCCTGCAAAGTGGCGAGACAGTCGAGATACTCACCGCCCCGGGGGCCAGCCCCAACCCGTCCTGGTTCAATTACGCCGTATCCGCCAAGGCGCGCACCAACATTCGCCACTTCCTCAAGAACCAGACCCGGGAGGATTCCGTCACCCTGGGGCGGCGCCTGCTCGACAGGGCGTTGGCGGGCTTCGATAGCAGCCTCGACCGGCTGTCTGAGGACCAGCTTGGCGACTACCTCCAGCGCAATCATTACGCCCAGCTCGATGATCTGCTGGAGCAGATCGCCCGGGGCAACCGCCTGCCGGCAATCACTGCCCAGCAACTGCTGGGAGGCCTGGGTACGGATCCGGAACTCAGCAGCAGCGACGCCCTGCCGGTAGCCATTCGCGGTACCGAGGGCTTCATGGTCAACTACGCCAGGTGCTGCCACCCCATCCCCGGCGACCCGATCGAGGGCTATCTCAGCTCCGAGAAGGGCGTGGTAGTGCATCGTGAGCGCTGTAAAAACCTGGCCGAGATGCGTGACAAAAGCGAGCGCCTGGTGGCCCTGCGCTGGGACGAGGCGGTCGAAGGCGAGTACCCGGTAGAGTTGCGTATCGAGGTGGAGAACCGCCGTGGCATGATCGCGGTGATCGCGACCCGCATCAACAGCATGGGCGTCAACATTGAGAAAATATCCACCAACGACAAGGACTACCAGTTCACTTACGTGGACCTTGAAATGATGGTCCGCAACCGTATCCACCTCGCGCACATAATGAAGCGACTACGCGCTATCAGCTCCGTGCGCAGGGTCACCCGAATCAAGAATTGAGCTATCGCCTACACCGGCCAGGAGAATCGCAGTGAGCAACCGAGCAGTCATTTCCACGCCCAGCGCACCGGAGGCGATCGGCCCCTACTCCCAGGCCATCAAGGTGGGCAGTACCGTGTGGTTGTCAGGCCAGATACCACTGGTACCGGGCTCCATGGAACTGGTCACGGGCGATATCAGCGCCCAGGCGAAGCAGGTCTTCAGCAATCTGGCGGCGGTGGCCGAGGCGGCCGGCGGAAGCCTGAACCATGCCGTCAAAATCAATATTTCCCTCACCAACCTGGAGCACTTCGGCGCGGTTAACGAGGTGATGGCGAGCTTCCTGCAAGAACCCTACCCCGCCCGGGCATGCGTGCAGGTGGCCGCATTGCCAAGGGGGGTGGATATCGAGGTGGAAGCCATCCTGGCAATCTAGTGTCGGGCCGCCAGAACCGCGCCATAGCCCCGGCGGTAATCCGGATAAACCAGCTGGTAGCCACTGGCATGAAGTAAGTGGTTACTACAGCGCTTATGCCCGCTGACAAATGATTCCGGTGCGCCCTCAAGGGGTTTTGCGGCATCCTGGGCAGGCGCCAACTGCACCCCCATTGCCGCGGCCAGCCAGGCCTCTACATCGTATTGCGCCGCGGGCAGGTCATCGACACCGTTGTAAATCGGAGCCAGCACGGCTCCGCTTTCGCCGCGCCCCAACAAATGGCAGATGAAGCCCGCGCAATCATCCCGGTGGATACGATTGCTGTAGCGTGTCGGTTGCCGGGGGCACAACTCACCTCGCCGGATACGTTCGAGCAGGCGCCCCTCGGGGTAGCCGTAGATCCCGGCAAACCGGATGACGGTGGCCATGTCGAAGGCATCCAGCAGCAGTTTCTCGGCAGCGATAATCGCCTCGGCTCGCGGATCATCGCCGGCAAGGGCGCTGGCCTCGTCTACCCAGCCACCCTCGCGCTCGGCATACACCCGGGTGCTGGACACCCACAGAATCCGGCGGGGCCGGTGCCTGCCAAGACCCGCCACCAGGTTTTTCGCGGCCCCGGTAAACCCCTGCCGGTAACCGTCAACTGTCCGGTCACTGGGGTTACAGGTCGCCACGATAAAATCGGGTTGCAGTGCGGCAATAAACTCCAGGTCGCCGGGCACTGCATAGTCCCCGGCGAAACCGCGAAAGCCCGCGGGCAGGCGGCTGGTGTCGCGCCGCAGCCCCGATACCTGCCAGCCCCTGTCCAGCAACTGGCTCCCCGCCCGGCAGGCCAGGTCGCCGCAGCCGACAAATAGGATGGAATTGCTCTTCATTAAGTTCTACCTCTGGTTACACTATACGTTGCCAGGCTCCAGACATCTCACCATGAACCCAAACTATTCGCGCGCCCACGGCGCCCCGCAAAACAGCAGCCGCCCCGGCGAGGCGTGCCTGTTTGCCGCCCCCGGGCAGGCGCGGTAATCGTGACCGGTATCGCCAGCATCCCGGTGCGGGAACTGCGCGGAGTCGGGCCCAAACTGGCCGCGAAGCTGGCCGATTACGGTGTACACCAGGTGGAGGACCTGCTGTTTCACCTGCCACTGCGGTACCAGGATCGCACTCGCGTCACCCCCATTGCCGGCGCCCGGGAGGGCGCTGACCTGGTGATCGAGGGAGAAGTGCGCGCCGCCGACGTGGTGATGGGGCGCCGTCGCAGCCTCGTTGCCCGCATCCAGGATAGCACCGGCACACTGACACTGCGTTTCTTCCACTTCTCGGCGGCCCAGAAAAGCGGCCTGCGGGCGGGTACGCGGCTGCGCTGTTTCGGCCAGGTACGCCGGGGCAGCAGCGGCCTGGAAATGTTCCATCCCGAGTACCGCTCGCTGCAGGGGGAAGATGAGCCCGCCGAGGAGGCGCTCACCCCGATTTACCCCACCACCACGGGCATCGGGCAGAACCAGTGGCGCATGCTTTGCAGCCAGGCACTGGCGAGACTCCGACGGCACCCGCCGCGGGACCTGTTGCCACCGGGACATAACCCCTACGACCTGGCCCGCGCCCTGGAATACCTGCACGCCCCCCCGCCGGATGCGCCCCAGGCCCTGTTGCGCGAGGGACAGCACCCGGCCCAGCAACGGCTGGCACTGGAAGAGCTGGTCGCGCATAACCTTTCGCTGCAACGCCTGCGCAATGCCCAACGGGCCGAAGGAGCACCCGCCCTGGCGGACCGGCCGGGCGAGCTTGCGGCCTTCCTTGCGAGCCTGCCGTTCGCACCCACCGCAGCCCAACGGCGGGTACTGGCGGAAATCGCCGGGGACCTGGCCAGGCCGGTGCCCATGCTGCGCCTGGTGCAGGGGGATGTGGGGTCGGGCAAGACCCTGGTGGCCGCCGGGGCGGCGCTGCAGTCCGTCGCCAATGATTACCAGGTCGCGATCATGGCGCCCACCGAAATCCTGGCAGAGCAGCACTGGGCCAGCTTCAGCACCTGGTTCGGCCCCCTTGCGGTGCCCATGGAATGGCTGAGCGGTCGCACCAAGGGTAAAAAAAGGGAGGCCGCCCTACAGCGCATCGCCTCCGGTGAGGCGGCGCTGGTCATCGGGACCCATGCCCTGTTCCAGCAGGATGTGGCATTCAAGCGCCTGGGACTGGTCATCGTCGATGAGCAACACCGGTTCGGTGTACACCAGCGCCTGGCGCTCACCGGCAAAACCGGGCCGGGACAGGGCAAACCCCATCAGCTGGTGATGACTGCCACGCCAATCCCGCGCACCCTCTCCATGGTGGCCTACGCCGACCTCGACTGCTCTGTCATCGATGAGTTGCCGCCGGGGCGCCAGCCCGTCACCACCGTGCTTATCGACAATGGCCGTCGGGACCAGGTCGTGGAACGGGTGGCCGCAGCCTGTGGCCAGGGCCGCCAGGCTTACTGGGTGTGCACACTGATCGAGGAGAGCGACGCACTGCAGGCGCAGGCCGCGCAGGCCACCGCGGAGGAATTACAGCTGGCCCTGCCCGAACTGCGCATCGGCCTGATCCACGGCCGTATGAAACCCGCTGATAAAGAGTCGGTAATGGCGGCGTTCAAGGCAGGTGACCTGGCGCTGCTGGTGGCCACGACAGTTATCGAGGTGGGCGTGGATGTCCCCAACGCCAGCCTGATGATTATCGAAAACCCGGAGCGCCTCGGACTGGCCCAGTTGCACCAGCTGCGCGGCCGGGTGGGACGGGGTCGCGACGCCAGTCACTGCGTACTGCTCTACCAGGCACCGCTGTCCGCCTCTGGCAGGGAACGGCTGGCCGCGCTGCGCGACAGTACCGATGGTTTTTATATCGCGGAAAAAGACCTCGAGTTGCGCGGCCCCGGCGAGGTGCTCGGCACCCGGCAAACCGGGCTGATGGAGTTCCGCATTGCCCAGTTGCCAGCCCACAGCCACCTGCTGGACCAGGTGCAGGTCATTTCCAGGATTATCCTGGAGCACCATGGCGAACTTGCAGGCGCCCTGATCCAGCGCTGGACCGGTGCAAAGCAGGAATTCGGTAATGTTTAGGGCAGGTTGAACAGGTCTCGCCAGCGCTGCTCCAGCACAGCAACACCCAGGTTTTCCAGGGTGGCGATGTTCCGCGCCGGAATTTCATCCGGGTCGGTACTGTCGTCCAGCACACGGGTCAGCATATCCTCCCGCAGCAGGTGCACCATGGGATAGGGCGAACGATTGCTATAATGGCTGGCCGCAGCGACCGCCTCCCCCGCAAAAAGGTAGTTCGGGTGGAAACTTGCCAGTTGCACCATGCCCTCAAGCCCCGCCGCCAACAACAGGTCCTGGGCATCGTCGATAAAATCCAGGTACTCCTCGAAGTCGCCCAGGGCGGCGGGAAAAGCAAGCAGCGTGGTCGCGACCTCCTCCTCACTACTGTGCTGGAACAGATCCAGCTCCCGCAGGAATGCCCTGCGCAAATCGGCAGGCTCGGTCTGCTCACTGATGGCAATGCGCAGGCTTGCTGCCCCCAGCAAGGGGCGCGCGAACGGGCAGAGATTCAGGCCGACGACAAATCTCGCCAGCCAGGCACGGATATGCGCTTCCGCGATGGCCGGGTCAACAGAGGGCGACAATGACATCAGCCCATAATGGCCGGCAATTCCTTCTGCAGTGCCATCTTTTCCTTTGTCGCCTCGCCGGTCAGGGCAAAACCGAGCAGCTTGCCACTGCCGTCGCGGAACTCGGCTTTCACATTGCTACCCTGGGCCTCCACGGACCATTCGCCCTCGGCCCCGGGCGCCGGTGGCGCAACCACGACCGGGCAGGCCGGGGTTTTGATCGTGACCGGCATGGCCGGGTAGGTGACCTCGGTTGGCTCTCCAGCCAGGGTCTTGCCCAGGGCCCGGGCCGCGGCTACCAGCGGTGCGACATACACCAGCACGTGGCCATCAACCTCGGCACAATCGCCCATGGCATAGACATTGGGGGTGCTGGTTTCCAGCAACCGATTGGTGATAATGCCCCGGTTGGTTGCAATCCCCGAGGCCCTGGCCAGGCCAGTGCGCGGCCTGACCCCCACCGCGGACAGGACGATGTCCGCAGCAATCGTCCGGCCGTTGTTCAGGCTCACTGCCACGCCGTTATCCGACCTGTTCACGGCGGTCACCAGCGGGCCGAAGTGGAATGTTGCCCCCTTCTCCTCCAGTGCGGCCTGCACGGCTTTACCCGCGGCTTCCGGCAACAGGGTTGGCAGGCAGTACGCCAGGGGATCGACTGCTTCCACCTCAAAACCACCATTGATCAGGTCGTTGGTAAACTCACAGCCGATCAGGCCGCCCCCGATAATGCAGATTTTCCTGACCTTGTTCTTGGCAACGGCCGTGCGAAAATCATCGTAATCGAGCAGGTCATTGACGGAGTAAACCAGCTCCAGCGCATCGCCCTGTAGCGGCGGACTGATCACCTCGGCACCCACCGCAAGCACCAGCTTACCGTAGTGAATTGCAGTCTGGGCATCCCCGACCTTGATCAGCTGTTGTGCCGTATCGATCTCGTTGACCCGGGTCATGGTCCAGACACTGGCCTTGAGCAGCCTGGCCATGCTGCCAGCGTCCAGCTGGGCAAGGTCGTTGGCGCTGTGGTCCTTGGTGTACCCGGTGGACAACATGGGCTTTGAATAGGAACGTCCGTCATCCGAGCTTATGAGAATCAGGGGCGTGCTGTCGTCATACTTGCGAAATTCTTTGGCGAGGCTGTAGCCCGCCAGGCCGGTACCGATAATGACGACGGGGGCATTGACCTTATCAACGACCGGCTCCTCGTGATGGGGGGTATCATCTACAGGTGCTTCCTCGAGTAATTCGAAATCCTCCTTACCCACGCCGCAGTCGGGACAAAGCCAGTCCTCGGGTACATCCTCCCACTTGGTGCCCGGGGCAATGCCGTCATCCGGCCAACCTTCTTTTTCATCGTAAATCAGGCCACATACAATACATTCCCACTTACTCATGCCTGGTCTCTCTCTGTATTCCCCGGAAGCTTTTTTCAGCGCCATTGCAGGCAGTCGACCGAAAATCGACTGCGGGGTTATGGTCAAAATTTGGATCGCAACACTATAGGGTTGTGTAAAAATTGTGCAAGGGTTTTATCCCGGCGCGGGTCGGACAAACTGAACCGGGTGGCCGGGCTTGCATGCACCTTCCCTATCAAGCATCCTCGCTGCCTCCCCGGACGAGAGCGAGCCCGAGATAGCGTGCCCAGTTCCCCCAATTTCCGCCGTATTGACCGTGAACCCCGGTGGCGAGCGACACGGCTTTACACCACCTCCGGGTTGCCCCCGGCCTGCCGGCCCTGGCTGCTCGACGATGGCTCCCTGACGAGTCGCCTGGTTGACATGGGCCGCGGGGAATTCAGGGTGCAGCGCCTGTACCAGGGCTGGCAGCTGCCACTGCTCTCGGAGTGCAAGCTGCTCGGGGTGCCAATCCGGCAGCGGGCGCTGGTGAGGGAGGTGGGCCTGATGCTGGGGAGCCGGGTTGTCGTCTTCGCCCGCAGCGTTTTTCCCGTGACCAGTCTCACAGGTGACCTCGCCCACCTGCGCTATCTGCAGAACCAATCACTGGGCGCGATACTGTTCAGGCACCCCAATATGCACCGCAGCCCTTTTGAGGTGGTGCGGATGCCCGGCGACAGTGACTACCTCCCCCGGGAACTGCGCCAATCGTCACCAGCATGGGGGCGCCGCTCACGTTTCCTGATCGGCGGGCGCAGCCTGATGGTAAGCGAGGTGTTCCTGCAGGGCTTCACGCCGTGGATTTCAGCCCTGCCGGTGCACAGGGCCCAGCGTGGCACGGTCAGCGCTGCAATTGTGCCGCCAACCCAGTAAGCTTGGTGTCTCCCGGACCCGTCACAGACCGATTCATGCCGAAGACCTCGAAAACCAGCGCTCTGCTGCAGCTTATTCGCTTCGACAAGCCCATTGGTACATTGTTGCTGCTGTGGCCCACGCTCTGGGCCCTGTGGATTGCTGCCGGCTCGGTGCCGGACATTCGCCTGCTGGCAATATTCGTGGCGGGCACCTTTCTCACGCGCTCCGCGGGCTGCATTGTCAACGACCTGGCCGATCGCCGTGTGGACGGGGCCGTCAAGCGAACCAGCGGGCGTCCGCTCGTCACCGGTGCTGTCACGGAAAAGGAGGCGCTGGCGCTTTTTTTCACCCTGATGCTGTTGGCCTTCGTGCTGGTATTGTTCACCAATGCCCTGACGGTAAGCCTGTCTGTTGTCGCGGTGGTGCTGGCCTCTACCTACCCGTTCATGAAACGCTACACCCAGCTGCCGCAGCTCGTGCTCGGGCTGGCCTTTTCCTGGGGTATCCCCATGGCTTTTGCCGCCCAGACCGGCACACTCCCGGCGGGGCTCTGGCTGGTGTTTCTGGGCAATCTCTGGTGGATCGTCGCGTACGACACCAAATACGCCATGGTAGACCGCGATGACGACATACCCGCGGGCGTCAAATCCACCGCTATCCTGTTCGGTCGCCACGACCGTTTAGCCATTGCGATACTCCAGCTGTTGTGCCTGCTGACACTGTACCTGGCGGGGCGGGCGTTCTCCCTGGGGCCCTGCTTCAACCTGTCCCTGGTGGTTTCAGGCGGCCTGTTTGGCTACCAGCAATATCTCATTCGCCATCGCGAGCGCGACGCCTGCTTCAGGGCCTTCCTTAACAACAACTGGGTGGGGCTGGTGATATTCGTCGGCATCGTTCTGCATTACGGCACCTGAGTGAATGGCTCAATGTCTGTGACAGTGGAGTTCCTCAGCAGTCTTGCACAGGTCGCCGCAACCGACTGGAACGCCGTTGCGGGGGAGGACTACCCGTTCATCCGCCATGAGTTTCTTTACGGTCTTGAGCAAACCCGTTCCGCCTGCGCAGACACGGGCTGGCAGGCCTGTCACCTGCTTATGCGGGACGCTGTGGGCATCCTCGCCGTCATGCCGCTTTACCTCAAATCCCACTCCTATGGCGAGTATGTATTTGACTGGTCCTGGGCGGACGCGTGGCAGCGCAGCGGCCTCAGCTATTATCCCAAGCTGGTAAGCGCCATACCCTTCACCCCGGCCACGGGTCCCCGCCTCTGCATGCGGCCGGATGCGAACGCCGAAGCAACCTGGGCCACGGCCCTGCAGGCGATACGGCAATTGGCAAGCCGACAGGAAATTTCTTCCTGGCACCTGCTCTTTCCCGAGGAAAAAGTTGCCTCGCGCTTACTGCAGGCCGGCCTGCACCGGCGAACCGCCACCCAGTTTCACTGGCTTAACCGGGGCTATGATTGCTTTGATGATTTCCTGGCGGAGTTCACCAGCCGCAAACGCAAGAACCTGCGCCGGGAGCGGGCCCGGGTCGCAGAGCAGGGCATCGTCCTGAAGACCCTCCACGGCACAGACATCGGTACACAGCACTGGCGGCAGTTTCACCGGTTTTACCAGTTAACCTATGCCAAGCGCAGCGGGCACGGGGGCTATCTCACCGAAGCCTTTTTTACCGAAACCGCCCCGCGACTCGGCGACCAGGTGATCATGGTGCTGGCCTACCTGGAAGGCCATGCAGTGGCGGGCGCACTGTATTTTCGTTCCGCCGATACGCTTTACGGGCGTTACTGGGGCTGTGAGCGCGAATACGATTGCCTGCATTTCGAGGCCTGCTACTACCAGGGTATTGAATACTGCATCAAGCACGGTCTCAGTCGCTTTGACCCGGGCGCCCAGGGTGAACACAAAATCCAGCGGGGCTTTCGCCCGGTTCCCACCTGGTCAAACCACTGGATTGCCGATCCGCGCCTGTCGGCAGCCGTCGGTGACTTTACGCGCAGCGAGGCAGTTCACAACGAGGCTTATCTGCGACAGGCATCCACTTTGCTGCCATTCAGGACAAGCGACGGCTGAGACTAGCCATCACCCATTAAACACGGCTCTTGTGCGCCAGGGTGTGTGCATGCTGCTCCCAGTTCCGACCGTCAAATTCGGTAATCCTGATTGCCTGGGGCCGGGTGTCCAGGCAATTTACATTGACATCGATACCGTCGGGATTGGAACGCGGCGTGTAAAACGGCTTGATGCCGCAATGACGACAGAACGTGTGCCTGGCAACCCCGGTATTGAATGTATAGCTCACCAGCGCCTCTTCACCTGTAACCAGCGTGAAGTTTACGGCCGGTACTATCAGGTGCAGGAAACCGCCCTTTGTGCATATCGAACAATTGCAGCGCTCAACATCCAGGGTCCGGGGCGCTTCCACCGTAAAACTCACCGCCCCACAGTGACAACTGCCCCGATAGATCATATGCACCTGCCCAAGTTGATAAATAGGGCCCAGCGGCCCGGCTGCGACGGGAAAACCGGGTTTTTGTACAACACCCCGCGAGTACCGGCCACCATGTTATCTATACCTTGCGCCACAGCAACAGGCGATTGTTGGCCGGCATCTCGTGATCGGCCTGCAGGCTGAAGCCCGCGCGCCCGGCCAGTGTGTTCACCGCATCAAAATCCCGAATGGCGCTCTGGGGGTGCTGCTGTGCCAGCCATTGGTCGAATCGGGCGTTGCTGGGGCTGGTGTACTGGCCGCCATAGTTGAAAGGGCCGTAAATCGCCAGCAATGTATCGGCGCCGGCCTGTCTGGCCAGGGCGGCGAAGCACTGCTCCACCGCGGGAAATGACATGATATGCAGGCTGTTGGCGCTGAACAGTGCGTCGGGGACAGCCACCGGCCAGGGATCGGCCCGCACATCCAGCGCCAGCGGCGGCAGCAGGTTATTACCGGTGTACGCGGCGCAGCGCGGTTGCAGAACCGGCAGGTTACCGGGCAGTTCGGTAGGCTGCCACTGCAACCAGGGCATATTGGCCGCAAAGTGGCAGGCATGCTGGCCGGTGCCGCTGGCGATTTCCAGCACAGCGCGCCGATCGGCAAAGGCCTGACACAACACCTCCAGGATGAAATCCTTATTGTTTTCGCAGGACTGGGAAAAAGGCAAAGCGTCCGGGTTCACGTTCAGGTCGCCGCGGGAGGTGCATCGCGGGTGAACACCAGCTCCCGGGCTGTGGACTCGGACGCGCTGTAGCGATAACCGTCACCCCTGAACTTCTTCAGGCCAGCGGGATCATTGAGTTCACGATCGATGATAAAGCGCGCCATTTGACCCCGGGCTTTTTTCGCGAAGAAGCTGATGATCTTGTACTTGCCCGCCTTCAGGTCCTTGAACACCGGGGTGATGATTTCGGCATCGAGGGCGCGAGGCCGGATGACCTGGAAATATTCGTTCGAAGCGAGGTTGACGAGGACTTTCGAACCGGATTTTTTCAGCTCACGGTTAAGCTCGACGGTAATGGCATCGCCCCAGAATTCGTAGAGGTTGCGCCCACCACGGTTCGCGAACTTCAGGCCCATTTCAAGCCGGTAGGGCTGCATCAGGTCAAGCGGGCGCAACATGCCGTATAAACCGGAAAGAATGCGCAGGTGCTGCTGGGCAAAACCCAGGCCAGAGGAATCCAGGCTGTCCGCGTCCAAGCCAGTGTAAACGTCGCCCCGGAAGGCGAGTATGGCCTGCTTGGCATTGGCCAGGCTGAAGGGTACTCCCCAATCCATAAAACGCCGGTGATTCAACGCCGCTATCTTCTCGCTAACGCCCATCAACTCGCGGATATCGGCAGGGTCGAGCACGCGGGCATCATCCACCAGGTCGGCAGAGCGTTCCAGGAAACGCGGCTGGGTTGACTTGCGGGTGGTTGGGGGGGTGTCGAAATCCAGCGTCTTGGCCGGGGAAATTACCGTCAACATATCTATGATTCCGTGTCAGGAAGCCGGTCTGAATAAGTTTTCACGTCGGGGAAGTGGCTATGATACTCTGCGCCACAATAATCAAAAAGACTTATCAGACATGAGTCTACTACGCGCAACTGTGCATTACATTGACGTTTTCACCGATCGCACCGGTCGCCTGCTGGCGTGGCTGGTGCTGGCCATGGCCCTGCTGACGACCGTGGTAGTGGTTATGCGATACGGCTTCAGTTACGGCTCGATAATGGCGCAGGAAGCCGTTACCTATATGCATGGTTGCCTGTTCATGCTGGGAACCGCCTACGCGCTCAAGAGCGAATCACATGTGCGCGTGGATATTTTCTATCGCGGTTTCAGCGCACGCACCAAAGCCTGGGTAAACAGTCTCGGTGGCATCGTCTTCCTGATGCCCCTGTGTGCTTTTATCGGTTTTTCCAGCTGGAACTACGTGAGTGAATCCTGGTTGATACGCGAAACCTCACCGGAGCCGGGAGGTATCCCCGCCGTATTCCTGCTCAAGAGCGTAATCCCGCTGATGGCATTCAACCTTTTTCTCCAGGGACTAGCGGAGACCTTGCGCAGCGCCCTGATACTGGTGGAGCCGCAGTCCGCATAATGGATTATATCTCGCTCTATATGTTCCTGGCGGTTTGCCTGATGCTTATGTTCGGCTACCCGGTCGCTTTCACCCTGGCCGGCACCGCGCTGGGTTTCGCGGCTGCCGGAATTCTCACCGGCCACTTCGATGCCAGTTTTCTCGCCGCATTGCCGGGCCGCATATTCGGGACCATGAGTAACGACACGCTTATCGCGGTGCCGCTGTTCATCCTCATGGGAGTCATACTGGAAAAATCCCGGGTGGCCGAAGAGTTGCTGGGAAGCATGGCAAAACTGTTTGGCACCATGCGTGGCGGCCTGGGTATCTCCGTCGTGGTGGTCGGTATGCTGCTTGCTGCCAGTACCGGCATCGTCGGCGCCACGGTGGTGACAATGGGGCTTCTCTCATTACCCTCAATGCTCAAGGCCGGCTACCGGCCGTCACTGGCCGCCGGTACCATTTGCGCCACCGGGACCCTCGGGCAGATCATTCCGCCGTCCATCGCCCTGGTACTGCTGGGCGACATACTCTCCAATGCCTACCAACGCGCCCAGCTGAAAATGGACATCTTCAACCCCCAGACAGTGTCCGTGGGTGACCTGTTCGTCGGGGCGCTGATACCGGGAACAATGCTGGTCGGCATGTACATCCTCTACCTGCTGGTTTACGCGCGCCTGAAGCCCAACGCCGCACCTGCCGCTGAAGTGGAGCACACCACTGCCATCGAGATCATGAAAGGGCTGCTGCCACCGCTGGTCCTGATCCTGCTGGTACTGGGGTCAATACTATCCGGAGCCGCAACACCTACCGAAGCAGCGGGTATCGGCGCAAGCGGTGCGCTTGTGCTGGCCTTCGGAAAAAGGCAGATGGACGTGGCGCGCTTGCGAGAGGTCGTGGTCAACACCATGGAGGTGACCGCGATGGTGTTCCTGATCCTCATAGGTGCCGCCGTATTCTCTCTCGTATTTCGTGGTTTTGGCGGCGAGGAATTAATCCACCAGTTTTTTATGGATCTTCCCGGCGGTGTGGTCGCAGCGACCCTGATCGTCATGCTGGTGATCTTCCTGCTGGGCTTTATCCTGGATTTTATCGAGATCACTTTCGTGGTCGTACCCATCGTGGGCCCCATCCTGCTGACCATGGGTGTGGATCCGATATGGCTGGGTATCATGATCGCATTGAACCTGCAGACCTCGTTCCTCACGCCACCGTTCGGGTTCGCACTTTTCTACCTGCGTGGGGTTGCCCCGCCGGAGCTCACGACCGGCGCTATCTACCGCGGTGTTGTTCCCTTTATACTGATCCAGATCCTCGCCATGGTGGCCCTGTGGTATTGGCCGGCGATGGCTACCTGGCTGCCAGCACTGCTTAAAAACTAGTCTGGTGTACCGCTGGAAGAAACATTGCGGCAATAAGCGACCAACAATAATTAGGCCTATACCATGAGCGACATCGACAGCGCACCAGTTCCCCAGGGTGACCTCGCCCTGCAGACCGTAGCCATGCCGAAGGATACCAATGCCAACGGCGACATCTTCGGTGGCTGGCTATTGTCACAAATGGATATCGCCGGCATGGTCACCGCCAGCGAGGTGGCCGGCGGCCGCGTGGCGACGGTGGCTATTGACGGCATGGCATTCCTGACCCCGGTTCACGTGGGAGCGGTCGTTTCCTGCTACTGCGACGTGCTGGAGATAGGCCGCAGTTCCATTCGCATCGTAGTGGAAGTGTGGATCAATTCGCCCCACGACGGTGAGCCGCTCAAGGTAACCGAAGGTGAGTTTGTCTTCGTCGCCATCGACCAGTCCGGGCGGACCAGGGCAATCCAGAACTAGTGTCGCACTGCCTCTGGATATGCCAATAAGCAGACAGCGCCCGTCCCACGAAAACTACTCTGTCGGCGCATCGATAACCTGGTCACGGGCGTTGATATACGACTGTTCGGAAATGTGGTGATAGGCCCGGGCGCCATCGTAGAACTTCTTGTAGGACGTGTAGACTTTTGCCGCCATCGGGTCCTGGGCTACCAGCTGCCCCATCACCTTTTCACTGGCCCGGTAAAGGGCCAGCATGACGTCGTCGGGGAGTCGCCGCAGCTGGACCCCGTGATTGTTTACCAGGTCCTGCAGGGCGGCATTATTGCGCGCGGTAAACTCATCCAGCATATCCTGGTTCGCTGCCCTGGCGGCGTAGGTGACTATTGCCTGCAAATCCTCTGGTAGGGCGTCGAAAGAATCCTTGTTTACTATCAACTCCAGCATCGAGCCTGGCTCGTGCCAGCCGGGGTAGTAATAATATTTGGCCACCTCATGCAGGCCCAACGCCAGGTCATTGTAGGGGCCCACCCACTCGGTGGCATCAATCACACCCGTTTGCAGCGAGGTGTAAAGCTCGCCGCCCGGTATGCGCACCGCGGTGCCACCGGCCTCGGCAAATACATCCCCGGCCAGTCCCGGGATGCGCATTTTCAATCCCTTGAGGTCCTCGATGGAGTTAATTTCGCGGTTAAACCAACCCGCCATCTGTACACCGGTGCTGCCTCCGGCAAACGGTATGAGATTAAAGGGCGCGTAGGCCTCGCGCCATAATTCCAGACCGCCACCGTAGTGAAACCAGCCGTTCATCTCCTGGGCATTCATTCCGAAAGGTATGGTGGTAAAAAATACCGATGCGGGGACCTTGCCCTTCCAGTAGTAGCTGGCCCCGTGACCTGCATCCGCAACACCCTGGGATACCGCGTCAAATACCTCGAAAGCCGGGACGATCTCGCCCGCGCCATAAACATGGACCTTGAGCCGACCAGCGCTCATTTCATCAACGTAGCGGGAAAAATTTTCTGCGGCGGAACCCAGCCCGGGAAAGTTCTTTGGCCAGGTGGTAATCATCTTCCACTGGTACCTCCCGACTTCCATCGCCGGGCCTGCGGTAACGACATTGTCCTCCTTTGCGCGACCTGTCGCCCACAAGCCCAGCACCAGTACCAGTGTGGCGACCAGCACCAGAATGACAAGTGGGGTAAACCGCTGCTCGAGTGTTCCTGCTGCCATACCCTGCTCCATTCCTTTTTATATTGTTGTGCCTGTCACGCCTACATCAACTGCAAATTGGCGTATTGCAGCACCAGCCACTTGGTGCCATCCGTATCAAAATTAACCTGCACCCGGGCGCTTGCACCTCGCCCCTCAAAGTTTAGCACCACCCCCTCACCAAAGATCTGGTGGTATACCGGCTGCCCGAGACTGAGTTCGGTATCCGGGACCTGAGCGTGCATCATACTGCTGACCGGCCGCGCCACACTGCTGTGCAGGCGCACCTCCTGCAGCAGTTCTGCGGGAATTTCCCGGATAAATCGCGACGGCGTGTTGAGGGTTTCACTGCCGTGCAGGCGCCTGCTCTCGGCATAGGTAATCATCAGCCTTGTCATCGCACGGGTAATACCCACGTAACACAGGCGACGTTCCTCCTCCAGGCGCCCGGGTTCTTCGATCGACATGCGGTGGGGAAAGAGGTTCTCCTCCATACCCGCGAGAAACACCAACGGAAACTCCAGGCCCTTTGCGGAGTGCAGGGTCATCAACTGGACGCTGTCCTCGTGTTCGTCCGCCTGGGCATCACCGGCGTCCAGTGCCGCGTTGTCAAGGAACTGCTGCAGGGGCGAGAGATCGCCGTCCTCGGGGATAAACTGCTTGGCGGCGCTGACCAGCTCTTCCAGGTTTTCTACCCGCGCCTGGCCTTTCTCGCCTTTTTCCTTCTTGAAAAACTCGATGAGCCCGGAGCCCTGGATGGCATGCTCTGCCACCTCCTCCAGCGGCATCTCATCGGTACCGCAATCGAGCTCATTGATCAGGGCAATAAATCCATCGAGCGCCCCCAGCGCCCGCGGGGGCAGGAGTTTCTCCTCCATGACAGCACCGATAGCCTGCCACAAAGGTATTTCCCTGCTACGGGCACAGTCGCGCACTACCTCCAGGGTCTTGCCCCCTATGCCCCTTGGGGGCGTGTTGATCACCCGCTCCACCGCGGCATCGTCTCCCCGGTTTAGCAGAAGGCGCAGGTAGGCCAGGGCGTTGCGAATTTCCATTCGCTCGTAAAAGCGCTGGCCACCATAGATACGGTAGGGCATCTGGGCCCGAATCAGCGCCTCTTCAAGTACCCGGGACTGGGCATTGGAGCGATAGAGAATCGCGGTTGAGGCGCGCTCATTCCCGGCAGCGGTCCACTGCTCGATCTGCTCCACGATAAAGCGCGCTTCATCCTGCTCATTGAAACCTGCATAGAGCGTAATTGGCTCCCCGGACTCCCCGGCTGTCCACAGCTCCTTGCCGAGGCGGCCCTGGTTGTTCGCGATGACACCGTTGGCCGCCCGCAGGATGGTCTGGCTGGAGCGGTAGTTCTGCTCCAGGCGCACCGTTTTCGTACCGGAAAAATCTTCGGTAAACCGCTGAATATTTTCGATTTTTGCACCGCGCCAGCCGTAGATGGACTGGTCGTCATCGCCCACCGCAACCACCGGGATATGCTTGCCCGCAAGCACCCGCAGCCAGGCGTATTGAATAGTATTGGTGTCCTGGAACTCATCCACCAGGATCTGCCGGAAGCGGCCCTGGTAGTGCCGCAGGACGTCGGGGCTTTGCAGCCATAATTCGTGGGCGCGCAATAGCAGCTCGGCAAAGTCCACCATACCGCCCCGTTCACAGGCCAGCTCATAGGCGCGGTATACCTGCACCATGGTATGGGCAAACAGGTCACCGGGCGGCGCTTCAATATGCGCAGAGCGCAGTCCCTCGTCCTTTTGTGCGTTGATATACCACTGGGCCTGCCGCGGCGGCCAGCGCGATTCATCGAGTTCCAGTTCACGGCAAACGCGTTTTACCAGGCGAAGCTGGTCGTCACTGTCGAGGATCTGGAAGTTCTGCGGCAGCCCCGCCTCCTTCCAGTGCGCCTTGAGCAGTCGATGAGCCAGGCCGTGAAACGTCCCCACCCACATACCGTGGGATGGAACCTGCAGCATTTCCTCGATACGGCCACGCATCTCCCGCGCCGCCTTGTTGGTAAAGGTTACCGCGAGTATCGACCAGGGTGAAAAACCCTCGGCACGGATCAGCCAGGCAATACGGTGAACCAGCACCCGTGTCTTACCGCTGCCGGCTCCCGCGAGCACCAGCATGTTCTGGTTGTCGGCGGCTACGGCATCGCGCTGGGCGTCATTGAGAGGGGAGAGAATATCAGATACATCCATGCCTGCATTCTAACCAAATTAATGACGGGCAACACGACCCTGCAGCCCTCGGGCTGAATTTTATGGGCCTGAGGTAATTGGTACTTGGGTCTGCTACTATCTGCGAGGTTTTTTCTTCCAGACAGGCCGTGCCAGCCCATGAATGACAACGAATCGCACCGCAAGCCCGCCAGTGACAAATCCGGGGCCGACTCCAAGCGAGGCGACCCCCTCGATGCCACCCCCGGAGACCGGCGACGGGAACCCGTGTTCACGGATTTTGACGAGGATGAAGACTACGAGGAGTCTGATCGCGATACCGATTACGCATCCGCCTACGAAGAAGACTCCGAGGACGATGAATACCTGGAACCGCTGGAAGACGAGGAGCCTGATGACGTCACGACAGAGTGGCAGGTACTGGGTGACCCGGCTCCCCGGCCCCGCGACACGGGCGGAAACCCCTGGGATGTAAAGGACCCGGCTGGAAAAGATGAAGAGGATGAGCACGGGTTTGACGACGAAGAAGCTGCCGAATTGGCAAGCGCAGAGTCTGACCTGTTCGAGGATGATGAGCTGGTCGAAGACGAGTCCCTCGAAGGCTGGGATGAGGAAGAAGAGTACCCGGACGACGTCGAGGACTATGAGATAGAGCACGAGGAACGCGCACACAGCTGGCCACTGGGCCTGGTGATCGTGGGTGTTGTAGCGCTGGTATTGCTTGCCGCCGGGGGATACGGCGTCATCCAGCAACGCTCGGCAACCCAGGAAGAAATTCGCCAGCTGCAAGCCACGCTCGCCACGGCGGCCAACCCCGCGGAGGTCGCTGCCAACAGGGAAGCGCTGCGAGAAATGGAGGAGCTCAATACAAAGTACCAGGCTACGATTGACAACCTGACCCTGGAAAACAGGCGCCTTACCGACATCGTGACAGGGCTGGAAAAACAACTGGCGTCCAGCAAGGCGGCAGCACCCAGGTCACCTGCGCCAAAACCTGCCCCGGCCAGGGCCGCTCCGGCAAAAACAGCACCCAAACCCGCCAGCGCGACCGGCACCGGGGGGGACTGGTTTGTGAACTTCAGTTCCTACGCCCAGCGCAGCGTTGCCGAGGACTGGGCCAGAAAACTGCGGCCCTCCGCTGGCAGGGCGGTGGTAGCGGTCAGCACCAAGGATGGCAAGACTTTTTACCGTGTACGAATCGTAGGTCTGGCTGATCGCACACAGGCCCAGAAAGTCGCCGGGCAACTGGCATCTGCCTACAAACTGCCACCACTATGGGTAGGTGCGGAATAGTTTAAACCCCGGGCTCTTGGCAGGTGCCCGGTGTCCTGTTAATGTTTTCACGTCTATCAAGGAGAGGTTTTGCTATGAAGAAATTGCCGTTTACAGCATTGGGCCTGGCACTGGCACTGGGAAGTACTGTCAGTATCGCAGCAGACTGCACCGCTCCCACTGCGCCACAGGTGGCCGAGGGTAAAAGCTCCAGCCTGGAGCAAATGCTGGCAAGCCAGAAGGCCGTTAAAGAATTCCAGGCTGCCAACCTTGCCTATATGGGTTGTCTTGAACCTTTGCTCACCGCCGCCGAGGAAGCCGTCACGGCAGGTACGGAGGGGGCAGCCGAGACCTACCAGAAAATCCAGGAAACCTATAACGCTGCCGTCTCCAAGGAAGAAGAGGTCGCCGGTAGTTTCAATACCGAGATTCGCAACTACAAGGCCGCTAACCCGAACTAGAACGGCGACACTCGCCCCGGGCTAGCCCGCCAGCAAGCCCAGGGGTGATTTGGTATACGCCACGCTGACGATATAGGCCGCCGTTAACAGGGCCGCCCCATATGCAAATCCCTGCACCCGTCGGGTCCTGCCAAAGCGGAATGCCACCATTCCCAGGCCGATGTATGCCAGCAGGGCGATAATTTTCGCTGTCAGCCAGGCCTGCGACAGCGGATTTTCCTGCCAGATCACCAACATGCCGATCGCACAGCCCAGCAGCACCGTGTCCACGATATGCGGCAACACCCGTGCCAGCCGCAACCCCAGGCACCGGTTACCGGTAAACAACCAGTACCCACGCAACGCGAAGCCGCTGATGGAAAGGAACGCGCAACCGGTATGCAGTGCTTTAAGCAGCTCAAACTGCGGCAAGGTTCACTCCCGGTTTCAGACCACGATAATGAAGTTTCGCTCCGGCCCCCGACAAGGGGAACACTATTCCACCGTGACGGACTTGGCCAGGTTGCGCGGCTTGTCCACATCCGTCCCCTTCTGCAGGGCAACGTGGTAGGACAGCAATTGTAGCGCCACCGTGTAGACGATGGGCTTGATGACCTCAGGGCAGTGAGGCATCGGGAAAACCTTCACCCGCGGCTCACTGACAAAACCTGCCTGCTGATCGGCAAAAACAAAGAGCTCGCCACCCCTGGAGCGCACCTCCTCCAGGTTGGACTTCAGTTTTTCCAACAGGTCATCACTGGGTGCTACGGCCACAACCGGCATATCGTCGTCCACCAATGCCAGCGGGCCGTGTTTCAATTCCCCTGCCGGGTACGCCTC
The DNA here is from genome assembly GCA_024642245.1 of Haliea sp. GTDB lineage: Bacteria > Pseudomonadota > Gammaproteobacteria > Pseudomonadales > Halieaceae > JARRPM01. The sequence continues at coordinate 126,916 of JAHEBM010000001.1, forward strand.
GGCGTGGATATAGGAAATTTCCTTGAGCTTGAGCGCCCCTTCCATCGCGATCGGGTACTCGATACCGCGACCCAGGAACAGGGCGTGGTGCTTGGGAATAAATGCCCCGGACAACTCCTCGATCACACTGTTGAGCTCCAGGGTCTGCTGCACGTAATCCGGCAAGCTCTGGAGTGCGGCGACGACTTCCTGCTGTTTTTCCTCGCTCATGGCGCGCCGCCGCCCCAGGGCAAGTGTCAGCATCAACAGGCCGACCAGCTGCGTGGTGAAGGCCTTGGTTGAAGCTACCCCAATCTCCATTCCCGCCTTGGTGAGAAACACCAGGTCGCTTTCGCGCACCAGGGAGCTGTTGGCGACGTTGGAAACCACCAGGCTGGCGATAAATTCGCCCCCGGCCGCATTGCGCAGTGCCGCCAGTGTATCGGCGGTTTCCCCCGATTGGGAAATCGTCACCAGCAGGGAGTCTGCATGGGTCACCCGCTTGCGATAGCGAAACTCGGAAGCCACCTCCACCTGGCAGGGAATGCCCGCGAGTTCCTCCAACCAGTAACGCGCCACCATCCCGGCGTGGAAGCTGGTGCCGCAGGCTACAATCTGTATTGCCTTTACGCGGTCAAATACCCTGGCCGCACCGGCCCCGAAACAGTCGTCGATGTGCGGGTGCGTCGCCGCCTGGGCATAGGTCGCCGCGAGCGCGCGGGGCTGTTCGTGGATCTCTTTCAACATGTAATGGTCGAATCCACCCAGGTCGACCACCTCCACCGCCTCGGAAATCAGCGTCCGCTTCCGCTCGACCGGGACACCGGATTCATCGTAAATCTGCATCGACGAGGGTGTTATTTCCACCACGTCTCCCTCTTCGAGGAAGATGAAACGGTCTGTGACCTGGCGCAGGGCGAGTTGGTCGGACGCGAGGAAGTTTTCGCCGATGCCAACGCCAATCACGAGAGGGCTGCCCTTGCGGGCCGCGACCACCTGGTCCGGGTGTTCGACATCCACCGCCGCGATAGCATATGCACCCTCCAGCCGGCGCACCGTTTCCTGCAGGGCGACCAGCAGTGTCTTACCGCCATCCAGCGCCTGGTGCAGAAGATGAACGACAACCTCCGTATCGGTCGCCGAGGAGAATTCATAGCCGCTGGCCAGCAGTTCTTCGCGCAGGGCCGCATGATTCTCGATAATGCCATTGTGCACCAGCGCGACACGCTGCCCCGATATATGGGGATGGGCATTCGCCCCCGACGGCTCTCCATGGGTGGCCCAGCGGGTATGAGCAATGCCGGTACAACCCAGGTGAGGATGCAACTTCTGCGCTTTCTCCAGCTCGCATACCTTACCCTGCTGTTTGTGTAATTGCAGGTTATGCTCGTTGTCGATAAGGGCCATGCCTGCAGAGTCGTAGCCCCGGTATTCGAGCCGACGCAGTCCTTCCAGCAGTATCTCGGAAACTTCACGCCGCGCCGCGGCGGCTACAATGCCACACATAACTAGTCCTCGGTTTGCCGCTTGCCGGGTCGCTGCCAACCCTGGATATTGCGCTGACGCGACCGGCTTACAGCGAGCTCTTCCTTACCCACCGATTTGGTGACGGTAGAGCCGGCGGCAACAAAACCATTTTCTTCAATGCACAATGGCGCCACGAGGGTACTGTTGGAGCCGACAAAAACCCCGGCGCCAATCTCCGTCCTGTGTTTGTTGACACCATCGTAGTTGCAAGTGATGGTGCCGGCACCGATGTTTACACCATCGCCCATAACACAGTCCCCGATATAACTCAGGTGATTGACCTTGCTGCCCTGGCCCAGTTGCGCATTCTTGGTTTCAACAAAATTGCCAATTTTGGCGCCCGCCGCAAGGACGGTACCGGGCCTTAGCCTGGCGAAAGGCCCCACACTGCAGCGCTCCCCAACATCAGCGTCCTGCAGGTGGCTCATGGCGTGGATCGTCGTCCCGGGGCCCACTGTTACATCGCGCAACACGCAGTTAGGTCCGATCACCACGCCGTCCCCGAGATTCACCTCGCCCTCGAACACCACGTTTACATCTACACTGACATCCACTCCACAGCTGACCGAGCCGCGGATATCAAGGCGATTGATATCCGCCACAGCGACACCGGCACGCATCAGCTGTTCCGCCTGTCGGCGCTGGTACTCACGCTCCAGCTGGTTTAGCTGTACCCGGTCGTTGACCCCCAGTACTTCAATCTCCGAGGCTGCCCGGCAGGAAGACACTGCCCTGCCCTCTGCAACCGCCATGGCAAGAATATCGGGCAGGTAATATTCACCCTGTTTGTTGTCATTGCCCACTTTCGGCAGGTAGTCCATCAGGTCAGCGGCCGGGGCGGCCAGTAAACCGGTGTTGATTTCGTCTATCCTGCGCTGCTGTTCACTCGCGTCCTTATGCTCCACCACACCCACCAGCGCGCCGGCAGAATCCCGCAGGATGCGTCCATACCCCGCGGGATCCGCAACCCGCGCGGTCAACAGGGCGGGGGCGACTTCTGCCATGGCTACCAGGCTGGCCAGAGTATCGGGGCCAATCAGTGGCACATCGCCATAGAGGACCAGCACGGTACTGTCGCGGGACACTGCCGGAAGAGCCTGAAGAACGCCGTGCCCGGTACCGAGCTGTTCCCGCTGGATCACCCAGTTCACCGCAAAATGCGCCAGTTGCTCCTGAACCTGTTCCGCACCGTGCCCGATAACAACATGCACGGCCGCAGGCTGCAGGCAAAGTGCTGCCTCGATCACATGCTCCAGCAGGGGCCTTCCCGCCAAAGGGTGCAGTACCTTGGGCAGCCTGGAGTTCATCCTGGTCCCCTGCCCGGCGGCAAGGATAATCACTTCTAGCGGCATAATCTGTAGACCGGGTGATTGTGTGATATGTCCTGCGCTGTCGTCAGACTGCGCAACTCGTCCAGCTTGGACTGGGTATGATAGACAGCAACGCCGGCAATAGTACGCTATTTGTTATTATTTTTGTGCAAACTGTGAACCTTGCAACACCCGCGCTACGCGGCACCGGTTCGGGATGACTCACCAAAAAAAACCCCGGCATAGCCGGGGTTTAGTATTGAATGAACGTAAACAGCGCGCTAGCCGCGTCCCGCCCTGTTGCGCATCTTGCGCAGTGTCGCCAACTGGGCCGCTGCTTCCGCCAACTGGGACGATGCACGACCATAGTCGAAGTCACCGGTCTGGTTGGCCAGGGCTTGCTCGGCTTCCTTGCGCGCCTCCTCGGCTGCTGCCTCATCGACATCCGCTGCCCGGATCGCCGTGTCGGCCAGGATGGATACCACGCCCGGCTGCACCTCCAGGAAGCCGCCGGAAACATAGTAGACCTGCTCTTCGCCGCCTTGGGCAACAATGCGCACTGGGCCCGGCTTCAGCGAGGTCAGCAGGGGCGCGTGGCCATAGCTCACACCCAGCTCACCCAGGTCTCCGGTGGCCACCAGCATTTCGATCAGGCCTGAAAAGATTCCCTCTTCGGCACTGACGATATCGCAGTGTATTGTCATGGACATTATTGGGCCTCTCTAAAGCCGGTTACTTCAGCTTCTTGGCTTTCTCGACAGCTTCTTCAATGCTGCCAACCATATAAAACGCCTGCTCCGGCAGGTGGTCGTATTCACCAGCCAGGATGCCGTTAAAGCCGGCAATGGTGTCCTTGAGTGACACGTATTTCCCCGGTGAGCCGGTAAATACCTCGGCCACGTGGAACGGCTGCGACAGGAAACGCTCGATCTTACGCGCGCGGTTAACCGTCTGCTTGTCTTCCTCGGACAGTTCGTCCATACCCAGGATCGCGATGATATCCTTCAGCTCCTTGTAACGCTGCAGAACGTTCTGTACACCACGGGCGGTCTGGTAATGCTCTGTTCCAATGATCAGCGGATCGAGCTGGCGCGAGGTCGAATCCAGCGGGTCCACCGCGGGATAAATACCCTTGGCTGCAATGTCCCGGCTCAGTACCACGGTAGAATCCAGGTGCGCAAAAGTCGTCGCGGGCGACGGGTCAGTCAGGTCGTCAGCCGGTACGTATACCGCCTGGATCGAGGTGATGGAGCCCACCTTGGTGGATGTAATCCGCTCCTGCAGTACGCCCATCTCCTCCGCCAGTGTCGGCTGGTAGCCCACCGCGGACGGCATACGACCCAGCAGCGCAGAGACCTCGGTCCCGGCCAGCGTGTAACGGTAGATGTTATCGATGAACAGCAGAACGTCCCGGCCCTCGTCGCGGAATTTTTCTGCCATGGTCAGGCCGGTCAGGGCCACGCGCAGGCGGTTACCCGGGGGCTCATTCATCTGGCCATACACCATTGCCACCTTGGAGTTGCTGAAGTTTTTCACGTCAACAACCTTGGATTCCTGCATCTCGAAGTAGAAGTCGTTACCCTCACGAGTACGCTCACCTACACCGGCAAAAACGGACAGGCCGGAGTGCTCGGTAGCGATGTTGTTGATCAGCTCCATCATGTTTACGGTTTTGCCCACACCGGCACCACCGAACAGGCCAACCTTACCGCCCTTGGCGAAAGGACAGACCAGGTCGATCACCTTGATGCCGGTTTCCAGCAGTTCTTCCGATGCCGCCAGCTCTTCATAAGTAGGCGCCTTACGGTGAATGGAGGCGCGTTCTTTCTCGCCTATGGGGCCACACTCGTCGATCGGGTTGCCAAGCACGTCCATGATACGACCAAGCGTTTCGATGCCTACCGGGACAGAGATCGGCTCACCGGTATTCTCCACCGCCAGCCCACGGCTCACGCCCTCGGATGAACCCATGGCGATGGTGCGCACAACACCGTCGCCCAGCTGCTGCTGGACTTCCAGGGTCAGGCCCCTTTCGGTGACTGTCAGTGCATCGTATACCTTCGGCACCACGTCACGCGGAAATTCCACGTCGATTACCGCGCCGATAATTTGTACGATTCGTCCGCTACTCATGTTCGGATCCTCTAGATCAAAGTTCAATTCTGTTTGGCCGTGATCGGTAGCCCTGTTGCCGCCGACCATGGCTTGAATTTTCTGCTGCGTACTACCGGTCTCAGCCGATAGCCGCGGCACCGCTTACAATTTCCGACAGCTCCTGGGTAATCGCTGCCTGGCGCGCTTTGTTGTATATCAATTGCAGGTCATCAATGATTTCACCGGCATTTTCCGTGGCGTTTTTCATCGCCAGCATACGCGCCGCCTGCTCGCAGGCACCATTTTCCACAACCGCCTGGTACACCTGGGACTCGATATAGCGGGTCAGCAGCTTTTCCAGCAGCTCTTTCGCATCGGGTTCATAGATGTAATCCCAGTGGTGCTTCATTGCAGCGCTGTCCTCTGCCTGCAATGGCAGCAGCTGTTCCACCGTCGGGTTCTGCGTCATGGTGTTGACGAATTCGTTGGTAACCAGGAACAAGCGATCAATGCGCCCCTGCGCGTAGGCATCGAGCATGGTTTTAACGCCGCCGATCAAATCGGCCAGCGCCGGCTCTTCCCCGAGGTCACGCACAGCCGCGGTAACATTGCCGCCATAACTGTTGAAAAACGCCGCCGCCTTGGCGCCGATCAGGGACAGTTCGATGGCAACACCCTGGTCCGCCCACTGCTTCATCGACTTCACGGTGTTCTTGAACAAGTTGATGTTCAGGCCGCCACAGAGCCCGCGGTCAGTCGAGACGATGATGTAGCCCACCTTCCTGACTTCCCGCTCTACCATGAACATATGCTTGTACTCGGGCGCGGCGTTGGCAATATGGCCAACCACCGCACGCATACGGCGGGCATAGGGCTTGCCAACCGACATACGGTCCTGGGCCTTGCGCATCTTGCTCGCTGCAACCATTTCCATCGCGCTGGTGATCTTCTGCGTGCTGCGAATGCTCGAGATCTTGGTGCGAATTTCCTTTCCGACTGCCATCTAATGGTCCTCGGCTTTACCAGGTCTGGGTCTTTTTGAACTTCTCGATCGCCGCCTTGAAAGTGGTTTCGATCTCGTCGTTGTAGTCCCCGGTCGCCACGATACGGCCCATGATTTCTCCGTGCTCGGCGTGCATATAGGAGAGCAAGGCCTGTTCGAAATCGCCAATTTTGTTGACTTCGATATCTTTCAGGTAACCCTCGTTGGCGGCGTACAGCATCACACCCATTTCAGCGGTACTCTGGGGTGAATACTGCTTCTGCTTCATCAACTCGGTGACGCGCTCGCCGTGGTTCAACTGGGCCTTGGTTGCTTCGTCAAGGTCCGACGCAAACTGGGAAAATGCCGCCAGCTCACGATACTGTGCCAGTGCGGTACGAATACCACCGGACAATTTCTTCATGATCTTGGTCTGGGCCGCACCACCTACCCGGGACACGGAGATACCCGCGTTCATCGCAGGGCGCACGCCCGCGTTGAACATGTCTGCTTCCAGGAAGATCTGACCATCGGTGATGGAGATCACGTTGGTCGGTACGAATGCGGATACGTCACCCGCCTGGGTTTCGATAACCGGCAATGCCGTCAGCGACCCGGTCTTGCCCTTGACCGCACCCTTGGTAAAGTTTTCCACGTAGTCGGCGTTAACGCGCGCACCACGCTCAAGCAGGCGCGAGTGCAGGTAGAACACGTCACCGGGATACGCTTCACGGCCCGGTGGACGACGCAACAGCAAGGATATCTGGCGATAAGCCCAGGCCTGCTTGGTCAGGTCATCGTAAATAATCAGGGCGTCTTCACCGCGATCGCGGTAGTACTCACCCATGGTGCAACCGGCAAAAGGCGCAAGATACTGCATTGCTGCCGGATCAGAGGCGGTAGCCGCAACCACGATGGTGTGCTCCATCGCGCCGTGCTCTTCCAGTTTACGCACCACCGCGGCAACGGAGGATGCCTTCTGGCCAATAGCCACGTAGACACACTTAATACCGGAGCCTTTCTGGTTGATGATCGCGTCCACGGCGATGGCGGTTTTACCAATCTGGCGGTCACCGATGATCAATTCGCGCTGACCGCGACCAATGGGCACCATCGCGTCGATCGCTTTCAGGCCGATCTGCACCGGCTGGTCCACCGACTGCCGCGCAATAACACCGGGAGCAACTTTCTCCAGGGCATCGGTCATGGCGGCGTTGATCGGGCCCTTACCGTCAATGGGGTTACCCAGGGCGTCAACCACCCGGCCCTGCAGTTCGGGGCCTACTGGTACTTCCAGAATGCGGCCAGTACAGCGGCAGGACTGGCCTTCCGCGAGGCCCTTGTAGTCACCCAGTACCACAGCGCCCACCGAGTCGCGCTCCAGGTTCAGCGCCATCCCGTAGATGCCGCCGTCAAATTCAATCATCTCACCGTACATTACGTCCGCGAGACCATGAATACGGATGATACCGTCCGTTACCGATACCACGGTGCCTTCATTGCGAGCTTCGCTGCTGACATCAAGCTGGTCGATGCGCTGCTTGATAATCTCGCTAATCTCAGATGGATTCAGTTGCTGCATGCTCTGTTCCTCAATCCTACGAATTCAATGCTTCGGCCAGCTTGTCCAGCTTGCCGCGCACGGAGCCATCGATCACCAGATCGCCGGCCCTGATTAATACACCGCCCAGCAGGTTGCTGTCGGTCGATGTCTGAACTTTTACCTGTCGCTCGAGTTTTCTGCCGAGCACCTCGGCCAGCCTGTCCCTGGCCTTGTCTGCCAGGTCAAAGGCCGAGATAACCTCGACATCCACGGTCTTCTCCCGGTTTGCCTTGTACAGGGCAAACAGGCCATAAATTTCCGGCAGCAGGGCAAGTCGCTTGTTGCTGGCAAGAATGGCAATAAAATTGCGCACTTCTGCCGACAGTGCGTCGCCACATACATCGCCAAGCTTATTGGCCTGCTGCGCCGCCGTGAGCGAGGGATTGGTCAAGACCGCCGCCATTCCCCGGGCCGAGGCGACTGCCGCTGCCGTGGCCAGCTGTTCATGCCACTGCGCCAGTTCGTTCCTGTCCAGCGCGTACTCAAACGCGGCTTTCGCGTAAGGTCGCGCCAGTGTGCTCAGTTCAGCCATAACGTCCTCGCCTTAGAGCTCAGCGGCCAGTTTTTCGACCATGTCGGCGTGCACCTTCGGGTCGATTGTGGCACCGAGGATCTTTTCGGCTCCCGCCAGGGACAGCACCGCCACCTGCGCACGCAACTGCTCACGCGCACGGTTGGCTTCCAGCTCTATTTCCGCCTGGGCAGAGACCTTGACCCGCTGTGCTTCAACAAGTGCAGCCTGCTTGGCTTCTTCCACCAGCTGGTTGCCGCGCTTGTTGGCTGCATCGACGATACCCGCGGCCTCTTCCTTGGCTTCCTTGAGGCGTTCGACCGCCTTTTCCTGGGCCAATTCAAGATCGTGGCTGGCGCGGTCGGCTGCCGCCAGGCCGTCGGCTATCTTGTCTGCCCGCTCCTGCATGGCAGCCACGATAGGCGGCCACACGTACTTCATGCAGAACACGACAAAACAGACAAACGCTATCATCTGTCCAATAAGCGTAAGGTTAATATTCACGCCTTGCTCCTCACTGATTATTGGGGGCCACGATTACTGCGGCCCCATTCCCGAATGTCCGGCTTAGCCAGCGACAACGAAGATCAGGTACATCGCGATACCAACACCGATAATGGGGATCGCGTCTACCAGGCCGGCGCCGAGGAAAAAGGTTACCTGCAGCTTGGGAGCCAGTTCCGGCTGGCGCGCTGATCCCTCGATCAACTTACCGCCCAGAAGGCCCACACCGATAGCGGCGCCCAGACCACCCAGACCCATCATGATGGCGGCAGCTACGTAGATTAATTCCATGATTTTCTCCTAGCGTTAAGAACCAAAGTTAAAGTAAATCAGTGATCTTCATGTGCCATGCTGAGATACACAACTGTCAGCACCATGAAAATAAAGGCCTGCAGGGTGATAACCAGGATATGGAATATCGCCCAGCCGACTTGCAACAATCCTGCCGGCACGGCCCATGCAAGGCCCGCGCTGAACAGGGCGGCAATCAGGATAAAGATCATTTCACCCGCGTACATGTTTCCGAACAGTCGCAGACCGAGTGAGAAGGGCTTGGCCAGCAGGCCAACCACTTCCATAAACAGGTTCACCGGGATAAACACCCAGTGATTGAACGGGTTCAGGGTCAGTTCCTTGACAAAACCGAAGCCCTTGACCTTTATCGAGTAGTACAACATCAGGATAAATACGCCCACCGCCATACCCATGGTGATATTGGGGTCGGTGGAGGGCACGATCTTCTGGAAGTGGACTCCCGCAAGGCCCAGCAGCGCCGGGATCAGATCGACAGGAATCAGGTCCATCAGGTTCATCAGGAACACCCAGACAAAGATGGTCAGTGCCAGGGGAGCCACCAGCTTGTTGTGGCCATGAAAAGTATCACGCACGGTGGAATCAACGAATTCGACAATCATCTCTACCAGGTTGAGTACACCGCTGGGCACACCCGCTTCGGCTTTTTTGGCGACGCCCCGGAACAACCAGCAAAAGAAGATACCCAGACCCACAGACCACAGCATGGAGTCGACGTGGATGGCGTTGAAACCCATCGCCGCGGCCTCTTCACCACCATGCGCCATTACCCACGCACCGCCATCGGCCACGATGGAGCCGTCTTCCCGCTCAAAACCCGCGGGCAATTTGCCATAGGTAAGGTTTGTCAGGTGGTGGACAATGTATTCAGAGATCGTCTGGGTTTCGCCTGCCATCTATCACAACTCTTGCGTTTGTCTGTCCAGAGCAGTCACCGCCTCAGCAGCAACCAACTTCCCGTAATTTGTATCACCAGCATCAACAGGTAGCCCGCGAACACCGCGGGGGCATCCAGGGGTCGCAGTGCTACAAATACTGCGGTAAAGCCTGCGATACTGAGTAAAAACTTGCCCACTTGCCCGGCATAACTCGAGCGGGCGATGGCCCTTGCAGACCTTGCGCCACGCCACCTGAAGGCAAGCGCCGCAAAATATGCCTGGGGCAAAATGGCTATCAAGCCACCACTGAACACCGAGTACGCGCGCACCTTGTCCGAGGCCAGCAGGACGAGGCACAGGATAAAAAGCGTCGCCAACTGCACCAGGGTAATGCGATGTACCGGGGGGCGGAGAATTTCAGCACCGGCCATTTGCACCTCGCACCCGCTCTTCCGCCACAACCCGAACCCACGCCACGCTCGTTTCGGGCGGGCGCATTATAGGGGGATTGAAAGGTCGGTTCAACCAACGAATAGCCGCAATGGGGATTATAAATAACCTCCGATACCGGCACGATCGCAGCAGTTCAGCTCCCGATTCTGTCCCGAGGGTCCTGATACACACCATCTTGGGGACAATTCAGGCCAAAGCCACCATATACTGTGTATCGAATTTCACTTGATATGGCTCAAGATTCCGTCGAGCTCGTCCAGGCTGCTGTAGCCCAGCACGAGCTTGCCCTTGCCACCGGAGCCGTGGCGGATTTCCACCCGGGTGCCCAGGCGCCGGGACAGGTCATCCTGGAGATGGCGAATATTCGGGTCCAGGCCCGGCTGTGGCGCCGGCTTGTCCTTGCGTTCGAGCAGGCTGCGCACCAGTGCCTCGGTCTGGCGTACGGAAAGCCCCCTGGCGACCACGGATCGCGCCGCGTGGGATTGTTGCCCACCCTCGAGGCCCAACAGGGCGCGGGCGTGGCCCATTTCCAGGTCGCCGTGCTCCACCAGCCGGCGCACATCCTCCTGCAGGGTCATAAGGCGCAGCAGGTTGGCTACCGTGGAGCGCGATTTCCCGATGGCGTTGGCCACTTCCTGCTGGGTCAGCTCAAACTCCTGCTGCAATCGCATCAGGGCGGCGGCTTCCTCGATCGGGTTGAGGTCCTCACGCTGGATATTCTCGATCAGCGACATGGCGATAGCGGCATTGTCAGGCACCTCACGCACCAGGGCCGGGATCTTATCCAACCCCGCGAGCTGCGTTGCACGCCAGCGCCGCTCGCCCGCGATGATCTCGTAGCGGGTATCGGATATGGGGCGCACCACGATGGGCTGCATAACCCCCTGGGCCTTGATGCTGTCGGCCAGCTCCTGCAGGGCCTCGGGGTCGATATCGCGGCGCGGCTGGTATTTGCCGCGCTGGATAAGGTCCACCGGCAACTCCTTGAGAATGGACTCCTCGACGGCAGGGATCGCCCCCGCGTCCCCGGTGCCCGACGGTCTAGCCGGCTTTGCGGCGGCAGCGCCCAGCAGCGCATCCAGGCCGCGCCCCAAACCCCGTTTTTTTACAGACATCCGAGCTCTCCGTTTACTGTGTTGCCTGCTCGCCAGGCTGTACCTGCTGCGCGAGCTTCTCCTCGCGGCGGATAATTTCACCCGCCAGGGCCATATACGCCTTGGCGCCACGGGAGTACTTATCGTAGTACATGGCGGGTAAGCCGTGGCTGGGTGCTTCCGCCAGGCGAATGTTGCGCGGCACTACCGTGCGATAGACACGGTCGCCAAAATGGCTGTGCAACTGGGCGGAAACATCGTTGGTCAGGCTGTTGCGCGGGTCATACATGGTGCGCAGGATGCCCTCGATCTGCAACTTTGGATTGACGGTTTCCGCCACCCGCTGGATCGTCCCCACGAGGGCCGACAATCCCTCCAGGGCAAAGTACTCGCACTGCATCGCAATAATCACCCCGTGCGCGGCCACCAGGGCATTGAGGGTCAACATATTAAGCGAGGGTGGACAATCGATAAGCATGTAGTCGTAAGCGCCCGCCACTTCGGCGAGGCTCCATCGCAGGCGCTGCTCCTTGTTCTCCAGATCGAGCAACTCGACTTCCGCCGCGGTGAGATCGCTGTTGGCCGGTAACACGTCGAAGCCGGCCTCGGCTGTATGCTGGATCGCCCGCGGCGTGGGCAACTGGTGAACCAGCAGATCGTAGATACTGCGCTCGAGGCCATGCTTGTCGATCCCGCTGCCCATGGTGGCGTTGCCCTGGGGGTCCAGGTCTACCAGCAGTACCCGCTGCTTCATGGCGGCCAGGGACGCGGCCAGGTTGATGCAGGTCGTGGTCTTGCCCACGCCGCCCTTCTGGTTAGCTATTGCAATTATCCTAGCCACTTGATTTGTCCCCGGTACTGGGCCTCAACGAGCCTCTCCATTATGTCGCATAGTCATTTCCACCAGGTGGCGTTGCTCCTGCAAGCCGGGTATTGCCAGCACGTGCACCCCGCTGACTTTGCAGGTCGGGTCAAGCAGCGCCAGTTCTTCGGCCGGGTACGCGCCCTTCATGGCGAGAAAGCGCCCGGCCGGGCCCAACAGGTGCCTGCAACCGGCCACCATATCCGCCAGCGAGGCAAAGGCCCGGGATAATACTGCATCGTAGGGTTCAGGCGGCCGGAAGGATTCCACGCGCTCGTGGTGAACCTGCATATTATCCAAGCGCAGGGCAGTTTTCACCTGAAAAAGGAAACGGGTCTTCTTGCCATTGCTGTCGAGCAGGGAAAAGCTACGCCCGGGAAACAGGATGGCCAGTGGAACTCCCGGCAAACCAGCGCCCGTTCCGACATCGATGATGCGCTGGCCGCAAAGATAGGGCGCCACGGCGAGGCTGTCGAGCAGGTGGCGCGTCACCATTTGCCCGGGATCCCGCACCGCCGTGAGGTTGTAGGCACTGTTCCACTTGACCAGCAGCCCCAGGTATTCCAGCAACAGCCGCTGCTGGCCAGAATCCAGGTCAAGACCCAGCGCTTCGCAGCCGAGCTGCAAGCGGGACTGCTCTTCGGCGCCCAAGTCAGCCCAGATTGCGTTGGTTATCGGGATCCGGCACCAGCGCTGTGCTGGCGGTCCTGTCACCACGCCCCAGGGCACCGCGGCGCTTCAGGTACACCAGCAACAGCGAAATGGCCGCTGGTGTAACCCCCGGAATTCGCCCTGCCCTGGCCAGGGTATCGGGCCGGGCGGCAGACAATTTCTGCTTCACCTCGTTGGACAGGCCGTCCACTACCCCAAAATCCAGATCGGACGGCAGGGTGGTATTTTCATAACGGCGCAGGCGCTCGATATCTTCCTGCTGCCGGTCGATGTAACCGGCATACTTGGCCTGTATCTCCACCTGCTCCGCCACCTGCTGGTCGCTACTGGCCTCGCCCTTGAGGCCGGCAATGTCACGGTAACTGAGTTCCGGCCGTTTCAACAGCTCTGCCAGCGAGTACTCGCGGCCCAGTGGCTTTTTCAGCTTGCCGGCCAGGGCATCTGCCTGGGGCGTACCAGGATGAATCCAGGTACTGGCCATGCGTGCGGTTTCCCGCTCGATCGCCTCACGCTTGTGCGCAAACCGCGCCCAGCGCACATCATCCACCAGGCCCAGTTCGCGTCCGCGCTCGGTCAGGCGCAAATCCGCGTTGTCCTCGCGCAACAATAGGCGGTATTCCGCGCGGGAAGTGAACATGCGATAGGGTTCTATAGTGCCCATGGTGATCAGGTCATCCACCAGCACACCGATGTAGGCCTCGTCCCGGCGCGGGCACCAGGGCTCCCTGCCCTGCGCCGCCAGCGCGGCGTTCAGCCCCGCCAGCAAACCCTGGGCAGCCGCCTCTTCATAACCGGTAGTGCCATTGATCTGACCGGCGAAGTAAAGGCCCGGCACGGCGCGGGTTTCGAGTGAGCCGTTGAGGTCACGGGGGTCAAAGAAGTCGTATTCGATGGCGTAGCCGGGGCGGGTTATATGCGCAGTCTCGAAGCCCTTGATCGAGCGCACCAGGGCAATCTGCACATCGAACGGCAGGCTGGTTGAAATCCCGTTGGGATACAGCTCGGTCGTGGTCAGGCCCTCCGGCTCAATAAACACCTGGTGAGAGCTTTTGTCCGCAAAACGGTGGATCTTGTCCTCGATGCTGGGACAGTAGCGCGGGCCCACACCTTCGATCACCCCGGAGTAGAGCGGCGAGCGATCCAGCCCGGCTCGAATGACATCGTGGGTGGCCTCGTTTGTATAGGTTACCCAGCAACAGCGCTGCTCGGGGTGCTCTGCCACACTGCCCAGGAATGACATGACCGGTTCCGGCGTATCGCCCCACTGCTCCTCCAGGCCACTGAAGTCGACGCTGCGGGCATCGATTCTCGGGGGAGTGCCGGTCTTCAGGCGCTCGACCCTGAAAGGCATCTCCCGCAAACGCCGGGCAAGGGCGATTGAGGGTGGGTCACCCGCCCGGCCACCCGAGCTTGTCTCGAGGCCAATGTGTATTTTGCCGCCCAGGAAAGTGCCCGTCGTCAGGACTACCCGGGGCGCCCGGAAGGTAAGTCCCATCTGCGTGATCGCGCCCGCTACCCGACCCTGTTCTATCAGCAGGTCATCCACTGGTTGCTGGAATATCGACAGGTTCGGCTGTGACTCAAGTATCTCCCGGATAGCATTCTTGTACAGCACGCGGTCAGCCTGGGCGCGTGTGGCGCGAACCGCCGGCCCCTTGCGGGAGTTCAGCACCCGGAACTGGATACCGGCCCGATCTGTCGCACGCCCCATGGCGCCACCCAGGGCATCCACCTCCTTGACCAGGTGACTTTTGCCGATGCCGCCTATGGCGGGGTTACAGGACATCTGGCCGAGAGTGTCGACGCTGTGGGTCAGCAAAAGGGTGCGACAGCCCATACGCGCCGCAGCCAGGCAGGCTTCGGTGCCGGCGTGGCCGCCGCCGATCACTATCACGTCAAACTGCTGCTGGTACTCCACGGAATCTGGCCTCGCCCCCTGGGGGCGTTGTCATAAAGGGGGCGCGATTATACGTGGAGCCGGTCTGTTGTTCAAAATTTGTTCGCTCGAAAGCGAGCCGGTCTTTGGACAGCCCTGCCGGGCTTGTGTACAGTACCGCGGCCCCGTCCCCGACGACCCTGTCGGCGGGGCTTCGATAGGATAATCACTGGAGTTTCACGATGGACTGGCTACTGGCCGCACTGGCGGTTTTCAACCTGGTTGCGATGGCGACCGTGTTCTCTCCGCGTTCCATGCCACGCCGGTCAGTGCCGTGGGCCCTGTTTGGCACGGCGCTGCTCGCGACCGAGCTGGCCTGGATCTGGCTGCCACTGCAGCTGTTGCTGGCCTGGATACTGGTGGCCGCGGGTGCCCTGGGCTCGAGCCTGGGTGTCATCGCCCTGCTCGTTTTACTCGGAACCTGGCCCGGCCTCGTTTGGAGTATCTGGAAAAGTACCGGGGCCGAAGCCACGGTGGAGCATGCGCTGCGCTCGGGCCTGGGGGAAAACTATCGCGCACAGATTCCGCCCACCGCCGGTTTTCGCCTGCGTAACCAGGTCAGCTTCAGGGACTGGTGCAAGCCGCTCTCCATGAAGCGGTCCGGGGTAGAGGTAATACGCCATATTCCCTATGGTCCCAACGGGGTGCGCCAGCAGCTGGATATCTACCGGCCCACGCATATCCCTGAAGGAGGCTGCCCGGTTGTGTTGCAGATACACGGCGGCGCCTGGATGATGGGGGACAAGGCGGGGCAGGCACTGCCCCTGATGTACCACCTGGCAAGCAGGGGATGGATCTGCGTGGCCGCAAATTACAGGCTCAGTCCCAGCGTCGGCTTCCCCACCCATCTGGAAGATTGCAAACGTGCCCTTTGCTGGGTGCGAGAGCGTGGCCGGGAGTACGGCATGAATCCGGATTTCGTGGCTGTTACCGGGGGCTCCGCCGGGGGGCACCTTTCAGCCCTGATGGGACTGACGGCCAACCGTCCGGAATTGCAGGCGGACAGCCCGGATGTCGACACCTCGGTACAGGCCTGCATTCCATTTTACGGTGTATACGACTTCCTCGTGCGCTACGACCAGCATCCCAACCGCCGGGTTTACGAACGCTTCCTGACCGGCAAGGTTCTTCACGAATCGCTCCACGACAACCCCGCGCTGTGGGACCTGGCTTCTCCTGTCGCCCAGATTCACGCCGACGCCCCTCCCTTCATGCTACTGCACGGCACTCACGACAGCCTGGCCGCTGTGGCCGAGGGGCGGGTGTTCAGCGCCAGGCTTCGCGCGGCATCTAACAACCCTGTCGTCTACGTGGAACTGCCTGGCGCGGAGCACGCATGGGAAGTGGTGCACTCACTGCGCACCGAGCACACCATCGATGGGGTCCACCGCTTTCTCGAGTGGGTGCGATCCGGAGCGGGAGATTCCCCGCAAGGCTAGTGCCCTGCTGCCGTTGCAGGCAGTTGATCTGCGCGGCACGGCAGCGGATCCATATTCACGCGTTATACCCGCGCGTCGCACCACTGCCGCATGTCGTCAAAGATCGCTTCATGCTCGGGCTCGTTGAAAATCTCGTGATACAAGCCCGGGAATATCTCCAGGCGCCTGTCCTTTGAGCTGACATTGTCATAGAGGTAGCGCGAGCCCTCCGGCGACGCCATGGAGTCTTCCGCGCCATGCAGTATCAACAGTGGCAGATGGATATTCTTCGCCCCGGCCTGCACCGTATCCATTGCCGCGAACAGCTCAGACACCATACGCGCCGTCATTTTGCCGTGATTAACCAGCGGGTCGTTCACATAGGCTGTCACCACCGCGGGATCGCGACTGACACCCCTGGCATCCAGTTGCAATACACCCACCCTGGGTGCCAGCGCCGACAGGCAGCGGACCAGCAGCATCTGCAGCAGGCCCGGCTTGATGTCTGTTTTGATCGCCGCGCCTGACAGCACACAGCCGACAAACTCCTGTTGATGTCCCAGCAGGTAAATACTGCTGATCAATCCGCCCATGCTGTGGCCGACGAGAATGCGGGGTAATCCCGGGAAGTCCGTTTCCAGCCTGCGCTGGAATATCTCCAGCGTCGCCCCAAAATCACCGAAGCGGTCGATATGGCCGTAACGCCCGCCCGACCTGCCATGACCCGGATGGTCCAGGGCGGCAACCACGTAGCCATGTGCGGTAAAGTAGGCCGCCAGTGCCTGGTAGCGAGCACTGTGCTCGCCCGCGCCGTGAACGACGAGCAGCAGGGCTTTGGGGGCCGACTCGGGCTCCCAATACTGGTAGTAAATGGGCACTGTCCTGGCCCCTGTGAATTCCCCATCCCGATTTTTCAAGGCATTACTCCACGGTTCATACTTAATCAAGTTCGGCAATAAACTTGCCTACCTCATCCCACGCCTCGCAGGCCTCGGTCAGCTGCGGATAGAAAAATTGCCAGACGTGCACCATGCGAGGCCAGCTCTGTAAGCGCGCCGGGGTGCCCGCCGCAACCGCCCGGTTTACATAGCGGACGGAATCGCCGTACAGGATTTCCGCCTCGCTAACCTGAAGCAGGGTGGGCGGCAGTCCCGACAAGTCCCCGAAAACCGGGGAGACCACCGGGCTACTGGGCCTGATGCGAGCCTGGAACCAGCCAAACCACAACAACAGCGATACCGGTACCTTGGCCAGGTCGCGAAAAAGGGGGCCGAGCATCGCGTCACTTTCCATGTTGCGCAGGATGGTGGGCGACGAAAACGTGGCGTCAGTGGTCGGTGAAAATGCGACCGCGGCATTGGGTTGGCGGATGGCCTGGTCGCGCACCCACGCGATCAGCGACAGGGTCAGGTTGCCCCCTGCTGAATCACCGGCGACATAGACCTTGCTGGCCTCGGCAGGGCCCGCGGGCCCGTTTGCGAGCATCCAGAGGTACGCCCTGCGACAGTCCTCGATTCCCGCCATCCGGGAGTTTTCCGGCATCATCCGGTAATCTATGGCAAGCACAGCGGCACCGCTCACCTCGGAGAACCGGTTAGTGATATTGCGGTGGCTGCGAGGACTGCCCATCGTAAAAGCCCCGCCGTGGATATAAAGCACCCGTCGTGAGGTATCTGCACCCGGCGCGATCACCCACTCCGCCGGCACTCCGCTGGCATCCACTGCGTGAATACTCGAGGCCAGTTTCAGGCCCGAGGACATGTTATCCATATACTCGCGCATCAATGCCAGCCGCTTACTGCGTGGTGCGCGTTGTATGGGGCCTGAATTGACGGCCAGCGATGCCAGGACCGCGTCGTGCTCATCACTTTCAGGTACCCCGGGGAAGCGCTGGCCCGGGGGCGCATCAAACTGGCTGAGATTCGGCCCGCGCAGGAAAAAGACCGTGATGACAACCACCGCCGCCACGAATAGCAATACCCATACCACGATAAATCTCCACTCTCATTGGTTCTGGCTGTGAACTGGAGCGAATACTCCCTTCAGTCGCCGGTGCCGGCACTCGCCAAAAAAAGGCTCACAGTATACCCTCGTTTTGGGCACGCGCACGCCACCGGAGCCGCTTGTCACTCACTCACTTAATTAGGTAGCATGCATAGACAACTGTAATAATAAAATCGGGATACCCTTATGAATATGACCGAATACTTTGCAGTACCCCCCATTCTCGGGCTGGCCGGCCTGGGAGTCGCATTTATCATTTACCACATCATGAGCCGGCACAACCACGGCGACGGCGAAATAAGGAAGATCGGCGACCAGATTCACCTGGGGGCCATGGTGTTTATGGCCCGGGAATACAAAATGCTCAGCCTGTTCGCGCTGGTGCTGCTGGTAGCCATATTTGTATCGCCGCTGGGCCTGAATACCGCGATAGCCTTTCTCGCCGGTGCGGTGTCTTCAGCCACGGCCGGTTACCTGGGTATGTTCGCTGCCACCAAGGCCAACGTACGCACGGCGGTCGCCGCACATCACCACGGTCAGGGCCTCGCCCTTTCGATCGCTTTTTATGGTGGATCGGTAATGGGTCTGTGTGTCGCCTCCCTGGGCCTCGTCGGGCTTGGCTCCGTGTACTGGTATTTTGGCGGTGACGCCCATACTGCCCATGCCATCCATGGATTCGGCATGGGGGCCTCTGTTGTAGCGCTGTTTTCACGCGTGGGTGGGGGCATCTTCACCAAGAGCGCCGACGTGGGCGCCGACCTGGTTGGTAAGATCGAGGCCGGAATACCTGAGGACGACCCTCGCAATCCCGGTGTTATAGCCGACAACGTCGGTGACAATGTCGGTGATATCGCCGGTATGGGGTCGGATATTTTTGAATCCTATTGTGGCGCGATGATCGCCTGTATCGCTATCGCCTCCACCATGGCCATGGATATCCGCTCTGGCATGATGTTCCTGCCGCTGGCGCTGGCCAGCATCGGCCTGCTGGCATCGATCTGCGGTATTGGCATTGTGCGCATGCGCTCCAATGCAGCGCCGGAGGCCGCACTGCGTTCCGGTACCCTGCTGGCGCCGGTCATATTCGCGGCCATCGCCTGGTTCATGATCGGCGCCATGGGATTGGATTCCAATATCTGGTGGTCTGTTGTCAGCGGTGCCGTCGGTGGGGTGGCGATCGGCCTTATCACCGAGTATTACACCGGCAGCAGCCCGGTACGCAAGATAGCCAAGTCGGGTGAGACAGGCCCCGCCACCGTTATGATCACGGGCCTCGCCGTCGGGATGGAATCAGTGGTGCTGCCTATCCTGTTTCTATCCTGCATAATCTATGTCTCTACCGAGTTGTCCGGTCTGTACGGGGTGGGCATCGCCGCCGTGGGCATGCTGTCCACCGTGGGCATCACCATGGCGATCGATGCCTATGGACCAGTGGCGGACAACGCCGGTGGCATCGCCGAAATGGCGGGTATGGGCAAGGAGACCCGAGCCATAACCGACGGCCTTGATGAAGTGGGCAACACCACTGCAGCCATCGGCAAGGGCTTCGCAATCGGCGCCGCCGCCCTGGCGGCCCTCGCGATCATCGCTGCCTTTGTCGAAACCGTGTCGGTACACAACCCCGGCTTTACCCTGGAAATTTCCAACCCGACCGTGCTGGTCGGTATGTTTATCGGCGGTACCATTCCTTTCCTGATCGCGTCCATCACCATGACGGCGGTAGGTGAGGCCGCCTTTGACATGATCAACGAGATCCGCCGCCAGTTTCGCGAGATTCCAGGTTTGCTGGAAGGCAAGGCTGATCCCGACACCGCCAAATGTGTGGATATCGCTACGACCGCCGCGCTGCGCCGCATGATCCTTCCAGGCGCTATCGCCGTATTGGCACCGGTGCTGGTCGGCTTCGGCCTGGGCGCGGCCTCGCTGGGTGGTATGCTCGGAGGTGCACTGCTGGGCTGTGTGCTTATGGCGCTGATGATGGCCAACGCCGGTGGCGCCTGGGACAATGCCAAGAAATACGTGGAAAAGGGGAACCTGGGCGGCAAGGGTTCTGCGACTCACGCAGCGGTGGTCGTCGGTGACACCGTGGGTGATCCCTTCAAGGACACCTCCGGTCCGGCCATGAACATCCTGATCAATGTGATGGCCATTGTCAGCCTGGTAATCGCCCCCCTTCTGTAAGTGTGTTTTACCCTGCCCGGTTTTCCGGGCAGGCCTGCTTCCCCCGCCGGACTTTTCTCCACTGTGGTGATTTTTACCCGGCGGGGTACTATCTGTTCTCAACTATCCATGACACAGCCCAATGCCACCGCTTGATCACATCGAAAAAACCCGCCTCATCCAGCAGATGTGCAAGTTCATCCCACATGCTTCGCTGCAGGGTATACGACTCGAGCACATCGCCGGGGAGGAAGTCACCATGCGCCTGCCCTACCGCGCAGAGCTCGTGGGTAACCCGGAAACCGGGGCAATGCACAGCGGTACCCTGACGGTGCTGCTGGACCACACACTGGGGACCGCCGGCATATGCTGCGACAGGGTGGGAGCAATGATTACGCCCACCCTGGATCTTAGAATTGACCACCTGGGAACAGCACCTGCCGGCAAGGATATTCTCGCCACCGGCAGGGTCTACAAGACGACGCGGCGTATACTCTTCGTTGAGGGTTTCGCCTACTGTCAATCCCGGGACAAGCCGATAGCCAAGGCGACGGGTAGCTGGGTACTTATGCCGGAGCTGGATCTTGCGGAGCTGTTACGCGCCAATGATGCCGGGGCACAACAACAATGACGATGACCTTATCGGAATTGATGCTGCAGGATCCGGACGCCGATACCCTGGCTCTGTGGCTGCAAAAAATTCCCTACGCTGTTTATCTCGGTATCCGGGCAGAAATACAGGGCAGCGACATTCTTTTCATCCTGCCTGCGGATCCCAAACTGGTTGGCAACCCGACACTGCCGGCCATTCACGGCGGTGTAGTAGGCGCGTTCATGGAACAGGCGGCCGCCTTACACCTGGTTGCCAAGATGGACGACCCGGTGCTACCGAGGATCATCAATTTTTCCCTGGACTACCTGCGCCCGGCGCGACTGCGCGATACCTTTGCCAGCTGCGCACTGACACGCCAGGGGCGCCACGTGGCCAATGTCAGTATCTGCGCCTGGCAGGAGCATGTCGATAAACCTGTTGCTATTGCCCGTGCGCACTTCCTTGTACAGGAGCCTGCCTGAGCTTGTTGAGCACGCGCAGGAAAGTCTGCGCATCCTGGGCGCCGGGTACGGGAAAACCCTCATTGAAAAAGAACATCGGTACCGCGTGAACATCCTTGTCCAGCCACAGTGCCTGTTCCGAGCGTACCGTGTCCGCATAGCAACCCGATTCGAGCACTTGTCGCGCCCCGGATTCATCCAGGCCCGCCCTGCCTGCTATTACCGTGAGGAAATGCGGATCGCCCACATTTTCCCTGCGACTGAAAAACGCTTCAAATAATGCCATCTTAAGTTCGGTCTGCCGACCCAGCTCACCAGCCCAGTGCAACAACTGGTGCGCCATGAATGTGTTGTATATCCGCATGCCATCGTAGTAATCGAACTTGAAACCCAATGATTCGCCAAGTTCCGTGAGGCGCGATCTTACTCCCCGGCTCTGCTGTGCGCTCGAACCATACTTCTGCATGAGGTGTTCGCGAAGCTCCTGTCCCTGTGCTTCCATCTGCGGATTGAGCTCGAAGGGTTGCCAGTGCAGATCAATCGCGAAAACCCCCGACAACTCCGCCAGTGCCAGCTGCAACTGTTTATAACCGATGATGCACCAGGGGCATACCACGTCGGACACAATATCGATACGCAGGGGAATGGGCGATACAGGATTGCTCATATGTTTCTCCAATACTGACGCGGGGCAAATGCACTACTACAATAAGGCATCGGACGATTTCGGCACTGTCGTTGTTGTCATCTACCACAATCTATTGCAAATGAGCTGACCAATATGACTACAGGATTCAATGTCGGTGATTCCCTCACCACGCGAGCCCACCTCAATCCAGGCAAGCAGGCAGTATACGACGTTGCGGCGGATCGCCGCCTGGATTTTACCGAACTGAACGACAGGTCAAACCGATGCTGTTCCGGCCTGCGAACACTGGGGATCAACCCCGGCGACAGGGTAGCCCTGCTGGCTTATAACGGCCACCAGTTCATCGAGGCCTTCTTCGGCCCGGCCAAGGCCGGACTCGTGGTCATGCCCCTGAACTGGCGCCTCACGGCGGACGAACTGGCCTTTATCCTCAAGGACGGCGGCGCCAGGGCGATTATATTCGACGCGGATTTCGCGCCCGTGGTAAACAGCATTCGCGCGATGGGAGGGGCCGGTAGCGATATCGAACACTGGATTTGCATCGGCGATGACACGCCTGATTTCGCGCAGGGTTACGAGGCCTTACTGGGCAAAAGCAGCCCGGCGGAGCCAACGGAAAAAGCCGGCGAGGACGATAACCTTTTTATCATGTACACCTCGGGCACTACCGGGAAGCCAAAAGGTGTTGTCCACACCCACAAGACCGTGTTCTGGGCCATCCTGACCCTGTGCAATACCGCGGAAATACATCTATCAGACAAATACATGATCCTGCTGCCATTGTTTCACGTGGGCGCCCTGACACCGATGCTCGGATCGGTCTACAAGGGTAATACCCTGGTGATCCTGCGGAATTTCGATCCGCAGCAAGCCTGGTCACTGATCGAGACGGAACAGATCAATACCACGCTTGCAGTACCGGCCATGCTCGGCTTTATGCTCCAGGTGCCCGATTTCCAGCGCTTCGACTGGTCCAGCCTGCGCGCTATCACGAGTGGCGCAGCCCCCTTGCCCGTTACCACAATAAACGCCTACATGGACCTGGATATCGAGGTTCACCAGGTTTACGGGATGACGGAAACCTGTGGTCCCGCCTGCCTGATCGGCCCGGACGATGCCAGGCACAAGATCGGCTCTACCGGTAAATCGTTTTTTCACACACAGGTGCGCATAGCAGACGGCGAGGGCAATGAGCTGCCCCGGGGCGAAGCGGGGGAAGTGCAGGTACGCGCTGCCCACAATATGAAGGAATACTGGAACCGGCCGGACGCCACAGCGGAAACCATGGTGAACGGCTGGCTGCACACGGGTGACGTGGCGGTAATGGACGAGGAGGGGTTTGTCACTATCCAGGATCGCATCAAGGACATGATCATCTCCGGTGGGGAAAACGTCTACCCAGCGGAGATCGAAAATGTCCTGCTCTCACATCCCGGGATTGCCGATGCCGCGGTAATCGGCCAGGACAGCGCCAAATGGGGTGAAAGTCCCCTGGCGATCATCGTGCGTACAGATGCGACATTGACAGAGTCACAGGTACTGGCTCACTGCACAGGAAAACTCGCTCGCTTCAAACTCCCCAAGCGCGCTGTCTTCATCGACCTTATTCCGCGCAATCCCAGCGGCAAGGTTCTCAAGCGCGTATTGCGCGAACAGTTTCCAGGTCCGGCAGACGAGTAACAAGGACCCGGGCAGTTGATACAGAATCGACTGTCCGTAATTCTTAATCTTTTTAATAAAGAATATATAGATAGGTATATATAGAACTGTTGTTATAGTTATTATTAAGGCGCTATCTCTTCGTGGATAACTACTTATTTTTTAACAAAAACAAGCAATTACAAAAACCATAAGCACACGGGTAAGTCCTGAACCTGGCCTTGAAAAGCCGTGTTAGGCTTATGTATTAAGTGCCTTTTTCTGTGGACAGAAACGACCTGGAAAAAAGCGGCTATTCAATCCACAGCGAATAGCAGTTCTGGCCAAGGGCTTATACCGGTATTGTCCCCAGCGGCGGCTGGTACAAAAGATTTGGCCGGATAGGTGTGTACGGACAGTGGATTTCCTGTCGTTGGTTTTAAAGGTACCGGTGGGGTTGTGGATAGGCCTGTGGGTAGTCGTAGTACAGTGTGTTTACGACCCGGTATTACTTGCCGATGCAAAAACTGGAGAATATCTGTCCGAGAAGTTCGTCGCTGCTGACCTGACCTGTGATTTCTCCCAGGCAGTGCTGGCACTGCCGCAGGTCTTCCGCCAGCAGTTCACCGGCGCCGGCTTCCAGCAGCTGGGTTTCACCCTCGAGCAGGTACCCGGCGGCGGCTTCGAGTGCCTGAAGATGTCGGCGTCGAGCGCTGAAATGACCTTCGGTCCCTCCCTGGAAGCCCATGCATGTCTTCAGGTGTTCTTTCAGGGTATCCATGCCCGCGCCGGTTTTTACGGAGAGTGTGACCGTCGCATAGTCGGTTTTTTCCTCTATCCCTGGCGCAGCGCCTGACAGGTCACACTTGTTGTGGACGATTGTCACCGGGATTTGCCTGGACAGGTGGTGGTGTCGTTCTGGCCAGATATTGTCAGCCTGGTCGGCCGGGGTCGGGTCAGTGGCGTCCGTAACCAGCAGAATCCGGTCGGCCGATGACATCTCTTTCCACGCCCGCCTGATACCTTCCTGCTCGACCTCATCTTCGCTGTTGCGCAGGCCTGCGGTGTCGACGATGTGCAGCGGCATGCCGTCAATCTGGATATGTTCCCTGAGCACATCGCGAGTGGTCCCGGGTATTGCGGTAACGATCGCGCTGTCGGAACCGGACAGGGCGTTGAGCAGGCTCGATTTGCCCGCGTTGGGTTTGCCTGCAATTACCAGCTTCATGCCCTCGCGCACCAGGCTGCCCTGTTGCGCCTGGCGCAGAACAGCGTTGAGCTGCGAGATTATTGCGGCTAATTGCTCACGGACCTGTCCCTCCTGGATAAAATCTATTTCCTCTTCCGGAAAATCGATAGCCGCTTCCACGTAAACCCGCAGGCTGGTGACCATGGCGACCAACTCGTGGATTTTTCTGGAAAACTCACCCTGCAGTGAGCGTGTGGCATTGAGCGCCGCGTGTTCTGTCGTGCTGTTTATCAGGTCGGCTATTGCCTCAGCCTGGGTGAGGTCGATCTTGTCGTTGAGGTAAGCGCGCTGGGAGAATTCCCCCGGCCTGGCCTGGCGGGCGCCACGGCGGCAGACATCCTGTAGCAGCAGGTCGAGAATGACGGGGCCACCGTGGGCCTGTAGTTCGAGAACGTCTTCACCGGTAAAGGAATGGGGGGCCGTGAACAGCAGTGCGATGCCGGTGTCCAGCAGGGTGCCGTCTGTCGTCGAGAATGATGCCAGGTGGGCGTGGCGTGCCTGCAATACCTGCCCGGTGATTTCGCTACCCAGGCGCCCGGCCAATGGGCCTGAGATACGAATGATGCCAACGCCGCCCCGGCCCGGGGCGGTCGCGACGGCTGCGATGGTGTCCCGGTCTATCAGGACTTCGCTGCCCCGGCCTCGATTTGCCGGGTGATGACATATTGTTGTGCCATGGACAACAGGTTATTAACAACCCAGTACAGGACCAGGCCTGAGGGGAACCAGAGGAAGAAGAAGGTAAATACGATAGGCATCCACTTCATGATCTTGGCCTGCATGGGGTCAGGTGGCGGTGGGTTGAGCATCTGCATAAAGAACATGCTCGCACCCATCATCAGGGGCAGTACAAAGTACGGGTCCATGACCGACAGGTCCTTGATCCACAGGATAAACGGCGCCTGGCGCAGCTCCACGCTTTCCATCAGTGTCCAGTACAGTGCGATAAAGACGGGCATTTGCACGAGGACGGGCAGGCAGCCCCCCATCGGGTTGATCTTTTCCTTGCGGTAAAGCTCCATCATGGCCTGGGACTGTTTTTGCTTATCCTCCGCAAACTGCTCGCGGATGTCCTGCATCTTGGGTTGTACCCGACGCATGTTGGCCATCGACCTGTAACTGGTGGCAGACAATTTGAAAAAGGCCGCTTTTATCGTCACGGTTAGCAGGATGATGGACACTCCCCAGTTGCCAACAAGGCCATGGATTTTTGTGAGCAGCCAGAACAGGGGCTGCGCTATCCACCATAGCCAACCGTAATCGACACTCAGGTCCAGGTAGGGCGAAATTTCCCTGAGCCGGTACTGGTCCTTGGGGCCGGCATAGAATTTTGCACCAACTTCACCGGACTTGCCGGGATCCAGGATCAGCGACGGGCTGGTGAAGCCGGCAATATTAAAGCCGCTACTCGTCACCCGGGTGCTGTAGTTATTGCTCTGGTTGGGATCCGGTATCCAGGCGGCGAGGAAATAATGCTGGATCATGGCGATCCAGCCGCCAGGCAGGGTCGCCTTGAAAGGATCTTCGGCCATTGCCTTGAAGGTGAATTTGGTGAAGTGGTCATCCGGTTGGGTAATTGCCGCCCCGAGGAAAGGCTTAAGGCCCATTCCGCCAGAAGCCGTAGCGGAGGGTGCAGGGCTGCTGTCCCGTTTTAACTGGCCGAACAGGTTGGCCTGCCAGCGGCTGTCGCTGCTATTTTCTACCAGGTAGTTCACATTGATCAGGTAGTCGCCGCGGTTCAGCGTGAAGCGCTTGGTAACCTTGATACCTGCGGCATCGTGCCACAACAGATCGACCACCAATTCGTTTTCCGAATCTTGCAGCTTATATATAGAGGAAGAGGTCGTGTAGGTCGGGCGGCCGTTCTTATCAATACCGTTGGGGCCGATCAGGCCGCTCTGGGCGATATAGGTGCGATTGTTGTTCTGCTCCAGTATGACATAGGGATCGGGTTCGCCCAGTTTGGCCAGGTATTTTGGCAGGTCCAGCTCCACGATGTCTCCACCCTCGAGATCGATGGCGATCTGGAGGACATCGGTGTGAATCTGGACAATGCGACCGTTGTGCGCCGTTTTGGGCAGCGCCGGGTCGGCAGAGGGTGCTGCGGTGTCAACCATGGATGGCAGGTCTTCAGCAGAGTCGGTTTCTGTCGCGGCGGGAAGCCCAGGCGCCGGGCCATCGGTGGTGGAGGAAATCAGCCGGGTTTGTTCCTGGGCCGTCGCGCCGCTGTGGGCATCCTTGAAGTCCACCCATTTGGTCAGGAGCATGAATGACAGGACGGCTATAGCGCCAATGAGCAGTGAGCGTTGCAAATCCATAGTGATATCTTTGGTCTAGTGTGAGTGCGTACAGGGTGGGACAGGGTCAATGCCGCCCTCGTGCCATGGATGGCACCTGCCCAGTCGGCGCAAAGCAAGAAGACAACCACGAATCACCCCATGGGTGGCGATTGCGTCCTGTGCGTAGGTGGAGCAACTTGGATAAAAGCGGCAATGGTTACCCAGGAAGGGGCTCAGGCACGCCTTGTAACAGTCTATAAAAAAGATGAACAAGCGACGCATTAGCGGTCCTGGATGGTGTTTGACTCGGGTTTGGGGATGTATCGGCCCAGTTTCTGCCACTGCTGCTGCAATATAGAGGATAGTTCCGCATTATCCAACTGGTCTATCCCCCGGCGAGTGAGTAACACCACGTCCATGTTGGCTTCGCTTGCGGGCAGCTTGCGGAAAAATTCCCGGGCCAGCCGTTTGATCCGGTTGCGTTGCACGGCCAGGCGGACATTTTTCTTGGCAATGACCAAACCCAGGCGATGCCCGGGCGCGTCATTCAGCTTCGCCAGTAATAAAAGGTATTTATGCGATGCCTTCGCATCGGCGCTGTCAAAGACCCTGCTGAAGTCTCTGGCGTTGAGTAAGCGCTTGGCTTTGGGAAAACTGGCGTCAACGCCCTGACTGCTCACCCAGAACGGTTACCCGGGTTAGAGTGCCAGGCGCTTGCGACCGCGGGCGCGACGACGGTTCAAAACCTGGCGGCCACCCTTGGTTGCCATACGTGCACGGAAGCCGTGGGTGCGAGCGCGCTTGATAACGCTGGGCTGGAATGTTCTTTTCATAACAATGTTCCAAATGAGGTGCGAGTTGCAGGCTACAAGACGGCCAGTTGGCCCGGCAGTAGACGTTGACCGGAAAAAAGGTGGGGTATTCTATTGAAATGTCACAGTTAATTCAATCGCGGGGGCGGTATTATTACCCCGAGACGGAAAAAGTCCTGCCGCTTCACTGGCCTGAAGCCGCCCGTCGAATAACAGGGACTTCCCGCGCAAAGCCAGAGCCGGCCTGCGTTGTCGCTATCCGCCCACAATTTCCCCCAAAGATACACACAGCTTATACACAGGAAAAACTATACCCGGCTAAATTTTGTTCATGAGATCAAAAATTATCCAAAATAAAGCTAGGTGTTTGAATTAAAAGGATAATAAATTTCATCAATAGCGCGTTATTTTTGTGGATAACTCATGGAGTGCAGCGTATTATGCGAATACTGGAAGGACAATAATCACCAGTGTAAAAACACGCGAAAATACTCAACTTGCATTCGGAATGTCCGGTCCATCGACCGGCATCAAGGGGTTTAATTTGCCTGAAGTCATATGGCAGCAGTGCGTCGATCGCCTGCAGGACGAATTACCGTCACAGCAGTTCAATACCTGGATAAGGCCGCTACAGGCCAGCACCGATGGGCGTAAGTTGACGCTCCTGGCGCC
The DNA here is from genome assembly GCA_024642245.1 of Haliea sp. Classification (GTDB taxonomy): domain Bacteria; phylum Pseudomonadota; class Gammaproteobacteria; order Pseudomonadales; family Halieaceae; genus JARRPM01. The sequence continues at coordinate 155,567 of JAHEBM010000001.1, forward strand.
CAACCGCTTCATAAAAGACTTTGTATCGGACAAGTTTGCAGAGCGCATTTCAGAACTGGTCAGGGAAATCGGCCATGAGAGCCTGAGCGGCGTCGTGCTCCAGGTCGGTGCGGGCAGTCTATCTCCCGCGGAAATACCCCTGGAGGAGAGAATACCGGTACCACTGGAAGTTACCCAGGGTATGCAACCGGCTATCTCCGGCCAGGTTGTCAATGGTAACGGTCGCGCTACAGATAGCCAGTCGCTCAGGACCAGCCCGGCCAGGCAGGAGTCGCCGCGCAAGGTCGAGGTCGTGAGCTCCCTGCAGCATCAGCATCACCTGGTCGGGAATTACACCTTTGACAACTTTATCGAGGGCAAATCCAACCAGCTTGCCCTGGCCGCCGCAAAGCAGGTAGCCGAGAATCCGGGCGACTCCTATAACCCCCTCTTTCTTTATGGTGGGGTGGGTCTTGGCAAGACCCACCTGATGCACGCAGTAGGTAATGCGCTGAAGCAACAGAACCCACAGGCCAAGGTGGTGTACCTGCATTCAGAGCGCTTTGTCGCAGACATGGTCAAGGCTATTCAACTGAACGCCATCACCGACTTCAAGCGCTACTACCGCTCGGTGGACGCCCTGCTGATCGACGACATCCAGTTTTTTGCCAAGAAGGACCGCTCACAAGAGGAATTTTTCCATACCTTTAACGCGCTTCTGGAAGGTGGTCAGCAGATGATCCTGACCTGTGATCGGTACCCGAAAGAGATAGACGGGCTGGAAGAACGGCTGAAATCCCGTTTTGGCTGGGGTCTCACGGTGGCTGTGGAGCCGCCTGAACTGGAGACCCGGGTGGCTATTCTGATGAAAAAGGCCACCCAGGCGCGCATCGACCTGCCGCCAGACGCGGCGTTCTTTATTGCCCAGCGTATCCGGTCCAATGTGCGAGAGTTGGAGGGCGCGCTGAAGAGAGTGATAGCGAGTGCACACTTCATAGGCAAGCCGATCGACGTTGACCTGGTCAAGGACAGCCTGAAGGATCTTTTGGCCCTGCAGGATAAGCAGGTCAGCCTCGACAATATCCAGCGTACGGTGGCGGAATATTACAAGATCAAGGTGGCTGACCTGATGTCGCGGCGGCGCAGCAGGTCGGTGGCCCGGCCACGCCAGGTCGCCATGGCACTGGCCAAGGAATTGACCAATCACAGCCTGCCCGAGATCGGTGACAGCTTTGGTGGCAGAGACCACACGACGGTCTTGCATGGGTGCCGCAAAATCAAGGAACTTCGCGAAAGTAACTCCGATATTAGCGAAGATTACAAAAACCTGTTGCGATCGCTCACAACTTGATAATCTTCGTCATTTAGTCGAACGCTGTCTTTTACAGCCTGTCCGGTGATGCGGGGCAGGAGAACGAATGCCATTTGTGGGAAGGGAAAACAGTTATATGAAGTTCACCATTTCGCGGGATGCCCTGCTTAAACCGTTGAACCTAGTGGCCGGTGTGGTCGAGCGCCGGCAGACCCTGCCGATTCTGGCAAATGTGCTGATGGTGCTGGAAGGAGATCGCCTGGCCCTCACCGGAACGGACCTGGAGGTTGAGCTGCTTGGCCGGGTGCAATTGCCGGCGGCCGGCGATTCCGGCGAGGTCACCGTACCGGCTCGCAAGCTGGTCGATATCTGCAAGTCCCTGCCTGAGGGCAGCGATATTGAATTTACCGCCCAGGACAGCAAGGTCACGGTGAAATCCGGACGCAGCCGCTTTACCCTGGCCACCCTGCCCGCCCGGGAGTTTCCTAATGTTGAAGACAGCATGGGTACCCACCAGTTTACGATCAAGCAGGGACAGCTGAAGCGCCTGATCGACCGCACTGCCTTCGCCATGGCCCAGCAGGATGTGCGCTACTACCTGAATGGTATGTTGTGGGAGATCAAGGGCAAGCAAATGCGCGTGGTCGCCACAGACGGCCACCGTTTGGCCTTGTGCACCCTGCCAGGTAAGGTCGAAGCGAGTGACGATACCCAGGTGATACTGCCGCGCAAGGGTGTACTGGAGCTCGCGCGCCTGTTGCTGGAGGACGAGGCCGACATTGCCATCGTCATCGGCAGCAATCATATACGTGCAACCACCAATGACTTTACGTTCACCTCCAAGCTGGTCGACGGCAAGTTTCCCGATTACCAGCGGGTCCTGCCCCGCGCCCCGGACAAGATTGTGCTGGGCTCCAGGCTTGAGATGCGCCAGGCGTTTACGCGGGCGGCAATTCTTTCCAATGAAAAGTACCGCGGAGTACGCCTGAAGCTGACCAAGAACAGCCTGGACATCGTTGCCAACAATCCTGAGCAGGAAGAGGCCGAGGAGGCAGTGGCGGTCGATTACCAGGGTGACTCGCTGGAAGTGGGCTTCAACGTCAGTTATTTGCTGGATGTGCTGGGCGTGCTCAGTGGCGAACAGGTGAAGCTGTCACTGTCGGACCCCAACAGCAGTGCACTGCTGGAGGAGTCGAATGCGGGTGACTCCCTGTACGTTGTTATGCCGATGCGTCTCTAGGCCCAGCCTGGCCGGCCGGATCGCCTGCGCCCGGTTGCGACCGGGCAGTATATTTTTCACACTGCAGGTCCCCCAGGGGGCCTGACACCAACGGGGCAACGTGTCGCTAACCCGTCTCCAGATCAACCGCGTAAGAAACCTGAAACAGGTCAAGTTGCAGGACCTGGCCAGGGTGAACGTGTTTTTCGGGCGCAATGGTAGTGGAAAGACCAGCGTACTGGAGGCCATCCATTTGCTGGGCATGGCCAGATCATTCCGTGGCAATAGCGTTAAATCCCTGATAACACATGGCGAAACGAGTTGTGTCGCTTTCGGCATGGCAAGCGCGCCCGGCCAGGCCGGTGCGGGGGTAAGCCTGGGTGTTCAGCGTGGTGCCGCGGGCGAGGCGGCTATCAAGGTGGCGGGGAGCCCGGTGAAATCGGTGGCCAGGCTGGTGGAACATCTTCCGCTGCAGGTGATCAATGCCGATAGCTTCGAACTGCTGACAGGCTCACCCGGCGCACGAAGACAATACCTGGATTGGGGCGTGTTCCACGTGGAACATCGCTTTCTGGAGCAATGGCAGCGCTTCCAGCGCTGTATAAAACAGCGCAATAAATTGTTGCGGCATGGTAAAATGCAGCAGCAGGAACTGGCCGTCTGGACTCGAGACCTTGCGACCTCCGGTGCCGCCGTGGGCGAATACCGCAAGGCTTATTTCAGGCAGCTGGTGCCGCGTTTCAAGGAAATTGTTGCGCAGCTGCTGCCGTCCCTGGGGGATGGCCTGGAGTTGCGCTACCACCAGGGCTGGGACAGGCAGGCGAGTTACGAAATCGCTTTGCAGGGTAGCGTTTCGGCCGATATTGACCAGGGGTACACCCATGTCGGGCCCCAGCGAGCCGACATCCGGGTGTTGATCGACGGCCGTTTGGCTGCAGAGACGCTTTCCCGGGGACAGCAAAAGCTGGTGGTATGTGGCCTGAAGCTGGCCCAGGGCCAGTTGATGTCGGAACAAGGTAAGGGCGCTTGTACGTACCTGGTGGATGACCTGCCCTCTGAGCTCGATCTCGAGCACAGCCGGCAGGTGTGTGAATTACTGGCCTCCATGGGAGCCCAGGTATTTATAACCTGTGTCGATCAGGCGGATATCGCGTCGGTCTGGCCTGAAGAAGATTCCGGAATCGCCATGTTCCACGTGGAACATGGCGCGGTGACACGGTTACCCCAGCCAGGCGGCCTGCTAATGGACCCGCCGCGCCAGGACAGCCCTATAAATAGAAGCAGTATTGAGAGTTGAGCTATGAGTGAAGGCGAACACAATTACGATTCATCCAGTATCAAGGTCCTGAAGGGGCTCGATGCTGTCCGTAAACGACCTGGTATGTACATCGGCGATACCGATGATGGGACAGGCCTGCACCACATGGTTTTTGAGTTGGTCGATAACTCGATCGACGAGGCATTGGCGGGACACTGCAGCGAAATCGCTATCGCCATTCACCCGGATGAATCAGTTACCGTCGGGGACAATGGCCGGGGTATTCCCACGGAAATGCACGAGGAAGGCGTCTCAGCAGCCGAGGTCATCATGACCGTGCTGCATGCGGGCGGTAAATTTGATGACAATACCTACAAGGTGTCGGGTGGTCTTCACGGGGTCGGGGTATCGGTGGTTAACGCCCTGTCCGAGGAGTTGACCCTGACCATTCGCCGCGACGGCAAACGATACGAACAGATTTACCGCCACGGTGTGCCAGATGCACCGCTTGCAGAGATCGGAACTACCAGCGTAACGGGCACCACCGTGCGCTTCAAGCCCTCCTCCGGCACCTTCACGAATATCAAGTTCCATTTTGACCAGCTGGCCAAGCGGCTGCGTGAGCTAGCCTTCCTGAACTCCGGTGTACGCATCGTGCTAAAAGATGAACGCAGCGGAAAAGAAGAAGCATATCAATATGATGGCGGTCTCAAGGCCTTCGTAGACTACCTGAACCAGAACAAGACGGCGGTAAACCGACCGTTTCACTTCCAATTTGACACTGACGAAGGAATCGGGGTGGAAGTCGCCCTGCAGTGGAATGATTCCTTCCAGGAAAACATCTTCTGCTACACCAATAACATTCCCCAGCGGGACGGTGGCACGCACCTGGCGGGCTTCAGGGCCGCGCTCACCCGCAGCCTGAATACCTATATTGAAAAGGAGGGACTGGCCAAGAAGGCCAAGGTGAACACCACCGGGGATGACGCCCGTGAGGGCCTGACCGCAATTATCTCGGTCAAGGTGCCAGACCCCAAGTTCTCTTCCCAGACCAAGGACAAGCTGGTGTCTTCCGAGGTGAAAACCGCGGTGGAACAGACCATGAACGCCCAGTTCAATGACTACCTGCTGGAAAACCCGGCGGAAGCCAGGGCTGTGGTCGGTAAAATGCTGGATGCAGCCAGGGCGCGGGAGGCGGCGCGCAAGGCCCGTGAAATGACCCGGCGCAAGGGAGCGCTGGATATCGCTGGCCTGCCGGGCAAACTGGCGGATTGCCAGGAAAAGGATCCCGCCCTGTCCGAGCTGTACCTGGTGGAGGGTGACTCCGCAGGGGGGTCTGCAAAGCAGGGCAGGAACCGCAAGTTCCAGGCCATCCTGCCACTCAAGGGCAAGATTCTTAACGTGGAAAAGGCCCGCTTCGACAAGATGCTGGGTTCTGCAGAGGTGGGCACTATTGTCACGGCCCTTGGCTGCGGCATCGGCAAGGACGAGTTCAACGCGGACAAGTTGCGCTACCACAGCATCATCATCATGACCGATGCTGATGTGGACGGTTCACACATTCGCACCCTGCTCCTGACCTTCTTTTTTCGGCAGATGCGCGAATTGCTCGAGCGTGGGCATATTTTTATTGCCCAGCCGCCCCTGTACAAAATCGCGAAGGGTAAGCAGCACCAGTACCTGAAAGACGACGAGGCCCTCAACCAGTATCTGACGCAGGGCGCGCTGGACGGCGCGTCGATCTATGTCAATCCAGATGCCCCGCCCATCACCGGCAGCGGCCTGGAGGAATTGGTTGCCCGCTTCCGTTCCGTGGCGGCGACGATCGATCGACTCAGCCGCCTGTACACTGCGGAAGTTCTGTGGGAAATGGTCTATGGCGATCCACTGTCCCTGGAGCAGATGAAAGACGAGCAAGTGGTCACTCGCTTCGGTCAACAGTTAAGTGAGCGCTTACTCACCGTGGCGAGCAAGGGCAGCGCCTATACAGTGGTGGTGCGCAAGGACCAGGAGCGCCAGCTGTACTTCCCGGTCGTCAAACTGCTGGCCCACGGTGTGGAGTCAGAAACGGAATATCACCAGGAGTTTTTTGCCTCGGGTGAATACCGTGCCCTGGTGGCACTGGGCGCCACTATCAATACCCTGATAGAGGAAGACGGCTACTTTCAGCGCGGGGATAAGACACTGCCCACCCGCCGTTTCGCCGAGGGCCTGGACTGGCTTATGACCGAGGCACGCAAGGGCTACAGCATCCAGCGCTACAAGGGCCTGGGAGAGATGAACCCGGAGCAACTCTGGGAGACCACCATGGACCCCGAGGTGCGAAGAATGCTGAAAGTGACCATCGAGGACGCGATCGCGGCAGACCAGATTTTTACCACCCTGATGGGTGACCATGTGGAGCCGCGCCGTTTGTTTATCGAGGAGAATGCGTTGTCGGTGGCTAACCTGGATGTGTAGCCGCCGCGACCGGTTTTAGCACCAGGAATCCCTCTGCCGTCAGGTGACCGGTACGACCGGTCTTCAGCCAGCGCTGTCCGTCGCTTTCAATCATGGCGGTCCCGGTTTTCTCCGGGTCATTCAGGTAGCCGAGCATCACCTGGCTGCCGCAGACCAGCAGCTGTCCATCTATACCGAGCGGCAGGTCCCGGCCGTTTTCCGGGTCGATGATTTTCAGGCTGGTCCCGGGTAGTGGCATGCCCATGGTTCCGGCAATAGTTCCCTGTTGCACCTGCCAGTCACTGGTATCCATCGCGTCGGGAATGTTCACCGTGGTGACGGAAGTCGTTTCAGCGAGTCCGTAACCCTCGTAAATGCGTTTGCCGAATTTGAGCTCAAAATTCTGCCGGACCTCATCTGCCAGGTGCTCTGCACCCGACAAGACCAGCCGCAGTGAGTTGAACATGAGTGGGTGTATTGCCTCGTTGCGGGTATAGAGATCCAGGGTAGCCGGTGAGCCCGGCAGGACCGTGGCGTTGCAGCGGGCCGCGGTTTTTGCAATGCCCAGCGTGTCCGTGGGATCACCGTGGCAGGCTATCGGTATACCCTCCACCAGCGGCATTATCGTTGTGAGCGTGAGACCCAGTGGGTGGAACAGGGGCACGCAGGACAGTACGACATCGTCTACCTGCGTGTTGAGTACGTCGGATATCTGCTTGCAGTTGGCCATGATATTGCGGTGCGAGAGCTCGACGGCGCGGGGCGGGTGGCTGCCACTGTCGTTGAACAGGATGGCGGCAGGTTGGTCCGGTGCGACGGGTTGACCCTGCAGGCGATAAAACCAGGAAGCAGGCAGCAAGCCGAACTGCAGTCCACACACGAGCTTGCGCCAGTGCGCTATGCCGTCCGCCAGATCCTCCGTGTAAAGAACCTGGTGCTTCCACACCAGCTCGGCCAGCCTGATACCCTGCTCTGATAATGCCTGTTCGAAGGCTCGGGAGGTGATAACTGTATCGACACAGGCCGTTGCCAGCAGCGACCGGAACAGCGCCTGCGATAGCGTTGCGTTCAGCGGCACAACCACCCTGCCCCGCATCAGCAGAGCGAGTGTTACACTGGCTGCCGCGGCACCAGCCGGCAGCAGGACGCCAACGTGTCGTGTCCCGTCGGGCAGCTTGAACTGCTGGCCCAGACACGCCACCGATGTCACCATCTGGTAATTGGTCAAGGTCGTATGGGCGTCATCAGTGATACAAAGTAACGCCGGTTTGCGCTTCGCTGCACGCAGCCACGCCAATGGTATGGGTGGCAGTTGGTCACTGTAAGCCCGCCAGGCTGTCATCGAGAGTTCGAAAACGCTCTGCTTGAGTTGCCTGGCTGATGTATTCAGCGGCAAGGCTGGGCCGAAAGCGACGATAATATCCCGTTTGCGGTCGGGCGTGCGGGCCCTGCGCAGTCCCTCATCGGCACGTGACAGGCTGCTTCCCCACAGGCCGTGCAGGTAGAACGGCACGATGGCGCCCTTGTCGACGTCCTCCAATGTGCGCTCATACCCGGTGTGGAACTTGCCCAGGTGGCCATTACGGCTGATAGCACCTTCTGGAAACAGGCAGACGCACTCGCCTGAGCGCAGCAGGCGGTTGATGGTCCTGAGGCTGTCCTCGCTCTTCCCGGCAGCGATGGGTACCACGCCAAAGGCCTTGAAAAAAGGCTTCAGATACCATGTCTCATAGATTCGCCTTAACATCACGAAGCGGATTGGCCGTGGGCAGGCAATTTGCACCAGGGCCCAGTCTATCCAGGAGATGTGGTTACCGAGCATCAGGGTTGCACCGGCCTGGGGGATATTCGCGAAACCGATTACCTCCACGCGGTAGCGTCGCTTCAGGATGCCTGTGGCCAGGATGCGCACCAGCGAGTGCGGTAGCTTGCGCACGGTATAGCCGGTGCCGAGCACCGCTACCGCGGTGAGAATATAGAACAGCCCAACGCTGTCGATGCCGACCAGGGAAAAGGCCACGGTGAGAGCGAGGGCACCCAGCATGGCGACATTCTGGATCCAGTTATTGCCGGCCAGCACTGTGCCAAGGTGCTCTTTCGGGGCCTCGAACTGGATCAGCGCATTGAGGGGTACGATAAAGATACCGCCCATGATGCCGACGAGCAGAAAGGTGATGCCCATGCTATAGGCGCTATCGAGACCCGGCAGCATAGAGATGCCGATGGCAATCCCCACGGCGCCCACCGGAATCAGGCCGGTCTCAATGTAATTGCGCGAGGCCCGCCCGGCTAACAGAGACCCGAGCACGATGCCGGCACCGGAGCAGGCCAGTAGGCCCTGTATGACCACGGTGTTGGTGATATCGAGGGTCTCCTTGGCAAAGGCCGGGAACGCAGCGAGCATAACCTGCGATATTGCCCAGAACGTGGCGAGGCCAATGATGGAGAGCCAGATGATGCCATTGTCGTTGAGTACGCCCAGGTTGCGCCTCAGGTAGCGGAGCTTGAAGTACGGGGCTAATTGGAAGGTCTCACTGATAGTGCTTTGCTGCCGCGCCTTCAGGAAACCGGTCGACGCCCATTCCAGGGTGGAGAGCGCAACCAGTACCCAGCCAATGGGGGCAATGTAGGTCATGATGTCATCGGTTTTAGCAACGCCTCCTGCGGGCAATAGCCACTCGAACAGGATCGAAAATACGAAAGTCCCGAGCAGGATGCCCGCAATGGTTATGGCCTGGACAATACCGTTGGCTGCCGCGAGCTTGTCGCTTCCCACCAGCTCCTTGATGTAACCGTATTTCGCCGGGCTGTAGATGGCGCTCTGTACAGCCAGGGCAAAGGTGAGCCCGAAGGCCACCCAGAACCACCCCCGATAGTAGGAAAGGGTGATCATTAGCGTTGCGATAATGGCGAAAAAGGCCGAATGCCGGATAATGCGGTGCTTCGAGTACTTGTCTGCGAGGAAACCCGCGGGTGAAAACAACAGGATAAAAGGCAGCAGGATCAGGCCGTTGACGATGGCCGTGAGCACCACCTGTTGCTGGCCGTCATAGCTTTTAAAGATGGCGTTCTGGATAACGATTTTATGTCCCAGATCGACAAAGGCATTGAGAAAAACCACGGCGATGTAGGGTATGAAGCCTTTTTGCCTGAAGCTCATGCGCTACTCCGAAGGTGACTGTGGAAAGCCGTGATTCTGGATCCACTATTTTGCGCAGACGCCAGGGAGTCTGTCGAGCGGATCGCCGACGTCAGTGCTAAGTGTACCTACCCCCAGTATTTTGCTAGTTTATGCACTAGTTACATTGAGTGCAGGATTGGCGTCGGCGTAACATTGCGCCACGTCAATAGCGACGATTTTTAATGGAGTAATAACATGCGCAAAATGGCCCTTTCTTTATTGCTTGCCCTGGCTGCCACGCCCGCTCTTGCCCAGATCAAAGACTGTGGCGAACTCAAGGCCGAGATAGACGCCAAGATCACCAATAACGGTGTGCAGACCTTTACCACTACCATCGTTGAAAAAGACGCCGAGGTAGACGGAAAAGTGGTCGGGACTTGTGATGGTGGTACCAAGAAGATCGTTTACAAGCGCGGTTCCTGAGCGGGCTGCCCCCGTGGCGTCCTAGCTGATCGGTTTTAGTTTGGCGGGGGGCGCAGGCTGCTCCGCCAGGCTCTTTACAGTCGTATCCCCCGTCTCTGTCTTGCCCGCAGTATCCAGCCGGTCGTTCTCGATATCGGCGTGAATGGGCTCCAGCGCAGCCATGTCCTTGTTGGCTTTGGTCGACAGCTGTTGGAAGCGCTCAATCTTACCGTAAAGTCCCTGTTGCCCGGCGAGTCCCCGAACAGTGTCGTTGTAGTGGTTGTTGGCGGCTTTCAGGGTGTTGCCGAGTTTGTGCAGGCGCTCGGCGACCAGGCA
>JAHEBM010000066.1 GCA_024642245.1 Haliea sp.
TGTAAGTGAGCTGCTTTCCCGGTCCCATATCGGTGCCCATGCTGGAGATGACGACCGAAGCCCGTGGATCCCGCCGCAGGGCCTTGATACGGGCGCGCTGGCTGGTGGCCGTGAGCCAAATGGAGCCGTCCCGGGCAATATAGTTCATGATGACCCCGAGCCCGTGGCCTTCCTTGTTGGTCCAGATAAAATTGCACTCTATCTGCTTTTCCAACAGCTCACTTTCCCGCTCCGGCGACAGTCCGTACAGCGTGACATCCTCGTAACCCTGCATTTTTTTCCTCCGCTTGCGCTTTTATGGTCAGTGGAAATCAAAGGCTGGACAGGACATGGCCACCGTCTACCGTCAGGGCGACACCGGTCATCAGCGCGCCGGCCTCGGATGCGAGTAACAGCAGCGGCCCGTTCAGGTCATCCAGCTCACCGGTACGGCGCTGCGGTATCCGCCTAACCAGTGCCTGCCCCTCCTCGGACTGTAGCCACGCGGCATTCAGGTCGGTGGCGAAGTAACCCGGGCAGATAGCGTTCACCCGGATGCCGTGCTGCGCCAGTTCCAGCGCCGCGGTGCGGGTGAACTGCACGACCGCAGCCTTGGATGCGGCATAATTTGTCAGCATTTTCTGCTCGCGCTGGGCCAGGATGGAGGCGATATTGATCACGCTGCCACCAAGGCCGGCGGCAATCATCCTGCGGGCACACTCCCGCGTGACCCAGGCCACGCCGTTGAGGTTGGTGTCGATTACCGCGGACCAGTCAGTGTCACTCAAATCCACCAGCGGCTTGGGGATGGTAATCCCCGCGTTGTTGACCACAATCGTCACCGGCCCGAAGACTTCCTCGGCCGCATCAAATGCCTTGTGGATACTGTCGCTGTCGGTCACATCCATGGTGACAGCCACCGCTTCACCGCCAGCGGCCACGATAGCGTCACACGCCGCTTGCACTCGCTCTGTACGACGCGCGGCCAGCACCACCTTTGCACCCGCCCTTGCGAGCACGGAGCCGAAGTGACGACCAAACCCACTGGATGCGCCGGTTACCAGTGCCACCTTCCCCACCAGCAAAAATGGCCTGAACAAATCGTTCATGGGGAGTCCTCATGCATGAAGATATTTATCCAGTGTCTGGTGAAAATGCCGGATGCGGATTTCCTGGTAATTGCCCAGCACCACCTCGCCGGACTGCAGATTTTTCAAGCCTTTCTGCACCATCTTCAGGTTGCTGAAATCCTGGTCGAAAACACGCCCGAGACCACCTTCCAGTCCCGGCGCCTCGGAAAACAACTGGTCCTTGCCAAGCCTGCTCACCTGGCAGTCCGCCGGACGTTCCTGCCCCTGGGGAATACGCATCAGCACGATGATTTCCATGGTGCACATCTCGTGGTTGTCGCCATAGGGCTTCATCCGGTAGGTCAGGTTCGGGTGAAAGCCCGCCCAGGGAGCGAAGTTCGGGAACAGCGAATACAGGATCGAATCCATGATCTCGCTGTAAGTGCAGAAGCTGGCAAGATCCAGATTGTACTCCTGCGAATAATGCTTGAAATAATAATCGGCCAGCCACTCCCGCGCGGTCATGCCGTCGGGCACGTCCACCTTTTCCCCTTCGGTCAGCCAGGCCCCGTGCTTGAGCCAGTCGTTAACGCTCTGGTTCGGGGTAATACCTTCCAGGTGCGGACTGACCACTCCCATTGGGGAGATTGTCCGGCTGACGTTATCACCCCAGCAGTCGTACTGGGAATTGGAATCACCGAGGTATGGCATTATCTGGGGATGGGTCTGTACCGTGTGATAGGACTCGATGAAGGCCTCCCAGGCGACCTTCCAGTTGCATTCTATGACCTTCTCGACGTGCATGACCTTGTAGGTGTTTTCAGGCTCCCAGCGGGTAAAATGCTCCGGCAGGATCCCCATGTAAGTGGCCAGCGATGAGGCGCCGGGGTCCATATTCAAGAATACCCAACCTCCCCAGGTATCCACCTGGACCTGCGGCAGTGCGAAGTTTTCCTTGTCGATATGCGGGAAATCCCATTCGCAGGGTGCGCCCAGAAAATCACCCTCGAGGCTCCAGCGAAAGCCGTGGTAAGGACACTTGAATTCCCCCGCCGAACCGCGGTCGCGGCGCAACTGGCGCCCGCGATGCAGGCAGGCATTGTGATAACCCTTTAACTCACCGCTTTCGGTGCGGGTCACCACGACAGATAAGCTGGCGATATCGTAGACAAAAAAATCACCCGCGTTGGGTATTTCGCTCTCACGGCACACGACCTGCCAGGTGCGCTTCCACATCTTCTCCACCTCGAGTTCGTGGAACTCGCGACTCAAATACCGATCAACGGACAGGTTATCCGAGCCGAGGTAGGTGTTGGTGTTCTCGCGAAGTGGCGACGGTACCGGGTTGGGTTCGAGGTCCAGCATCTGCTGATACGAATCGCCCGGCGAGCGAGCCGCCAGTTGCTCTGCGCTAAGTTCAACTTTGGTCATTCACCTGCTCCCTGCTAGCGCTGTAAAATAGTAACGGCGCTGATACCCGGCGCGCCGTAGACGTGGCTGTAAGCAAGGCGCGGATTACCGGGCACCTGGTGGTCCCCGGCCGCGCCGCGCAATTGCAAAACGTTCTCGTACACCTGGCGCAGGCCCGATGCGCCGATAGGTTCGCCATTCGCCAGGCAGCCCCCATCGGTATTGATCGGCATGCTGCCGCCGAGTTGCGTGGCGCCAGACTGAATCAGCTGTTCCTGCTCGCCGTGTTCGCAAAAACCGTTCTCTGCCATATGCATGATCTCGGCGCCCGACTCGGTATCCTGCAACTGGCTCACGTCGATATCCTTCGGCCCAACACCGGCCATCTCAAAAGCCGCACGGGAAGCATCGACGGTGGGGCCAGCCACTTGCTGCAGGGCCTGGCTGGGGGCGAAAACCTCAAAAGAGCCGTAACGCCGTGATTTCAGCACCGCGGACTTCAGGTACACCGGCCTGGCACAGTAGGATTTGGCCTTGTCCGCCCGGCACAGCACCAGGGCGACCCCGCCCTCGGAAGGGGAACAGAACATGTACTTGGTCAGCGGGTCACTGACCATCGTCGAGCTGGCGATCTCCTCCAGTGCAACCGGCGAGCGGCGCCAGGCGTTGGGGTTGAGGGAGCCATTGATAAAAGCCTTGTGGGCCACCCGGGCCAGGGTATCTTTAGAGATGCCATGGTCGTGCATGTACTTTTGAATTTTCATGGCAAAAAACTGGGTCGTCATCATCAGGCCCATTTCGCCATACCACTCACCAAGACCGAGTGCCTTGGGGTCCGCATTGAAAGCACCGCGGTCGTGTTTATCAAAGCCGGCGACCAGGCCGATATCGTGTGCCCCCGACCTGATCGCGTTATAGGCTGTCATCAGGGAACTACCCCCGGTGGCACAGCCGTTTGCGACGTTGATAAAGGGGATTCCCGTCAGGCCCAGCTCATTGCCCAGCGCGTCCGCATTTCCCGCGCTGGCGCTGCCACCAAAGGCGAACTCGATGTCGCGCCACTCAATGCCCGCATCCTGGAGTGCAAGGCGTGCGGCATATGCACCCTGCTGCAAACCGCTACGGGCGGGCGTTCGCCCGAAGGGATGAATACCAATACCTATGATCGCTACGTCCATGAGGGAATCCCTAATTCGAGGGCTGGAAGAAAAAGCCGATGATTTCATCGCCATTCGAGTCAGTACGCCAGGTATCGAACACCACGTCCATCTCCATACCGATGTGCAATTTTTCCGGGTCATTCTCGGTGAGTCGACCTTCCACGCGCACGCCACCGGGCAACTCGAGATAACCAACACCGTAGGGGCGGAATGTCTCTGGAGTTTCGCCACTGTTGTAGGGCGACTTGGGCATAAACTGCTGTATGGTCCAGGTCCAGAGGGTGCCACGGGAGGGCAGCTCCTCGATTGTCACGTCCTGGCCACTGCAGGCCATGCACGACTCAGCGACAGGAAAGCTGGCGATACCACAATTGTTGCAGCGACTGCCCAGCAGGGCGGGCCGCTCGGCAGGCCAGGTGAAGAGACCCTCGGCAATCGGTACACGCTTACTCATTGCTGTCATTTTCCCTGTGCTTCATCGCATCAATCTCCGTTCAAATGGCTGCGCCACGCCCTACACCAGCATGGAGGCGGGATTCTCCAGGAACCCTTTCAATACCTGCAGGAACCGGGCCGCCACCGCGCCATCAATGGCGCGGTGATCACTGGAAAGTGTCAGGCGCATCACCGTGGCCGGCACCACCGCATCGCCACGCACCACCGGTTTCCTGCGACCCGCGGCCACCGCCAGTATGGCCGCCTGGGGCAGGTTGATAACCGCGTCGAAGGCGTCAACCCCGTACATGCCCAGGTTGGAAATACTGAAGGTTCCGCCCTGGAATTCGTCCATGCCCAGTTTCCCGCGCTGGGCCCGGTCTGCCAGGTCCCGCGCTTCCGCGGCAATGGCCGGCAGGCTCTTGCGGGCCGCGTTGCGTATTACCGGCGTGATCAACCCGCCGTCGACGGCCACGGCCATGGAGATATCGACCTGTTCAAACAGGCGCAGGCTGGTGCCGGTGAACTGCACGTTGACCTGGGGTACCCGCACCAGCGCACTGGCGCAGGCCTTGATCACAAAGTCGTTGATCGACAGCTCCAGGCCAAGCTCTGTTTGCATGAACTTGCGCTGCTGCAGCAGGCTGTCGATTTCGACATCGACACTTACCCTGTAGTGGGGAACAGTCTGTTTGGACTCGGTCAGGCGCGCGGCGATGGTCTTACGCATACCGCTGAGCGGCTCCTCACGATAGGCGACACCGCCGGACAGCGCTATGGCTGCGCGCTCCACGTCTTCCTTGCTCACCCGGCCGCGCACGCCGGTTGCGGTAACATCATTCAGATTGATATTGAGCTGCCGGGCAAGCCTGCGGGCTACCGGGGTCGAGGCTATATGCGAGTCATCCGCGGTGGAACGAACCACACCGGTGCCAGCACCGGCGACGGTCGGCGCGGTATGCGGGGCCGCCAGCACACGGATGCCGGCGGCCTGCTCCACGTCGTGTTTTGATACGCGGCCGTTACGGCCGGTCCCGGTGATGTTATTGAGGTTGACCTTATGGGCCCGCGCGATCCGGCGCGCCACCACCGAGGCGTTTACGCCACTGTCATCACCACCGTCACGGAGATTGCTGCGCCCCTGGCTTGCATCGGCCCGTTGCGCCGCGGGCTGTGCCACTATCGGCTCAAGCGCTACGGCGGGGGTATCTGTTGAACGCGCGGAGCTACCCGCCACCGGCGCCGCGACAAAACCCGCGACAAATTCATCGATTTCCTGCTCGGTGACGGCGCCGCTGGCCACGACTCCCAGCAACATGCCAACTTGCAGGGTCTGACCGGGTTGACCCACGATGCGCACCAGGGTACCCGCTGCCGCACTCTCGGCAGTATTGATTATCTTGGAGGTCTCGATATCGACGATTTCATCGCCCACTGCGACGGTATCGCCCACGTTGACGCGCCAGGCCTGTACCTCCCCCTCCTCCATCGACATGCCCCACTTGGGCACAGTCAGCGCGTGCAGGGCGCTCACCGGGTGTACCCCAGCACAGCGCGCACCGCGGCCTCGATGTCAGCCTCCTGGGGCATCCAGGCGTCTTCCAGCGCAGGCGCAAAGGGAATGGGCGAATGCGCGGCGGTGACCTTGAGAATCGGTGCCCGCAGGGCACCAAATGCCTTCTCGGCGACGATGCTGGAGATATCTGCCGCGAGACCACAACGAGGTGTCATTTCATCCACGATCACCAGGCGCCCGGTCACCTCCACGCTCTCGATAATGGCCTCCTCGTCCAGCGGGGAGGTGGTGCGGGGGTCGATAACATCACAGCTGATGCCTTCGAGGGCGAGCCGGTCGGCCACGGCCACCGCCTTGTGCACCGTGTTGGAGATCCCCACGATGGTCACGTCGCTGCCCTCGCGGTAGAACTTGGCCTCACCGAAGGGAATCGTGTAGGGCTCGTCCGGTACTTCGCAGCTGGTTTCGTAAAGGAATTTATCCTCGACAAAAATCACACAGTCATTGTCGCGAATAGCACTGATCAAGAGTCCCTTGGCATCGTAGGCATTGGTTGGGCAAACAACTTTCAGTCCCGGAACCATCGTGACCATCTGGGTCAGGTTCTGGGAGTGCTGGGCGCCGCCGCGCAGGCCCGCACCCGCCATGGTGCGCACGACCATCGGGCACTGGGCCTTGCCGCCAAACATATAGCGGAACTTGGCGGCCTGGTTGTAAATCTGGTCGAAACAGACCCCGAGAAAATCCATGAACATCAACTCGGCTATGGGTCGCAACCCGGTTTGCGCCGCCCCGGCCGCCGCGCCCATGATCGCGGACTCGGTGATGGGGGTATCTATCACCCGGCTCTCGCCGAATTCGGGAAACAGGCCCTTGGTCACACCCATCACGCCGCCGTAGGCGTCACGGTCGCCGTCACAGCCCGCGCCACCGGCAACGTCCTCGCCGATCACGATGACCGTGCTGTCGCGGCGCATTTCCTGGGCCATGGCTTCGTTGATAGCCTGGCGGTAGGTTTTTATTGGCATTTGCTCTTTACTCCAAATCGTTTAGGGCAGGCGTGTATTGCCACCCCGCTCAAACCTCAGTAGGCAGAGCTGTAGACATCGGTCAGCAGCTCGGACACGTCGGGTGACGGCGCTGCCAGTGCCGCCTGCACGGAACTTTCGATCTGCGCCGCGACCTCCTTGTCAATTTTCTCCAGTTGCGCGCGGGACGCCAGCTTCTGCTTGAGGGCTTTAGCGCTGGCGATCTTCAGGCAATCCATCTCTGCCATCAGGCGCTTGACCTCGCCCTTGCCGCGGTAGGCCTGGGCATCGCCCTCGAAATGGCCACGAAAACGGGTGATACTGGCTTCGATCGCTATAGGACCCTTGCCACTGCGGCAGTGCTGGACCGCTTTCTGGCACGTTTCGTAAACCGCAAAGACATCCGCGCCATCCACTGTCAGCGCAGGCATGCCGAAGCCCTTGGCCCGGCTGGCGATATCCTTCGAGCCCACCGCGTATCCCGCTGCGGTGCCCTCGCCATAGCCGTTGTTCTCAAACAGGAATATGGCGGGCAGCTTCAAAACCACCGCGAGGTTCATCGCCTCAAAGGTCGTCCCCTGGTTGGAGCCGCCATCGCCGGTGAACGACACCCCCACCCGGTCTGTGCCGAGAGTCTTGGCTGACAGCGCCGCGCCGACGATAAGTGGTGGCCCACCGCCCACGATCGCGTTGGCACCCAACATGCCTTTCTCGATCGCGGCAATGTGCATGGAGCCACCCTTGCCGGCACAGCTGCCGCCCTGGCGGGCCATGATCTCCTTCATCATTTCGCCCACGTCACCACCCTTGGCAATACAGTGGCCATGACCGCGGTGGGTGCTGACGATATAGTCGTCGTCATCGAGGTTGAGACACATGCCCGTGGCGATAGCCTCCTGCCCCGCGTAAAGGTGCAGGAAGCCGGGGATATTGCCCTTGCCAAACTCGTCGCTGACCCGGTATTCGAATTCCCGAATAGTGCGCATGGTGCGGTAGGCTCTAAGAAACAATTTTTTGTCGAGGGGCATCGGGCCTCCTAATCTTTATTGTCTGAATCACAGGTCAAGGGCTGTACTTCCAGGGCCGTGTTGTTTACAGGCTCAGGCGTTGCATCCAGTTACCATGAAAGCCGTTGGGCACGCGTCCGGGGATATGCACCTTGCACACCGGTCCGCGGTCGAAGTCTCCCGCGCTCAATATCGACAGGAACGCGCCCTCCCCGGGGTTGTACACGAAGTTCATCACCCAGCCATCCTCTTCGCGTTCGCTGTCGGGATTGGGCACATGCACCGGTTCGCCCGCATTGGCGTCGGGGCCAAACTCCCACAGGCTGGTTTCGCCGGTTTCAAAGTCAAAGCGACCGGTACAGTTATAGCCGTGGGCATCGCCCCACTCCCGATTCGATGACGCGGCGAAACCGTAACGGTAGTTTTTGCCCATCCTGCGCTCATCGACGCGGGAAAACTCGCAGAAAACGTCAGAGAATTTCTCATCGGTAACCCGCCTGGTCGCCAGATCAAGTGTCATGCGGTGCATCCGGCGCGGCTGCTTCTCCACGCCGGTACCCTGGTCCTGTGTAAACGGAATGGAGTTGATCCAGATATAGTCGATAATGAGCTTGCCGTCGCGCTCAAAACCGTTGCAGTAGTGCCAGCTGAAGAACGCCTCGGTCTCCAGTACGATATTCTCACCCTTGCCACTGCGAGGTATAACGATAATCCTGGTCCCCAGCTCCGGCTCCCACATGAATGGGTTCTCGCCCTTCATGGCTTTCTCCACGCTATGGAATGCCGGTGCGTAGAAAATCACGATGTAATTATCGGTGATCTGCAGGTCATGGATAATACCCTTGCGCTCGAAGGCCACTGGAATGGTTTGCATATGCTTGCCGCGAGCGTCGAAGATTTGCACCCAGTAGTTGGCACTATCCCAGCGCTGCGTGCATGACACCAGCTGACCGGTGGTGGGGCATACCTTGGGATGCGCCGTCAGTGCGTCCCCGGGATTCAGGGCGCCGCCGTAATCGTACAAGCCGACCGTTGATAAATCGTTGTTCAGCAGGTGGGGAAAGCCGCCTTCCCACATGGCCAGCAGCTTATCGCCGTGGTAAATGATGTTGGTATTGGCCGTATTGCGTATCGGGTTGGGCTCGCCGCCCGCGTCGATAACCTCCTGGGGCACGGGTAAAAGCTTGCCGACGCTACCATAAATAGTGCGATTGAACTGACGCTCGGTCTTGAGGTGACTGGTTTGCACCCAGCGGTTCTTGTACTGCACATGACCATCCCTGAAATACATGGCGTGGATCATGCCGTCGCCATCAAGGGGGTATACATAGTGGTTGGGTTGGTAGGCCGTGTTGGCGCCATCGCGCATGTAGGCCCCCAGTAGATTGGCGGGCACAGTACCCTCTATACGCAGCTGACTCTCGTCGATGTCCCGCTCCTGTTCTACCGGGGCATAATTTCCCTGCAAATAAGGGAAAGCACTTAAATCCATTACTCTGACCTCGCGCTTGCTGAACACTGCCTTGACGGCTCTCGATTTATTGACCGGATAGTAGCAGCTTGATTACTTTAAAAACAGTCCCGTCTGTTTCTTTTTAAACCGAACAGCGCTACAGTCGATGCCTTCGACCAACCCGGCAGGAGCTTGCCAATGAGCACACTTGAAGACGAACAGGCACTGAAAAACCTGATGGCGCGCTACGTCGACGCGGTACACCGCCGGGACGCTGACGCCTGGGCGGCCACCTGGGACGAAAACGGTAGCTGGAACCTGATGGGCAGCACCGTAACCGGAAAATCGAATATTTTGCTGTTGTGGCAGCAGATGATGGCCGGCTTCGAATTTGCGCTGATGCTGCCTTCATCCTGCCTGCTTACCGTGAACAGCAACACCGCCAGCGGCCACTGGTACCTGCAGGAATTTACCCGCGACAAGCAGGGCAACGCCACCAGCATCGTCAGCCGCTACGTGGACACCTACAGCAGGTGTGACGGGCAGTGGCTGTACCTGTCCCGCCATTATACGTTCCTCTACCATGGCGCCCCGGACCTCAGCGGCGCCTATACCGCGCCGGAGTAGCGCGTTTACTCGGGAATCCGAATGACCAGCTTACCGCTGTTGGAGCCATCGAACAGGCGCAGAAAGGTGGGCAGTATATTGTCCAGCCCGTCGACGGTTTCCTCGCGATAGCCAATCTTGCCCGCCAGTAACCACTCGGCGAGTTGAGTGACGCCCTCGCCAAACCGGTCCCTGTAATCGAGCACGGTAAAGCCCTGGATGGTCACGCTCCTGGCCACCAGCTGCCACAAATTTGTCGGCCCGGGTGGATTTGCGACGTTGTATGTGGAGATCCAGCCGCAAACCGCTACCCGGGCGAACTTGTTCAGGCACAGCAGGGCCGCGTCCAGGATGTCACCGCCAACATTGTCGAAGTAGACATCGACACCCTCCGGACAGGCCCCGTGGATGGCAGCCTCGAGATCGCCACAGGTTTTGTAGTTGATGGCGGCGTCAAAGCCCAGCTCCGCGGTGAGCCAGGCGCACTTGTCATCACTGCCGGCCATACCCACCACGCGGCATCCCTGCATTTTGGCGATCTGCCCCACCACCGAGCCCACAGCGCCAGCGGCAGCGCTCACGAGCACTGTTTCGCCGGCCCTGGGTCGCCCCACTTCCAGCAAGCCAAAATATGCGGTGAGCCCAGTGGGGCCCAATATGCCGAGAAAGAGGCTCAGGGGAATACCGGCGCTCTCATCGAGCTTGTTCAATCCCGCGGCAGGTGCGGTGGTATAGGCCTCCCATGCCCCCAGGCTCATTGCCACATCACCCACCTCGAACTCAGCGCTGTTGCTGGCGACCACGCGGCCCACTACCGAGCTGCGCACGGCGTCGCCCAGGGTGATCGGCTCGATGTAGTTGGGCTCGTCGCCCATCCAGCCGCGTATCGCCGGGTCCAGTGAAATAAAGAGATTGCGCAGCGTGACCTCACCGTCACCCGGGGGGCCCAGCGGCACATCCCTGCGCTGTACATTGTCTGTGGTGGGCATGGCCTGGGGACGGGAGGCGAGAAAGTACTGGCGATTGGTAAGCCTGGTCATAGCGGAAGCTGCCTTATTGGTGTTGGTGTTTTGGCTGTAGGGATAACTGCCATGCCCACGATGCCGGTCTGCGTCGCAATCGGTATGGCGCGCAGCGCACCTTAGTCCTACACAAAAAATCAGTCAACCCTGATTGTTTCGTGCACGGCAATCTGCTACCTTGCCCGGGACCCATCCATTCAAGGCACCACTGCCCCAGCAAGGAAACAACCATGACTATCCTGATCGCCGGAACCGTGGAAATCGACGCGGACAAACGTGACAAGGCCCTGGCCGAAGCCGCTGGCCTCATGGGGGATACCCGCGCCCAGCAGGGTTGCGTGCACTACGTGTGGTCAGCGGACCCGACCTGCGCCACTCGCATTTACGTGTTCGAAAACTGGGACGCCACGGAAAACCTCGCCGCACACCTGGCGGGTCCCTACTACGCGCAAATGCTGGGACTGCTCGGCAAATATGGCGTGACCAGCGCGGAGGTATCGAAGTTCAAGATAGCGCTGGAGGAGCCCGTATACGATCCCGAGGGCAGGCCGCGGGCCGATTTCTTTACCGAGTAAGCTATTCCACAGTGCCCTAGCGGAGGCGGAAAACAGGTGACAACGAAAAAAATAAAAACCTACTGCCGTTTTTGCCACGCCTATTGCCCCATGGAGGCCACGGTCGAGGACAATCGCCTGGTCGCCATCGCGCCAGACACGGACAATGCAGTTTACGGTGGCTACACCTGCATCAAGGGCCGCCAGCTGGGAGAGCAGATTTACCACCCCACCCGCCTGCAACAGTCCCGGAAAAGGCAGGCCGACGGGAGCTTTGCACCAATTGGCAGCGAGCAGGCCCTGGACGAAATCGCGGCGCAGCTACAGGCCATTATGGCCGAACACGGGCCGCGCAGTATTGCCAGCTACAACGGCACTTACTCCTACCAGAATTCCGCGGCCCACGGCGTGGCGCGCGCCTGGCACAAGTCCATCGGCTCACCTTCCTACTACACCAGCGTCACCATAGACCAACCCGCCAAAGTGGCGATCGGGCCAGCCCGCATGGGTTTTTGGAACGCTGGCAGCCATATGTGGTGCGACGCGGACGTGGCAATGATCATCGGCAACAATACCCTGGTTTCGCATTACTCCATACCCGGCGGCGTTCCCTCTTTCAGCCCCTTCAACGCCCTGCGCGAAGGAAAAAAGCGGGGCGTGAAAGTAATTTGCGTCGATCCGCGAAAAACGGAGCTTGCCGCCCGGGCCGACCTTCACCTGCAGGTGAAGCCAGGCCAGGATGCCGCCCTGATCGCCGGCATCATCCAGGTCATTATTGCCCAGGAACTCTACGACAAGGACTTCTGCGCCGAACATACCCGCGGGCTGCAGCAACTGGAGGCAGCGACACGACGGTTCACACCGGAACTGGTGGCTGCGGCGGCGGATATTCCTGTTGCGCAGGTTCTCGAGGCCGCTCGAATCTTTGCTGCGGGTCCGCGTGGGTCCGCAGTGACCGGCACCGGGCCGGAAATGGGTCCACACCCCAACCTGTTACAACACCTGGTGCAGGCCCTGAATGCCATTTGCGGACGCCACTACCGCGAGGGCGAGCGCCTGCCCAACCCGGGTGTACTCACGCCGCCGGGACCGCGGCGCGCCCAGGCGACTTCACCCCAGCCCCAGTGGCTCAGCCAGGGAACCCGCAGCCGTGTCTCCGCGGATATCGGCGAATTATTCGTACTGTCGCCCTACGGCCCCCTGGGGGAAATGCCCACGGCTGTCATCGCCGACGAGATGCTCACCCCGGGTGATGGCCAGATCAAGGCGCTGATCTGCGTCGGCGGCAACCCGCTGCTGGCGTGGCCAGACCAGGAGAAAACGCTCAGGGCATTATCGGGCCTGGAACTGCTGGTATGCATTGACCTCAAAATGGCTGCCACCGCGCAACTGGCGCATTACGTGCTGGCTCCCAAGATGTGCCTGGAACGTGAGGACGTTACGCTTCTCACGGATATCTGGCACGACCAGGCCTACAGCCAATACAGCCCCACTGTAGTGGAAGCCGAGGGCGACAAGATTGAAGAGTGGGAATTCTTCTGGGCGATAGGCAAGCGCATGGGGCTGCAGATGAGCCTGGACAATGGCCCGATCGACATGGACAACAAACCGGCCAAGTTTGACCTGCTCAAGAATATCACCGCCGGCTCCCGCGTACCCCTGGAACAGGTGCGGCAGAGCGATGGCGGTCAGGTTTTTCCCGGAATGGACATCATTATAGAACCGGCCGATCCCGCCACCAGGGGCTACCTTGACCTGTTCCCCGATGGGCTGGAGGAGGAACTGGCCGCGGCATACAGGGACGCGCAGACAGCCGACCCCGGTAATTTTCCCCACCTGCTGGTGAGTCGGCGCATGAAAAATACCTACAACTCCACCGGCCCGGAACTCAGCCTGCTAAAAGACAAGGGCACCACCAACCCCGCCTTTATGCATCCGCAGGATCTTGCCGCACTGGGAATCAGTACGGGCGAGCTTATTGAGGTGTATTCGGCACACGGCAGGATTCCGGCTGTCGCGGCCGCCGCTGATGACATCAAGCCCGGCGTCGTTTCCATGTCCCATTGCTGGGGCGGGAGCCCGGACCCTGCAGCGGGCACCGACGCCAGGGTGCGCGAGTTGGGCAGCAATACCAATCGCCTGATCGATAACCGTGAGCAGGCCGAGAAATACTCGGGCATGCCACGCCAGAGCACCATTCCGGTAGCCGTCAGGAAACCCGGCTGAAACCACAAAACGGACCGCGCTGCCGGCGCGGCACACCCGACCTGGAGCAGTCAGTATGAGCGAGAAAAAGCCCTTTCGGTTTTCCCTGCAGAGTTTCAACACCAGTTCCCCGGCCACTTGGCGCGAGTTGATCGGCAAGACCGAGGCGCTGGGTTACTCCACCTTTTTCCTCGCCGACCACTTCCTCAGCAGCGGCCCGGCGCTGGATAGCACTTACCATCCACCGCAAATGCTGGCAGCGGTACCCGCCATCGCCATGGCCCTGCAACAGACTACCACCTTGCGGGTGGGTTGCCGGGTGTTCTGCAATGACTACCGCAACCCCGTGATGCTGGCAAAGGAAGCAGCTACGATGGACTACCTGTCGGAAGGCAGGCTCGAATTCGGCATTGGCGCGGGCTGGATAAAATCCGAATACGATGCGATCGCCCTCCCCTTCGACGAGTTCCCGGAGCGCCTCAGTCGCTGCGCCGAGTTCGTTCATGCCTACAAGGCATTTATGTCTGGCCAGCCGCTGAATATTGACGGCGACTTCATCAACTGGTCGGGGTTTCACGGCACACCGCCGCCGGTGCAGGGTCCCTACCCGCCACTCATGATTGGCGGGGGCAGCAGGAAAATTCTCAGCTTCGCCGGCAAGGAGGCGGATATCGTCAGCCTGAATTTCAATAACCGGGCCGGCATGCTCGGCCCGGACGGCATGAATTCGGGGTTGGCCCAGGCCACCGCGAAAAAAATCCAGTGGGTAAAAGATGGAGCCGGAGAGCGTTTCAGGGATATCGAGCTGGAAATCGGCGCATACAATACCATCGTCACCGATCACCAGGCCGCTACGGCCGCGGCGATTGGCGAAGCCCTTGGGATGAGCGCCAGTGACATCCTCGATCACCCCCACTGCCTGATCGGCAGCATCGATTATATGTGCGAGGAATTGGAAAAGCGCCGGGACACCTACGGTATCTCCTACATCGCGGTGCTGGACGACGGCGAGAACAACATGGTGGAGACTTTCGCGCCAGTGGTGAGGCGACTGGCAGGAAAGTAAGGAACGGCTACGTCGTGTGGCAAGCCCATGGTCACGTTGGCCAAGGTGCTGTCCCGACAGCCGGGTCGTATCGGGAACAGTGTTCTGTGTATAATGCCGGTTGCATGTCGCCTGTTTAAATCAGGATAATTTGTTTTTTTGCGTACAGTTCGCCAATGGAGCAACGATGGCCAGGGATAAGCAAGCGCCAGCCAGTAGCAGGCAAAGTGAAGACAGGAAGGTATCCGGCGGTGGCGATGAGGATATTTCCTGGCAGGCACAGAAAAGCGCCATGACGCGCGACCGTATCCTGGACGCTACCATCAACTGTTTTATCCAGCTCGGCTACACCAATGTGACCACCGCCAAGGTTGCCAGCACCGCAGGGGTCTCCCGCGGTGCGATGCTGCACCACTTCCCCTCGAAGACCGAACTCATCCAGGCAGCGGTAGAATACCTGCACGGCAAGCTGCTGGAGGACTACACGCTGCGCGTCAACGCCATACCCAAAACGAAGAAGGGCAAGCATCACCGTCGCGCCGGCCTGGACGCTTACTGGGATCACCTGACAGGGGATCTTGCGGTCGCCTATCATGAGCTTTGCGTTGCGGGCCGAACAGACCCCGAACTGCACGATATACTGCAAAGCTCGAGCACCCGGTTTACTGAGCACGTTCACCAGACCAACGCTGTTCTGTTCAAGGAGTGGAACGACCGTGGCGACCGCTACCTGCTCGCGATGGACGTTACCCGGTTCATGATGGAAGGCATGGCCGTAAGCCAGATGACGGTAAACCGCACAGACCGGATTCCCTTACTGCTGGACTACCTGGCAGACCGGCTCGAAGAAATTTTCAAGGATGGCGACTCCAGCGCCATCGGCAGACATTCCACCAGGAAGTAGTTTGCCGATGGCACCGGCCTCGCTTTCGTATAAACGGAAGCCAACTGTCCTTTCCCAGCAGCATCGTCTTTAACCCTCCCACTGCCGACTCCCGGCAGGTGCGATCCGCGCCTGCCCTGTCGCTATAGCTATCGGCGAATACTGCTCGCCGACTACTCACTACACCCACGCAATGGCTCTGCGGCAAAAAAATAAAAAAAGGTTTGCGCGACTTTATAAAACAGTCTAACCTGCTTTTTACTTAAATAATAAACGACACTTTTCGCGCCTCTCGGCGCCGAGCAAGCGTCACAACCCAGGTGAGGAAAAACAATGCAAAAAATCCTGCAAGCTCGTCCCGCTCTGCGCACTTCCAGAATCAATCGCTTTGTAGCGACACCGCTTTTGGCTGCGATGGCACCGTTTTCCCCGGTGTTTGCTGCCCCTGAGCCCGGCGCCCTGGCACTGGAAGAAGTTATCGTCACCGCGCGAAAAAGAGAGGAGTCGCTGCAGGAAATCCCGCTTTCTGTCACTTCTATTACCGCGGCCCTGAAGGATCCAAGTATCCGTCGACTCGAGGACATCTCCGGGATGTCACCTAATGTCATTATCAGGAACACCAACACCGTTCCAGGCGGCTCGGCGATCAGTATTCGCGGCGTCTCCTACCAGGAGATAGACAAGAGCTACGACCCTGCGATTGGCGTGATCATGGACGGCATCTATCTCGGCACGGCCAGTGGGCAGTTGCTGCAGAATTTTGATCTTGCACGAATAGAGGTACTGCGCGGACCGCAGGGAACACTGTTTGGCAGAAACACAATTGGTGGCGTAATCAACGTAATACGAGGTGAACCGACGCTTGAGTGGGGTGTGGACGCCAAGGCGACCGCCGGCGACTACGGCCGCGAGGACTACCAGGCCGTGGTGAACATGCCGCTTATCGATGACAAACTGGGCCTGAAACTGTTTGGTGCGGATTTCAACAGTGACGGCTGGATCCACAACACCACGCGCAACGAGGATGTGGGCGGTGACGACTACCAGACATACGGCCTTACCCTGCTGGGTCGTCCCACCGAGGACCTCAACGTAAAATTTCATTACGAGAGAAACAATGATAAAACAGACGTTGGTGCCTGGTCGAACTTCAACCAGGACAACGACCTGGTGTGCCAGCTTGCCGCAGCCCCTTTCACACCCTGGACCCCGGAACAGGCTTGTGAGTCACTGGATGCAAGAGGTGATGAGAAGCACAATTCAACCAATAACCGCAACGATAATGACACCCAGGTCGACACCAGTATCCTGACACTCGACTGGGACCTGGG
>JAHEBM010000017.1 GCA_024642245.1 Haliea sp.
TTCGATGTAGGCATCGATCATATCGTTGGAGAAAACGCCACCAGCCGTCAGGAATCCACGGTCGGCATTGAGCGCTTCCAGCGACATCTCCAGGCTGGAAGACACTGTGGGGATCAACTTGCCTTCTTCCGGGGGCAGGTCGTACAGGTCCTTGTCAGCGGCTTCGCCGGGGTGAATCTTGTTCTGGATACCGTCTAAGCCCGCCATCATCATGGCGGCGAAGGCCAGGTAGGGGTTACCCATGGGATCGGGGAAGCGAACCTCGACACGCTTGCCCCTGGGGCTTGGCTCGTAGGGAATACGGATAGAGGCGGACCGGTTGCGTGCCGAGTAGGCCAGCATCACAGGCGCTTCAAACCCGGGTACCAGGCGCTTGTAGGAGTTGGTGGACGGGTTGGTGAACGCATTCAGGGCCCTGGCGTGCTTGATAATGCCGCCAATGTAATACAGCGCCTCATCGGACAGACCCGCATAGCCGTCACCGGCGAAAACGTTTTTGCCGTCTTTGGCGATGGACTGGTGCACGTGCATGCCTGAGCCGTTGTCACCGACGATGGGCTTGGGCATGAAAGTCGCTGTTTTGCCGTAAGCGTGCGCCACATTGTGTACGCAGTACTTGAGGATCTGCACCTCGTCAGCCTTTTTCACCAGGGTGCTGAAACGGACGCCGATTTCACACTGGCCCGCGGTCGCCACCTCGTGGTGGTGCACTTCGATATCCAGCCCCATTTGCTCCATGGCGGTACACATGGCGGCGCGGATGTCATGCAGCGAGTCAACCGGGGGAACAGGAAAGTAGCCGCCCTTTACCCCGGGCCGGTGGCCGGTGTTGCCTTCATCGTAAGCAAGACCTGAGGACCAGGCGGCTTCTTCCGAGTTGATCTTGCAGCTGGCGCCGCTCATGTCGATGTGCCACTTCACGTCATCGAAGATGAAGAATTCGGGCTCGGGGCCGAAGAAGGCGGTGTCGCCGATACCGGTGGTCTTCAGGTAATCCTCGGCGCGTTGGGCGACAGAGCGGGGGTCGCGGTCGTAACCCTGCATGGTGGTGGGCTCGGCCACATTACAGCGCAGGATAACGGTAGCGTCATCGGTGAACGGATCGAGTACCGAAGTGCTGTCGTCCGGTATCAGTACCATGTCGGAGTCGTTGATGCCTTTCCAGCCCGCGATGGAGGAGCCGTCGAACATCTTGCCGGCTTCAAAGAAGTCTGCGTGAACTTCCTTGGACGGGATGGTCACGTGTTGCTCCTTGCCACGGGTATCGGTAAAGCGCAGGTCTACCCAGCGTGCTTCGTTCTCTTTTATCAGGTTCAGAGTTTGCTCTGACATCTCAGTTCCTCCATGGGATGGTTATCGGGCCAGCCGGACTGGCCTGCGTTCTTTGCCTCGGTCACCGCACTGCTGCGGTCACCAGGTGTCTTTGGCAGATTCATTAACAGCAAGAGCTGTGCCAAGAAAGTGCTGCAGCTAACATACTGAATTAGCGCGTATTTTCACCTAGGATTGAGTCGGCCACTTTGGCTCTGCACCAACATAGAGCATTAATGCGCTTTTATGGTGCGCGCCACCGCGCATTTTTCACTCGGCAGGCTTTGACTGCACAAAACCCCGTCCAGAGCCCGTATACTACGCGCCGAACCGGACGCGACGTTATGACGCCTATGAAATTCGTTGTCAAGTACTTCTCTGAAATCGCCATAAAGAGCAAGCCTGTGCGCCGTCGTTTCGTCGCCCAGCTGGCCAGGAACCTGCTGGAGGTTTTGCGGGAAATCGACCCCGACGTCCAGGTGTTGCGGCAATGGGACAGGTTGCGGGTGGCAACGTCCCTGGAAGACGCGAAGGTGGGTATCCGTTTTGTGGAAGCCATGCGCCGGGTCTCGGGCATTACCTATATCCTCGAGGTTCGTGAGCATCCGCTGCCGGAGCTGGAGCAGATCGTGGAGTATGTCCTGCCACTGTATGCTGACCAGTTGGCGGGCAGGCGCTTTGCCGTCCGCTGCAAGCGCAGCGGGTCACACCCTTTCACCTCGGTCGATGTGGAGCGGGAGGTTGGCGGGGCGCTATTGCAGCGCACCGGGGCTGCCGGCGTCCGCCTGGTGGATCCGGACGTGACCGTAGACCTGGAAATCAGCAAGAAAACGCTGTTCGTCATTGCCGGGCGCCACCGCGGCCCGGGTGGTTACCCGGTGGGCAGCCTCGATCCTGTGCTGTCCCTGATCTCCGGCGGGTTCGATTCCCCGGTGGCCAGTTATCTCACCATGAAGCGCGGCATGCGCACACACTTCCTGTTTTTCAAGCTCGGCGGGCGAGACCACGAGATCGGTGTCAAGGAGGTTGCCCTTTACCTCTGGCAGAAATATGGCTGCAACCAGCGGGTACTGTTTATCAGCGTGCCCTTTGAAGAGGTGGTAGCCGAATTGCTCGGGAAGATCGAGGACAGCCAGATGGGGGTCATTCTCAAGCGCATGATGTTGCGCGTGGCGGACCGCCTGGCCCGGGACCTGGAGATCGATGCGCTGGTAACCGGCGAGTGTGTTGCCCAGGTGAGCAGCCAGACCCTGCGTAACCTGTCGGTTATTGACCAGGTGACAGGGCACCTGGTACTGCGGCCGCTGATTACCACCGACAAGGAAGAGATTGTGCGTATGGCCAGCGCTATCGGCACCCTGGAGTTCGCGGCCAATATGCCCGAGTACTGCGGCATCATCTCGGTCAATCCCACCACCCGGGCCAGGCTCGGGAGAGTGGAGTCGCAGGAAAAAAACTTTGATATGGCGATCCTCGACCGGGCGATTGCCGGCGCGCGCCAGACCCGTATTGATCGACTGGCGGAAGAGGAGCTGTCCCCGGTCGAGGTGGAAGTATTGTCGGTGCCGCTGGCCAACAGCACCGTCATCGATATCCGCCACCCCGATGAAGTGGAGCTTTGCCCCTTGCAGCTGTCCGTGCCCGTGGTGCAGATACCGTTCTACCTGCTGCATGGCAAGGCGGGCGGTCTCGCGCCCGGCACCTATATGCTGTACTGCGGCAAGGGTGTCATGAGCCGACTGCATGCGAGCCATTTGCTGGCAACGACAGATTTGGACGTCAAAGTCTATATGCCATAATAGACCTGTGCCTGCCGAAGGCCTATGGGGTATAATCCGCGCCCTTTTTTGCACGGGCGTCGGCGCCCCGAGGTAACCCCTTGATCGACAAGCTTCGCAATATCGCCATCATTGCACACGTAGACCACGGCAAGACGACCCTGGTGGATTGCCTCCTGCAGCAGTCCGGCACCCTGGACCGCCGTTCCGAGGGTTCCGAGCGCATCATGGACTCCAATGACCAGGAGCGCGAGCGTGGCATTACCATCCTGGCCAAGAACACCGCGATCGAGTGGAATGACTACCACATCAATATCGTGGACACGCCCGGGCACGCCGACTTTGGCGGCGAGGTCGAGCGGGTATTGTCCATGGTCGATTCGGTATTGTTGCTGGTGGATGCGGTCGATGGCCCGATGCCGCAGACCCGGTTCGTGACCTCCAAGGCTTTCGAGCAGGGTTTGAACCCCATCGTCGTCATCAACAAAATCGACCGCCCGGGCGCGCGCCCCGACTGGGTGGTGGACCAGGTGTTTGACCTGTTCGACCGCCTCGGTGCCACCGAGCAGCAGCTGGATTTCCCGGTGATCTACACTTCCGCGATACAGGGCATTGCCGGGCTTGATCATGAAAATATGGCTGCGGACATGCAGCCCCTGTTTGAGACCGTCATCGAGAAAGTGCCTGCGCCGGCGGTGAACTCGGACGGCCCACTGCAGATGCAGGTCAGTGCGCTGGACTACAGCAGCTACGTGGGAGTTATCGGTATTGGCCGTATCACCCGCGGTACGCTCGCTCCCAATACGCAGGTTGTCGTGGTCGACCCGGAGGGTGCCACGCGCAAGGGTCGTGTGCTGCAGGTCATGGGCTACCTGGGGCTGGAGCGATTTGATGTTGAATCCGCGGAGGCCGGTGACATTGTCTGTATCACCGGTATCGAGGGTCTGAATATTTCCGACACCCTGTGTGACCCGGCGATGATAGAAGCCCTGCCGCCGCTGTCGGTGGATGAGCCCACAGTGAGCATGACTTTCCAGGTCAATGATTCGCCCTTCGCCGGCAAGGAGGGCAAGTACGTTACCTCGCGCAATATCAAGGAGCGCCTGGAGCGGGAGCTGATCCACAATGTGGCGCTGCGGGTAGCGCAGGGCGACAGCCCCGACAAGTTCAAGGTTTCCGGGCGCGGCGAACTGCACCTGTCCGTGCTTATCGAGAATATGCGCCGGGAGGGTTTCGAGCTGGGAGTGTCCCGCCCCGAGGTGATCCAGAAAGAAATCGACGGCAAGATGCACGAACCCTTCGAACAGCTGGTGATCGACTGCGAGGAGCAGCACCAGGGTGCGGTGATGGAAGAGCTGGGTATGCGCCGGGCGGAGCTGGAAAACATGGTACCCGACGGCAAGGGCCGCGTGCGCCTTGAATTCATCGTGCCGGCCAGGGGCCTGATCGGTTTCCGCTCGATGTTCCTCACCATGACATCCGGCGCCGGCATCATGACTCACGTTTTCGATCATTACGGTCCGGTAAAGGCTGCCGAGATAGTGCGTCGCGGCAATGGTGTGCTGGTATCCATGGTAAAGGGCAAGACCCTGGGCTACTCCCTGTACAACCTGCAGGATCGGGGCCGTATGTTTGTCCAGCCCAACATCGACGTGTACGAAGGCCAGATTATAGGCCTGCACAGTCGCAGCAACGACCTGGCGGTGAATCCCACCAAGGGCAAGCAGCTTACCAACGTGCGCGCCTCCGGTACCGACGAGGCCCTGACCCTGACGCCCCCGGTGCGCCATACCCTGGAGCAGGCACTGGAATTCATCGAGGAAGATGAATTGGTGGAGGTAACGCCACTGAGCATTCGCCTGCGCAAGAAGCTGCTGCAGGAGCACGAGCGTCGCAGGGCAGACAGGGGCGGATGACAATCTCTCGCATTTTACCCAGAGCGTTCAAGCGCCGGGCATGAAAGCCCTCCTCCAGCGTGTGAGTTCCGCCAGCGTTACGGTGGAGGGCAAAGTGGTTGGCGAGATCGGCACTGGCCTGCTGGTGTTGCTCGGCATCGACCGGGGGGACGATCGGGTTACCGCGAACCGGATGCTCGAAAAGGTGCTTGCCTACCGTCTGTTTGCCGATGACAGCGGTCGTATGAATCGCAGCGTCGCGGATATTGACGGGGGTGTGCTGCTGGTATCGCAATTTACCCTGTCGGCGGATACCGGCAAGGGCTTGCGGCCCAGTTTTTCCCAGGCCATGCCGCCGGTAGATGCGCAAGCCCTGTACGATTATATGGTGGCAGAGCTGCGGCGCAGCCACCCGCGCGCGGCGGCGGGCGTGTTCGGCGCGGACATGCAGGTCGGTCTCGTCAATGACGGTCCCGTGACGTTTATGCTTGAATCAGGCTGAGCGCGGATACACCATCTGGATGTGCGGTATGCCATCCTCGCCAAAAATGCCGCCTTCGGCGACGAACCCCAGTTGGCTGTAAAAATCTTCCAGGTAAGCCTGTGCGTTGATCCTGATGTTCTGGTCTGGCCAGCGCTGCAGGTTGTGCCCGATGCCCCGCTTCACCAGCTCCCTGCCCAGTTCATTACCCCGCGCCGGTTGGCTTACGACGATACGACCGATGGCGCTTTCGGGGAAATTGGTGCCCGGTGCGAGGCACCGCAGGTAAGCCAGCAGTTCGCCCTCATGCCAGCACAGCATGTGCACCGCGCCCTGGTCGAGGTTGTCGAGGTCGAGGTAGGCGCAGTCCTGTTCTACCGCGAAAACCGCCTGCCTGAGCCGCAGCGCGGCATAGAGTTCCAGCGTGTTCAGTTCGGCAAATTCGCAGGTTTGCCATCGGTAAGCCATGGACACCGGATCCTTGTGACAAATGTTATGGCAAGCGTTCTCCCTCGCCGGTTTAGTTGCTACTATAGGCCTCAAACAGCAGCGGGAAAAGACTTTCACCCTCCCGCGAAAAACGCATTAACAGGGTGTGATCCACGGGGATCCGGGGATATATCGGACAGGGGTTTGACGATGTTGGCCGATACTGAGCTCACGCAGGATTTTACGCTTCTCACACAGCAATATCGCGAGTTGATCGACGCACTGCTGGGCGTGGTTGGTATGCCGGGCATGCCGCTGGAAGTGGCCCCTGCCAGTGAGGGAAATTTTCGCGGCTATGACGGTAACCAATTCTACGTTGTCAGGCGCGGCACAATCGACGCATCGTACCAGGGCAAGCTCGTGTACACCCTGGAGGAAGGCGACATTCTACTGCCCGATATAGCCGGCGGCGCACAACAGGACAGCACTGTCTACTATCGCAGTGCCGCCGGTGGCAGGCTCGACAGTTACCCCGCACTGGAGTTTATGCGCCGCGTATTCAACGAGCCGGCGGCCATGCGCCTGTGGAGTCGCGTCCTGATAACATACTCGGGCCTGATGCTTCGCATCACTGCCGCATCTGTGCCGGAAGAGGCGCCATCGACGCCGGGATTCGAGGATTACGCCCCGGGCGAGATTATTATTCGCCAGGGTGACCGTGCGGACTACGTGTTCAATATGTCCAGCGGTGTGGCCGAGGTGCTGGTCGACAATGTCACTGTCGGCCGTATAGCCGAGGGGGAGATTTTCGGCGCCATGGCGGCGCTTACCCATGCCGACCGAAGCGCTACCGTGCGCGCCAAGACGGCCTGTTCGGTGGTGAAGGTTCCCAAGGAGCAGTTTACCGAACTGATCAAGAGCAACCCCGCGACCATCCACAGCCTTCTGGTCGATATGGCAAATTCTATCGTCAACCTCAACGAGCAGTTGGTAGGCCTGCGCGGCAATCACGGTGTGAACTAAACACAAGGGCCAACTGGCAACAGGTTTTTCTCCCGGTTTCGTCCCCGCTTAACTAAAACGCTTAAACCAATATAGACAGGCCGGTATTTAATGTCTGACATTCTCGAAATTGATAACGACGGCATCGAGCAGGTGTCGCTGAAGCAGTATGCGGAAAAGGCTTACCTGGACTACTCCATGTACGTCATTCTCGACCGCGCCCTGCCGCACGTTGGCGACGGCCTCAAGCCGGTGCAGCGACGGATTGTGTACGCCATGAGCGAACTTGGCCTGAAGGCGACCGCCAAGTTCAAGAAGTCGGCGCGCACCGTGGGTGATGTGATCGGTAAATTTCATCCCCACGGCGACAGCGCGGCCTACGAGGCCATGGTCCTGATGGCCCAGAATTTCAGCTATCGCTACCCGCTGGTTGATGGGCAGGGCAACTGGGGTTCGCCAGACGACCCGAAATCCTTCGCGGCCATGCGCTACACCGAATCACGTTTGACTGCCTACGCGGATGTGCTGCTGGCCGAGCTGGGCCAGGGCACGGTGGACTGGGCGCCGAACTTCGATGGCACCATGGATGAGCCGCGCGTACTGCCTGCCCAGGTACCGAACGTGCTGCTCAATGGCACCACCGGCATCGCGGTGGGTATGGCCACCGATGTGCCGCCGCACAACCTGCGCGAGGTCGTGTCCGCGACGATCCGCCTGCTGGAGGCGCCCAAGTCGACGGTAGCCGAGTTGTGTGAACACGTGCTGGCGCCGGATTTCCCTACCGAAGCCGAAATTATCACCCCCAGGGAAGATATCGTGGCGATGTATGAGAGCGGGCGCGGCGGCCTGCGCATGCGCGCCGTCTGGGAGCGGGAGGGCAGTGACCTGGTCATAACCGCCCTGCCCTACCAGGTATCCGGCTCCCGTGTGCTGGAGCAGATTGCGCAGCAGATGCAGGCGAAAAAACTGTCCATGGTAGCGGACCTGCGGGACGAGTCGGATCACGAGAATCCCACCCGTCTGGTCATCGTGCCCCGGTCCAACCGCATTGACGTCGATGGCCTGATGAACCACCTGTTCGCCACCACCGATCTGGAGCGCAGCTACCGCATCAACCTGAACATGATCGGCATAGACGGCCGCCCCGGCGTCAAGGGGCTCGATCGTATCCTCCGGGAGTGGCTGTCATTTCGTACAGATACTGTTCGGCGGCGCCTGGAACATCGCCTCGAGCGGGTGCTGAAACGCCTGCACATACTGGAAGGTTACCTTGTTGCATTCCTCAATATCGATGAAGTGATTCATATCATCCGCACGGAGGACAAACCGAAGCCCGCCCTGATGCAGCGCTTTGGACTCAGTGACGTACAGGCCGAAGCGGTGCTGGAACTGAAGTTGCGCAACCTCGCGAAACTCGAGGAAATCAGTATTCGCGGCGAGCAGGACGAGCTGGCGAATGAGCGGGACGAGCTGCAAAAAATCCTCGGCAGCGCCGCGCGACTCAAGACGCTGATCAAGAATGAACTGCTGGCAGTGGCGGAAAAATTCGGCGATGAGCGCCGTTCACCTCTGGTGCAGCGCGAGGAGGCCAAGGCCTTCAGCGAACTGGAAATGGTGAGCGTCGACCCGGTGACTGTAGTGATGTCGGAAAAAGGCTGGATTCGCGCCGCCCGGGGCCACGATATCGACCCCACCAGCCTGAGCTACAAATCCGGGGACAGCTTCAAGATGGCGGTCCATGGGCGCAGCAACCAGCCCGTTGTCATACTCGATTCCACCGGCAGGGCCTATACGGTGGCCACGCATAACCTGCCCTCCGCCCGGGGCCAGGGTGAGCCCGTCACAGGGCGGATCAACCCTCCTTCGGGTGCGAGTTTCGAGGGTATGATGATGGGGAGCGAGGACCAGCTTTACCTGCTGGCGAGCGATGCTGGCTACGGTTTTGTGGCGAAACTGGGCGACCTGCAAACCAAGAACCGTGCGGGCAAGGCCGCGATCAGTCTGCCCGGGGGTGGCCGGGTGTTGCAGCCGTCGCCAATTACCGCTGTGGAAGGCTCCTGGGTGGCGGCGGCCACCAACGAGGGTCGCCTATTGGTCTTTTCGCTGGCTGACCTGCCGCAGCTTTCCCGGGGCAAGGGCAACAAGATTATCGGGATACCCCCCGCACGGGTGCAAAGTCGCGATGAATTCGTGGTGGCCGTACAGGTCATTACCGAGACTGGCAGCCTGCTGGTGTATGCCGGTAAACGGCACATCAAGCTGAAATTCTCCGAGCTGGAGCACTACCGGGGCGACCGCGGTCGCCGTGGCAACAAGCTTCCCCGGGGCTTCCAGAAGGTCGATGCCGTGCTGGTCGAGGGCTGAGCCGAGCTCAGCCGCGGGCGGGGTCTGTGAGCCGCTTGAGAATAAGGCGCAATTGCCGCTCCAGCAGGTCCTGGTAAGGCTCCGCGAAGGCTTCGAGCATGGCAAAGTCCATTACTTCGGTGGCCTCGTGCTGCAGGCGGGAGGCGACGTCCGGGTCCTCGCAGACCACCGGTGACAGCAGCACTCGCGGCGGTCTGTTGGCGCAGATCGTCTCCAGCTCGTCGAGGGTGTGCTGGATGTACAGGCCCGGGTAAATATCCGCCCGGTCTCCCGCACCCAATTCACTTTGTGAAATCGCCATGGCCATGGACAGGGTTCGGCGCATCTGCTTTTCCAGCTCCCGACTGGCGGCCTGTATCAACCAGGCACAGGACGCCGCCCTGAAGGCGGCGCTACCGGCTTTGTTGGGTCCGCTGAAGTAAATGGCCAGGCCGAACTGCCGTGCGACCTGCAGGTCTCCCCCATAGAAATCCGCTGCAGCCAGTACCAGCTGGTGCAGTCGGTTCGTATAGCGGTGCAGGGCTTGTTCGTCCAGGGTGTCTATATAATCGGACAGGCTGGTCAGGTGCAGGTAGAGCACAGCGGTGGTGCGGTAATTCTCTTCCCGGGGATTGGTTTCACTGCGGGTGCGCAGCAGGTCCATGGGCAGGGCCTGTATATTTCTCGCAAGCAGTGCCAGCTCATTGCCCGGCAGTCGTTCATTTACCTGGTCATCGAGACCGACCGACACGGCGAGCGCGGCCAGGCGGTTGGCCAGTCGCTGAGCAAAGTGCCGGGTAGTGATATAAACGGCGAGACTCAGTAATACGGCGAGGCCGAGCAGGCCGAGCACAAACTGTAACTGTGCGGCGCCGGCATTGTCAGTGCTGATCGTGATGACCACCTTGCCAGCGACGTCGGATTCAATCCGGACAGGCGCCTCGTATTGCTGGAGGTTCTGGCCCAGCGCATCTCCGGCCTGCCCGAGGGCCTTACCCTCCACGTCGAAAATGGCAACTTGTTCTGCTGAAGACGTCTCCGCGAAGCGCTGCAGCGATGCGGAAACGCTTAACAGGTCACCGGTTTCAAGCGCGGTACTGATGCGGGTGGCTATCTGGCGGGCCAGCGCGGAGCCGTACTCCTCCTGCTGCTGCAGCTGCATGTGGCGAGTGGATATAGCTGCCAGTGTTACGAGGGCGAGGCTGACCAGCAGGCACAGGCCGGCGCTGGTGAGGGCAAGTTGTTGGCCCAGGCTGCTGTTTTGGAGGAGGTTCTTCACTTGGGATCGACAGGCTACCTTGTGGGGACGCGCGCCAGTATAAACCAGACCCGCAGCGATGGGAGACTTTTGATCGGTGCGGGGGCGCGGGCCGGGCAGGGGCCTGGCTCCGGTCGCTTCGCTTCCCAGTACTCGTCGCGAGCGGGTAGAATACGGGCCTTGCCATTATCCCGGGATCGTTTCAGTGCACGACATACTGCTAATCAGTATTTCCGGTGAGGACCAGCCTGGCCTTACTGCCGGGATCACCACTATCCTGGCAGATCATTCAGTCAATGTGCTGGATATCGGCCAGGCCGTGATACATGCGACGCTGTCCATGGGAGTGCTGGTGGAAGTGCCTGACCACTGCGATGCGACGGGTATGAGCGAGGCCGTAACAGCCTATGCGCAAAGCCACTCCATGCAGGCGCGAATCTCCCCGGTATCCGCTGACAGTTATGCCCGTTGGGTGCAGGCCCAGGGTCGGGCGCGCTATATCATTACCCTGCTGGCACGCAAGATAACCGCGGACCAGTTGTCCCGGGTGACCACGGTAGTATCCCGTCATGGCCTCAATATCGACAGCATCAATCGCCTTTCCGGGCGGATTCCCCAGGGAGAACTGCCAGCCCTGAGCAAGGCCTGCGTGGAATTTTCGGTGCGTGGTCCGCTGCAGGACTCAGGCTTGTTCCGGCGCGACCTGCTCGAGGTGGCCGGCGCACTTGATGTCGACCTGGCCTTCCAGCAGGACAATATGTACCGGCGCAACCGCCGGCTGGTGGTTTTCGATATGGACTCCACGCTGATCGAGGCGGAGGTTATCGACGAGCTGGCGCGACTGGCGGGGGTTGGTGAGCAGGTCAGTGCTATCACCGAGCGGGCCATGCGCGGAGAGATCGACTTCAGTGAGAGTTTTCGCGCCCGCGTGGCCCTGCTCAAGGGGCTGGACGAAGGGGCGCTGGAAAAGGTGGCCAGCGAGCTGAAAATCACCGAGGGTGCCGAGCACCTGCTGTCCACGCTGCGCGCACTGGGATACAAAACCGCCATTGTTTCAGGTGGGTTCACCTACTTTGCGCGCTACCTGCAGGCCCGCCTGGGGATCGATTACATCCACGCCAACGAGCTGGACATTGCCGAGGGCGCGGTCACCGGCAGGGTGGTGGGCACCATCGTGGATGGCGCCCGCAAGGCCGATTTGCTGCGCCAACTGGCGACAGAGCAGAACATAGACCTGCAGCAGGTTATCGCGGTGGGTGACGGAGCGAACGACCTGCCCATGCTCAGCGTTGCAGGTCTGGGTATTGCGTTCAGGGCAAAACCGCTGGTGAAGCAGTCCGCCGAGCAGTCAATTTCTACCCTTGGGCTGGATGCGATTCTCTATTTGCTGGGTCTTTCCGACCGCTACCAGAATTACTCTTCTGCGAGCAAGTAATCCGCGCGACGGCGAAAGTCGCCTCAGATATTCGTCCACAGGGAATCAAAAGAGGAATCGCGCGGTCGGCTCCTGTCCTCTGCCAGCACCTCCTCAAGATTCTTGATGGGGCGAAACTCGAACTGGGAGAAGGCGCCCGTGACGGCCACTTGCCGGGTGAGCTGGATAAACAACTCCTCATCGTGCCTGACCAGGACTATTTTCTGGCGTTCCCTGAATCCGACGCGAGGGGTGATCAGGGTGGTCGCCTGTCCCACCAGTTTGATCTCTGGCAGCAGCAGCACCCGGATTGGTTCGACTTCTTCCTCCTTTTTTGCCTGGTGCATCAGGGCACCATAGGCCCGTGCACTGGGGCTGAGCAGCTCGAGCCCGATCAGGGTTGTCTTCTGGTCAAGCTGGCTCATCCAGCGAATCGCTGCAACAGCCCAGCGGTCACTGTCTTCTTCACGTACGCAGGCGATATCGCCGGTCTTGATGTGGCTGGGCAGTTCTGCGTCCCATTCCAGGCAGTAGCCACTGGGACTGGCATCGAACATGGTAACGCTGTAAGCCGAGTAGCGACGCTGATCGGGCAGCTCCTCTGCGTCGTCAATACCCTCGAAAGCGGCGAGGGTCCTGGCATCGACCTGTACTTCATGGGCCAGCTGGTCGTCCACCCTGACATAGGATTCCCGGGTGAAATCCTCCTCGGGGTTAGCCCGCTGCCACTGGTCACCGCTGTCCTGCTGGTCCAGGAAGGGATTTCCGCCGAGGCGTTTTGAGGGTGGCGGTATATATCCTTGCCCGTGCAGTAATTGCTCGAAGGTCTGTTCACCGGCCATGTAGTAGTGGCAGGCGCTCAAACCCAGGCCAACCCACATGGTCTTTCCCGTGCGCTTGCGGGTGAAGTTGCGCATGCTCATTGTACTGAACGAGGTAACGAGGTGCGCGAGCAAAGGCGGACTGACGACAGTGTTCTTATCGAAAACGATGCCCTTCTTGTCTTCCTGGGCTGCCAGTTTTTCCAGCTGCTTGACCAGGGGCTCTGTGTCGATATAGCGCGTTCTCGGCCCCGGCGGTTCGTGATAGAGCTGGCTGTACAGGGGCGGACGGTCGCTGTCGAGGTCTACCAGGAACAGGCTTTTTCCGTCGTCGGTGCGCATTATGAGCGCCAGTGCAGCCCATTCCTGCAAGCCGCGGTAGATGGCCGCCAGATCATTCTGCCGCAACTGGTTTGGTTTG
Organism: Haliea sp.; assembly: GCA_024642245.1. Classification (GTDB taxonomy): domain Bacteria; phylum Pseudomonadota; class Gammaproteobacteria; order Pseudomonadales; family Halieaceae; genus JARRPM01. The sequence continues at coordinate 13,154 of JAHEBM010000017.1, forward strand.
CAGCACCCCAGTATGAGTGCCTGCAGGTAGGCTGTTGTCACCGTGCCGCTGCCGGACAACTCATCTGTAACCGCCAGGTCGGTCAGGTGTTGCGCCTCTGCCAGGGCGTAAAGCTGGTGCAGTGCGAGCCAGCCGTGCAGCTCCACCGGCCGGTAAAGTTGGAAGGTCTGCAGCAGTTTGGCCCCGGTGAAGCGGATAGCCCGATGGATGGATTCACAGGCCAGGCGCGCGGGATTTACATCGCGGACGCTGTCCCTGCGCTGGATGGCATGGACCGCCACGATGGTATAGGCAGACCCGGCCAGTGTGTACAGGTCCTCGGCCAGTTCAGCCATATGGCGCTGGTCCGCTGGCATTACCAGTGCTTGTTTCAGGAAGCGACGGGTCAGGTGGGCGGCCGCGATCAACAGGGGCGATCGCAATTCCTCCATAATGCCGTAGCGCAGTTCCGGGGCGAGCTCCAGACGGTTGAGGCGTGCTATCACTGCGCCCAGTTGCTGCGCGACCTGGCTTGAACTGGTGACAGGCAGGGCATGTGCCCACGTTTGCGCGCCCTCTACCGACAGGGGGAAAAAATCGAAGTCCTCCAGGTCCTGGCGGGGTAGTCGCAGTTTTACCGGTGTTTCACTGCTCATTGGGTCGGGTCCTTTTTCTTTATCGGGTTCAGGGGACCATCGTCGTTAGAGTATCGTACAAATCGCGGGGGCCGCCAACGTGAATATCCCGCATCTGCCATTGGCCAGCGGCCTGAGTTATCATTGGCGCCTTTTTCGGCAGACACGAGACTATCATGGCCAATTACTCTACCAACGATTTTCGTTCGGGACTCAAAGTCATACTCGACGGCGAGCCCTGCAGCATTCTTGACAATGAATTCGTCAAGCCCGGCAAGGGCCAGGCCTTTAACCGGGTCAGGCTGCGTAACCTGAAGACCGGTAGGGTCTGGGAGCGGACATTTCGTTCCGGCGAGACGCTGGAAGGGGCCGATGTCGTCGATCGCACCATGGAGTACCTCTACACCGATGGCGAGTTCTGGTACTTCATGGAGCCCGACACTTTCGAGCAGCACCAGGCTGATGCCAAGGCGGTAGCGGACGCGCTTCCCTGGCTGAAAGAGCAGGACCGGTGCGAGGTAACCCTCTATAACGGCTCTCCCCTTGCGGTCACTCCCCCGAATTTTGTCGAACTGGAAATCGTCGAGACCGACCCCGGCCTGAAGGGCGACACCGCCCAGGGCGGCAGCAAGCCAGCCAAGCTCAGCACCGGCGCCGTGGTCAAGGTACCGTTGTTTATCAACCAGGGTGAAGTGATCCGGGTCGATACGCGCAGCGGCGAATACCAGAACCGCGTCTCCAAATCCTGAAACCTGCCATGGACTGGCAGCCGGCCGCGAATCTCGGAATGCTCCGGGCGCGGGCCGGTCTGCTGGGCCGGATTCGTGAGTTTTTTGCCGCCCGCGATGTCCTCGAGGTAGAGACTCCCCTGCTCTGCCGCCGCGGGGTTACCGATCCCGCCGTCGAAGCCCTGCTGGTGGAGCGCGGTACCTCCATCGACCAGCCGCGTTACCTGCAAACATCGCCTGAATATGCGATGAAACGCCTGCTGGCCTGCCATGGCCAGGCTGTATACCAGTTCGCCCGGGCCTTCAGGGATGGTGAGGCCGGCGCTCGCCACAACCCCGAATTTACCCTGCTGGAATGGTACCGGCCGGGCTATGATCACCTGGCCCTGATGGATGAGGTGGCGCAGTTGGTGTGTTTTTGCCTGGGTGAACAGCCGGTCCACAGCTACAGCTACCGCCAGTTGTTCCTCGAGAGCCTGGGCGTCGACCCCTTCACCGCCACGGTGGCACAACTGCAGGCGGTGGCGCGGTCGCAGCTCGATACGGGTACCATCACGGGCGACAGGGACCTGTGGCTGGACCTGTTGATGAGCCACCTGGTGGAGCCGCAGCTGGCCGACAGGGGCCTGTGCTTCGTCCACGATTACCCCGCATCCCAGGCCGCCCTGGCGCGCCTGTCTGACATTGACGGTGTGACGGTCGGGCACCGCTTCGAACTCTACGTGGACGGCATGGAACTGGCCAATGGTTATTTCGAATTGCTCGATGCCGGGGAACAGCGCGCGCGTTTCGAGCGGGACAATGCCCGGCGGCGCGAATACGGCCTGGCGGAGCGCCCGCTGGATGAGCGCCTGCTGGCTGCCCTGGAGCACGGCATGCCCGAGTGCAGCGGCGTGGCCCTGGGCGTGGACAGGTTATTGATGCTGGCTACGGGCGTTTCAGATATCCGCCAGGTGCTCGCGTTTGATTGGGCACGGGCCTGAATTGCTGGCCGTAGCGCCGGCCCTGGGACTCAAGCGGCGACTATCCGGGCCAGGCGTTTCGCGAGGCCGCCCCGGACCTGCTCTTTCACTTCCCTGAAAGCCGGTTGGCCGGCGAGCTCCCGCGCCCGGGCCAGCGCCCCCTCCAGCAGCACAGTGGGATCGGTAAGTTCATCGAACACGCCCCTGTGCGCCAGGTCGGCGGCGCTTACGATAGCACTGGACAGTGTGAGGCGCCGCAGCAGGTCCGGGGCCAGCACACTGGTAATCACCGCGAGCGGGCCCTCTGGGAATGGCACGCCCGCCCTGGCCTCGGTCAGCCCGAACCTGGCATCACCGATGGCCGCGAGCCGGTAGTCAGTGCACAACACCATGACCAGTCCGCCGCCCATGGCATGGCCGTTCACCGCGGCGATGACGGGACTTTTGATCGCGACCAGCGCGGCGGTCATCTGGCTGATCGCCTGGAACAGGGTCGCCCGTTCCTGCGAGCCGTAGGACTGGAACAAGCCGGTATCGACACCGGCAGAGAATGCGCGTCCCGCCCCGGTGATCACCAGCGGCTTTTCGCTGCTGAAACCGGAAAAATAATCTACGAGCTCCTGCATGGCGTCGATGCCAAAGGCGTTCATCGGTGGAAAATCCAGGGTCAGCAATTCCACCCCGTCAAGCTGCTGTGATACCAGTCCCATAGCGTTGCTTTCCTGTGTCCTGCCCCTATCCTGACTGTCCCAGAACGGCAGGTCCATAACCCGACAGGAATTCCCGGGGCATCCGGCGCGGCCGGCCACTGCTGAGCTCTATGCAGGCGAAGCGCATGGCGGCGCGCAGCAGCGTCGCGCCGTCGCCCAGGCGGATGACCTGGAAACGGCGCGCCATGGTCAGCTTTTGGTCCCAGCTCACGATCCAGGTGCCGGCCACGATCTCGTCTCCCTCGCGGGAGGCCTGCAGGTAATCGTATTCACTGTGGGTGATCACCATGGCCCGGTCCAGCTCTCGGTAGCGCTCAAGGTCCAGGCCCAGGTGCACGGAGTGTGACCACGCCACCTGCTCGCACCACTTCACATAGACCGTGTTGTTGGTGTGGTTCAGGCCATCGATGTCCTGCGGCGCGACGCAGGTGCGGTAGGTGTGGGGATCGGGGTGGTCCCAAAGGGCGGACAGGTTTGTCATGGGACCCCGGCCACCCCGGTCCTGGACTCTGCCGGCTTCAGCGCGAAGCCGGTAAAGGCGTAAATAATGGCGAGCAGCGGACACAGCAGATTGAAAAAGGCAAAGGGTGCGTAATGTGCCGTGCTGATCCCCAGGGTGGCTGACATATAAGCGCCGCAGGTGTTCCAGGGGATAAGCGGTGAGGTGAGGGTAGCGGCATCCTCCAGTGTGCGCGACAGATTCAAGCGGGACAGGCCGTGGCGTTCGTAGGCCTGCGTGTACATCCGCCCTGGCAGGGCAATGGCAATATACTGGTCTGCCGCGAGGGCATTGGTGCCTATACAGGTGGCCACTGTGGTGCTGATCAGGGAGCCATTGCCTGTTACCCGTTGCAGTGCCAGTTCCAGCAGGTAGTTCAGGATGCCGGTGCGTTCCAGTACGCCGCCAAAGCCCAGTGCACAGATAATCAGCCAGACGGTATTGAGCATGCTGTGCATGCCGCCCTTGCTCAGCAGTGCATCGAGGTAATCATTCCCGCTGGTAGAGTGGTAGCCGTCGAAAAGGCTGATCCAGATTCCCTTGAGCAGCGCGAACGTTTCGTTGAGTTGTGGGCTGTCAGCCAGTCGGATGACTGTCTGTGGCTGGAACAGCAGGGCGAACACGGCGCCGGCCAGTGCGCTGATTATGATGGCCGGGTAGGCCGGGAGGCGTTTGTAAACCAGGCCGAGCATCAGCGCCAGTGGCAGCAGCAGGTGCAGTCCCAGGTTGAACTCGGCGGCGAGTAGGCGCTGCAGCTCGTCGACCTGCCCCGGGGCAGAGGCACCGGCTCCGCCAATCAGTGCGAATACCAGCAGTGCCAGCCCAAAGCCGGGAAGCGTGGTCCACAGCATATGGCGTATATGGTCGAATAAATCCACCCCGGTAGCGGCGGATGCCAGGTTGGTGGTGTCGGACATGGGCGATAACTTATCCCCGAAGTAAGCGCCCGAAACGATCGCCCCGGCGGTGATGGCCCCGGATAGCTCAAAGCTGCTTGCGATGCCCATAAGCCCGATGCCCAGGGTGCCTGCCACGGTCCAGGAGCTGCCGATGCTCACGGCGACGACGGCGCATAGCGCCGCGCTGGCGGCATAGAAAATACCCGGGTTCAGGATCTGCACGCCGTAATAAATCATCGCCGGTACGGTTCCGCAGAGTATCCAGGTGCCGATCAGCATGCCCACCGCCAGCAGGATGAGCATGGGACCCAGGCCCAGGCTGATACCGCGAAGCATGCCCTCCTGCGCCTCGCGCCAGCTCACCCCGGCCCGGCGCCCCACCAGGGCGGCCACGCAGGAGGCCAGTACCAGCGCGACCTGGTTGGCGCCGGAGGAGGAGTCTGAGCCGAACAGGTATACCGAGCAGCCCAGCAGGGCAATCAGGAAAATGATCGGCGCAAGGGCAAGCGCGGGCGACAGTCCTGGGCCTGGCTTTTCGCTGGAACTCAAATGCGTCTGCTCTTGTCTGTTGTGGGCAATAGCCGCTGAGAATGCCTCAAAAGCCGTGGTCGGTACAGGGCGGGCCGCCGCTTCGGGACCCGGGCAAGCTCCGAGTCTGGCATTGTTGCACCGATGACGTAACATAAGCCCCGAATTTACCGGCCCGGTTTGCCGGCGCGAGAATTTATGCAGGTAGACCGCAACAGGGATCGCCAGGCGCTGCTTTATGGGCTCGGCGCCGTCCTTGCCTGGTCCACGGTAGCCACCGCCTTCAAGTTGGCACTGCGTGAGCTGGATGTGTTGCAGCTGGTGGCCTACTCGGTCTGTTTCTCCGCCCTGGCCTTGTTCGGCATTCTCTGGCGACAGGGCAGGCTGCAGTTGCTGCCCGAATATGCCCGGGAGACGCCGGGCTATTTTCTGCTGATGGGCCTGGTCAACCCGGTCATCTACTACCTGGTGCTGCTGAGCGCCTACGATTTGTTGCCCGCCCAGCAGGCACAGGCTATCAATTACACCTGGGCGATCAGCCTGGCCCTGCTGGCAGTGCCCTTGCTCGGTCACAAGCTGAACAGGCGCGACCTGCTGGCGCTGCTGATGGGTTATGGTGGCGTGCTGATTATCGCCACCCGCGGCCAGCTACTGCAGCTCAGGTTCGATAGCCTGGCGGGCGTGGGACTGGCGCTGCTAAGCACCCTGATCTGGGCGCTCTACTGGTTGTTGTCCACCCGTAATCAGCGCGACCCCATCGCCAGCCTGTGCCTGAACTTTGCTGTGGCCGCGCCGGTGGCGCTGGGCTTGTGCGCGGTATTTTCGCACCTGGTTATGCCCGGCTGGCGCGGGATAGCCGGCGCAGCCTATGTCGGCCTGTTCGAGATGGGGCTTACCTTCGCCCTCTGGTCGACGGCGTTGCGCCTGTCCACTAGCGTATCCCGCATCGGCAACCTGATTTTCCTGTCACCGCTGGCGTCACTGGTGTTTATCGCCACCATCCTGGGGGAGCCGATTCACCCCGCCACCCTGGTGGGCCTGGCGCTCATTATTCCGGGCGTGTTGTTGCAGCAGCGGCAACGCCCGGTGCCGCCAGTGTAGGTGGCCGGTGTGGGTCTTGCACCGCCAGCCGCGGCCGAATTGTCACCACACTATTACCGGGATAACTTCCAGGCCCTGTGCGATACGGTGGAAGCGCAGTACGGCGACCTGTTGGCAGCGAAGGAACAGGCTGTCCTGCAGCGTTTTCGTGAACTTCCCTTCAAGGCCCAGTGCCTGTACGTGAGGCTGGTATCCAGGGTCGGTCCCTGGTTTCGCGAGAGCAAGCTGGATTACCCGGAACTCGGTGCCATCGGCCCGCTCATCGATCGCCTCCTGGAGGCGGGCCTGGCGGAGCCTGCCGCAGCGCTGTCCGTTGCGGAGCTGGGCGGACTCTACACTGTGCCGGAGTTGCTGCAGGCCTATGGCCCGCTGCTTGGCAAGCCCCTGCCGCGGGCCAAGCAAGCCCTGCTGGAGGCTATCGAGAGTCTGGCGCCGGACAGCGCGCAACAACAGGCACTGCTGGCATCGCTCGACAATACGCGTGTTATAGCGCCCTGCGGCATCGAGGAGGTACAGCTGTTCCAGCTGCTGTTTTTCGGTAATCGCCACCAGAGCCTGACCGAATTTGTACTGAGCGACCTGGGTGTAGCCCGGTATTACCCCTATGCCCTGGACCGGCAGCACCGCCTGTTTTCCCGGCGTGAAGCCATCGAGGAGTACCTGGCCTGTGCCGCACTGGGAGATTGCTGGTTTGAACTGCGCGAGAGCGAAGACCCCACCGCGCTGCTGGTGGAGCTGGCCGAAGAATTGCTGACCCTCGACATACAGTTTTCGTCCAGTCAGGGCCGCTGGAACCGGTTGTGTAATGGCCTTGCCAGGGATCTGGAGCGCCTCGGTGAGCTGGCCCTGGCGGCGAGTCTCTACCAATGCAGTGAACGCCACCCGGCACGGGAACGGCGCCTGCGCATTTTCGAGCGCATGGAAGACTGGGCGGGGGCTGTGCGGTTGGGCGAGCAGATACTGGGGGAACCCTGGTGCGAGGAGGAGCGCGACGCGGCCGAGCGGGTCCTGCCCAGGGTGCTGCGCAAGTTGGGGGACAAGCCCGCGTCGCGGCGGCGGGATGACTTTGCCAGGCTGACCCTGGAACTGCCCAGGGATGATGCGTCGGTGGAGCTGCTGGCCGCGCGCCGGCTGGAGTCCCGGTGGGCGGCGGTGCATTATGTCGAGAATACCCTCATGAACGCCCTGTTCGGGCTGGCCTTCTGGGAGCAGATTTTTACCCCGGTACCCGGTGCGTTCCACAACCCCTTCCAGGCTGCCCCTACCGACATGTACAGCCCCGGTTTCCGGGTGCGCCGGCAGGCCGTGTTGGCGGCACGGCTGGCTGAGCTGCGCGGCGGTGACCTCGGTTTGATCCTGGCTGAGGCCTACCGCAGGTACGAGTCTTACCAGTCTCGTTGGGTGGACTGGCGTCGCCTGGACCAGTCCCTGCTGGCGACCGTGACCCGGCTTGTTCCCGGTGAACACCTGCTGGCCATCTGGGAGCGCATATTGTTCGACCCGCGGGAAAATCGCCGGGGTTTTCCCGACCTTCTCGCCCTGGGCGAGCAACCGGGCGATTACTGCCTGATCGAGGTGAAGGGCCCCGGGGATGCCCTGCAGGAGAGCCAGAAACGGTGGCTGCGCTTTTTTGCCCGGCAGGACATACCTGCCGCGGTCGCCTGGGTATCCTGGGAGGGGCACCGGGATGCCTGAGCTGGATATCACGGTGGGCGACCTGGTGGCTTTTTGCCACCGCGCCGGCGACATCGATCACCGTTTCACGCCGTCGCCTACGGGTGTTCAGGGGGTTGCAGGACATCAGCGGGTCTACCGGCGTCGGGGTGATACCTACCACAGCGAATACCCGGTGGAATATCACCACACCCAGGGCCAGCTGCGGTTGCGGCTGCGGGGGCGAGCCGATGGCTTTGACCCCGCGGCCGGCCTGCTCGAGGAGATCAAGACCTGCCGCATCCGGCCCGGCCAGATCCCGGCTACCGTCAGCCGTATGCACCTGGCACAGGCGCGCCTGTACGCCGCCATTATCGCCATCGAGCAGGACCTCCCGGAGCTGGAGGTGCGGCTGACCTGGTTCAATATAGACAGCGGCGAGGAGACGCCCCTGTCCCAGACCTATACGCGCAAGGAGCTGGACGAGTTCCTGGCGGCCTCCCTGGAGCATTTTTCCGGCTGGCTGTCCACGCTGGCGGAGTTGCGGGAGCGCCGGGATGCAGGTTTGCAAGCGCTCACATTTCCCCACGGTGAGTTTCGCAAGGGGCAACGGGAAATCGCCGAGCTGGTGTACAAGTGTATCGACCAGGGCGGACAGTTGCTGCTGGAGGCGCCCACCGGTATCGGCAAGACCGCGGCAGTGCTCTATCCCGCGCTCAAGGCCCTGGCCACGGGTAAACACGATCGCATCGCCTACATTACTGCCAAGACCGTGGGGCGGCGCACGGCAGAGGAAACCCTGTCCACGTTTCGCCGGGCGGGCCTCAGCCTGGGCGCCCTCAGCCTGACCGCGAAGGAGCGGGTCTGTTTTTCGCCTGGAAAGGCCTGCCACGGGGACGACTGCAGGTTTGCCCGGGGCTATTACGACCGGTTGCCCGCCGCCCTGGCGGTCGCTATCCGGTCCCCGGCCCTGCACCAGGCGGACATCGAAGCTCTCGCGCGGGAGTTTGAAGTATGTCCCTACCAGCTCGGTCTGGACCTGTTGCCCTGGGTGGACCTGGTTATCGCCGACCTGCATTACGTCTACAGCCTGAGTGCGACTATCGGTGGCATGATGCAGCAGGATGAACGGCGCTGGACCGTACTGCTGGATGAGGCCCACAACCTGCCCGGGCGGGCACGCCGCATGTACCGGGCCAGTCTGGCCAAGGCCGACCTGATGGCCGTGCGTACCGATGCTCCCCGTGGGCTCGGGGCGGCGCTGGACCGGGTCAACCGCGCGCTGCTGGTCCTGCAGCGGCAGCAGTGGGGGGAACAGGATTACGACAGTCGGCCGGAAATCCCTGCGGCCCTGCAGCAGGCGCTGGCGGACTTCGTCGCCCGCACCGCGGAGCTACAGGCACAGGAGCCGGCCCTGTTGCACCGCCAGCCCCGGTTGCTGGATTTCTATTTCGAGGTGTTGCAATTCCTGCGCCTGGGCGACAACTGGGGGGATGACTTCCGCTTTGAACTGACCCGTGGCAGTGAACGCCAGAGCCTGCGGGTGACACTGAACTGCCTCGATCCGGCACGCCTGTTGAGGCAGCGGCAGGAGTTGCTGCACTCGATGACCGCTTTCTCGGCTACATTGTCACCTCCCCACTGGACCCGCCAGGCCCTGGGGCTGGCTCCCGGGGCAGTGTTTCGGCGCGAGGCCTCACCTTTCGAACAGGGCCAGCTGGAGGTCTTCCTGGCCACCGGGGTTGATACCCGCTACGCACGGCGCGAGCAATCGTTACCGCAACTGGCCGCGACGCTCGTCGCCTGGCTGCGCCGCGAGCGGGGCAATTGCATCATGTATTTTCCCTCGTACCGTTACCTGCAGGACTGCCTCTTGCTGTTGCGCACGCTCGGGCTGGAGGCACTGCGGCCCTGCCTGTGGGTACAGGAGCGGGAACAGGCGGATGCGGGCCGCGACCGGCTGCTGCAATTACTGGAAGAGCGCAGGGATGTCGCCGCGCTGTGCATCCTGGGTGGTATTTTCGGCGAGGGTATCGACCTGCCCGGTGATCGCCTTACCAGCGTCGTAATTGTGGGCGTGGGCTTACCCCAGTACAACCGCGACACCGAGCAACTGCGGGAATGGTTCCAGCGGCAGTACGGGGCGGGCTTCGAGTATGCCTACCTGTATCCCGGGATGCAGAAGGTGGACCAGGCCCTTGGCCGGGTCATCCGGGGCAGCGATGACCGGGGCCGGGCGCTGCTTGTCGACAGCCGTTATGGCGAGCGCCAGTATCGGGACCTGTTGCCACCCTGGTGGCACTATCAGCCCTGGGACGTGCCCACCCGGTAGCCCGGCTTGGCAAAGGCCAGTTGTACTGTGCCAATGATGCGCTCACGGAAACCGCCCTCGCAGTAGGCCAGGTAAAACTCCCACATGCGGATGAAGCGCTGGTCGAAACCCTGCGCCCTGACCGCATCCTGTCGCGCCAGGAAGCGTTCCCGCCAGTGCGCCAGGGTCAGGGCGTAGTCGCGGGTGATGTCACGCAGGTGGATCATCTGCATGTCCGTGTCCCTTGCCAGGTGGTCGGCGATTACCGCGACCGAGGGCAGGCTGCCACCAGGGAAAATATAGCGCTGGATAAAATCCACCGAGTCCCTGGCGGCGGTGTAGCGCTGGTCGGCGATGGTGATCGCCTGGATGACCATCTTGCCTTCGGGTTTCAGTAGCTGGCTGCAGCGCTGGAAGTAATTGCTGTAGAAATCGTGGCCCACCGCTTCAATCATTTCGATGGAAACCAGCTTGTCAAAGCTGCCCTGCAGGTTGCGGTAGTCTTCGCACAGTACCGTGACCCGTTCCTGCAGGCCCGCTTCACGGACCTTTTCCCGGGCGTACTCATACTGTTCGCGGGATATCGTGGTGGTGGTGACGCGACAGCCGTAGTGATGCGCGGCGTGGATGGCCATGCCGCCCCAGCCGGTGCCGATTTCCAGCAGGTGATCGCCCTGTTTGAGTTCCAGCTGCCGGCAAAGCTCATCGAGCTTGGCGATGGACGCGTCTTCGAGCGTGCTCTGGTCCGTCGGGAACACGGCGGCCGAGTACATCATGGTGGGGTCGAGGAACAGGCGAAAGAAGTCATTGCCCAGGTCGTAATGTGCGGAGATATTCCGGCGTGAGCCGTTGCGGGTGTTGCGCTTGAGCGCATGCGAAATTTTCAGGCCGAGGCGCACCATGATCGATTGCCTGGACTCGAGTAGTTCCAGCGTGGCCATGTTGGCGCTGAACAGGCGCATGACTGTTACCAGGTCCGGGGATGTCCAGTGGCCCTGCATGTAGGCCTCACCCGCCGCGATGCTGCCACCGGCCAGCATCTGGCTGTACAGGCTCCGGTCGTGTACACGAACCTCGGCGTGCGGCTGTCCGGTGTCGGCTGCGCTGCCGAAGTGGAACGACTCGCCGTCATCGTGCAGGGTGAGGCTGCCCACTTCTATGTTCGCCAGCAGGCGCAGGCAGACACGCCTTGCCAGCTGCGTGCGAAGTGGAAGGCGGCTATCTGCGCGGGGCAGGCTGAGGCCGGTGGCGGTGAATTCGCTAGAGTTACTCATTTCAGGCTCCGGAGGGTTTCGTACTGGGATGGGAATACAAAGGCGTGCCCTTGAGGAACAGGCGCAGGGCCTGCCAGTAGATCGCGAGGGCGATCCTGGCGGTCATCAGGGGGTAACGCCAGAGGGTTCGGTTCAGGTTGGCGGCGGTCATGGGCCGCGCCGAGAGCGAGAGGCTGGCGTCGAACACGCGCGTCCCGGCGTCGACATTGGCCAGGTGCAGCACCAGCCTGTGGTCCGGGGTGCTGCTGCGCCAGTGGTAGCGCATGTCCATGGGGTTGAATGGCGAGACGTGGAATTGCTTGTCAAATTCCGTGCGCAGCCACCTGCCTCCCTGCGGACCTGCCAGCACATAGCTGTGGCGCTCATTCCAGGGTGTGTTGTTGACCTCCGCGACCAGGAAATCCAGGCGCGACTCGTCCTCGCTGAAGCAGTAGTAGCAGGCGATAGGGTTCATGCTGATGCCGAAGTAGCGCATATTTGCCAGCAGGTAGATGGGTCCCAGGTGATCGACTCCCGTCTCTTCCCTGATCCTGCGCCTGACTTCCTGCTCCAGGGGCAGGTGCGGATCTCCCAGGAAATCGCTGCGCCTGAAGCGGGCCGGCGCCCAGCGGCGCGCGGACCACAGGCAGCGACCGTCGAACAGTTCCGGCAACTCGTCCAGGCGGATATAGGGCATGAAGACCCGGTAGCTGAACTCGTGTTGCCGGGGCAGCAGGCGCCGATGCCTGACGATCCCCTCATACAGCCTCGATTTCACGCGGCGGCCCGGTCCTGGTGGCCGATTGCATTGGCTACCCGCAGGGCGCTGACCACCCCGTCCTCGTGAAAGCCGTTATGCCAGTAGGCGCCGCAGTACCAGGTATTGTTCTGGCCGTTGATTTCGTCCCAGCGCTGCTGAGCGGCAATACCGGCTATTGAAAATACCGGGTGATCGTAGTTGAACCGACCCAGGATTTTCACGGGGTTGATGGCGCTGGTGTTATTGAGGGTTACGCAAAAGGTTTCCGGGGCCGTTATTCCCTGCAGGATATTCATGTTGTAGGTGACGACCGCGCGCTCCTGGCCGGTGCCCAGGGAGTAGTTCCAGCTGGACCAGGTCTTGCGATTGCGCGGTAGCAGGCGTGTGTCGGTGTGCAGCACCACCTCGTTGGACTGGTAAGGCAGGGCTCCCAGTACGTCGCGCTCGGTGGGGCTCGGCTCATCCAGCAGTGCCAGTGCCTGGTCCGAATGGGTGGCCAGCACGACCTGGTCGAAGCCCAGCTTGCGGCCATCGGCCATCTCCAGCGACACCTGGTTTGCCCGGCGACTGACCCGCTTTACGGCACATCCGGTGTAGATGCGCTGTTCGAAGCGCTGGCACAAGGGGCGCAGGTACTCTCTCGAGCCGCCTTCGATCACGCGCCACTGGGGCCTGTCATTAACGGACAGCAGCCCGTGATTGCGAAAGAAGCGCAGGAAGAAGCTCAGGGGAAAATCGAGAATCGTATCGCAATCAGCCGACCAGATGGCGGAACCCATGGCGGTCAGGTACTGCCGGGAGAAGGCCTCACTGTAGCGATTGTCCCGCAGGTAGTCACGCAGGGTCTGCCGGTCGTTGACCCGGCCGGCATCGAGGTCTGCCACCGAGGCCTTGTTGAAGCGCAGGATGTCCCTGACCATGGCGATGAAACGCCAGGACAGGAGGTTGCGGCGCTGGGCGAACAGGCTGTCGAGATTGGTGCCGGAGTACTCCAGGCCGGAATCCTCGTCACGCACGCTGAAACCCATGGCCGTGGGCTTGCTGGCGACCCCCAGGCTATCCATCAGGGCAATGAAGTTGGGATAGGTCCAGTCATTGAAGACAATGAAGCCGGTATCGATCGCGTAGCGGCGGGTGCCGAGCCGGACGTCCACCGTCGCGGTGTGGCCGCCCACCTGCTTGCCGGCCTCAAACACGGACACCTCGTGGCCGGCACTGAGGTAGTGGGCGCAACTGAGGCCGGAAATTCCAGATCCGATGACTGCTACTCTCACGCTCTCGTTCTCCAGGTCGGTTGTGCTGTACCGGGGGGTTGGCGGCGCAGCGGTGGACGGTATTGTCGCTTTTTTTACGCTGGTGAAGCGGTATCGGATCTGTGAAGAGTTTGTGGCGAGGTGGGGTGATCCGCTCGGACCAGGGGGGCGTATACTGTCCATCACACGAGGCGTAGAGAGAAATTTGCAAGTGGCTGACATTCCCGAAATATCCAGGGCAGACTCCCAGGGGCCGGTGGGTCGCCGCACGGACGAGTGGAGCGAATGCCTCACCCTGATCGCGGCTAACCAGGACAGGGCGGCCTTCACGCGTTTTTTCAGGCATTTCGCACCGCTGATCAAGGCCTTTGCCCTGGCCGGCTCCAGTCTCTCGGCCACCCTGGCGGACGAGCTGGTGCAGGAAGTCATGCTCAAGGTGTGGCAGAAGGCGGGAGGGTTCAACCCGGAAAAAGCCGCCGCCAGCACCTGGGTTTACACGATCGCGCGCAATTGCCGCACCGATATGTTTCGTCGCTTACAGAAGTTTGACACTCCCCTGGCGGAGGAAGATGTTTTTCCGGACCAGGAGAGCGAGGAGCCGTTTGCCCTGTTGCAGGGCAAACGCACGGAGGAACGCGTCAGGGAACTGATGAAAGGACTTCCCGCGGACCAGATGCAGATACTGGCAAAGGTTTACATGGAAGGAAAATCACATGCGGAAGCTGCCGCCGAGCTCGACCTGCCCCTGGGTACGGTCAAGTCGCGGGTCAGGCTGGCTATCCAGAAACTTCAAATTCAGATAGATCGTTAATATTATGGCTAAATTTCATCCCGATCTGGACCTGTTGACCGAGCATGCGGCAGGTAACCTGCCCCTGGCGCAGGCCGCCTGCGTCTCGGTACACATGAACTATTGCGAACAGTGCCAACGCACCACCGGCCAGTTGCAGGGCCTGGGTGCCGCCCTGTTCGAGAGCCTGCACGCCGCCCCGGTTGGTGACACCCTGCTGAACGCGGTGCTCGCCCGGCTGGACGACGCGCCGCCGCTGAGTTACGCCACTTCACCCGGGTGGGCCGCGGGCAAAACCCCGGCGATCCTGCAGCGCCTCATGCGCGGCGATTTTACGGAGCTGGTGTGGAAGAAAATCACCGGCACGCTGAGTATCAGCTACCTCAAGACGGGCGATCCCAATTACGAATTTGCCCTGTACCACATCAAGGCGGGCGGCAGGATCCCGGAACACACTCATCGGGGCTCGGAAATGACCCTGGTGCTTGAGGGCGGGTTTTCTGATGCGGACGGCAGCTACCACCAGGGAGACTTCATGCTGCGCCGGCCCGGCGACGTCCATGCTCCCACGGCGGTGCAGTCGGAAGACTGCATTTGCCTTGCGGTGCTCGATGCACCCCTGAGGTTCACCGGCTGGCAATACCGCTGGATGAACCCGTTCCTGCAGCTGCGGGCGGGCTGAACCGACCCGGTAGAGCTCACCCCCCGGCCCTGTCCGCCGGGACCCTTGCCAGGGTAACCGCGCGGCTGAGGCGGGCCCTCCCACCCTTTCACCAGGCCATTGGGGATTCACCTGGTGAATAATGGTCATTGTTCACCCGCGCTTCCGGCTGTGCTACAGTCGGCGGCTGCCCGCAATCCAGCGGCATGCAGACACCAGTTTTAGCGATGACAAAACCCATCAGGGCTCGCTGGGGCAGCGCTGTGCAAGCGGCTGCTGGCACTTAAAACAATCAGGTACGGGGGTACACACCGCAATGCGCATCGCCATTCCAAAGGAAACTCAGCCGGGTGAAAACCGGGTTCCCATCACGCCGGAATCGGCGAAGAAGTTGTGCCGTATGGGCGCAGAGCTGGTTGTGGAGGCGGGTCTGGGAGCCGGGTCCGGATTCGACGACTCTGAATATATCGAGGCCGGCGCCACTGTCTCGAGTGACCGCACCGGATTGTTCAGCAGCGCAGATGTGTTGCTGCGGCTGCGCAAGCCGTCCCTGGAAGAAATCAAGCTGATGAAGCGCGGCTGTATCCACATCAGTTACCTGGACCCCTTCAACGAGCGCGAGCTGGTTGCGGCGCTGAAGGATGCGGGCATTACCTCGATCAGCATGGAAATGATTCCCCGCACCACCCGCAGCCAGAAGATGGATGCCCTGAGCTCCCAGGCCAACCTGGCGGGTTATGTCATGGTGCTGCAGGCGGCCACGCACCTGCCGCGAATATTCCCCATGATGATGACCCCCGCGGGCACGCTGAAGCCTGCCAATGTCTTTGTTATTGGCGCCGGTGTAGCGGGCCTGCAGGCAATCGCCACCGCCAAGCGCCTGGGCGCAAAGGTGACGGCTTTCGATACCCGCCCCGTGGTGGCTGAACAGGTGCAGTCGCTGGGCGCCAAGTTCCTGGAGATAGACCTGGGTGAGACCGGCCAGACCGAGGGTGGTTACGCCCTGGAGCTGACTCCCGAGCAGGTTGAAAAGCAGCGCCAGGCGCAAAAGGATGTTATCGCCAAATCGGATGTTGTTATCACCACGGCCCAGGTGTTTGGCCGTAAGCCTCCCGTGCTGGTCACCAGGGACATGGTAGAGGGCATGGCGCCCGGCTCGGTGATTGTGGATATGGCGGCGGAAACCGGCGGTAATGTCGAGGGTTCTGTGCCGAACGAAACAGTAAAAGTGGGCGGGGTCACCATCATCGGCAAGGGCAACCTGGCCGGCGAGGTCGCCCGGCATGCCAGCCAGATGTACTCAGCCAACCTGTTCAACCTGGTCGAGGATAACTGGAACGAGGAACAGAAGCAGTTTGTGGTGGATTTCGAGGACGATATTCTGCCCGGCTGTATCATCACTCACGGTGGCGAGGTGGTGAACGCGACCATCAAGAAAATCATGGAAGGGGGTGCATAACATGATACCGGCAGAAGTTTTCCTGACATTTATCCTTATGCTGTCCATATTCCTGGGCTTCGAACTGATCAACAAGGTTCCCGCAACCCTGCATACCCCGCTGATGTCGGGTGCCAATGCGATTTCCGGGATCACGCTGGTGGGCGCAATCAGCCTGGCCGGTACCGGTGCGCAGGACCTGGCCAACTGGCTGGGCGCGGCAGCGGTAGCCCTCGCCACAATCAACGTGGTGGGCGGGTACATGGTGACCGACCGCATGCTCGCCATGTTCAAGAAGAAGGGGAGCTGATCGCCATGGAACACGTGATTCAATACAGTTATGTGGTAGCGGCCGCCCTGTTTATTTATGGCCTGAAGCAGCTCGGCTCGCCGGCCACTGCCCGTCGCGGCAATATGATTTCCGCCGTCGCCATGCTGATCGCCGTTGTGGCGGCCCTGCTTGACCAGGGCATTGTCGAGTACCAGTGGATCGCCCTGGGTGTCGTGGCTGGCGCTGTCATCGGTGGCGCTGCGGCGCGCATGGTGCAGATGACCGCCATGCCCGAGATGGTGGCCTTGTTCAACGGCTTCGGCGGTCTGGCCAGCCTGCTGGTGGGCTGGGCGGCCCTTGTTCCCGGCGCCGAGACCTTCACCCTGGTGACCATAATCCTGTCCATCCTGATTGGTGGCGTGACCTTTACCGGCAGCATGATTGCCTATGGCAAACTCAGCGAGCGCATCGGCAGCGGTGCGGTGTTGTTCAGCGGGCAACAGATAGTCAACAGCCTGATTGTGCTGGGTATTCTCGCCGGATCGGTCATGTTCTGCCTGCAGCCGGACAACCACCTGTGGTTGTACCTGGTGGTGGCCCTGTCACTGGTTTTTGGCATAATGGCGGTCATCCCCATCGGCGGCGCCGACATGCCGGTGGTGATCTCCCTGTTGAACTCCTACTCGGGCCTTGCCGCTTGTGCCGCGGGTTTCGCGGTGAACAACAACATCCTGATCGTGGCCGGTGCCCTGGTGGGCGCCTCCGGAATCATCCTTACCCAGATCATGTGCAAGGCGATGAACCGCTCCCTGGCAAACGTGCTGTTCAGCGGCTTTGGCAGTGGCAAGGTCGAAGCAACCGTGGTCGAGGGAGAGATCAAGCCGATCAGTGCAGAGGACGCCTATTACATCCTTGAAGCGGCCAGTAATGTGGCCATTATCCCGGGTTATGGCATGGCGGTTGCCCAGGCCCAGCACGTGGTGAAGGAGCTGGCGGAGTTGCTGGAAAAAAATGGCGCCGAGGTCAACTTTGGTATCCACCCGGTAGCGGGTCGTATGCCCGGCCACATGAACGTGCTGCTGGCGGAAGCCGATGTGCCCTATGACCAGTTGCTGGAGATGGACGATATCAATCCCCGCATGGAAAACGTCGATGTGGCGATTGTTATCGGTGCCAACGATGTGGTGAACCCCGCCGCACGGGAGATCGAGTCCTCGCCTATTTACGGTATGCCCGTGATCAACGTGGACAAGGCTCGTACGGTGTTCGTGCTCAAGCGCTCCATGGCCTCGGGTTTTGCCGGTATCGAGAACCCTCTGTTTTACAAGGACAATACGCGGATGCTGTTCGGCGATGCCAAGGAGTCTATTGGCACCCTGATTCGCGAATTCAGCTGAGTTTCGCCCCTCCGTTACCCACGCCGGCCACTGTGCCGGCGTTTTTATTTGTAGCAAAGCCGGTCCAGATAATTGGTCCAGGCAGGCCTTGAAGCGTCCCTGCCCGTGCTCAGGGGCAGATCCTGAGGCGGATCAATGTTTTAGTGCTGTTGACGGGCTAGGCTGGCAAGTAGTGCTGGATATTGCGTGCAGGAGAGTGGTGTATGGCAACGAAAAACCAGGGTGTAAAGCAGGGTATAAGGAACAAGCGCAAGCCCGCGAGCGCTGCAGCAGCGGGGCGTAAAAAGCCCGCCCGGGCGGCCAAGGCAGCGGCAAAGCCGACTCGCGTCAGCGCCGCCCGTACCGGTTCCGAGCCCCCGCTGGTGAAAACCCTGCTCGCGGAACACAGGCACATCGCCAGCGTCATGCAGTTATTCAGCGGGCAGTTGAAGGCTATCGAGGCCGGGCAGCGGGTGGATACCCACGTGGTTTACGAGATCATGGATTACATGGTCACCTGGCCCGACCGCTTTCACCACCCCCGGGAGGATCTGATCTATGGCCGGGTGGCGGAGCTGGATGCCTCGGCGGGCGACAATGTCGACAGCTTGCAGCGCGACCACGATCATATGGCCAGGTCGGGTCGTGAAGTCCTGCGGAATATCCAGCAGTGGCGTGACGGGGAGGTATCCGGCAAGGTTCTGGTCGACAGCGGTCGCGCTTACGTAGACCACATGTACGAGCACATGAACAGCGAGGAAAAACTGGTTTTCCCCCAGATAATGGACGTCCTGGCTGCCGGTGACTGGCTGGAACTGGAGCAGGATGACCAGCTGCGCCCGGTGGCAGACCCGGTGTTCGGCGCGCAGGTGCAGCGCGAATTCCGCAACATGGCACGCAAGCTGCGCACCAGCGTAAGGCGTGGGGTTGAGCGCGGAACCCTGCTGGAGTGGCTCAGCCTGGAGGCTTTCATGGAGTCGCTGGAGGTGGTCTCGATGGCCTACGAGTCAGCCCGCAGCAGTGCGGGTGAGCACGCACGAACTGCCTGGGGTGAGGGCATGGAGCTGTTTCGCGAATCTGCGGTGACGGCCCCCTGGCGCTGCACGGCCAATAACGCCCGCCTGGGTTTACGACTGGTACAGGAGCTTGCGTCGATTTCCCGGGAAGCCCTGGATGACCTTTCACGGGTCAACCAGGAGCGGAAGGCCCGGGTTCGCCTGATGGATAACTAGGACTGTCCGCCTCGCGGTCCCCGTCACGAAATTGCAGGCTGGCGAGGCGCTGGTAGAGCTCGCAACTGCGCATCAGTTCCTCGTGGGTGCCGGTCGCCACCAGTTGTCCCTGGTCAAGCACGGCGATGTTGTCGGCGTGCAGGATGGTCGACAGGCGGTGTGCAATGATGACGGTCGTGCGATTCTTCATCAGCCCATGCAGCGCCTGCTGGACCTGGTGTTCGCTCTCGGTGTCCAACGCGCTGGTGGCCTCGTCCAGCAGCAGGATCTCCGGGTCGTTGAGAATGGCCCTGGCCAGGGCGATGCGCTGGCGCTGCCCGCCTGATAATCGTACCCCCTGTTCGCCCAGGTGGCTGCCGTAGCCATCCGGCAGGCGCTCTATAAACTCCTGGGCGTGGGCTGCCCGGGCAGCTGCGGTCACCTGTTCAGCGCTGGCTTCGGGCCTGCCATAGGTGATGTTATAGCGAACATCCCCGGTAAAAAGCGCGGGCTGTTGCGGAACCAGTGCGATATGGCTGCGCAGCTGCTGCAATCCCAGTTCCCGGATGTCCTCGCCGTTCAGCAGCACCTGCCCCTGTTGCGGATCGTAAAAACGCTGCAGCAATTCAAACACGGTCGATTTACCGGCGCCGGAAGGGCCCACCAGGGCCAGGCTTTTACCCGCTTCGATGGCCAGGGAGAAATTGCGCAGCGCCGCCTGGCCCGGTCGTGTCGGGTAGTAAAAAGTAATATTGTCCAGCTTCAGTTCTGGCCGGCGGGGCTGGTTTGGCAGGTCCTGCGGCCCCGGGTCGTTTATCAGGCTACGGGTATTGAGCAATTCAATCAGGCGTTCGGCTGCGCCGGCTGCCCGCAGCAACTCGCCCCAGACCTCTGACACGGTGGCCACGCCACTGCCGACCATGATCGCGTAAAATACGAAGGCGCCGAGCTCCCCACCGGTCATGCGCCCGCTGATCACGTCCTGTCCGCCCTCCCACATCATGGCGGCCATGCCTGCGAACACCAGCAGGATGGCGCCACCGATCAGCAGGGAGCGCTGCCAGATCCGGCGCTGGGCGATAGTGAATGCCCGCTCGACCTCGCGCGCGAAGGCCGCGGACTCGAACTGCTCCTGGGTATAACTCTGCACCACCCTGATATGCTGGATAACCTCCCCGGCATAACTGCCCACGTTGGCAATGCTGTCCTGGCTCTGGTTGGACAGGCGCCTGACGCGGCGGCCAAAGAACAGGATGGGCAGGAGCACCAACGGCACTCCCACGGCGATAATGAGGCTCAGTTTGAGGTTGGTGATGAACATCATGACGAGCGCCCCGATAAGCGTCAGGCTGCTGCGCAACGCCATGCTGAAGGACGAGCCGATGATGGTTTGCAACAAGGTGGTATCGGTGGTCAGCCGGGACATGATCTCGCCGCTGCGGTTGAGCTCGAAAAAACCCGGGTGCAGCTTTACGATGTTGTCGAATACAGCCTTGCGCAGGTCTGCACTCACACGCTCCCCCAGCCAGGAGACCAGGTAAAAGCGGACAAAAGTGCCCGCGGCAATAGCCGCTGCGATAGCGATCAGCAGGATTACGGCGCGGTCGAGGTCCGCGTTGTCACCGCTGCCGAAACCCTGGTCGATCAGCACCTGCAGGCCTCGTCCCACGGAGAGGGTGGCGCCCGCGGTGAATAACAGCGCCACGCTCGCCGCCGCCAGCCTCAGCTTGTAGGGCTTGAGAAAGCCGATGACGGGCAGCAGTGAGGGCAGGCTTGCGGATTTCGGCTTTGTCGCCACCGGCTATTCGGCTTCTTCGTGCTTGTTGCGCGTGATAATGCGGCCAAAATAGACGCCCAGCTCAAACAGCAGCCACATGGGTATGGCCAGCAGGGACTGGGAGATCACGTCCGGCGGGGTGAGCAGCATGCCGACGACAAAGCAGCCAACGATAATATAGGGGCGTTTCCTGGCCAGGTCTTCTGGCGTTGTGATGCCCGTCCAGATCAGCAGAACTGCGGCGATCGGGATTTCAAATGCCAGCCCAAAGGCAAAAAACAGCTTCAGGACGAAATCCAGGTAGCTGTTGATATCGGTCATGATGGTGATGTCAGCCGGTCCGCTGCTGGTGAAAAAGGCGAAGACCAGGGGGAATACCACGAAATAGGCGAACGCTGCCCCGGCATAAAACAACAGCACGCTGGAAACCAGCAGTGGGATTGCCAGCCGCTTCTCGTGCCTGTACATACCCGGTGCGATAAAGCTCCAGACCTGGTACAGCACGTAGGGTATGGCCAGGAAAATCGCGGCCACCAGGGTCAGCTTGAAGGGGGTCAGGAAGGGGGAGGCCACCTCGGTGGCGATCATGGTAGCGCCCTCCGGAAGCAGCGACCTCAGCGGCTTTGAGACGAAAGTGTAAATATCGTTGGCAAATGGGAACAGGCCAATGAACACCAGCAACACGGCCAGCAGGGCGCGCAATAAGCGGTCGCGCAGCTCGGTCAGGTGGGCTACCAGCGGCAGGGGCTGGTCGGTGTTTTCCGGCTCACTCATTCGGCGTGCTTGTCCGCGGTCTGCGCCGGGCTGTCCTCGGGGTGCGTCTCGTTTGCCGGGGCGCTTGCCAGGTTCGCCCTGGTGGCCTCAAGGCTGTGTTCGAGGTCTTCCGCCTGGGCCTGTATCTGCTGGCCGGTCTTGCGCAGTTCCTGCATCACTTCGTCATTGTGCAGTTCCTGTTGAACTTCACGCTTGATGTCATTGAAGCCGCGCTTGATGCGGTTCAGCCAGACGCTGCCCGTGCGGATAGCTTCCGGCAGGCGCTCCGGCCCGATAACCAGCAGGCCCACGACGCCCACCAGGACCAGCTCGGCGAATCCGATATCGAACATTCAGGTGTTACTTGCCCTTGTCCACCGGCGCCGCCGGCTCTTCTTCCGGGTCTTTGCCCGTCGTGGTATCCACACTGCCGTCGTCCTGCATGCTCTTGCGAAATCCTTTCACCGCGCTGCCCAGGTCACTGCCAAGTGTTCGCAGCCGTTTGGTACCGAACAACATGATGACGATCGCGAGGATGATCAACAGCTGCCATATACTTATTCCGCCAATACCCATGTCTATCTCCTGCTACGTTTGTCCGGTTGCCGGTTTGCCGCGCCGGGCCTTTTCTTCAATACCTGAGCTGCCAAAGCGCGCACGAAGGCACTCGGTCACCTCGCTGATGTCCACGTCCAGGTGGGACAACATGACCATGCTGTGAAACCACAGGTCCGCGACCTCTCCTACCAGTTCCGCCCGATCACCACCGGTCTGCGCATCCTTGGCGGCCAGTATCACCTCGGTGGCTTCCTCGCCCACTTTTTCCAGTATCTTGTTCAGGCCCTTCTGGTGCAGGCTTGCCACATACGAGGTTTCAGGGTCCGCACCCCGGCGCTCTCTCAGGGTGGCGGCCAGCTGTTCCAGCACATCACTCATGGTCCTTTCCCGTATATCTCATCGGGTGATTTCAGTGCGTCTTCGACCACCCGCCATCCGTCTTGTTCCCGCTTGCGATAAAAGCAGCTGCGCCGGCCGGTATGACAGGCTATCCCGCCCAGCTGTTCCACTTTCATCAGCACCGTGTCGGCGTCACAGTCTATACGCAGCTCTTTCAGCCGTTGCACGTGGCCCGATTCCTCGCCTTTGCGCCACAGGACCTGCCTGGAACGGGACCAGTAGATAGCTCTCCCCTCGCGCAGGGTCAGCTCCAGTGACTCGCGATTCATCCAGGCGAGCATCAGCACTTCTCCCGTCTGCCAGTCCTGGGCGATGGCCGGAACGAGCCCCTGGTCGTTCCACTTGATATCCCGCGCAAGGGCGTCTTCTTCACTCATCGCACTGCTCTCTGTGGCCGGGCATTATGGCACAGGGCCGCCGCCGACACATGCATTCAACTGTCCCGGGGCCACAGCAGCGCCAGGGCGAGCCCCGCCAGCACCCAGCTCACCAGGGGGGCATCCGCCAGCCGTTGCCAGCCGTCGGGGAACACCGTAATGGCCGCGCCCAGGCAGGCAAGGGCTGCTACCATCTGGCGCCGCTGGCGCCGGACCTTGTCTGCATTGCGTTTTTGCAGGTCGTCTACCCGCTGTTGTTGCTGGCTGAAACGGATTTCGATGTCGCGCGATTGCTGCAGGTTATCCAGCATGACATCCGGCAACTGCGGTAATTGCTCAAGCCAGGACGGCGCCTGCCGCTGCAGGCGACGGATGAAGGATTGGGGTGAGTAGCGCTCCTGCACCCAGTTCTCGAGGAAGGGCTTGGCGGTATCCCATAAGTTGAGCCCGGGATAAAGCTGGCGACCCAGCCCCTCGATATTCAGCATGGTTTTCTGCAACAGTACCAGTGAGGGCTGTATGTGCATGTCGAAGCGCCGGGCGGTGCGAAACAGGTAGATCAGCAGCTGGCCAAAGGAGATTTCCCCGATGGGTCGTTCGAACACCGGTTCGCATACCGCGCGCATGGCGGATTCGAAATCCTGCACCCGGGTCTGTGGCGGCACCCAGCCGCATTCGACGTGCAACTCGGCTACCTCGCGGTAGTCGCGGCGGAAAATGCTGAGCAGGTTGCGCGCCATGTAGTACTGGTCGGAGTCGCTGAGGCTGCCGATGATGGCGCAGTCCACGGCGATATAGGTAGGGTCCGCAGGGTCGGTGGCATCGACGAATATATTGCCCGGGTGCATGTCGGCATGGAAGAAACTGTCGCGAAATACCTGGGTGAAAAATATTTCCACGCCCCGTTCGGCCAGCAACTTCAGGTCGGTACCCCGCGCTTCCAGTGCGGCCATGTCGGTGACGGGGATTCCCGAGATGCGTTCCATCACGAATACATTACGGCAGGTATAGTCCCAGTAAACCTGGGGTATGTAGACCAGTTTGCTGTTCTCGAAATTGCGGCGCAGCTGGCAGGCGTTCGCTGCCTCGCGGCCCAGGTCCAGCTCGTCGAGGATGATCAGTTCGTAATCGGCCACCACCTCCACCGGGCGCAGGCGGCGGCCGTCCGGCACATACCGGGCGACCAGTTTCGCCAGGGAATACATCAGGGCCAGGTCCTGGCGTATGATCGGCTCGATGTCCGGCCGGATCACCTTCACGACCACCTTCTCACCGCTGTGCAGGGTTGCCGCGTGCACCTGGGCCACGGAGGCCGACGCCATGGGCCTGGCTTCGAAGCTGGCAAACAGCTCCGCTACCGGCTTGCCCAGGCCCTTTTCGATGATGGCGATCGACTGCTGCTCGGGAAAGGGAGGTACGTTGTCCTGTAGCTCGGCCAGCTCGTCGGCGATGTCCGTGGGTAACAGGTCCCGACGGGTGGACAACATCTGGCCGAACTTGATGAATACCGGTCCGAGTTCTTCCAGTGCCCTGCGCAGGCGCACGGCCCGGGGCAATTCCTCGGCTGTGTGCAACCGCCATGGCGCCAGCGCCAATGCCAGCCTGGGCACCGCGCCCAGTCGCTCTGTATCGATGAATTCATCCAATCGGTAGCGGCCGACGGTGCGTAATATGGTGATGAGGCGGGTAATTTGCGACATGGTGCGTTCAGCTCACTCGCGCAATTTCTGCAGTCGCTTGCGCAGGCGCTGGGTGCGCGATTGCAGGCGTTCCACCCGCAGCCCGAGCTGTTGCACGTCGCGGTAAAAATCCTCCAGCTCAAGGCGCGGGGGGCTGAGTCGGGCCTCCTCGTGTATAAACTCCTCCAGCTGTCGTCCCAGCCCCCTGGACGCCTGGCGGCCCCAGCCGTACGCGCCGCGAGCCATTTGCGCCAGTTGGTGGCCGGCAACGTCACCCAGGGTATCTACCAGGGGTGCCTCCCAGTCAATTTCCAGGTCGGTAATGATTTTCTGCAGCTGGATCAACGGCGCGCTGTCGCCCTTGAGCTCCAGCGCGCCGTTGATCAGGGTGGCTGCTGGGTCCCCCGCGGTAGCCAGTTCGGCAAAATCGGATGCCAGCCCCCGCACGCTGGTTGTCACCGGCCCGTCGTAGACTCCCATGAGGCGGATACGTCCATCCCCGGGCTGCAGGTAAATATCCAGTGGCGGGGACGTGCAGTGCAACGCGAACACGCAATCGGCGAGTCGGTTGAGCTCTTTGCGGCTGCCGGGGGCGAGTTCCAGCGCCCGGTTGACTGCCCCCTCCAGGGCCGCCAGGGCCGCCGTCCGCAGGGCGGGGTCGATGACAGGGCTCATTTCAGGCCTTGACGCCCTTGTGCAAGGCCACGACACCCCCGGTCATATTGTGGTACTCACAGCGGCTGAAGCCTGCATCCTCCATCATATCCTTGAGGGTTTCCTGGTCGGGGTGCATGCGAATGGATTCGGCCAGGTACTGGTAACTGTCGGCGTCATTGGCCACCAACCGGCCCATCAGCGGCAACACCCGGAAGGAGTAGGCGTCGTAGGCTTTGCTCAGCAGCGGGTTCGCGGGTTTGGAGAATTCCAGGACCAGCAGGCGGCCACCGGGTTTGAGCACCCGCAACATGGAGCGCAGGGCAGCATCCTTGTCGGTGACGTTGCGCAGGCCAAAGGCTATGGTAACGCAGTCGAAGCTATCATCGGGAAATGGCAGGCACTGGGCGTCTGCCTGCACAAACTCCAGGTTTCCCAGGCGACCGTGATCCAGCAGCTTGTCCCGTCCCACCTTCAGCATGGAATCGTTGATGTCCGCCAGCACTACCCGGCCGGTGGGCCCGACGATGTCGGCAAACCGGGCAGCGAGATCGCCGGTGCCACCGGCGATATCCAGCACGGCATTACCCTTGCGGACACCGCTCAGCTCGATGGCGAAGCGTTTCCACATGCGATGTATACCGGCGGACATCAGGTCATTCATGAGGTCGTAGCGTGAGGCCACCGAATGGAATACATCCGCCACCATGTTTGCCTTGGCGTCGGTGTCGACTTCCTTGTAACCGAAGTGCGTTGTGTCTTTGTCGCTCATGGGGTCTGCGCCCTCTCACCGTGTAGCAGCGCATTGTAGCGCGATGTGACCCTGCGGTCAGGTTGCTTCGGGCAGCACCGCACTAGGGCTGGAACTGAATCACCTGGATGTCGGGATCCCGGCTGGCACCGGCCCGGTTCAGCCGATCGAGATAATCCTGCCACAGCCGGGGACGTTGGGTGCACAGCTCATACAGGTAATCCCAGGAATACAGCCCGGTGTCATGGCCATCGTCAAACACCAGCTGCAAGGCGTAGCGCCCAACCGGTTTTATGGTGTCTATGCCGACGTTCAGTTTGCCGGTTTGCAGAGTTTCCTGTCCGCTGCCGTGGCCGCGCACCTCCGCCGAGGGAGAGTACACCCGCAGGTATTCACAGGAGAGCGAATAATGCTCGCCCGCCGGGTACTCCAGTTCCAGTTCCCTTGAGCGTCGGTGCAGCTTGATGTTGACAGGGTGCTTGTCGGTCGTGGGCATGGGTGGTGAACCGGGTGTTACAGGATAAAGCGCGAGAGGTCTTCGTCCGCGCTCAATGCTTTTAACTGGCTGTCGACATAGGCGGCGTCCACCCGCAGCGGCGTGCTGTTCAGGCCGGCATCGGCGGCGCCGAAAGACGACTCCTCCAGCAGGCGCTCCATTACCGTGTGCAGCCTGCGGGCGCCGAT
This sequence comes from Haliea sp., assembly GCA_024642245.1. Classification (GTDB taxonomy): domain Bacteria; phylum Pseudomonadota; class Gammaproteobacteria; order Pseudomonadales; family Halieaceae; genus JARRPM01. The sequence continues at coordinate 39,804 of JAHEBM010000017.1, forward strand.
ATTCTCGGTTTTCTCGTTCACCTGCCAGGCGGTCTCGGCAATGCGGCGGATACCGTCGGGCGTAAACTCGACCTGCATGCCCTCGGTTGACAGCAGCGCCTGGTATTGCTCGGTCAGGGAGGCATTGGGCTCAGTCAGGATGCGCTCGAAATCGTCGGGCGACAGGGCGGAAAGCTCCACCCTGATGGGCAAGCGTCCCTGGAGTTCGGGAATCAGGTCGCTGGGCCTGGCCAGGTGAAAGGCGCCGGAGGCGATGAACAGGATATGGTCTGTCTTGATCATGCCGTGCTTGGTGCTCACGGTGCAGCCCTCGATCAGGGGCAACAGGTCCCGTTGCACACCCTCGCGGGAAACGTCGGCGCCGGCACCCTCGCTGCGCTTGGCGACCTTGTCCAGTTCGTCGATGAAAACAATCCCGTTCTGCTCGGCGGCGCTGACCGCCTTCTGCTTCAGGTCCTCCTCATTGACCATCTTGGCAGCCTCTTCGTCACAAAGCGCCTCGAACGCGGCTTTCAGGGGCATTTTTCGCGTTTTTTTCTGCTGCCGGGACATGTTGGAGAACATGCTTTGCAGCTGGTTGGTCATTTCTTCCATACCCGGTGGGGCCATGATTTCCATCGAGGCGGCAGGGGAGCTGATATCCACCTCGATCTCCTTCTGGTCCAGCTCGCCCTCCCGCAATTTTTTGCGCAGCAGCTGGCGCGTACCCGATCCGCTGTCAGCGTCGGCGCCGCGGGCCGGCGGCAGCAGGATATCCAGGATGCGTTCCTCGGCCATTTCCTCTGCGCGAAACCGCACGCGGGTCATCTCCTGCTCCCGCAGCATCTTGATCGACACATCGACCAGGTCGCGCACAATGGAGTCCACGTCGCGCCCGACATAGCCCACTTCAGTGAATTTGGTGGCCTCCACCTTGACGAAGGGCGCGTTGGCAAGCCTTGCCAGGCGGCGGGCGATCTCGGTCTTCCCCACGCCGGTCGGCCCGATCATCAGGATATTCTTGGGGGTTATTTCGGCGCGCAGATCCTCGGGTAACTGCATGCGGCGCCAGCGGTTGCGCAGGGCTATGGCCACGGCACGCTTGGCTTCATCCTGGCCGATGATGTGCTTGTCGAGCTCGGAAACGATCTCGCGGGGGGTCATATCGGACATATTTAAGCCTAAAAATCCAGTTGTTCTATGGTGCGGTTGTGGTTGGTGTAGATGCAGATATCGCCAGCGATGCCCAGGGCTTTTTCCACTATGGTGCCGGCATCGAGTTCGGTGTTGTCCAGTAGCGCCCTGGCTGCCGCCTGGGCGAAGGGGCCACCGGAGCCGATTGCAATCAGGTTGTCCTCCGGCTCGATCACGTCACCGTTGCCGGTGATGATCAGTGACGTGCTTTTGTCGGCTACCGCCAGCAGCGCCTCGAGTCGGCGCAGGGCGCGCTCGGTGCGCCAGGCCTTTGCCAGCTCCACCGCGGCCCTGACCAGGTGCCCCTGGTGCTTGTCCAGCTGGGCCTCAAATAACTCAAACAGGGTGAAGGCATCGGCTGTGCCACCGGCAAACCCGGCCAGGACCTGGTCCTTGTGCAGGCGCCGCACCTTACGCGCATTGCCCTTCATGACCGTATTGCCCATGGAAACCTGGCCATCGCCCCCTATCACAACGCTGTTGCCGCGACGTACCGAGAGAATGGTTGTACCTCTGAATTGTTCCATTGGATCTCCTGCTGCAGTCTGGCAGATATGGGGAGTGGGCCGCGGAAATTCAAGGCACCGCGGCCACCACTCAGGGGGTGCCGCGCTTGAGTAGCAAAGTATCGATGTCCTGTGCGGCAGTCAGGCTGCGCGCCCTGGTCATCTGGGTGTGGGAATTGAACGGCCCCAGGTAGACCCGGAACCAGCGACCGTTATCACTGCTGGTTTCTTCCACCTTGGGTTCAAGCCCCAGCAACAGCAGTTCGGCCCGGCGCCGGTCGGCGTCTTCGCGCTGGCGAAATGAGCCTGCCTGCAGCAGGTATGTTTCTTCGGCCGCTCCAGGTCTGGGATCCGCCACTTCGGCGGGTTCAACCGGGCCGTCAATGGTCTGCTGGGGCAGCATGGTGTAGAAGTCGAAGCGCGGCTTCGGCGGTTCGGCCGGTACCACCGCCGCCGGCGCTGCTTCAGGACCACCGCCCGTGTTTTCAGCGGGAGGCAGCGTGTACAGGAACACCAGGAAACTGAGGAAAATCCCGCTCAGCAGCCCGGCAAAATAGGCTTTCCAGCTGCTTCCGGGCCTGACATCGACCTTGCCCCGGGCCGACTGGCGCGGCGCGGGTTTCTTGCGTTCCTGGGCCCGGTCGCGCGTCTTGGCATAGTCCCGGGCCATGGCTTACATCGACTCCGGGGCGGACACACCCAGCAGGCCGAGTCCGTTGGCGATAACCTGGCGTACAGCCTCGCTCAGCGCAATTCGGGCGTCGCGCAAACCGGGTTCTTCCACCAGCACCTTGAGAGCGTTGTAACAGGTGTGAAAATCGCCCGCCAGCTCGCGCAGGTAAGTGGCTACGCCGTGGGGTTCGTTGCTGGTGGCCGCGCTGGCCACAACCTCGGGATACCGGTCCAGCTGGCGTAACAGGGCTTTTTCGTGTTCCTCCGTCAGGGCGTCGAGGTTTGCCAGGGCGGCCTCCTCGGTCCACTCCCAGCCCTGTTCTTCCAGCCTGCGCATCACGCTGCAGGCCCGGGCGTGGGCGTACTGGATGTAATACACCGGATTGTCGTTGCTCTGGGACATGGCCAGGTTGATATCGAACGTGAGCTGGGAGTTGGCTGCACGCGCCGCGAGGAAGTAGCGGGTGGCATCGCGGCCCACCTCGTCAATCAGGTCCCGCAGCGTGACGTAGCTACCCGCGCGCTTGGACAGTTTGACCTCCTCCCCGTCCCGCATCACGGTGACCATCTGGTGCAGCACGTAATCGGGCCAGCCCTCGGGTATGCCGCTTTCCAGTGCCTGCAGCCCAGCCCTCACCCGGGTGACCGTGCTGTGGTGGTCGGCCCCCTGCTCGTTGATCACCCGCACGAAACCGCGGTTCCATTTGTTCAGGTGATAGGCCACGTCGGGCAGGAAGTAGGTATAGCCGCCCTCGCTCTTGCGCATCACGCGGTCCTTGTCATCACCGAAGTCGGTAGTGCGCAACCACAGGGCGCCATCCAGCTCGTAGGTATGCCCGCGCTCGATCAGGCGTTGTACGGTGGCTTCCACCTCGCCGTTGTCGTACAGCGAGGACTCCAGGAAATAATTGTCGAAATGTACTGCGAAGGCCTGCAGGTCCAGGTCCTGCTCACGACGCAGGTAGGCGACCGCGAAGCGGCGGATGCTATCCAGGTCTTCAGGATCGGCGGCGCCGCTGACATGCTGGTCGGTCGCATCTATCCGGTCTCCGCGCAGGTATGCCCTGGCTACCTCCTCTATGTAGTCCCCGCGGTAGCCGTCCTCCGGCCAGCTCGGGTCGCCGGGGCCAAGACCCTTGCAGCGGGCCTGGACCGACAGCGCCAGGTTGGTGATTTGCTGGCCAGCGTCGTTGTAATAAAACTCCCGCGTGACGTTCCATCCGGTGGCCTGCAGCAGGCGGCAGATGCAGTCTCCTACGGCGGCGCCCCGGCCGTGACCGACATGCAGGGGGCCCGTGGGATTGGCGGATACGTATTCGACCTGCACCTTGCGGCCTTCCCCCAGCCTGGAGGTGCCAAACGCCTCACGCTGCTCCAGGATGCGTTGGATGACAGCCTGGCTGCTGGCGCCGGAGAGGAAAAAATTGATGAAGCCCGGCCCGGCAATCTCGGTGCGGGCGATAAAGCCGGCCTGCGGCAGGGCCTCGCAGATGAGGGCGGCCAGTTCCCGTGGTTTTTTCCCCGCCGCCCTGGCCAGACCCAGCGCCACATTGCTGGCGAGGTCGCCGTGGCTGGGGTCGCGGGTGCGGTCAATTTGCACCCTGTCCGGGAGGTCGCCGGGTAATTGGCCCTGTTGCACCAGGGTGTCCAGCGCCTGGAGGATGAGCTGGCTGACTTGTTCCTTCATCGCGAGGGGATATACCTGGGTTACTTCAATGGGTTGCCGGGCCCGGGGGGCTCCGCTGGCCGGCTATTATCCTTATAAGTTCCCGCCATGGCTAGCACCGGCCTGCCCGGTGCTGTCAGTAGAGATCCAGTGGATCGATATCGATCGACCATTTCAGGTCGCGCCGCGCACCCCCGGCCTCTGCCTGTGCAACCAGCAGGCCAGCCGCGGCCTGTGCGGCACGCCGGTCGGGAGCGAGTAAAATCAGCTGGCTGCGGAATTTTCCCGCCCGCCGCTGCATGGGGGCAGGTAGTGGGCCGATCAGCTGCGTACCGGTCGGCAGTCGGTCCCGGGTCAGGTCGCGCAGGGTTTGCAGGAATTTTTCGCCGCGGGCTGAATCACTGCAATCGGTGCGCAGGATCAGCAGCTGTCCCGCGGGCGGCATGCCGGCGGCCTGCCGGCTGGCGAGCATTGCCCTGGCCTGGTCACTGTAGTCCAACGCCAGCATGGCCTGTAGTGCCGGGTGGTCCGGGTAGTGGGTTTGCAGCAACACCTGGCCCGGTACTTCCGCCCGCCCTGCCCTGCCCGCCACCTGGGTCAGCAGCTGGGCCATCCGCTCCTCACCGCGAAAATCGGCGCTGAATAGCATGGCATCCGCATCGATAATGGCCACCAGGCCCACCGCCGGGAAGTGGTGACCCTTGGTGAGCATCTGGGTTCCCAGCAGGATTCCCGGCTGTTCACGGTTTACCTGGGCAACCAGCTCCCGCATGGCATGCCTGGCCTGCATGGAGTCGCTGTCTACCCGGTAAATGGGCCACTGGCAAAAATGTCGGCGCAGGAAGTCCTCTGTCTGCTCGGTACCCAGTCCAGCGGTCAGCAGGTTGTCGCCATGGCACTTCGGGCATTGGCGGGGAATGGCCTGGGTGGCGCCGCAGTGATGACAGCGCAAGCGGGCGGGGCGGCGGTGCATCGTGAGCCTGGCGTCGCAGGCCCGGCATTCGGCCACCCAGCCGCAGTCGTGGCATTGCAGGGTGGGGGCGTAGCCGCGCCGATTCAGGAACAAAAGGACCTGCTGGCCGGCCGCCAGCTTGTCGCCAATGGCGGACAGCAGTAACGGGGACAGCCCCGCCTGCAGTTCCTGCCGGCGGACATCGATCGCCCTGATGACCGGCAGCGCGCTGGCCCCGGCCCGCTGCCTGAGGCGGTGCAGCTGGTAGCGGCCGGTCATCGCGTTGTGCAGGCTCTCCAGTGAGGGGGTGGCACTTCCCAGCAGGACCGGGCACCCTTCCAGCTGTGCACGTTTCACTGCCACATCCCGGGCCGAGTAACGAAAGCCGTCCTGCTGCTTGTAGGAGCTGTCGTGTTCCTCGTCGACCACGATGAGTCCGGGTGCGCGCAGGGGTGTGAAGACGGCCGAGCGGGTACCGATGACGATATGGGCGCTGCCATCGCGGGCCGCCTCCCAGGCACGGTAGCGCTCGGCCTCACCCAGGCCCGAATGAAGCACAACAATATTTGCCGCGAAGCGCCCGCTAAAGCGATCCAGCGTTTGCGGTGTCAGGCCGATTTCGGGGATCAGCACGAGCGCCTGCCGGCCTCGTGCCAGGCAGTCGGCGATAAGCTGCAGGTATATTTCGGTTTTGCCACTTCCTGTTACACCCTCGAGCAGGTGGCAGCTGAAGCCTTCCCGGTTTTCCAGCAGCGCGTTCACCGCGCTGGCCTGCTCCGCGTTGAGCGCCAGCCCCGGCCGGCTGGCAGGCTCGAGCTGCGGCAGCTTCAGCGTGCATTTTTCTACCAGTGCCTTGTCGTGCAGGTTGCGCAGTATCGCCTGGCTGATTGCCCGGGCGGCGAATTCGGTATTGGCAACAGCTTCTGCACCCTGCAGCATGGCCAGCGCCTGTGCCTGCCGGGGCGACCTGCCAAGCGCGCCGGTGGGTAGGCCCATGCCGCGGCCGCTCAGTCGCCAGCCCGGGGTGCCGTTTGCCTGGTGCGGCTTGCCCTCGCGCAGCGGGCGCGGGAAGGCGGCACTGAACACTTCTCCCGGCGGGTGATGGTAATAGCGGGCTGCCCAGTCACACAGCTGCAGCAGGGCGGGTGAAACCAGGGCCTGGGGGTCGAGGACTGCCTCGGCGTGCTTGAGGGCGCTATCGGGCAGTTCGCTTTCCAGGCAGACCTCCACGAGGTAGCCGGTTACCCGCCGGGAACCAAAGGGCACGGACAGGCGCTGGCCCGGCGACAGGCCCTGGACCTCGGCAGCGCCCATGCCCCGGGGTGGCAGGTAGTCGAAGAGGCGGCGCAGCGGTGACGGGATAGCGAGGCGAAGTACGGACATTGCGCCTCTTTTGGGGCGGGCTGGTGGGTGACAGCGGGCCAGTGTAGCAAAAACGGCAGGCCAATAGGCCCGAACTGGCCTTCTTGCCCGGATCTGGTCCCGGTTGGGCGTGTGGACGCTGCCTATTGCTTCTGCCCCCACGTCTGGTAAGATGCGCGCCTATTTTTTGGTGCGGTGCCCGACAGGGATCGGGTGGCGGCGCCATATGACGAGGAGTTCAACCATGAAAGCAGACATCCACCCCAAGTACGAGGCCGTTACTGTAACCTGCAGCTGTGGCAATACCGTGAAAACGCGCTCCACCCTGTGCGAGGATCTCCACATCGATGTCTGCTCTGAGTGCCACCCCTTCTTTACCGGCAAGCAGAAAGTCATGGACACCGGTGGCCGTGTGGATCGTTTCAACAAGCGATTCGGCAATCGCGGTACCAAGCGATAGCCCCGGGGCGCACTGCGCCGGCACTTATTTGCGCGAAAAAGCCAGTGCCTCCAGGGCCGGGCTTTTTTAATACCTGGTAATCGTGCCCGACCATGGCCAAAAGGCGGGCACCTGCCGCCTTGTTACCGCCCGCCCTTTTCTATATCCTTTCGAACCTTTTTTCCACAAGTGACAAACATGCCCAAGGACTTCAAGCAGGCCGCGCTGGATTATCACTCGCACCCCATTCCGGGCAAGATCAGTGTGGAGCTTACCAAGCCTGCGGAAACCCAGCTTGACCTTGCGCTGGCCTATAGCCCCGGTGTCGCCGAGCCCTGCCGTGAGATTGCCGGTGATCGCGAGAATGCCTATCGCTACACTGGCAAGGGCAACCTGGTAGCCGTAATCAGCAATGGCACCGCCGTCCTGGGCCTTGGTAACCTGGGGTCCCTGGCGAGCAAGCCGGTGATGGAAGGTAAGGCGCTTTTGTTCAAGCGCTTCGCGGGTATCAATTCGGTAGACATCGAGGTCAATACCGAAGACTCGGCTGAATTTGTCAACACAGTGGCCCTTATCGCCGATACTTTCGGCGGGATAAACCTGGAGGATATCAAGGCGCCGGAGTGTTTCGAAATCGAGGCGGCCCTGGCGAAGAAATGCTCGATCCCGGTGTTTCACGATGACCAGCACGGTACGGCCATTGTTACGGCTGCCGGCTTGTTGAATGCCCTGGAAGTACAGGGCAAGCGGCTCGAGGACGCGATTATTACCTGCCTCGGCGCCGGGGCGACCGCGATCGCCTGCATGCGCCTGCTTGTCAGTCTCGGTGCACGTCGCGAGAATATTTACATGCTGGACCGGCGGGGGGTGATTTATGCCGGTCGCGAGGGGGTCAACGCCTACAAGCAGGAATTCGCCAACCAGACCAACAAGCGCAGCCTGTCAGACGCCATAAATGGCTCGGACGTGTTTATCGGCCTGTCCGGGGCCGATTTGCTCAGCGCGGAAATGTTGCTGTCGATGGCCGACCGCCCGGTCGTGTTTGCCTGCTCCAACCCCGACCCGGAAATCAAGCCGGAAGTCGCGCTGGCTACCCGCGATGATGTGATCATCGCCACAGGGCGGTCGGATTATCCTAACCAGGTCAACAATGTCCTGGGCTTTCCCTTTATCTTCCGGGGTGCGCTGGATGTGCGGGCGACCTGTATCAACGAGGAGATGAAAATCGCCGCCGTACATGCACTGTGTGCGCTGGCGCGCGAGGAAGTACCCACCGAGGTGCTGGCGGCCTGCGATCTTGATGCCCTGTCTTTTGGCCCCGACTATATCATCCCCAAGCCTATGGATAATCGCCTGCTGGGCCTCATTGCCCCTGCGGTGGCGCGGGCCGCGGTGGACAGTGGTGTTGCGCGGCTGCCCTACCCCGATGACTACTGCCCGGGCTCCTAGGCGTCCGCGCGGCAGGGGCATCGCCCCGCCTTAGAAAATATCCCTGAGCAGTTCATCGGTGCCCTGTCCCCCGGCACCGGGGCCACTTCCCTGGCTCGCCCTGCCCGGTACGTTCTCCTTCAGAAAGTATTCAAAGATGGCATTGGCCTGCCCTGGGCGCGCCAGTAGCCCGGTGTCGGGGTCTATCCTAACGCTCACAATGCCAGGCGGTACGGGCCGCGGGGTCTGGGGACTGTCCCGCAAGGCCTCCCGCATGAAGTCCATCCAGATGGGTAGCGCTGCAGTGCCACCGAATTCGCGGCGCCCCAGCGGGGTGTAGTTGTCAAAGCCTACCCACGTGGATGTCACCACATCGGTGTTATACCCGGAGAACCAGGCGTCCATGGGGCCGTTGGTAGTGCCGGTTTTACCGGCGATGTCGCTGCGCTTGAGTTCCAGCGCACGGCGACCGGTTCCCTTTGTGATGACGTCCTGGAGGATGCTGTTGATGATAAAATTCACCCGGGGATCCATGATCCGCGGTGCCGGGGGTAATTCCGGCTCCTCGGGCTCGGCCCGGGCCAGGATCTCCTCCATGCTGAGTTCTTCGGCAGTGTCCGGCCTGTCCGATGCCGGCTCGCAGCCGCGACAGACGGTCAGCGGTCTCGCCTTGTAAATTGTCTCGCCGTCCAGGTTGTCTATGCGGTCGATAAGATAGGGTTCGATGCGGTAGCCGCCGTTGGCCAGCGTTGCGTATGCCGCTGCGACATCCATTACGCTCATCACGTGGGTCCCCAGCGCCAGCGACAGGTCGCGGGGGAAGCGGGAGGTATCCAGGCCGAAGCGAGCGACGTAGTCCAGTAGTTTGTCGACGCCCAGTTGTTGCAGCAGGCGAATCGACACCAGGTTGCGGGACTTGGTCAATGCCCAGCGCAGTCGGGTGGGGCCGTAAAATTTGCCCTCGTCATTTTCGGGTCGCCACATCCCCTCGTCGAGGGAGCTGTCTTCGACGACCACCGGCGCGTCGTTGACAATACTGGCGGCAGTGAAACCCGACTCCAGTGCGGCACTATAAAGGAACGGTTTGAAATTGGATCCCGGTTGTCGCTGGGCCTGGGTGGCGCGGTTAAACTTGCTGAGTTCAAAGCCCATGCCGCCGACGATGCTGATAATGGCGCCATCGTCGGGGCGCAGTGACACCAGCGCTGCCTGGGCGGCCGGCACCTGGGTGAGATGCCAGTAGCCGTCATCGTGGCGGCTCACCCGGATCAGGTCGCCGACGGCCAGTACATCGGCCGGGCCGGCAGGTCTCGGGCCTACCGCGTTTTCGCTGCGGTAGGGAGATGCGTGGCTGATGCCGTTCTCCCAAAGGACCTTATCGCGGGTGGCGTCTGCAAATAAGATAGCGACCTGTTCCTTGTCCACTTCGGTCACTATCGCGGGCAGGAGGTCGGCGATTACCGCGGTTTGCGCCAGTGCGTCCAGCCAGGCATTTTCCGGGCGCTGATTGCCCTCCAGTGGGGGGAGTTTCTGTTCCGGACCACGGTACCCGTGGCGATCGTCATAGGTGAGCAGCCCGTTGATGACCGACTTGCGTGCGACCTGCTGGAGTTCAGCGTTGATAGTGGTATAGACCTGGTAGCCATCGTTGTAGGCCGCCATGCCGTAGCGATCCAGCATTTCCTGGCGCACCATCTCGGCAGCATAGTGGGCGGAGAAACTCAATTGTTCGCCGTGGTGGGTGGCGGTATCAGGCTCGGCTATCGCTGCACTGTACTGGGCCTGGTCGATATAACCGAGGTCGCGCATGCGGCCGAGAATCCAGTCGCGGCGCTGTTTGCCGGCTACCGGGCCGCTGATCGGGTTGTTGCGCGACGGCGCCTTGGGAATACCGGCCAGCATGGCGTGCTGTGCCAGGTCCAACTCACTGATGGATTTGCCGTAATAGACCTGTGCGGCGGCTTCAAAGCCGTAGGCCCGGTGGCCGAGGAATACCCTGTTGAAGTACAGCTCGAATATTTCGCGTTTATCGAGTGCCCGTTCTATCTCAATGGCCAGCAGTATCTCGTTGAACTTGCGCATAAACGTGCGCTCGAGGCTCAGGAAATAATTGCGCGCAACCTGCATCGTCAGGGTGCTGCCGCCGGAGCCCTTTTCTCCCGTCAGCACCAGCTCCGAGACCGCCCGCAGCAGGCCCGCTATATCAATGCCCGAGTGGCGGAAAAAGCTCGCGTCCTCGGCCGCCAGCAGTGCCTCGACAAACTGCTGCGGAATAGCCTCGAAAGGAAGCGGGCTGCGCTTCTGCTCGCCAAACTGGCCGATCAGGCTGCCATCGTGGGTGTAAACCCGCATTGGTGTCTGGAGTTTTACGTCGCGCAAGGTGGCAACATCAGGCAAGTTCGGGCTCAGGTAGAGGTAAACCCCGGCGAAAAGCCATGAAGCTCCGAAAAGTCCAAATAATGACAGGCGTAAAAGCGCGCGTAGGATTTTCATTTATCCCTTTACAAACAGTGGTTTATATTGGTTCTACGGAGAGTGGTGCCGCCTCGTTTGGTAATTATATGCTTTTTTTCAGTTTTGATATATTTAGGTCTGTGTTATATCTAACAATTAATGTAGCTACACATAAAAATATCCTAAGTTAGTGATACTGATAGGGAAAAAACGTGTTCGGGCGAATGGGGAAGAGAAAGGCGACGCCGGTTTTGGGTTTGGACGTCAGTTCAACGACCGTCAAGTTGCTTGAATTGAGCTATACCGGGGATCGCTATCGTGTAGAGAGCTACGCGGTGAGCTCGCTGCCGCAAGATGCGGTAATAGAGAAGAACGTCAATGACGTGGATGGCGTGGCAAACGCCATCCGCAGCGTCGTGGCCCAATCCAGGACGAAGCTCAAGACGGTGGCGGCCGCGGTCGCCGGCTCGTCGGTCATCACCAAGATGATCGATATGCCCCAGGGCTTGAGTGAGGATGAGATGGAAACCCAGCTCACCCTGGAGGCTGACCAGTACATTCCCTACCCCCTGGAAGAAGTCGCTATCGATTTCGAAGTCCAGGGTCCCTCTCCCGAGCGGGACAATATGGTGGAGGTTTTGCTTGCCGCCTGCCGACGGGAGACCATCGATACCCGGGTGGAGGCAATCGAGGGTTCAGAACTCATACCTAAAATCATGGACGTCGAGGCCTACGCCATGGAGCGGGCCTTTTCCCTGATCCAGCACCAGCTGGACCTCGAGCAGGAGAGCACCGTGGCGGTCGTGGATATCGGTGCGACCATGACCACCCTCAGCGTGCTGAACAATGGCCAGACCATCTACACACGCGAGCAGCTCTTTGGTGGCAAGCAGCTTACCGACGAGATTATGCGGCGGTATGGCCTGCCCCTGGAAGAGGCCGGGCTGGCCAAGAAGCAGGGTGGCCTGCCGGATGACTACGAACCGGAGGTGCTCGAGCCCTTCAAGGATGCGGTAGTACAGCAGGTTGCCCGCTCGCTACAGTTCTTCTTCTCCTCCAGCCAGTACAACGACGTGGACTACATCATTCTCGCTGGCGGCGTGGCCTCCATGGAGGGGCTGGCGGAGCTGGTGCAGGAAAAACTGGGTACGCCGGCGACGGTGGCTAACCCCTTTGCCAATATGTCTGTTTCACCCAAAGTAAATGCCGTGGCGTTGAGTAGCGATGCGCCGGCGATGATGATCGCCTGTGGCCTGGCCTTACGGAGCTTTAACTAATGGCGCAGATTAACTTACTGCCATGGCGGGAAGAGCGGCGACAGGAGCTCAAAAAAGACTTTCTGATCACGGTTGGGTTGGTCCTGGCGCTGGGCGTGGGCCTGGTATTGTTGGGCGATCGGGTGGTAAACGGACAGATCCAGCACCAGAATGCCCGCAACCAGTACCTGTCGGACAATATCAAGATCCTGGATGAGCAGGTTGCGGAAATCCGTGAACTGCAGAAAAAGCGCAACCAGTTGCTTGATCGGATGCGCGTCATCCAGGAATTGCAGGGCAACAGGCCTATTATTGTGCGGGTGCTGGACCAGTTGGTTCGCACCGTGCCCGACGGGGTGTTCTACACCAATTTGCAAACCAAGGACAAAACCATATCCATTCGCGGTGTGGCCGAGTCCAACAACCGGGTTTCAAGCCTGATGCGTCGACTGGATGCTTCCGATTGGCTGGCAAGCCCCAATCTGGATTCTGTCCGGACCGCGCCGGAATATGGGGACCAGGCTAATACCTTCAGCTTGACAGTGAAGATAGAGGCGCCGGAATCAGAGAAGAAGTCAGGGGAGGGTTGAGCGATGGCATTTGAAGACACAATGCGCTCGCTGCGCGAATTCGATATAAACAGCCTCGATTTCGACAACGTCGGATCCTGGCCGCTGCCGATAAAACTCGGTATCTGGATAATCCTGCTAGTCGCTGTACTCACCGGGGGTTACTACTACCATATCGAGGGGCTCCAGAACCAGCTGGTCAAAGTCGAGGCCAAGGAAGTAGAGCTCAAGAAGGACTTCGAGAAAAAGGCGTTCCAGGCGGCAAACCTCGATGCCTACCGCCAGCAGATGGTGGAAATGGAGGAGTCATTCGGCGCCCTGGTGAGCCAGCTGCCCAGCGATACAGAGGTGCCGGGCCTGCTCGAGGACATCACCAACAAGGGCCTGCTGAACGGCCTGGAGATATCCAGTATTGACCTGCAAAAGGAGACCGCCAGGGAGTTCTACGTGGAACTGCCGATTGCGATCAACGCCTCCGGGTCCTATCACGACCTGGGTGCTTTTATCAGCGGCATGGCGGGCTTGCCGCGGATTGTCACCCTGCATGATTTCACGATCAGTGCGCCGGGTAACGATGCGAACCACCTGAGTATGAAGATTGTGGCGAAGACTTACCGCTACAAGGATGGGGACGCCTAGTGATGACCAGTCTGCCCCGTACAATCGTAGTGCTGCTGTCTTTCGGGACCCTGCTATCGGCCTGCGCCGCCAAGGATTTTTCGGATCTCGATGCCTTCATGGCCTCCAAGCGCGACCGCCCCGGTGGCGTCATCGCGCCGATACCGACATTCAAGGCCTACGAGGCGTTTTCCTACGGTGCGACGACCCTGCGCAGTCCCTTTGACCGGCCGGTTGAGGTCAGGGAAATAGCCCAGTTACAGGCGATCAGCGCGATCAAGCCGGATGAGTCCAGGGCGAAGGAATTTCTGGAGCAGTACACGTTTGATTCGCTGCGTATGGTGGGTACCCTGGAGCGTGACGGTGTCAACTGGACATTGATAAGCGACCCGGAAGGCGGTGTGCATCGCGTCACTATAGGGAACTATCTCGGGCGTGCCCACGGCAAGATTGTCGAGATGACGGACAATTACGTGGGTGTGGTTGAGATCGTGAGTGATGGAACCAAGGACGGATGGGTGGAGCGCCCACGTACTATCAAATTAAGTGGCGTATAAGCCGGGGCCATAGGTGATTGCCATGACAAGTAAAAAACAAAATTTGGGGACGAAAACCGTGGGGAAAGCAAAAGAGAGCATGGGGAAAAGCTTGCTTGTAGCAGTCGGTGGCCTCGTGATGGCTTTACTGTCGGGGGTAGCGAGCGCCACGGCAACCATTAAGGATATCGAGTTCAGCGCAAGACCCGGAAGTAAATTTGAGATCCGCCTGGATTTCAATCAGCCGCCGCCGGAAATGAAATCCTATACTATTGAAAAGCCGGCCCGTATCGCTATTGATTTTGTTGACACAAAAAGTGCGCTGGAGCGCAAGCGCTATTCATTACCCTATGGCAACGCCACCGGCGTGGTTGTGCTGGAATCCGGTGACCGCACTCGCGTTGTCGTGAACATGGTCAAGGTGGTGCCCTATGAGACGCGCGTGGAAGGCAATAGCCTGTATGTTGTTGTCGGCCAGGACGGCGGTGGTGACTACGTCAAGCCGGGTTCCGATCCCTATCGCGTTGAAACCAAGGTGGTGCCGGTCACCGAGGTGGCGTCCGAGATCACCGATCTGCAGTTCCAGAGAACCAGCGAGGGCGAGGGTCGCCTGACGCTGCAACTGACCAACCCCTCCGTGGACGTCAATGTTTTCAGTGAAGGTGGCGACATCAAGGTGCAGTTCGTGGATACCAACGTTCCCGAGCGCCTGATGCGGCGTTATGACGTTACGGATTTTGCCACGCCTGTTACCAGTGTCGATGTGAACACCACCGAGCGCGGTGCAACGCTGACACTGAAAAATACCGGCGATTTTGATTACCTGGCCTACCAGACAGACAACCAGTACGTGCTGAGTGTAAAGCCGCTATCCAAGAAAGAGGTGGAGGAGCGCCGCAACGAGTTTACCTATGTGGGTGACAGGATCTCGCTGAACTTCCAGGACATCGAGATACGTGCGGTGCTGCAGCTTATCGCTGACTTTACCGAGCTCAACCTGGTGGCGAGTGATACCGTTCGCGGTCGCATCACCCTGCGGCTGCAGAATGTGCCCTGGGACCAGGCGCTGGAACTGGTGCTGAAGACCAAGGGCCTGGACAAGCGCCAGATCGGCAACGTATTGATGGTAGCGCCCGCGGCAGAGATCGCCGAGCGCGAGCGCCAGCAGATCGAGGCCAACAAGCAGATTGCCGAGCTGGCACCGCTGGTATCGGAGTTCGTCCGCATACGCTACGCCAGTGCCGCGAATGTCGTCTCTCTGTTCAATGCCGGTTCCGAAGAGGGCGGGAGCCTGATATCGGCCAGGGGCTCTGTGGTTGTTGAGCCGCGCACCAACTCGCTGATTATTACCGAGACCGCGCCCAAACTGGCGGAAATACGCGCCCTGATAGAGCTGGTCGATATCCCGATTCGCCAGGTCATGATCGAGGCGAGGATTGTCATCGCCCAGTCCGACGCCACCAAGAACCTCGGTATCGAGTGGGGTGGTGGTTACCTGGATGCGAGAGACGACAGTATCACCTCGGTTTCCGGCAATACCGAGAACGTGATAGGCCTGAATGAATCCGTAATCAATGGCACCCAACCACAGGTGGATTACCCCGGTGCCCTGCTGGTTGACCTGGGCGTAACGCGCAACAGCGGCTTTGCGGTGGGCTTTACCAGCAGTGACCTGTTCTTGACTGCGGAACTCTCTGCCCTGGAAGCAGCGGGCGAAGGTGAGGTGGTCTCGCAGCCGAAAGTCATCACCGGCGACAAGCAGCAGGCCTCTATCAAGTCGGGTACCGAGATTCCCTACCAGGAATCCTCGGCCAGTGGTGAAACGACCACCAGCTTCAAGGACGCGGTGTTGTCCCTGGACGTTACCCCCAACATTACGCCGGATGACCGGATCATGCTGGAGCTGCAGGTTAACCAGGATTCCATTGGTGAGCTGGTCCCCAGTGGCCAGGGTGGATTCATCCCCTCGATTGACACTACGCAGTTGAATACCCAGGTACTGGTGGGCAATGGGGAGACAGTGGTTCTTGGCGGTGTATTCAAGACCGAGGACATCGAGTCGGTTAACAAGGTACCCTTCTTTGGCGACCTGCCTTATATCGGTGCCTTCTTCCGCAACACCTCGACCAGTCACAAGAAGACTGAAACGCTGATCTTTATTACCCCGCGCATTCTTGCCGAAACCCTGCTCGACTAGGGTATTCCCGACGCAAGATGTCCAGACTTCACAGGATCTTTCTGGTCGGCCCCATGGGGGCCGGCAAGTCCACTATTGGCAAATACCTTGCCCAGCACCTGAAGTTGCGGTTCGCGGATACGGATACCGAGATCGAGGCCCGCACCGGAGCCGACATTCCCTGGATTTTCGACATGGAAGGTGAGGCTGGATTCCGTGACAGGGAGCAACAGGTCGTCGAGGAACTGACACTCTGGGACGACGTGGTACTGGCGACCGGTGGGGGCGTTGTGATGCGCGCGGAAAACCGGCAGGCACTGGGCGCCCGTGGCTATGTGGTGTATCTGCACGCCACCGTGGACGAGCAGGTCAGGCGCACCCGCCGCGATCGCCGCCGGCCACTGTTGCAAAAGGGCAATCCCGAGGAAGTGCTCCGGACGCTGATGGCGATTCGCGAGCCGCTTTACCGTGAGATCGCCGACCACGTCATCGAGACCGATGGCTGCAGCCCCAGAACGGTGGCTCAGCGGTTGGTGCGGGAACTGCAGTAAAGACACCGCGGGTCGCCAGGCGGTATCATCCCGGTTTTCCAGGCAAACTTCGAGGATTCCAGGTGTCCCTGTTGATGCACACATTGCATGTCGAGCTGGGCGAGCGCAGCTACCCCGTCTACATAGGCCGCGATCTGCTGGCTGACCCGGACCTGCTGGCCAGCCACATCCCGGGATCCCAGGTTGTCATCGTCAGTAACGATACGGTCGCACCCCTGTACATGGATCGGGTCAGGACCGCCCTGGGTTCCGGCAGGCGGGTCACGGAAGTACTGCTACCCGACGGCGAGCAATACAAGACCCTGGCCACGCTTGGCGATATTTTCGACCAGGTGATGGCTGCTGGCCACAATCGCAGCACAACCTTTATTGCGCTCGGCGGTGGAGTAGTCGGTGATGTTACCGGCTTTGCCGCTGCCTGCTACCAGCGCGGCGTCAACTTTATCCAGTTGCCCACCACGTTGCTGGCCCAGGTGGATTCATCGGTGGGTGGTAAAACTGCGGTCAATCACCCCCTTGGCAAGAACATGATTGGTGCCTTCTACCAGCCCAGCGCCGTGCTGATAGACACCAATACACTGCAGACGCTCCCAGCGCGGGAGTTCGCGGCAGGGCTGGCCGAGGTTATCAAGTACGGCCTGATTTGTGATGAACCGTTCTATCGATGGCTGCAGGAGTCCATGCCGAAACTGGTGGCTCGCGAGGAAGCAGCACTGGCCGAGGCCATAGAGCGCAGTTGCAGCAGTAAGGCCCAGGTGGTGTCGGTCGATGAGCGCGAGGGTGGAATCAGGGCGATCCTGAACCTGGGCCATACGTTCGGGCACGCTATCGAAACGAACCAGGGATACGGTCACTGGCTGCACGGTGAGGCCGTCGCAGCGGGGATGGTACTTGCCATGGAATTGTCGGTTCGTCGGGGTTGGATAGACCCTGCTGAGCTGGCGGGCCTCGGCGCCCTGTTGCGGGTCGCGGGCTTGCCCTTGCAGCCGCCCGCGGACATGGACCCCGGTGCCTTTCTTGAACTTATGGCGCGTGACAAGAAAGTGGTGGACGGGCGCCTGCGGCTGGTGCTGCTGGAG
The DNA here is from genome assembly GCA_024642245.1 of Haliea sp. GTDB lineage: Bacteria > Pseudomonadota > Gammaproteobacteria > Pseudomonadales > Halieaceae > JARRPM01. The sequence goes on from JAHEBM010000017.1 coordinate 57,241, forward strand.
GCGGTTGGCCGGGCCTGTATCGTCGATGACGCGACTGAGAGGGAGCTGGTCGAGTTACTGGAAAGACGCGATTCCGGCGCCTGATTTCTCCCCCATACTGGCGTTTGTCCGCCGCGGCCCATCTGTGTAAAATGGTCGGCCGCCAATTCGCCCGGAATCTGCCGTGGCGCCGGGTGCTCCGAGTTAACTTGTTGTTTTTACTAATTATTTTGGACTGACTATGAGCGCAGGCCTTTTTAGACCTGAAGAATTCCGTGACAATTGCGGATTCGGATTGATTGCACATACCTCCGGTGAGGCCAGCCACCGCCTGCTGCAAACAGCCATTGAGTCGCTCACTTGCATGACGCACCGTGGCGGTATCGCCGCGGATGGCAAGACCGGGGATGGTTGCGGACTGCTGATGCAGATGCCCGAGCGCTTTATGCGGACCCTGGCGCAGGCGTGTTTTGGTGTCAGCCTTGCCGATAACTTCGGCATTGGACAGGTTTTTCTCAGCAACAACCCGGACCTCGCAGCCGCGGCGCGCAGCGCCACCGAAAAGGCGTTGTCCGACCAGGGCCTGCGCGTCCTGGGCTGGCGGGTCGTACCTACTGACAGTACTGTGTGTGGCTCGATCGCATTAGCGAGCCTCCCGGTGATCGAGCAGGTATTTGTCGATGCGCCCGGAATCTCCGCCGACGACCTGAGCACCAAATTGTTTGTCGCCCGTCGCAAGGCGGAGATTGCCAACGCCGCAGACGGTGAGTTCTATCTGTGCAGCCTGTCGGGCCGGGTCATTGCATACAAGGGCCTGGTCATGCCGGTGGATCTGCCGCGATTTTACCTCGACCTGGATGACGACCGGCTGGAGACGGCTATTTGTGTCTTTCACCAGCGTTTCTCTACCAATACCATGCCTCGCTGGCCACTGGCACAGCCCTTTCGCCTGCTGGCCCACAATGGCGAGATCAATACGATTGAAGGCAACCGCAATTGGGCCGATGCCCGCACCGCACGTTTTGAGAGCGACAAAATACCCGATATCCAGTCCATTGCCCCGCTGGTAAACCGGACCGGTTCCGACTCCTCCAGCCTGGACAATATGCTCGACGTCCTGCTGACGGGCGGGGTGGATATGGCCCGGGCGCTGCGCATGCTGATTCCCCCTGCCTGGCAGAACATCGAGTCCATGGACCCGGACCTGAAAGCCTTTTACGAATACCATTCCATGCATATGGAACCCTGGGACGGGCCGGCCGGCATCGTGCTCACTGACGGGCGCTACGCGGTCTGCCTGCTCGACCGCAATGGCCTGCGCCCCGCCCGCTGGGTGACAACCAGGGACGGGTTTATCACCCTGGCCTCCGAGGTGGGGACCCACGGCTACAAAAACGAGGATGTCATCGCCAAGGGCCGGGTTGGACCCGGCCAGATCCTGATGGTGGATACCCATACCGGTGAACTGCTGCAGAACGATGAAATCGACAATCGCCTGAAAGCCCGGCACCCGTACAAGCGCTGGCTGAGGGAGAAATCCCAGCGCATTGAGGGGACCTTCGGCGGCGAAATGGCCTCAGGCATCGAGCCGGCCATGCTCAATACCTACATGAAAATGTTTCAGGTCAGTTTTGAGGAGCGTGACCAGATCCTGCGCCCGCTGGCGGAAACCGGCAATGAGGGCGTTGGCTCCATGGGCGATGACACGCCCATGGCGGTCCTGTCGCGCCTGGAGCGCGCCCTGTACGATTTCTTCCGGCAGAAATTTGCGCAGGTGACCAACCCGCCAATTGACCCCCTGCGCGAGACGATTGTCATGTCCCTGGTGACGGACCTGGGGGGTGAGAAAAATATTTTCCTGGAGGGCCCGGAGCACGCTGACCGCGTGGTTCTGTCCTCCCCGGTTTTGTCACAGGGCAAATTTACCACGCTGACGCAGCTGGACAGGCCGGGCTTTGTGGTACGCAAGCTCGACTGCACCTACCGGCCCGCGGAGAAAAACCTGAAGCAGGCGATCGAGGAAATGGCGGCTGAGGCGGAGAAAGCCATACTCGGTGGCGCCACGATACTCATTCTTTCCGATCGCGCCATCGAGAAAGACCGCCTGCCTGTTCACAGCCTGCTGTCCGCTGGCGCGGTCCATCACCACCTGATCCGCAAGGGCTTGCGGGTTGACGCCAATATTGTAGTGGAGACTGCGAGCGCCCGGGATTCTCACCAGATAGCCTGCCTGCTTGGTTTTGGCGCCACCGCGGTTTACCCCTACCTCGCCTACAGCGTACTGGAGGAGTCGATTCGCAGCGGCGAGGTGTTGGGCGAGCCCAGTACCTGTTACAAGAACTACCGCAAGGGCATCAACAAGGGCCTGCTGAAAATCATGTCGAAAATGGGCATATCGGCCGTCAGTTCCTACCGGGGTGCCCAGCTGTTCGAGGCGGTCGGCCTGGCGCAGGAAGTGGTGGAACTGGCCTTTCCGGGCGTTTCATCGCGTATCAAGGGCGCGGATTTTCACGAGCTAGAACAGGACCAGGTCGCCCTCGCCCGCAAGGCCTGGACACAGCGCAAGGATATCGAGCAGGGGGGTCTGCTCAAATATGTCCATGGGCAGGAATACCATGCATTCAACCCCGACGTGGTAATGACCCTGCAGGAGGCGGTGGCGAGCGGTGATTACGCCGTTTACCAGCGTTATTCCTCGCTGGTGAACACGCGCCCCGTGGCCACTCTTCGTGATTTGCTCAAGCCAGTGGAGGCGGCGACACCGCTCGCCCTGGAGGCGGTCGAGCCCATTGAGAAAATCCTGCCGCGTTTTGACTCTGCCGGTATGTCACTGGGGGCCCTGAGTCCCGAGGCTCACCAGGCGCTGGCCGCGGCCATGAATCGAATGGGTGCGCGCTCCAATTCGGGTGAGGGTGGCGAGGATCCGGAGCGGTTTGGCACCGAGCGAGTTTCCAAGATCAAGCAGATTGCTTCCGGCCGGTTTGGGGTTACCCCGCATTACCTGGTCAATGCGGAGGTGCTGCAGATCAAGATTGCCCAGGGGGCCAAGCCCGGCGAAGGCGGTCAATTGCCCGGCGGCAAGGTCAACGACCTGATCGCACGGCTGCGCTACTCGGTACCCGGCGTGACCCTGATTTCACCGCCGCCGCATCATGATATCTACTCTATCGAGGATCTCGCCCAGCTCATTTTTGACCTGAAACAGGTCAATCCCCAGGCGCTGGTTTCCGTCAAACTGGTCTCAGAACCCGGCGTGGGTACCATCGCGGCGGGTGTGGCCAAGGCCTACGCCGACCTGATTACCATTTCCGGTTATGACGGTGGCACGGCAGCCAGTCCCCTGACGTCTATCCGCTATGCCGGTTCACCCTTTGAGCTGGGCCTGGCAGAGGTGCAGCAGACCCTGCGGGGCAACCACCTGCGCGGATTTATCCGCCTGCAGGCAGACGGTGGGCTGAAGACCGGCCTGGACGTCATCAAGGCGGCGATCCTCGGCGCCGAGAGTTTCGGCTTTGGCACCGCGCCCATGGTAGCGCTCGGGTGTAAGTACTTACGTATCTGCCACCTCAATAACTGTGCGACAGGTGTTGCAACCCAGAACCAGAAACTGCGGGATGACCACTTCAACGGCACGGTAGAAATGGTGGTCAATTTCTTTACTTTCGTGGCGACAGAGACCCGGGAATGGCTGGCACGGCTGGGGGTGCCCTCGCTGGAAGCCCTCATCGGCAGGACCGACCTGCTGGAGCTGCTGCCGGGGGAAACCACAAAGCAGGGCAAACTGGATCTGGCGCCTATCCTGCACAAGGCGCAGGAGGCGGCAGGCCAGCCGGAGTTTTGCCAGGTGCCATCGAACCTGCCCTTCGACCGCGGCGAGAAGGCAGAAATGATGCTGGCGCAAACCCTGCCCGCGATAGAAGCGAAGAGCGGTGGGGAATTCGCCTTCCAGGTCACCAACTGTGACCGCTCCATCGGTGCCCGGCTGTCCGGCGAGATCGCCCGGCGCCATGGCAATATGGGCATGGAAAGCGCCCCCCTGGTGCTGCGCCTGACCGGGACCGCGGGCCAGAGTTTTGGCGTGTGGAACGCCGGCGGCCTGCATATGTACCTGGAGGGAGACTCCAATGATTACGTGGGCAAGGGCATGGCAGGTGGCAAGCTGGTGGTCTACCCGGCGCGAGACAGTAGCTATAAGTCCCAGGAAACCGTGATTATCGGCAATACCTGCCTGTACGGTGCAACCGGTGGCCGGCTCTTTGCCGCGGGTATCGCCGGGGAGCGGTTTGGCGTGCGCAACAGTGGCGCCCATGCCGTGGTCGAGGGAACCGGGGACCATTGCTGTGAATACATGACAGGCGGCGTGATCACCGTGCTCGGCCCCACCGGGGTCAATTTCGGCGCGGGCATGACTGGCGGGTTTGCCTACGTGCTGGACAAGGACCGCAGCTTCATCGACAAGTACAACAGTGAACTGGTCGAAATTCATCGTGTGAGTGCCGAGTACATGGAGCCCTACCGGAACCACCTGCGCAGCAATATCAGGGAGTTCGCCAGCGAGACACATTCGGAATGGGGTGCCTACCTGCTGGAGAATTTTGAAGACTACGTCGGCAAGTTCTGGCTGGTTAAGCCCAAGGCGGCTGACCTTGATCGCCTGTTGTCACGACTGCGTGACACAGATTAGGAATAGGCTATGAGCAAACGTTTGGAAAACCATTTCCAGTTTATCGATGTCGGTCGCCACGACCCCGATAAAAAGTCCCTGCGCACGCGTAAAACCGAGTACGTGGAGATCTACAACCCCTACAGCCAGGAGCAGGTGGCAGATCAGTCCCACCGTTGCCTGGAGTGTGGTAA